>NZ_CALKZP010000001.1 GCF_938002845.1 uncultured Campylobacter sp.
ACGAGCGGGTTTTTAAATACCGCCTGTAAGCTCAAACCCGCGATAGCAAGCGCTCCACCGCAAAGGCTGGAGAGTAGAATGCGCGGAATTCTAACATCCAGCATCACACTTTTGGCGGCTTCATCGCCGCCTCCGCTAAAGAGAATTTTAAAAATTTCTTCTAACGGTATATGAAACTGCCCGCTAGCGAGCGAGATTAGCGCCAGCACTACCCAAAAAAGAAGCAGGATTAGGTTTAGCATTATTTTTGATATTTGACGCGGTAAAATTTCTCGTAGAATTCCTCTACTTTTTTATCAAAGTTTGCGTCCTTAAAATTTTGCGGATAAAGTTTCATCGCAAGCCATTCCTCACCAAGCGCCATTGCTTCGGCAGTCGGATGACCCCATGCTTTAACGAATTCGGGCATTAGATAAATTCTATCCTCTTTCACGGCGCTAAGACCTTTTAGCGCAGGGTTTGCCTTAAGTTCGGCAGGTACTTGAGGATAGCGGTTTTGCACTAAGATAATCTGCGGATTCCATGCTAAAATTTGCTCCGGTGAAACCTGTTTGTAGCCCTTTATATCTGCAGCGGCAACGTTCGTCGCACCCGCTCTTGCTAACATTACGCCAGTATATTTGCCGCTACCGTAGGTCGTAAGATCAGGATTTGCCATATAAACTCTAGGTCTTTTATCTACGATAAAATTGCTAAATTTGGCATTTAAATCAGCTTGCGATTTTTTAACGAAATCTATTAGTTCAGCGGCATCCTTTTCGTGATTGCTTAGTTCGCCTAGAATTTTAACCCCCTCGTAAAAGCCCTCATCGTAAGCAGCGAAGCTATCGCGCTCATCTTTAAAGGTCGGATTTAGCTTAGCTTTTTCCTCTTGTGCAGAGCTAAAAAACGAAATGCCTACGACTGGGATTTTTAACTCCTCCATTTTAGCGATATATTCTTTAGGGAAGTAGTTGACCACTACGACCGCATCAGGCTTTAGACTAAGCAGAGCTTCGTAATTGACATCTTTGATATCGCCCGGATTAGGTAGGTTTTTAAAACTCGGCGCCAAACGATTATACTCTTTGCCTAGGCGTTGCTCCCAGCTTTTTAGGATGCCTACGACCTTATCTTGGGCGTTGATTTCGTTTAAGACATTGAGCGCTTCGTGGTGTAGCACGACGATGCGATTTACTTGATCTGGGATCGTGACCTTGCGACCGAGCTGATCTGTAATCGTGCGATCTGCAAAAGCCGGGCCAGCGCAAAGCACTGTACCAAGAAGGATTGAGTGAAGTTTAAGCATTTTTTCTCCTTGAAAATTCCGCAAAATATGCGGGATTAGAATAGCGGAATTATAGCTGATCAGTATAAAATCCAGATAAATTTTTATATAAATTTTGATTTTGTCGTGGGGGATTTCAGATGCTTTCGTAGGGCAGAATTTTGTGATTTTACGCAGAATTTTGCTAGTAAAAATTTTTACCCGTCTCCTCTAGGCTAATCGGATACTGCCCGATGCCAAGCGATACCGCAAACAGCAGAACCCATAGCAGCAGCAGGGCGGAAAATTTCATTTATAGCTCGTGCGGTAGAATTTTTGATAAAATTCCTCTACTTTTTTGTTAAATTCCGCCTCGTCGAAATGCTTCGGATAGAGCTTCATCGCTAGCCACCATTCGCCAAGCGCCATGGCTTCGGCAGTCGGATAGCCCCACGCTTTGGCGTATTCGGGCATCATGTAAATTTTATCTTCTTTGACCGCGCTTAAATTTGCAAGCTGTGGGTTGGATTTAAGCTCTGCGGGCACCTGCGGGTAGCGATCCTGCACGAAGATCATCTGCGGCGCCCACGCTAAAACCTGCTCTGCAGATACCTGCTTGTAGCCCTTGATACTCTGCGCCGCGACATTTTGCGCGCCGGCTCGCATAAACATTATGCCCGTGTATTTGCCGCTGCCGTAGGTCGTGAGATCGGGATTTGCCATGTAAATTTTAGGCCTTTTATCCACGATGAAGTCGCTAAATTTAGCCTTTAGCTGCTCTTGCGAGGTTTTGACGAAGCTTATTAGCTCGGCGGTCTCTTTTTCGCGGTTTGCAACCTTGCCAAGAAGCTCTATGCCGTCGTAAAAGCCCTCGGTGTAGGCCGCCTCGTCGTCTTTGAAGGTCGGATTTAGCTTGCC
>NZ_CALKZP010000002.1 GCF_938002845.1 uncultured Campylobacter sp.
AAAGACAGCCTCGGAAAGGCTACGATAGGATACGGCTTTTTGGTAGCCGCTCTTAGCCCCGATGAGCTAGCGTTAAATAACGGCAAGGCGGAGCCGATGAGCCGAGAAGTAGCGGAAAAAATATTAAATTTAAAGGTTTCCAAGCTCAAAAAGCGGGTTTTTCAGTGCCTGCCGTGGCTTGCGGATAAACCTCAAGGCGTGCAAGACACCCTAATCGAAATGGCATATCAGCTAGGACTTGCAGGGCTTATGGGCTTCCGCCATACTCTGGGCTGCATAGAAGCAGGCGATTACGCACAAGCGGCAAGAAATTTAAAAGCAAGCCTGCTTTACCGCCAAACCCCCAAAAGGGTTGAAGGCTACATAAAAGCGCTTAATCTTTTTTCTTAAGCTTCTTTTTAGCAGCGTCTTTCATCTGCCCGCTAACGCTATAATCTGCGCTATTAAAGCCTAAAAACTTCGCTACACTTTGAGCTTTCGTTTTAGGAAGCATTACGTTGTTTCGCTTTCTGCCCTTCTCATCTCTGCTTAGATCACTTACTAAATTTATTCCGCTGCTTACTCCGCCCGGCATAGGCGTAAAGCCTTGAAGCAGCCAATTTAGATAATCGTATGCCTGCGCGGGAATAGGCTTGGTATCTTTAGTGATCGGGCGGTTATTGTAAAGCATCCTAGGCTTTCCGTCCGCCATCATCGAAAACAGCGCATAAGCTCCCTGCGTCGCCGGACCGCTAGCAAGCCCTTTAGCGTAGTTTGCCGGAGCGGTTAGATTCATATAAGGAAGATACCTATCCATCTTAATCGTGCGAACTCGATCGCCGTCGCGCCATACTGCTACGCTGCGTCCTTTGATATCATCAGGGATCTTATCACTATACGGATTAGCTTCGCCCGTAACCTTATATTGCCAATATCCTAAAGCCGCTAGCATAGGCAGGATCTTTTTAGCTCCATCTACCGGGTGGCGAGCTAGGTAGCGCCCCATTGCAGGCATTACGTAATAGCTCCACGAAATAAAAGGGGCGATGCCGCTATCTCTAAGCGCTCTCATACCCGCAGGCATTTGGCGCGAATAATCTGGTATCCAGCTATTGGTTGCGATCTTTGCGCTTTTTGGATCTAGCCCCTTGTCAATATAGTGAGAAAATAACGCTAGCCTTCCTACATTATCCTCCCCTGCATATAGCGCGCCCGCCTTATCGGCAACTGCTCCTAACGCGTCGCCCGCCTTTTGAGCCGCAGAGGCTACGACGCTTTGTTTGCCTGCGGCATCTCCATCTATTATGCGGGCGATCTTTCCCTGCCTAAGCTCTTTTGTAGTGCGGGCAAAGCCGTTTTGAATATCAAGCAAGGAGCTTCTGCCAAAAAGTCCCTCGTCCTCGGCGAGCTTGTAGGTTTGAATCTCTTTTTCGCGCATAAGTTGCGCGTATTCCCTGCGCTCTGCGGGGCTTAGTTTAGAAGTAACGTTTTTTAGCCTTAGCTGCTTGTAGCGGTTGATCGCTCCATTTCCTATCTGCGCGCGGGTAAACTTTGCCATAGAGGCTACGACCTGCTTGGCGCTCATCCCCGCAAGATTTAATAAAAATCCGTTTGAGACGTAGTTGCCTACGTGAGCGGTCTGCGACCATACGGTCTTACTCATCTTCCAAATCGAGAGGTATTTTTTCCATCCGTCTATTAGCACACCCATATCACCACTTTGCGCGAAGGATGAGATTATATCGCTTTTGATATCCTTTCGCACCCATTGCCCCGCAAGCGCGCCGTAGCTATCGCTTTTGGGCATTTGAGCGTATCCCTCGCGCCCTAGCTCCTTTTTAATCGCGTCATCTAAATCAAGCTTGCCGTAGCGGGCTTTAATCTCGGTATTGGGTATCACTGCGCCACCGCTTAATTCGCTAACGGATTTTAAAAACTTAGCGTTTTCTATCATATCGTTTAACTTATTTAGGGTCTGCGGTATGCTAAAAGCAGCATCTCTTATCTCCCCCATAGCCGAACGCTCATCTTTAGTATAATCCCTCCAAAGCTCAATTTTACCATTAGGCTTTTCTACTACGCGCACGCCGCCTTTATTGTAAGCCTGATCCATAGACTTTGCAATCTGCGGGTTTTTAGATAGAAACTTATCCATCGCTTCCCTATCTTTAAACTCTTTAAACGCAAAGCCTCTGCTGTGAATTTCATCTACCTTTTTACCGCTTGAAAACACTGAGTTGATGCGATCTTTTAGATGCTTTTCATAAGAGCGAGCAAGATATTGCCCCGCTAGCGCGTCTCTGCTAGCCTTATCTAAAACGCCTAAATCCACGAGCTTAGCACTCATATCGTCGATCTGACGTCTTAGCGCGTCTGCTAGTGGCTTTAGCTCAGGCTTAATGGCATTTCCTTCACCCACCATATATTCATGCATAGCTACGCGATCTGCGTCATCTAAGCCGCTAAGCGCGGATTGTAGATTTTCCATTTTAGCGCTATATGCGCTTTTGGCGCTGAATAGCTCGTCGTTTCGCAAAAGATAATCCGCGCCTTTGGTTTCGCTTAATGCGCGCCTTGCAAAGCGAGCTGCATTAATAGCGCCATTTTTTAAATTCTGTGCTAAGCTTTGAGAGCCGGATAAAATTTCATAAGCGATATTTTTAAACTCTTTATTGATATGCTCGCTTGCCATTTGCCTTGCGTAGCTTAGTCCTATATCCTTGCCGCTTAAATCCTTTAGCTCTGAAGCGGAGTTTGCGCCTACGGCTTTAAGATAGGAGCGCATATTGCTTAAGATGCTAGGCTTATCTTTTGCCGCAGCTTCTATATCCTGCGCTATCTCGCCTACCTTAGCGCCTCCTTTTAGCTTTGAAACCAAAGAGGGTGCATTTACTAGCCCAAGCCCGCCTAACGCTCCGATAAAAGCGCCTCTTGCTCTATTTTTATCATCTAGCGCTGCACCTGTGGCTGCTCCGGCTCCAGCGCTTGCGATATTAGCAGGGATTGCGCTAGAGCTAAAACCTTTAATCATATTCTCGCCGTTTTGTGGTATAATATCTGTAGCGGTGTCTAGCCCTTGATTTCTCATCGCTTGTGGGGTGCTTAGGCTAGAGAGTGTGTCCCCACCCCTAATCGCTTCATCCGCTTCGCGAAGTGCGGGAGTTTTAAATTCCATAGGTTTTTTAAGATTTCTATCAGAGTAAAAGGTTATAATATCGTCATTGCTGTAAAGGCTGCTATTTGGGTTTAATCCCTTTTTGGCGGCTTCATCGCTTCCATTTAAGGTTGAGGTAATAGTCTGGGTTGTCGGACTTCCTTTTTTGGGAGCGATGACGGCTCTAAACCTCACTCCGTCTTTATCCTGCCATTCGTATATTTTTAACCCATTTTTGTCGATAAAAGGCTCTTTGTATTTATCTAAATACTTACGCATATTCTCGCCCATATTTAAAAGCTCGCTTTGACTAACATAGCCCTCGGCATTTTTGTCTTTTAAATGCCTTATTCGTATATGGTCGGCACCTTTATTTTTATCCCCTTTAGCATATCTTAACGCATCCTCTACGCTATTTAAATCTTGTTTTATAGGCGTTGCTGCTTTGCTATTATAAGTAACGTTGTAGATGCCGCGCTTCTCTTTTTGTATGGCTTTAGGATTGGTAATTGCTAAGATCTGATCTAAATACGCGTTATTATTAGCGGGGTTTGTAGCTCTTAAAATCTCATCTAAAAACGGATTAGGCGCTTGCGCTGCTGCGGTCTCTGCCTTATCTGCTCCTTTTGCTGCTTCGCTCATCTTTTTTGGAGCAATCCCGGCTGCTTCCTCAAGCTCTGAGCGAATGGCCTTTATCACGTTTTCGTCAAGTCCGAAAAGATTAGGATTATTTAAAATTCCCTCTGCGACAGAATTTTGTGGTATAATAGTGTTATCGGTCGGCGAAAAATGCTCCTTGCCGGTATTCATTTGCGCCCCGAGCACTTGTTGCTTATGTTGAGAGTTGGACGCCTCAGCCGCCGCTTCAAAATTTTGTGGTATAATAATTTTATCAGTGACCGCCCCCGCATTATCTGCGGCAGCCATTGTCCGAGAAGTATCGGAGTATCGGTTGAGGCGCGCCGATTGGTCGCTGCTTAATGGAGGGCTTAATAATTCGCCATCCGCCCGCGTTTGCGGAGCGGTCGTCCCAGCGGGCGTCGGGACGCCCTCTCTTAGATTTTGGTAGTCCAAGCTTTGCGCTGCCTTTTGCGTTTGTTCGCTTGCTTTGCCTAGCACCCCTTTAGCTAAAATCGGAACGCGGCTAAGTCCGCCTAAAATAGCATTTGCCCCACCCCAAATAGTGCTTTCAAGCCCCGCTTGCTTTAGATCGGGCTTTTCCTGTCCGTAAGCTCTAGCCCCTCCGGTAAAGCCTCCCATTATCGCGCCGTTTGCCGCAGATCCTGCGGCGTTGCCGATGCGAGTAGCTACCTTTTGGCTAGCGCCTAATGCTTTTGCTAAGCGGGCGGCCTTTGCGCTATGGCCTAGCATCGCAGGAGCTAGTGCAGTAGCATCTGCTATCTCGCCTGCTGCTTGCCAACCTTTCATATCGTTATCGCCGAAGTTTTCAATTTTATTTATCGCCGAGCTTGCTAAATTTGAGTTCTCGCGAAAGAAATCCCTAGCTTTGTCCGCTCCGTAAAAATCTGCGGTATCTGCTAAAACGTTATTAATGCCTCTAGCTAGCTTTTGATTGGCTGCAGCTTGACCCGTTACGAAGTTTTTTAATCCTCGTGCTATTATGCGGGTAGTGCCTGCGCCTCCCGTTTGTCCTACTGCCTCCGCGCTTTGAGAAAAGGTTTGCCCTAGCTCGTCTGCGGTATCTTTTAAGCTCTTGCCTGCATTATCAAAGCCTAGTGCGTCCGCTCCTGCGCCTAATGCACGAAGTCCTAGCTCGCCAGCTTTTTGGCTTACTAGCCCTGCACCCGCTAAAGCCTTATCACTTATGGCTTCTGCGGTATCTAGCGCAGGGGCAAGCTTAGAGCCCATCTGCCTAAAAAAGCGCTGCGTATCGCTAGGTCCGTCCGCGCTTGTTTCGCTTATTGGGGTTAGGGTTTTATTTCCTATTTTTATGGAGTTTATCGGGCTTAGTGTCTTTGATCCGATCTTTATGGGAGCTACATTTATGGGCGTTAAGGTTTTGCCCCCGATCTTAATTCCACTCATAAACTTGTCCGTCCTTGCGTGCTTTCTTTACTCCATCATCATCGATAAAAATTTCATAGCCTTGTTTAATAGCCTCTAAATCATCATCATCGTAATCTATGCCGCCTCCCTCTGCGCCTAGTGCGGAATATCCCGCCGCTATGCGATCGGTAATAGCTTTGCGCTGCTTATCGTCTAGCTGCGAAAACTGCGGGCTGGAGGCAAAATCGTTTAGTGCTTTAAGCTCATCTGCCTTAGCCTTTCTTGCGGCGTTTTGATTTTGTGCGTCAAGCTCTGCACTTTTTAGCTCATTGGCGCGATCTAAGCCCGCCGCGCGAGCTTGCATATATGCTTGTTGCGCCTGAGCTTGCGCGTTTGCTCTAGCGGCATCCTCGGCATCCTTGACGCTGCGGTAATTAAAACCTGCCATCCACTGGGCCCCATTTGCAGCTCTTGCGGCGTCATCTTGATAGGCTTTTTCTCTAGCGCCTAGCACGTTTAGTGCTGCGTTCGCATTAGCTCTAGCCCACTCGTTATTTGCTTTGGTATTGGCTAAGTTTATGATATTGGCTAGATATGAGTTTACGCTTCCTAGCATTGAGTTATCAAGCCGCCCCTGCGCGGTTTGAGGGGCAAAGCCGTAAGCGTCCCTGCCTATATTAGCAATTGCGCCCGCCCCGTTTAAGGCGCGTCCTTTAGAGCTTAGAGCGTTTCCGATATTATTTAAGCTTTGGCTGTAAGCGTCGTTTGCGCCGCCGTAGGCTTGAGCGCCTAGCTTGATAAAGCTATTATTGGCTAAATCCGCGCCTGCTCTTGAGTTTTGTTGATTGTAGATATTGTTGCCTGCCCCGAATAGTCCGCTAAGAGGTGATTGCATAGCGTTGAGATTTTGCGCGAAATCTGCGGACTTACGAGCATAGTCGTAGTCGTTTTGATTAAAGTATGCCATAAAATCCTGCCTTTTTGCTTTATGCTAACAAAAAGGCGCGGATTATTTAAAGGGCTATTTGCTTATGAGTTTGCTAATAGCTCGCCCGACATCGCCTGCTCTTGCCTTGCCTTCGCGAATTCGCTTAAGCGTCTCATCCTCGCCTGCATCGTCTGCCGAGCTAGTGCCGTCGTTAGTGATCGGATCGGGCTTGCTTTGCGGTGCTACGGTGGCTTTAAGACCTTTGACGAAAATCTCCAGACCCTCCTTGCTGATTTTAAACTGCTTCGCAAGCTCGGGGCTGGTTTGCGCGAGCTTATCAAGTCCTTCCTCGATAGTTTTCTTACTCAGCTCGGGATTAGCGCTTATGACATCTGCGAGATTTAGATTATATGTCGCGGCTTCTTGTTGCTTTTCAAGCTGTGCGCGCAATTCATCTATGCCTAGGGCTTGCTTTGCGGCTGCAAGTTGAGCGCCTATATCTACTTGAGGCATCGTCATTTGGGGCTGTGGGGGCACCATTTGAGGAGGTGTCGTTTGAGGCATCGCGTATGGATCTTGCGGCTGCACCTGAGGTTCTTGAGGTTGAATGTCATCATTCATCTTTTTCTCCTTGTGTGGTTTGGTATTGTTCTAAAAAAAAGCCGTAAAGGCTTTGAGCAAAGCTTAGAGCGTCTATGCGCTCAAGCATATTTATCCTAGCATCCTTGCTTAACTCCTGCCCCGCTGCGTCCTTTCCGCTGCAAGCATAGCGGTATAGTGCGCTTTTTTGCGCTTCTAAAACCGCATTGATCTCGGCATAAGGCTCGGAGCTCATAAAATCTTTAAGCGCTTTGAGTTTCTGCAAAATCTATCTCTCCCGGAAAAAGTTCATCTACGTTTTTTTGACCCATCTCGCGCAACTCGTCTCGCACTAAGCCCTCTAGGACTCGCACATACTCGCGCACCTTTTCTTTCGCGCCCATCTCGCTTAGCATCTTTATCATCGTTAGTAGGCTTTGTTTAGCCGCTCCGATATTATTTATCTTAGTGTCGCGGCTCATTACGCCTACGCCTGCGTTTATGCTAACGCGCAGCTCTATTTTCTTATCCCTATCATATCCGCTAAGCGCCTCGGTGATTTTATGGCGATATATTAAGCTTACGATACGAGAGATAAAGGGCTCAAAAAAGCTCTCGTTGTAGCTCGTAACTATATCATCTATCGTAGCGTTACCGCTTTGAGCTAGCAAGCTCATCCCCGTAGCGTTTCTAGGATCGGAGCTAGCAGAAATGCCTTGCACCATCTTAGGCATTCCACCTACTTCTTGGATCTCTGCATCCAAGCTTTGCGTATCAAAAACCGAGCCGTTGATATTAGGGGCGGGGATCTCCTTAATCGCTGCTAAATTTGAAACGACTACCTTAGGGCTAAGAGATGCTAAATCATCGTCCCTTAACCCACTGCTTCTATCGGCGAAATATCTGGGATTAAGCTGCAAATAAACGGCGTCCATCTGCTGATTTCGCACGGCTATAAATTGGCGCTGCAGATCTATCATCGGTTCAATATAGCTTGCCCCGTATGAGCGCACTGCCCCTCTTTCCTCAATCCTACAAAACTGCGGATAAGCTACCGCAAAAAAGAAGGGGCATCCGTCATGAAGGGGAAGATCAAGGCGCAAAAACCTATCGTTTATGCAGGTGCTAATAAACCAATCATCGCCGATTTTGCGATAAATCTCTTGCACCGCTATTCTGCGGTATTCTCCTAAATCCGAGCTTTGAAGGCCGCTAGGACTTTTGGAGGTGTTTTCACCGCTTATGGTGTCTAGATCTATCTTTTCATCCTTTAGCTCTTTAGCGAAGTTTCTTTTAATATCGGCAATCGTCATATAGAAGCGATCGACGTAGTATTTAGCATCGAAATGATTTTTAGCATGCGGATCTATTAGCACCTCACTTAGCCTTTTAGGCACAACCTTAACCTCATTATCCGCCCAATAAACCTTTGCGATAGAAGTTCCGTAAACGAGCATCGCAATTATGCTTTCGTGAATGCGGGAGTAAAGATTTAGCCTTGCTCTGCTTAGAGTATTTAGTTCATTTTGTAAGATGGCGCTAAGCTGCGCGTCGCCTCTAACCTCAATATCCGCAAGACTAGGATTAGCAAAATAGGTCTTTAATATCTCTTTAGTGATGCGGCGGACCTTGGCAAAGATTATCTTTTGTGCGACGTGAGATTTATGGCGAGCTTTTAAAGTCCTTTTCTTTTTTTCATCCATTAGAGCTAAATACCCGCTCTCTAGATATAAAAAGTCATCTTTTACAAAGTCAAATCCCTTTACCGCCTCATCTCGAAGCTTTAGAATTTGAGCTTTAATCTCCTCTTTTTTCAAGTCTTTTTCTCCTCCTTCTTACCCGGTATTTATCTACTTCAAGCGCGGCTGCTATAAAATCATCTCTAAAGCCGTGCCTTATTAGCTCATCTATAGCCTCTCCCTCGATTAAGGTTACAGGAGCGCCTCCTGCATCTCTTGCGTTGCTTAAAAGAGCAAAGACATTGCCTCCTGCCAGCTTTAATAGGGCATAATAGCTAGCCTCCCTGCCTAAATGCCACGCATCTACCATAGCAAATCTCCCGTTTGAAACTCCCCATCCGTTTCCTCCTCGTAAAAATCCATCTCATCAAAAAAGCTAAGCGCCAAAGCATCTGCGCGATCGGGCGAGCGAGCAAGTCTAGCGCGAATTTTCTTTTTAGATTCAAGCCTTATTTTGCCTGTGTTTTCGTCAATCTCGTAACGGATATCGCCTAGTTCGCCTATTAGCTTTTCATCTCTAGGCAGGCAAAGAAGTGCGATATTTTCTTTTAGCCTTGCATAAATTTCATAGCGCTTATTGTAAAAGCCCTCTTTGAAGCTTTTTTCTCTTACGTCGGCGCGATAAACGGGTAAGCCTTTGGCGTTTAATATACTCCAAACTCCTGCGCCTATGCCGATGACGTCGATGAAAATAGCGTTAGGCTTTTGCGCCGCTTTTTTATATTCAGCGCAGATCGCATCGGCTAGTGGAGCGGAATCGAGCTTTTTAAACTCGCAAAAAGGCTCTATGAAAAAGCCCTTACGCTTACATAGCACAGAGCTATCATCTCCGTATTCTGCAGGATCTAACCCCCAAATCACAGCGCCGCTTCGGTCTATCTCACGTCCTACGGCAAGCTCAAGCGCGCTTAAATCAAAGAGATTATCGCTGCCTTGAAGCGGGAATTCGCCTAAAATCCTAACCCGATAAGCATTGCTATCTCTGCCGTAAAGAGCGCGGGCGCGCTCGATCTGCTCTTTGGCTACATTTGCACTCTGTTCTGCGTTAAAGGTAAAGCTATGCCAAAGCTCCTGCTTAAAAGCTTCGTAAAAAAATCCGCTCGTGCGGGTAGGGTTTCCGACCATAATCATCGCATTTGATGCCCCACTTAGAGCTCCGAAAATTATTTCAAATATCGTCTCATCCACACCGCTAGCCTCATCCACTAAAAATAGCAGATGCTTAGCATGAAAGCCTTGCAGGGCTTCAGGGGTTTCTTTGCGAGCTGTGCGAAGGGCTATGAAGTTGCCGTTAGAAAAATTGATCTCATCGCTTTTAGGCGTGATCTCATCGCGTAAAATTTTAGGAAGCTTGGCTATCCATTTGCGAATTTCAGGCATCAACGTAAGAAGTAGCTGCGGAGTAGAGGGGGCGGTAATAGGAATTTTAGCATCCTCCTTAATTAGCGCCCACCAAATAGCAACCCAAGCAAGCGAGGTGCTCTTGCCTACGCCATGCCCGCTTTTAATAGCGATGAAGCGATCTCCTGCATCCACCGCGCGAATAAATGCAAGCTGTTGTGTAGAGGGCTCGGCGCGCAGGACGAAACGCACGAAGGTCTCAAGCTTAGATGCGATACGGGCGAACTTCTCAAGCTCGGGCTTAGAGCTCTGAACTATCATCTATTGCCTCCACATCCACTACGTTTTTATCTGATTTGTCAAAATTTATCAAAATATTGGTGATTTCGTTTTTATCCGTGCCTATGATCTCAGTGCCTGCAGCCTCGATTATATTTTTAGCTAAAAGCGCGAAAGAGCGGAAATCATTTGAACTAATGCGACCATCCTCCTCATCTTTTAGCATCTTAGCCTTTAATTTTTGTTGCGCCCAGCAAAGCTCTGCGTATTGGCTAGCTACTACTTGCGAAAACTCCGGTAGATTAGCTTTAGCTTCGAGCGCTCTTTTATCTTTCGCATCTTGTTTTAAGATCTCGCGAACCCAATTTTCAGAGTTAGCCCAACCTCGCACCTCTTTTTCAGCAAGACCTAATCGTGCCGCTATCTCAGGCGGGCTTAAGCGCTCCTCGCGCATTATCTTAAAAGCTTCCTTTTTAAGCAGGGCGCGGTTTATGTTTTGCTCGCTCATATTTCTATCCAAGCTTCCTTATGATATTTAACCGCGCGAAAAACTATATTAGGGTTTTGAAAACAAAGGATTTTGGATTTGATACGAAAAACCTTATCCTGCGCCGTAAAATCGGACTTAACATCCTCAACTATGCTAAGTCCCTCTTGCTCGTAAGAAAAATCTGCGATATAGGTAATAGCGCGTCTTGCCCTGCCTAAGCGGTCTTTAAATCCGGGCTGAAGCGTAAAGCCGGGATGGATACAAAGCGCGCTTATGCGCCCTGCTTTTTCAAGCGTTTTTAAATAGACGTAGCGATTAGCTTCGCTAGCGCTGTCAAAGGTGTAGCCATCAAGAAGGGTTTTATTATGAGGGATTTTGCCTGTGCTTTTAACACAAAAAGAGCTTTTGCGGGCTCTAGCAATAGCACGAGCTTTGATGATCGCTTTTTTAAGAGCGGGGCTAGAGGAGATCAGAGCATCGGCACTAGCGCCGGAGCTTGCGAAAAAAATCTTAGCCATCGCTACTTTTGCAAAGCAACCTGATAAAGATAGCTAAAAAACGCGCAGATATATGTAGCCAAGAAGCCTCCTTTATGATTGCGCGCAAGTTTAGCCGAAAAATTTTAAGAGTGGGTTAGTAGAAAACGCAGAAAAATCGGAAGCGACGTTCCGACTTCGCAGACTTAACGATGAAACTCCCGCCTTGCGGGGATTAGCGCCGCACTATTAATAGCTAAAAAATCGCTTAATTTTTAAAATTTACCACCAAAAACCGCTACTTTCCAAAAAAAATCGGAAACTCCTTTTCGTAGACATAAGCGCTGTAATTCGCCTAAGCTTTGCAAAAATAATCTAAACGATAAGAGTTAGGCGATGAGGAAAAGCGAAGTTAAACCGAAGTATCTAAGAGTGGCGCGATGAGGTAAAAAAAGACCACAAAATCGCTTATTTCAAAGACGACGCCCAAAGAGCCAAAGCCGTCCAGTGGCTAAGATCTGTGGGTGTAGAGCTGAAAGATGGCGTGTATTTATATCTGTTGCAAAATGCAATGGCTTTTGGGGCGCGCCTCGAATAAAAAGCTAAATATTTCAAAAGGATTTAAGGGCAGCTAGTATCAAGCGAAACCGCCCTCAAAGGACTTTTAAAACATGGAAATTTTATCCTATGTTAGCCAAATCTTAGCTGAAATTAAAGCTCCTTCCTCCGCTTTATTCTTGCCATTTATTGGCTTTGTAGATGCCTAGCAGTTTAACGCTGTCGCCGTCAATTAGATATGGCATTATGTAACCCCTAGCGATGAGTTCTCTTTCATCGTTCGCAATCGCGCGTCCTAGTTTAGGATTATCGCCTAATAGCTCCGCCGCGTCTAGTAGCTTACTAACAAAATCCCGCGCTTTATTTGGGCTATCTTTTGCGATGAAGTCGAATACTGCTTTTAACTCGCGATTAAATCTTGCTGTGCGCTTGATTACCATTTCGCTACTTCGTCGCGTATTCCGTCAAACGGATAGGTTTCAAGCTCGCCGCGCCTGATAGCCTCTGCGTCCGCTTCATATTCGCTAAAACGCGACTGATATTTTACTTCGTCGCTTAGGTTTAATTTAGCGCCGTCAAGCTTAGCTAGCGTGATTAATATCGCTTTGGCTTTTTCTATGAAATCGGCGTTAGCCTGTATGGTTAGGGTTTGCATTTCTTAGCCTTTGTTTTAAGATCCTAGAGATATTTTAACTTCTTGAGGCTTAGGGTTTGATTACGAATGGGTGCAAGAGGGGTGTAAGAGAAAAGGCATATATGAATAGCAGTTAGGGATTTCTTAAAGTCGTTTAAACCCCCATTCTAGCGATGTTTGAGAAGGGTTTAGAAAGGCAAAAAATGCTCGAAACTTAAAATGTCACAACTCGTTGTCGTTTCCTCCTTATTAAGGCTCTAACCCCCTTTTTATCGTGCTTTGCTTGCTACCCTGTGTCAAAATGAGACAAAACGCATAAACGCTTAAGAGCTAAAATTTAGGTGCAGTAAAAAATGGCTAAAGCTCTACTAAAGCCCCTATGCTAGAGCTTGGCAAGCTAAAACTTCAAGGTGCAAAAGACCCTCCCCACCCCCAAAACGAAAGCGCAAAAATTGATATATCATACCCCAAAATTTTATCTAAATTTTAAACTCGGGTGCCTATTTTGGAGCATTACAAATAGATTTTACGTTTAAAAATTCTCTTTTTAGAATGACAAGAAAAGATGGATTTAGCGGATGATTGTTTTAGATGGGATTTTGTGTTTTTATGCCTTAAAACTTATTTACAGAGCCTATAACGCATTTTAACCCTTGAGGTTAGTCTTGATATTACCCGAGCGTCGTTCGTTGAAATTTGAGCCGTTTGCGTGCGTTTAAATGGCGCTATTAAATTTTTTCCAATTCTCATCGGCGATCCTCTCGTATTTTTCTATGCTCTCGTGTTTGTGCGCGTGACACCACTCGTGGCAAGCTCTGCATACTGCGATCAGTTTGCGATCGTCCTTGTCCGCCCCATAGCGTCCGAATTTCACGTGATGCGGCTCAACGCTCGGAGCTTTGGCGCAAATTTGACACATCGGGTGCTCATAGGCTAGAAAGTTTTTAAATTTTTCAAACTCCGCCTTGGATAGTCTCATACCGACCTCACCTTCACTTTTTCAAGCAGCTTCGTAAAGCCCTCGGAGTTTGCGGGCGTTTGTTTGTTTTCGAGCTTCGGCGCCTCTTTAAGCCGCCCCTCTTTGGCGCGCTGAAAATTTTCGATGTTTTGTGCTAAAAGCTCGCCTCTATACTCGCCGATAGCGCATTGCTCTTTTAGAAGCGCCGTCAAAAATGCTACTTCGTCCGCCGCCGAAATCGCCTTTTTTGTGGTATCGTTGACAAATTCCCCAAATTCATTCATCGATATGCTCGTGCAGGTGAACGGATACACGCCGCACGCTATGAGTTTTCGCTTGAAGTATTGCGTTAGGAATTTTTTAAGCAGTGCGATATCCGAAAACGCGCATCCTCGCTTGAGTAGCCGCATTGTAGTTTCCCTCTGATACTCGTTGGCGGCATTGATGATCGTTTGAATAGCATTGTCGTATCTCGTCTTGAGGCTGAAAGCGAAATTTGCAAACTCGCCTAGGTCTTTATCCGCGATATTTTTAAGCGCGCCCTCGGCTAGAAATTTCACCTGCATCGGCGTAGCTCTGCCCTGAAACAAAATCTCGTTTATAAATTTTTCTTTGTAGCTCATCTGTGATCCTTCATCTCAATTTGTCGGCTACTCCGCAGTCTTTCGTCCTCTATGGCGATTTGCGTAGCTTTATCGTAGATCACGCTCATATCGCGGCTTAGGAAGTTGTTTTTTAGGATTGGATTATCGCTTGCAAACATCGGCACGTCTGCATATTCGTCATCTTGCCCGTCAGAACCAACCTTGCGCCGCAGAAATTGGCTTTCGTTTTTCGCCCAGTTCCTAACTGCCGCTTTCCAGTCTTTCATCGGAGCTCTCCCTACTACCCAGCCTTTGGCTTCGTAGAAATCGAAAAATGCCTCTGCGTCGATATTTTTACTAGCCTCTAGGCAATACGCCCTTATCTGCTCGATCGTAGGTTTTTGAAATTTTTTAGGCTTTGCGGGTTCTTGATTTTGGACGGGAGGCGAGAAATTATCGCTTTGCGAAAAATCGTCCGTGCGCTTTTGCGAAATCTCACTCTGTGCATTCGCTTCTCGCATGCGCGCGTTAGCGAGCGATAGCGAGCTATCCGTTTGAAATTTTTTTGAATTTTCTTCTGTAGGTGTGTTTGTTAATTTATATACATTCGCCGATTGGCTGAATGGACTCGCCGATTGGCTAAATCCACTCGCGCTTTGGCTTACTCCACTCGCGTCCTCGCTTTGTGGATTTTGCTTAGCATCCTCTTTTAAATTTTCGGCGTCGCTTCTATGCTCTTTAAGTAAGTAGCGATATTCGTCTGCGATGCTATACCACTTCGTGCGATCAAACTTATTTTTATTAAAATTCCCCGATATGATTATCCCTGCGTCCTCTAGCCTTTTTAACGTTTTTTGGATGGTGTTCGGGCTTAAATAATGGAATTTTTCCGCAAGTGCTTTAGCGGAGTTAAAAACCCAGCATCTGCCCTCGTAGAAGTTACGCTCGTTGCGCTCGTTTTCTACTAGCCAAAAAACTATCCAGTCCAATAATATCGCCTCTTGAAGTCCGTAGCGCTCTGCTACGTCGGTGTTAAATGAATGTCTCATATCCTGCTTCCTTAAATTTGACTTTCAGTTAAATCCTTCGTAGAATTCCGCCGCCAAGCTAAGAAATTCATCACAAAGGATTTAAATGACAGACAAAGAGATAGTTTTAGAGCTAACCAAACTCGCAATACAAGCAGAAATGCTCCGATCAAGACCGGAGGATGCTCCTAAAATGGTAGCGGAGGCGTTTAATACTATCGCTGAAAGTATTAAAGACGCCATGAGTAAGCTTAACGATGCAGATATCCATCTAGATCGAAATAAGAAATAATCATTTCTACCATCTTAGCTTGGTCTTTTTTGCTTGAGCGTTTGTCTAGCTCCGCTACTATTTTTTTAAGCGATTTTAAAAAGCGCTTGTTTTCAGCCTTTTTTTCATCGGCGTTTAACGTCGTTTGCATTTTTTATCCTTTCTG
>NZ_CALKZP010000003.1 GCF_938002845.1 uncultured Campylobacter sp.
GCGGCGGGGTATTTTTGGGGCGAGCGTGCCGCCGGCTGGAGCGTGGCGTTTGCATTTGCGTTCGCGCCCGTTTGCCTGATCGTTTTCGTGGTTTCGTATATGTTTAACGAAAAGAAAAGCTAAACTTATGCGCCTTTCGCGCCCGCTAAATTTTATCTCTCGCGCAGCACGGGTTTGGGCGCGGATTTAACGCGTACGAGCTGGGTGCTATTTAAAATTTAGCTTATCCCGCTTGCTTTAAAATTTTAAAATTCTATCGTCGCAAAAGCTCCGCCGCGCTCGCTAAATTTTATCTTCTACGCGACACGGGCTTGAGCACGGATTTAGCTCGCACAAGCCGAGTATGAAATTTCGCCGCGGACAAAAATTTTGCGAACTGATAAAATTCTCGCTAGCCGCCATGCTTTGACATTTATGCAGAACACGCTTATGTCGCTGCGACATTTACAAAATTTTAAAACCACGCGGAACTCGCCTCGCAAACGACGATTACGCCGCAGGCTTATCTATTTATTTATGCGGGTAGCGGAAGCCTTCGGCGGGCTAAAGACGAGACTCTTATCTTAGCCGCAAATCAAATCCAAGCTTCGGCAGAGAAAAACGCGAGCGGCAAATGCAGAAGCAAATATCGATCGAGCGGGTGCGCCTGCCCCAAATCTAGCCCTTTAGCTTCATCATTTTTTCTAAAATTTCATAGACTAGATCAAACTTCGTAAAGCCATCTCTATCCAAAAAATGCCCGCCTTTTTGCACCTCGTAAAACTTAGCATCGATCTGCCCCGCTAACTCGCGGCTGAAGCTAAACGGCACGATATAATCGTCCTTTGCGGCAACCACCGCGCGCTGTTTTGCGGCGGCTTTTATGCGCTCAAAATCAAAGCCTTTATCCATAAACTCGTCTAAAATTTTAAATTGCGGATCGCTAAGCGGCTTTGCAAGCCCCGAGACCAGCACGATCCCCTCTACTGCGCCGCTTGCGGCGCTGCTTTGTAAGAAATTTAAGATCGTAGGGCAGCCGAGGCTGTGTCCGACCAGATAGACTTCGCCTTCAAATTTTACGCTTTCTCGCAATGTTTTCAGCCACTCATCAAGCCTTGGGTGCGCAGGCGTGGGCATCGTTAAAATTTCCGCCCTCGCGCCCGATTTTTCGATCTCGCCTTTGAGCCAGGCAAACCAATGGCTTTTAGGCGAAGCGTCGTAGCCGTGCACAATATAGACGCACTTTTGCATATTTTTCTCCTTCGAATTTAAGCTCGCCCCAAACGAGGCGGTACCGACGCAAAGTAGCGAAGCTGCGCATGCTAGGCTAAATTTCATCGCATTTCGTCTTTTGCTATTCATCTATAGCTCCTCTCATTTCTAAAGCGGACATTTTACATCGTTTTTTAAAAAAGACCTCTTAAAACGTTCGCGTAGATCTATAAAAATCCGCTGCAAAGCCGCTTGCGCGCAAAATTTTAAAATTTCAATTCGCGCGCTAGCCCTTGCAAATCGTGATTTTATCGGCAAATTTACCCAAAAAGTGATACCCCGAGCCTGCCTGCGCGATGATATCGAGCACCGCGTCCACATCCCGCACGAGCGTGCCGCCCGCAAAGTCCACGCCGCGCTCAAACAGCGCCTGCGGCAGTAGCGGCGTGGTAGGCCCTACGAGCACGAGCTTGGCGCCGCTTTTTTTCAGGCGCAAAAGCCCATCGAGCGTGTCGTTGATGAGCGTCGTAGCCGTGATTATCACGTTATCGGCGCGCGGCACGACGCTTGCGGCCTCGCTTGCGGGCAAATAAAACGGCAGCTCCGCCTCTTTAAGCGTGCTTTTATCAAGCTCTAAAATTTTAAAATCCGCGCCATTTTTCATCAGCGTCTTGATGTAGGGCACCAGCGCGCCCACGACGACGCTAAAGCTGCCGCGCTCAATCCGTAGCTCATCAAAGGGATCGGCGCCGAATTTCACGTCATAATCGGCGGTGATTTTATCAAAACACGCCCTGCCTAGCGCATTTAGCGCGGCGAGCGCGAGCGTCTTTTTAAGCGGCGCGGCAGAGCCCAAATCGCGCAGCAGATAGCGCACGCTTTTGCCTGCGATATTGCCCGAATCGGGCATCACGCTTGCCTGCGAGGGGCAGCAAACGGCGCCTGATAGGGACTTTAGCGGCGTATAGCTAAGCCCGCACGCGCCGCCTTGCAGCTTCACGCCGCTAAAAAATAGCCCCACGACGGCGCGCTCGATCTTAAGATCCAGCGCCTCCGCTCCTAAAATTTCTTTCGCGCGCTCCAGCGTCTGATCTAAAATTTCGCTCATTTTAGCTCCTTTAATGCGGAATTTAGCGCCATTATAGCTTAAAATTTCGGCGCCCGTATTGATATAAATTTATTGATCGCGCGAGCGGCGACATCCAAGCAGACGCAAGCCAAATTTAACGCAAACGGCAGGCGCGAGATAAAATTTTACGTAGCGAGCACGTATCGTTGCGGCTTGAAATTTTAAAAAGCGCGGTGCAGTTTTAAAATTTGAAGCATACGGACAAACATGAAATTTTAAGTGAGCGGGTAAATTCAAAATTTTAATGAGCGAGCGCGACTTTAAATTTTAACTAATCGGCGGCGGGACGAAGCGGCAGGCGCGAGCAAAATTTAATAAAAGCAGCAAGCGCGAGTAAAATTTAAGCGACGAGCCGTATCCATGACAAGTCACACCCGCTGCGGAGTTAAATTTTATTTCTACCTGCCGCACGGCTAAATTTTATTTCATATCCGCCGTAGGGTTAAATTTTATTTCCGATCCATCGCGGGACTAAATTTCATTTTCCGATCCGCTGCGAGGCTAAATTTTATTTTCCGAAAGCAGAATGTTGATGAGCGGATTTAGCAGCGTTTCGCCGCGCGCGGCGCACAGCACGATCTCGTCGTAGTAGTAGTCGCTCCTGCCATAGTTGTGAAATTCATACGCCCCAAAGCCGTAGCCCATCGGCGTGATCTCGACGCGCGAGTACCAGGCGTCCTTGGCGATGATGTATTTTTCGGTGTCTTGCGAATAAACCCATACCACGATCTCATCTCTGTTTTTTTGCCGCATCAGCCACATAAAGACGTTTGCGATGTCGTTGAAAAAATATGTATCGCCATTTGGCATAACGGCCTGGGCGGTGTTGTACAGATCGTTTATCACCGTGCCGCTCTCGTGGCATAGGTATTTGCCGAATTCTATCTGCAGCGGCTGCTTATCCGTGTTGCCGTGGCGCACAGAAATTTTGGATTCGGCTATATCCATGGACGATATAAGCAGCCCCATCACGCAGGCGAGCAAAACCGCGGCAAAAATTTTCTTAATCATAGCAGCGCGCCCCGCACGAAGTAGTATTTGACAACGTAGGCGCTGCAGATGAGCGCGTTTAGAATGAGCCAGAACGAGGAGTATTTAAGCAGGTGGGTGTAGGCGCGCTTAGTAATGAGCTCCGTTAAAAAGGGCACGATGCCGAAAAATATACCCAAAAACAGCGAGCCCCAGATCGTATAGCCGACGAAGTAATAATCCTTCAAAAGCATGCAATACGGGCATTTATGGTTGGGCTGCTCGTAAACGTAAAGCCCGAAAAAATAGGTGATCGCGTAGTATGCGACGAACAAAAAGAGTAAATTCAGAGCAAAGCTCGCCATCGACTGCTTTAAGAAATTTAAGATCAAAATGGCGCCCAATATCGCGTAGAAAAAGGTCGCCAAAAGCGCCTGCGTGTAGCCGAACGGAAGCTTCGGCGCGCGAAATACGACCGAGCAGCAAAACACCGGCACACGCAACGGGATATTGATAAAAAATAGAATTTCTAAAATAAACTCCGCCAAAACGCCAGTAAAAAGGATGGTAAAGATCAGGTATTTGCGCTTTAGATAGGGAAATTTGCCCGCTTTAAGATCGAGGCTGTTTAAAATAAGCCAGAGCCCAAAGCCAAAGATCAGTAAAATTTTTAAAAGCAGCAGGATGTTGCCGTAGCGGTTCGAACCCACGACGCCCGCGGAGCACATCGCGCCCGGCACGATCGAAGAGAGCTCGTTTAGGCAGAGCGCGAAAAATATAAACAAAATGATCTTGCACGCTATCGTGAAGAACAAAATGGTGTTGATGAGATAGTTTCTTTTCTCCAGGGCGTATTGTAAATTTGAGGTGGCGTTAAAGTCCCAGTAGCGCATGATCCGCACTATATGAAACTGCGAGATCGCCATCAGAGCTATTACGATCAGTTCTACGGCCAAAAACGCGATCACACTGCCCGATAAAAATACGCTCATGTAGAAATTTCTCCGTCTTTTAAAAACACGTATCGATCCACGAAACTTAACTCGTCGAAGAGTATGTCGTGCGTCGCGATCAAAACAGTCTTTTTAAGCTCTTTGAGCTTTGAAAGCATTTCGATAAAGCCGAGCGAGTTTTGTTTGTCCAAATTTGCCGTCGGCTCGTCGGCTAAGATGATCTGCGGATTCATCACGAGCGCCCTAGCGATGGCGCAGCGCTGCTTCTCGCCGCCGCTAAGGCTGGAGACGATCTGATCTTTTTTATGCTCGATATTGGCAATCTGCATCGCTTCGTCTATGCGCGCGCCAAGCTCATCCCTGCTCAGCCGCTCAAGGCTAAGCGGCGCAAGGACGTTTTTATAAACGCTAAGCGCCTCAAGCAGGTTGAAAGACTGAAAGATAAAACCGATTTTTTTGTGGCGATACGCGGAGCTTTCGATATCGGCGAGCTTGGAGACATTTGCGCCGTCCACTAAAACCTCGCCGCTACTAGGCTTAGAAAGCGCGCCTATGATGGATAGAAGCGTGCTTTTACCGCTGCCGCTAACGCCTTTTAAGATTACGATCTGCCCTTCCTCAACGCTTAAGCTTATATTTTTCAAAGCGCGAAATTCATTCGCCCTGCCCTCATTGTAAATTTTGTAAAGCTGCTTAATCTCTATCTTGCTCATTTGACCGCCTCGCTCATATCGCCTATAGCGATGCGCCATGAAGGGATGATGACGAACGCCAAAAACGGGATAACGCTAAAGACGAAGATCAAAAAGAGCATATTGAAATTTATCGCGGGCGTGAAGGTGATGAAATTTCGCAGCTCGCCGCCTAAAAATATATCGCGCAAAAGCGGTGCGTCTAGAACAAAAACATAAGCATAAGCGCCCGCGACGCCGAGCAGATACGCACTTAGCGAGACGATGAAATTTTGGATAAATTTCATCGCGATGATGTCCTTTATACAAAAGCCGATGCTGCGCAAGATCGCGATCTCCTTTTTTTTCTCTCCGTATGCGAGCGAAATTTGATTTTTCAGCAAGATGAAAAACGAGATCATCGCCACGGCGTAAAGCACCATAAAGATCCCGCCCTTGTAATAATACAGATGCCTCACTTCGGCTACCGCGTCCTCCGCGCTAAGAGCTTCCGTGTTGGGGTATAAATTTACGATCTTAAGCGCTACTTCGCTTACTTCGTTGGGGTTGGGCACGCTTACGTAGAGTTTGGTGTATTCGCCCTCCTTCAGGCTTAGCACCTCGCGCGCGGTATCGGGGTTGAGATAGATCACGTCGTTTGAGACGATGCTGCTTTCGTGCGGTGAAATTTTATTAATCTTAATCGCGATTAGGCGCTGTTCGGTTAAGAAGTGAAACTCGTCCTCGTAGTACCACTCGCCCATCGCCGCCTTCACCCCCTCACCTACGATCATTTCGTTTTCGCTCAGGCTTTCGTCGCCTACGATATGAAACCAAACGCGCTTTTGAGCGAAGTAATACATCCCGTCCACGGCGCCCTGCACTTCGCTGACGCCCGCGATTTTGGAGATATCGTAGATATAGCCGTCGTGCATCAGATCGCGCTTGCCCGCGCGTAGAGCCTCTACGACGATGTCGGGTCTGAGCTTAATGACCTTTTCAAGATCGTTTTGAATGGAGCCCGAGATGAAAAGCACCGAGCTTAAAACAAAAACAATAAAGGCAAATATCGCGAAGCTAAAAGCGTAATCGGCTCTGTCTTTTCGCAGCAGAGTCACGGAGTAGTCGATGAAGTTTTTACTTATCATAGACGAACTCCGCGTAGGCCTTGCTCTTAAAGCTGCTTGAGAGCCGCACATCCTTTATCTCGCGCGCGAGCTTTTGCAGACACTGCTCGCCCTTTGCGCGATCAAAGCTTACATAATGCACCGCAATGAGCGCGTAAAGGGCGGCAAAAAAGATCATTAAAGCGCAAATGAGCCTCATAGCCCTTCTATTACGCTCTCTTTGATCTCGTCAAATTTAAGTACACTCTTACCGCCGTGATCTTTAGCGAAGGTCTTGGCCGCGCTCTCGCTATCAAATGGAATGAGCTCGTCGCCCATCGGTCCTAAGACGTCGGAGCCGAGCACGAAAAAGGCACTTTTAGCATCGATCTTATGAAGCTTATAGTAGTCAGTTACGTAAATTTTATCAAAGCTCTTGCCCTTTTCGAAGTAGTACTTCATCATATCTTTCACGCCGTCAAAATACAAATTCTCGCCGCCCTGGACCTCTATCATCGCCGCCCAGTTAGGGTTTTTGCCCACTAGCATGCCGCAGACCGGGCATTTAGCGCCTTCAGGCACGACGATCTTTTCAGGTTTTTTCGCTTTTGCGTTTTTGTCGCTGCCGCCTAAATTTGCCGGCGCATCCCACAAATATAGCGCTGCGGCTTGTAGGTGTTTGTCGTATTCAGGGGCTTTGCTAGCACCCTTTGCGTCGCAAGTCTTTTTGAGATGAGCTTTGAGCTCAGAGATGGCTTTGAAGCTTTTGGCGTCCGTTTTAGCGCAGTTTGTTTCGTAAAATTCTTTACCGTGCGCGTAAACGCCACCCTCGCGCTTGGCTTTAATCATCTTATTATCGCCCTCGAAATCCTGCCCTGCAATCTCGTAGGCTTTGGCGAAATTCATTATCTCGCCGCCGTTTTCGGCTTGAAATTCTTTCGCGTCGGCCTCGGTTGAAAAGGCGTATTTGCTATTGCGCGTCATCGTGCCTTTGACCTTGCTGCCTACGACGTAAAAGGCTTTATTTACGTCGATTAAATTTAGATTTTTCGTATCGACGACCTGCGCATCGCTTGGAATTTTTCCCTCCGTTAGCTCGTACAAGCAGTGCAGAGAAGCTACTTGCTTGCCGTTCCAAACGTGGTTGGTTTTATAAAATTTTACCAAATTCATTCCACAAACAGCGCAGTATTCTTTGCCCTCGCCGCTTCCTACAAGCGTAGCCTTGCTAGGATCCACGCTTTGAAACATAGGCTTTGCCGGTTTATTGGCCCCATCCATGGAGGCACCGCAAACGAGCGCAACAAGCGCTGCCGAAGCTAAAAACGAACGTAAAATCATACTATCTCCTTAAAAATTTGATGTTTTAAATTTACTTACTAATCGAATTTAAAAATTCCAAATTCTCGCATCCCATCTTGATGCCGCCATCGCAGCTTTTTTTGAAAAACTCTTTTGCTTTGACGTTATCGGACTTCACGCCCTTACCTTCGGCATACATTATGGCTAGGTTATTGCAGCCGTCGAAGTGACCGAGGTTGCACGCCTTTTCATACTGCTGCTTTGCTTGCTTATAATCCTGGCCTACCCCCTGCCCGAAGGCGTATAGATAACCTAGATTGTTGCAGCCGATGCCGATATCGCCGCCGCAAGCCTTTTCGTAAAAAATTTTAGCCTTTGCGAAGCTTTGCTGCACGCCCTCACCCTTTAGATACAGATAGCCCAGGTTGTTGCAACCCATCATATCGCCGTAGGTGCAGGCCTTCTCATAAAGGCTCGCCGCCTTAGCGACATCCTTTGCAAGCCCGGCGCCGTTTGCGTATAAAAGCCCAAGCGATGTGCAGCCTTCGTTATCTTTGCAGGCTTTTTCGTAATAAGCCGCGGCTTTGGTAAAATTTTGATCCGCGCCGTTGCCGCTTTCGTAAACATAGCCTAGATTGTTGCACGCAAGCGCAAATTTAGCGCTGCACGCCTTCTCGTAGAGGCTGATCGCTTTTTCGAAATTTTTCTCTACGTTGCCGGTGCCCTCAAAATATAAAACGGCTAGATTATAGCATCCCGAAGCTTTATTTTCCAAACCGCACGCTCGCTCGTAAATTTCTGCGAGTTTTTTATGATCGCCGCTTTGCTGAGCTTGAATGCCCTCGCTGATAAAGCCCGCATTTGCCGCGGCAGCCAAGGCTAACGCTATTAGAAATTTTTTCAAATTTACTCCTTTATATCGTTTTTACGTCCCTACCCCTGAAAGCAAGAGCGATTATTAAAAAGACCGCCGCTATTATACAATAAAACGGCGCGGGTATCTGCGGCGCATCGCCTGCGGCGTAAGAGTGCATGCCGGTAAGGTAGAAATTTACGCCGAAATAGGTCATTATGATCGAGCTATACGCAAGCGTCGAGCTCACGCAATAAACATAGATCGAGCCGAGCTTCGGGATAAGCTTTAGATGCAGCACGATCGCATAGACGATGATCGAGACATACGACCAAGTCTCTTTGCTATCCCAGCCCCAGTATCGCCCCCAGCTCTCATTCGCCCACACACCGCCGAAGAAATTTCCTAGCGTCAGCATCGAAAGCCCCACGATGAGGCTGATCTCGTTGATCGCCGTTATATATCTGATCTGCGCGTTGAGCCGCTCGCGATTGGCGCCGTTTTTAAGCGCCATCAAAACAAGAGCCAAAAGCCCAAGCAGGCAGCTAAGCCCTAAAAATCCGTAGCTAGCCGTGATAACAGATACGTGGATGCTAAGCCAATACGACTTTAGTACTGGCACGAGGTTGGTAATCTGCGGATTTACGAAGCTCATATGCGCTACGAGCATCACGATGCTAGCTAGCAAGCAGCTCGCGCTTAGCGTAAGTAGGGACTTTCTAAAAAATATGATCCCCGCAAGCGCCGCCGACCAACCGATGTAGATCATCGACTCATAGCTATCGCTCCACGGCGCGTGAGCCGCGACGTACCAGCGCAGCGCAAGCGCGAGGGTATGTGCCGCAAAGCTTGCGGCAAAGGCAGCGAATAAAATTTTTTGTGCGAGCGTGAAGCGCTTGCCGCAAAGCGCGCCGATAAGCGCCAATATTAGAGCTACGCTGCCTAGGATCATATAGCAATAAACGAGCTTTTTGAAAACCGAAGCTTTGTTGTAAAACACCTCGGCTTTGACGCGACTAACGCTTGGAAGAATAGCCGCCGAGGTGGCTCTTTGGTAGTTTTTCAGCTCCGCTAACGCGGCGTCCGCTTTAGCCCAATCATTATCCGAAATTCCATCCTGCAAGCCGTTTAGATAGTCGTTTAGCACGCCTTTGATCTGCGGCGCGATCCTATAATCCGCAAAGGCGTCGTTCGGCGAGAGCCACGCGTTTTGCGGGTCGTTCGGCACGGGGATAAATTTAAAAAACACCCCTCTAAAGGTCAGATACGCGATATTTAGCCGCTCGTCGAATTTAATCAGCTCGTTATCGAGCACGCCGCGGCGCGAGGCGCTTTTTTCATTAGCCTCATCCACGACGCGCGCGAGCTTGTAGTTGCCGTTTTCATCAAAGACCGAATTAAAGCTCACATATCGCTCCTGCGGCGCTAAGCCTAGCATCTTTTTAATCTCGTCGTTTTTGATCTTGATGATCTTTTGATCGCGCCAAAACGCGGGATTTAGGCTCATTCCTAGGATCATCTGCTCGGCGCTTAAGCCGTAAAGCGAGTCCGTGCCTGAAATTTTATTTACGATCTCGCTTGCTTCGGTGCTAAGCGGCTTGATCCTGCCCATGTAATCTTGCACTAAAAGCTCCGCGAACGCGCCGTTTGCATGAACGCGCGAGTTGGCTTTAAGGTTTGCTAGATAGTTTTCATCCGCGGCGCGAAGCTCAATGCTGAAAAAAAGCGGCGCGATTAGAAGTAGCGCGGCGGGTGCGTTGTTTTTAATAAATTTAGCGAGCTTTTTAAACCTGCTGCCCGCGGTAAAAAGATTGCCGATAAATCCGACGCAAAGCAAGAAATAACCGAAGTAAGTGGGGATTTTACCCGGATCGCGGTTAAGCTCCAGCACCGTGCCCTGCTCGTCGGTGTCGTAGGAGGATTGAAAGAGCTTAAAGCCGCCAAAGTTTAGCGGATGGTTCATATAAATTTCATGCTCCCCCGCGCTCTTGCCCTCTTTTAAAATTTCAACGTCGCTAGCGTAGGATGATGGGCTTTGCGAGCCCGGGTAGCGTTCGAGCTTAAATTTTAAAAGCTTTACCGCAAACGGAAGCTCTATGAGTTTCGAGCCCCAGCTTAGCATTATCTCCTCGCCGTCAAAGTTTAAAATTTTGGGTTCACCCAGCCAGCCCGCACCGCCGCGCAGCTCCGCCTCTTGCTCGCTTTCGCCCTCAAAGCCCGCCTTTACCGCAAGCGTGCCCTGCTCGCCTTTGGGCGCGGGTTTGTAGGAGCTAAATTTGACGGTGAAGCTTTTAGAATTTATACTTTGCGTGAAGCTAAAATCGTTATCGCCGATCTGAGATAGATTTAGCGGGTGCTCAAACAGTGCGTCTTGCGTGCGGATTTGCAAGTATGGTTTGACGCTTACCATCTCGTTTTCGCTCTCGCCCTCTCTTACGTGCAGCACGCCCTCGGTGCCGAAATAGCGCGTCAGCGCCGCGCCGATAAAGATGACGATAAATGCCGCATGAAGCACGAAAGAGCCGAAGCGGCGCCACATTTTGGTTTTAATTATAATGCCGAGCAGGCTAAGCGTCGCCCCGCCCATGACGCACTCATACCAGCGCGCCTCATAGACTAAAATTTTAGCCGTTTGCGTGTCATAGATGCTCTCTAAAAAGGTCGCGACGCCGGCACCTGCGGCTAGAATAAAAAGGAGGCAGAGCGCGAACTTGTAAGAGATGAAAAATTTTAATATTTTTAGCGCGCTCATTAACCCTCCGCAGTTTTACATTATTATATCGTAAGTTTGTCCCGCGTATAGTATAAACATTCTAAGAAGTAATACTCCGACCACGCTGGCAAGCGCGCTAACGTAGAACGCAAACGCGGTGTGAGCGATCTTTTTGCCCAGTGCGAAATTTAAAACGAGCGGTACGCAAAATCCTACGCCCACGACACCCAGCCAAAACATCTTCGCATAAAATCCCTCGCTAAATGCGACGCTGGCGGCTTTTTGCACGTCGCTTCCGGTGATTAGCGAAACGAAAATCATGCCGATTAGTAAAATTTCCATCGCCAAAACCGGCCACTCGGCGGCGTGCAAGGTTTTTAGATCGCCGCCGTGCGGGTCTGCTTTAAAGAAAAGCGCGGCTATCAGGCTTGAGCCCGCGATGCCGGCAGATAAGCCAGACGCAACGAAAAGCGCAGGTAAAACAGCGGTATTAAGGATAGGAAATCTAACTAAAACCGAGATCAAAAAGCCCGTATAGGCGCAGATTGCAACTGCAAAAACAAGCGTGAGCGCAAGAAGCAGCGGACGAAGCGCGTTTACGATTTTCATCACAAGCTCGAAAAGACCTTTTAAAAAGCTAAGATTGCGCATCAAAAACTCTCTTAGGCAATCTTCAAACGCATAAAGACAAGCCACAAAGCTAAGCGGGATATAGACGCAAAGCGCTGCAACGCCCACGGACATAACCGAGGTAAAGTTATAGTTGATCAAAATTTTCCAAAAAAGAAGCGGTCGCTCTAAATCGGCTACCAAGCAGACCATGCCGAGTAAAATCGTAACAAAAGATAGCAGCGACGCAGCCTTAAACAGTGGCGTGCTTTCGGTCTGTTTTTTATAAAATTTGACAAGGATCGCGACTACCAAAGCGCCGCCGCTCATACCCGCTAGCAAAAGATAGACCGCTATCGGCCAGCCCCACTCCACGCCGTGCGAGAAGGTCGCAGTGAAATTTATGGCTCCGTTCATATCACACCCCCAGTTTTACCGCAGGAATATAGCGCAGGCTCGGCTTCGTGCCGCACTCAGGATGCATTCGCAGGCTATCTTTTACGCGAAGCAGCTTGCTGATGTGCGAGCTTTCGTCGTTTAGATCGCCAAATACGATCGCCTCGTATCTGCACGCCTCGATGCAGGCCGGTTCATGGTTGTCTTTTAAATTCGTATCCAAGCAGAAGTTGCAGCTCTCCGCGGCTTTGGTATCGTGATTTATAAAGCGCACGTCGTAAGGACAGGCGACGATGCAGTATTTACAGGCGATGCAATCATCGGTGTTCATCGTCGTTATGCCCGTTTTTTCGTCCTTGTGACAGGCTTTCGTCGGACAAACTTTTACGCACGGCGCATCCTCGCACTGCTGGCAAGAAACCCTAACATAGCGCTTTTCTTTCAAATTTAGCGGATCGGTTTTGTC
Source organism: uncultured Campylobacter sp. (assembly GCF_938002845.1). Taxonomy (GTDB): domain Bacteria; phylum Campylobacterota; class Campylobacteria; order Campylobacterales; family Campylobacteraceae; genus Campylobacter_B. The sequence continues at coordinate 12,359 of NZ_CALKZP010000003.1, forward strand.
CTGGATAAAAAGCCTCATTTGACCTTTCGGAACCGAATTTACCTTTTTACAGGCGATCTCGCAGTCGGTACAGCCCACGCATTTGTTCTGATCGAATATCATGCCGTAGTGCGGCTTCTTCGGCTCTTGCTTTTTAGCACTTGCGTTTACATCTTGCGCACTTTTATCCGTGCCGGGATCGTTTTGCGCGAGTAAGCTTGAGGCGATTGCGCCAAGCCCTAAAGAGCCGAGTGCGGCGGATTTTATAAAATTTCTTCTTTGCTTTTGCATATTCTCCTCCGACTAAATTTAAGCAAAACTACTTTGTTTTGTTCGCGTCGTGAAAGCTTTTAGCCTCGCTCTCGCTAAGCTTTTTCGCCGTATCGGCAAGCTCGCCGGGCTTTAAAACTTTTAGTAGTTCGGCTTCAAAAATCACCACAGAACCCGCAGGAATTCTATCTACATCCACGTTGCCGTAGGCTAAATTGCTAGGGATTGTAAATTTATATTTCGAGCCTGTATTCATCAAAAGCAATCCCTCGCGTAATCCGTCGATTAAGCCTATCATAGAAAGATGCGCCGGAATTTTAGACGCGAAAGTATCGTCAAATACGCTACCGTTCGTCAAATACGCCTTGTAGTTCATCACTACTACGCTCTCAGGCTTTGGCTTTTCGCCCATACCTAGCTTTAGAATTTCATATTGAAGACCGGATTTCGTGGTTTTAACGTCCGGATTTTTGGCATTTTTCGCCATAAATTCCTTGCCTGCTTTTAAATTTTTATCAAGCTCCGCTTTGGAATTTGTTTCTACGATCTTATTTAGTTTATCGGCTCTTTGATTCAAAAGCGCAATAATTTCCTCATCTTTTAGTTTCTGCTGCTTTTTAAGAGCGTCCAAAAACCCCTCTATTACCGCATCTAAGTCGTATTTGACACCTAACGCGGCTTGTGAATGCAGCTGGTTTGAAACATAGCTTCCGGTAGAAGCTCCGATGCTATAAGATTCTTTTTGTTCTTGCGTAGTTAAATTCGCGCCCAACGCGCAGCTTGCCAAAACAATAGGCAAGAAAATTTTTAGTCTTTTTTGCATACATCTGCCTTTTAAATTTCGGGGCCGCGAACTTACGCGACCCCGAAAGAATTATAAATTATTATTTAGAATTCTTTGAGCCTCTTTGATATACTCTTTAGCGGCTTCTAGCCTTTGCTTAGTATATTTAAAGCCATGCATTCCCCATGAGCCGTCTTTTTCGATAAGATCGACGGTGTCTTGAGCTTTTTCTATTAGCTCGTAAACGCGAGTTTTGTCGCTGGAGTTAAGCTTTTTAGTCTCAAGGATAGAGTAAATTCCTTGAATACCGATCTTAACCTGCGAGAAGTCGCTCTTAATCGGAGTTTGCCAGCCCATAACCTCATCGTAAACCTGCTTTTGGTTCTTGAAGTGAAGCGTCTCTTTTAGCTCGGAAACGACAGGGCTGTGGCAGCCTTTGGTATCTTGCATATCTTTATCAGCCCACGAGGTTCTCGCGCACGACCACATAAGATCGACGAAATTTCGTCCATCTTTATTTCTTTGGAAGTGCCAATCTTTCGCATCTCTTGGACCTTTAGCGGCATCGCCTGCGACTAGAGATTTTCTAGCAGGATCGATGTCGATCTTCCAGATGTGCGATCTTCTTTGAGTATCGAATCCCGCGTTGTCTTGAAACTGAATAGCGTAGAAGTTCTCGCAGCTCATCATAAACGGCATGTGGCAAGATGCGCAGGTATTGTCTTTATGCGTATCGGCTCTTGCGGCGATGTAGGCTTGCTCTTGGTGGCAATCTTTGCACTCTTTTGTGATCTTAGGCTTTGTATAAAACGCGCTCAAATAGCCCTGCTCGGAGTTATAATTTACGCCCTTGACGGTTTTATCGCCAACTACCGGTCCGGTATTATCGTGCGGATCGTGGCAGGTTACGCAGCGCATACCCTTCTCGTAGTGAGCGGTAAAGTAGGACTGAGAGCCTTCAGAGCCACAGCCTGGACCCATAGATTTAAATTTAGAGCTAAGAGATAGATCGGGATTTCCGTTGTTTAGTGGATTAGCACGAGCTAAATCAGGGCTATAGTTAAATCTTTGGTGGCAGCGTTCGCAGTTTGAGGTTCTAAAATTTGTAGCGCCGTCAAGGTGACCGCCCGCTCCATGGCACTCTTCACAGGTGATACCTTTGGAGATAGTGTGCTTTTGAAGCTCTTTTGCGTTACCCAAAGCAGCATAGAATTCTTTTTTAGTTTTAAAATCGAATTTGAATGGGTGGCAGACTTCGCAATACGAGCTGTTTGCTTGGAAAAACATCGATTTTTTGTATTTTGCAGCATACGACGCAAGACCTCTTACGTAACCGCCGTTGTCGCCGTATTCCTCAAGCGTGCCCGGGAATTCCGGAACAATCTTTTTGATCTTTTTGACCGTCTCATCATCTAAATTTAACGCCCAAGTCCTTTGGAATTGGTTGCCGCCGGCTACGATCTGACCGGTACCATCTCTTAGCAAGCCGCCCTCTACGTGATAGGTTCCGCGTAGAAGCCATGCATCTACGTAGCCGAATTTTGTCCTTAGATGCCCCACAGTCGCATAAATTACGTCAGGGGTAATACCTTTTGGAAGGATCGACGCCGTATCTGGGCTAAATACAGGATCGGTTAGGTTGTTATTAACCTCCGGGTGCTCGCCCGGGAAGCGGATAGTAGTGGCGTGGCGCGATCTGCTCCATGTCTCATACTGCGCAGGGTGGCACTCGCCGCATTTTTCAGGGCCTATGAATTTATTCGGAAATTGCAAGGAAGAGCCCGCAGGGATTCTATACATCATAGAGCTATAGCCCTTGCCGTCGTCTCTTTTACTAGCCTTTGAAAAGTCAAATCCATGCCCTTCCGCAAGCCACTCCAAACCTCGGTCGTGTACATCCATCTTACCGACTGTCTTACCGCCGTATTTGGTAAAAATCGGGTGATTTTTAAATAGCCAGTCATACATCTCTCGCTCTTCTACGACGTAGTCCTGCAAGGATATGACGCCTCTGCTTTGCAACGTGCCCTTAGGATTTGCGATGACGTCGCGCGATTTTTGCGACATTTCCATCTCATGCCCCATGCCTTCATCAGCACAGGCTCCTGCGGCAAAAATGCTAATACAGGCTAGCGCGCCTAGTAGCATCTTATTCCATTTTTTCATGGCTCCTCCTTTGAAAATCGAAATTTTAAATTAGCAAAGTTCTACGCTCGAAATAATATCAACAAAAAAGGGCGAAAAAGGGAGAAAATTTAATGAAGTCTAAATTTAACGAAAAGATATCGTAAATATCGCGCCTTCGTCAGAATTCGCAGCGCTTATGCTTCCTCCGTTTTTTTCGATTATCATCTTGCTCATATATAGCCCGAGCCCACTGCCCTGCTGTTTTGTCGTAAAGTGCGGCTCAAAAATTTTATCTAGCTGCGCTTCATCGATGCGGCTTGCGTTATTTTCGATCGTAATCACTCGCTCGCCCTGCTTTAAAAACGAGCGAATTTTAATCTCACGCCGTTTAAGCGGCACGTCCAAAAACGCCTCTTTTGCGTTATTTATGATGTTTATGAGCACCTGGATGAGCTCGTTTACGTTGCCATAAAGCGTAAAATTTTCCTCTATTCGCACGCTTATGTCGATGACGTGCTTTTTAAGCGAGGCGTTTAAAATTTTACGCGCCTGCTCGATCGCCTCGCTGGCGCTAAATTCTTTCTTTGGCATGTTCGGATTGAAGAAATTTTTAAAATCTTCGATCGTATCGCTCATAAATTTTACCTGCTCGCCCGCGTCTTTTATGCCGCCTTCGAGCCTCTCTTTTGAGAGCTTGCCTCGCTCGTTGTAAAGCTCTAAATTTATAAGCGTGGAGCTGATCTGTGATAGCGGCTGGCGCCACTGATGCGAGATATTGCCGATCATCTCGCCCATGAGCGCGAGGCGGCTTTGATTTATCAGTAAAAGCTGAGTTTGCATCTTTAAAGTCGCGTTTTTTTTGTGAATTTTATAGATACAAAATATACAGATCAAAAACACTGCAAGCAAGCTTAGGCCGCTAACGACAAACTCTTTGGTGTGATAGAGCAGAATACTTTTTATCGGAATTTTAAAGCTTATCATCGCAATCGTATCGCCTAGGCCGCCTTTGAAATTCCCCACATCGCCGTAGAGCTCTTGCATCTTTTTAGGTGCTGCGTTGATGCTGTGGCATTCGGTGCACGAAGACTGGGAGTTTGTTATCGGCAGGCTCAAAAGATACGAGGCGCCACCTTTATCGTAGACGATCCTGGAGTATTCTTTATATCTGTTTTCTTTAAAGCCCTCTAAAATTTCATTCTCAAACTCGCTTCCCTCGTGCTCGGGATTGAGCGGATCGGTAGCGACAAGCTTGTAGTCGTAGTTGATGTGATTTTTGGCGAGCTGAATTTTATAAATTTCGCGCGTTATGTAGGTCGAGGACATCAGCCTCGGATCGAAAAAATCCTCGCTTAGAAGCTTTTTTTCTTTAAGCTCGTTTATTAGCGGGCGCTGCACGGTCGAGACGTAATCGCGCACCGCATTCATCGTATCTAGGATATAAAACGCCTCGCGCCTCGTGTCCTTTAGCGCAAGCTCGCGGTAGAAGTTAAAAACCAAAGCCGTAATTACGATATATAGCAGTACGAAAACCGCTACGATAAATTTAAATTTATACTTCAAAGAGATACCCCACCGCATATAAATTTTTAATCACGTCCTTGCCGATCTTGCGGCGTAGCTCTTTGACGATCGCCTTGATCGCCTCCTTGCTAGGCTGCTCGAACTCCCACATGTAGTCGAATAGCTGCTCGTAGGTTACGGTTTGATTTTTGCGCGCTAAGAAGTACTCCAAAAGCTTGCTCTCGCTTTTGGAAAGATGACAGGCGCTGTCTTTTACGTAGATGATCTTTTTGGCAAAATCATATTTCAGCTCGCTGCTTATACTAAATATCGGCGCGTGATTTATCAGCTCCGCAGCGACGTCTTGCAGCGCCTTTATAAACGAGCTTTTGTCGTACGGCTTAGGCAGATACCTAGTGATCTTAAGCTCCACCGCCCGCCACAGATACTCCTGCTCGGTGTGGCTCGAAAGTATCACGATCGGCACTGAGATGCCGGCAGCGCGAATCTTTTTAACGACCTCTAGCCCGTCCATATGCGGCACGCCGATATCAAAAACCAGCGCGTCGTACGAGCCGCTCATCGCCTCATCAAGCGCCTCCAGCCCGTCCTTAACCCCCACTACTTCGCCGAAAAACAGCTGTAGCGATTCGGTTATATTTTTTAAAATCCCGGGCTCGTCCTCTAGGCAAAGAACCCTTTTATTGGATAAAACGTCCAATAATTCGTAATCTTGCATACTCTATCCGCCTCCAAGCTTAGCACTTTTTACTCTTAATCGTCTCTTAAAATATAACTAGACTTAGATTATATAAATTTAGCATTAAACTAACGTTAAAAATATACCAAAGCGGTTTGCACGCAAATTTAAACCTCAAACCGCCTATGTACGAGCTTTGCGCCTGCATAAGTCGGCTTAAAAGATCACAAGAACGTAAAAAGGTGGGGCGATAAGCTCGATATTAAATTTTACCGCCTCGCAGGCGGTATATGAAAGGCGGTAAAATTTTATTTGAGAGGTGCTTGCATATGCATTTCGCAGACAAAGGCAATCAAATCATAAAGATCTATCAGCTCCGCAGCTCGGCGGGATAGAATTTTAAAATTTAGCCCAAGCCGGGCATACTAAAGTTAATGTGAATGCTCCATCTTTGAGTGATCCATGCCGCCGTGATCCATGTTCTCCATCGAGCCATGATTCATATGCGAATGATCCATCCCCTCCATCGAACCCATATCGTGACTCATCCCGCTCATCGAGCCATGATCCATCATAGAATGATCCATGCCGCTCATACCTGGATCGGTCATTCCAAAAATCATCGCGACGTGTCCTAGCACCAAAAATACAATCAGCGCCAAGAAATGAAATTTAAGCCTAGCTCTAAATTCCGCTCCTTTTGCGATAACTCCGAGCTCCAAAAGTAGCAGCACCAGCGCAGGCAACGCCGCCGCTACGTATGCCGCCAAAGCTAAGGCGTCCGCAGCGCCACGTAAATGAATGACGGGCAAAATTTTAACCGCTACGTAAATGATTAATATCGTAAAATAAGCGCCGAGAATGATGCTAAGGCATTTATTGATTTTTAGCGACAAAGAGCCCTTCTGCGCGTGGTACAAGCTAAAAAATTCGCTCGCTACTATCGCTTCTGCTAAGCCCATCGGCACCGCCATAAATAAAATCAAATTCCACGGCTGATTTGCCATCAAAAGTTCCATGTAATTCGTCATTGCCATGTTTTCTCCTTATTTTGGTTTAAAGGGCGCAATTATAGCGGCTTTCGGTAAAAAATTTTAAAACGATAGATAAGATTAAGTGCGCCTTTAATCTTATCTTTCAGTAAAACGATTTGGGCTGCGTCTTAAAACTCGCTCACAAATATTAAATTTATCTCGCTTTACACGCCGCCTCTTCGTATCTAACGTGAAATTTAGAAATTTATATTTGCAAAAGCAGATGCTTTAAATTTATCCGAAACGCTTTAAATTCCGCAAAATTTCAGTTTTGCAAAGATAAAATTACGAAATTTTTTAAAAAGGATTTAAAATGAAAAATGCTATTTTATTTGCCTGCGCAGCGCTGTTTATATGTGCTTGCTCCGCTCCAGAGCATCCAAAGCCAGGCGTTTCGCATTGCAGCGAGCCCAAAATGGACGAGGCGTCGCATCAGATGATCCAAATTTGCGGCGAAAGCGAGGATCCGCAAATCGAAAATATGCAATGCAACGAAAACGGACTTTGCTTCGGCACCGCAAAAATCAGGTAGACGAAGCGTCTTGCGAGCACCAGCGCTAAATTTAACTATTTTAAAGCCAAGATCGAGCGCCCGTAAGCGGTCTAGGCCGCGCTTTAAAATTTCGCTAGCAGTTTAAATTTAGCCCGCTTCACACGCTGATGCATTTTATCTATCTTATTTTTTAGCTGCGCCCGCAAATCAATCGAGCTGCTCTTGGCGTGATAAAATTTTAAAATTTCATCACCAAACACGGCGCGTGATTTAGGATTTAAAAGTAAGCGCGGCTCAAATTTCATAAGTTTAAAATTTTAAAGCGATATGCGATTTTAAATTTCAGGTCTCTCACATGCTAGCGGTGCGAAATTTTGCGCAAGCTCAAAATCCGCGTTAGGCAATTTTGTGCCGCTGCAAAATTTCTAGATCACCTCTGCTCAGTAGAATTTTTAGCAGTGCAGATGAGGACGCGAAATCTGCGCCGTGTAATCCCACGTCTATCGCACCATACAAATTTCTATGTCGTGCGCCCAAACACATAGCCTATCTCGCCACAAAATCGCTTGCGAAATGGCGCAGTATCCTTAGTCGCATAGCGCAGCGCAACTTTGCTCACTGCGTGGTCAAGATCCATAGCTGTAGTGCTAAAAACGTAAAATTCTTTGCCGTGCGGTAGGAGTTCTCAGAGCAAAAAAGACGCGGTATCCTCTACCGACGGTGCGAATTTATAGTCTAACTCGCGCTTTAGAATTCCCCCTCAAACTCATTGCTTAAAATTTCGTCTCAAAAAATCACGTATGAGAAATTCCGCTTTATCTTTACGGCTTAAAATTTCGTACGGATTGCACCGAGCAAAATCTCGTCACTGCGCGACGTAATCTTAAAATTTCAGCGGTGAGCTCGTAGCGATATTAAATTATGCTTCATTATTACGACTTAAATTCTATCACAAGCCCGCAGATTTAAAATTTTACTTCAAACGACGCCGTGAAATTTCTACCCTCCCTAGCTCGGTGTCTTCGCCGCTCGCACTTAGCGGCGACGCTTATATCTTTGCCGATAGCAATCCTCGCACAGGGCGCCTGCCACAGCGCGTAGAAAATAAAGCGCGCCGCCTGCTCGATCGCCGCCTCTAAAAATTTTAAGCGACCGCAAAATTTTAAAATTTAAAAGCAGCCTGCGATTAAGCCGATTTTTATAAATTTGGATTTGCTTTGTAGCGGCGCAATCTATCGAGTAAGGCGCAACCATAAGTTAAGCAGCTAACTTTACGTCAGCTGCTTAAACATTTCGATCTGCTCCTTCGTAAGCTCGATCAAATCATCGTTTGCGTATTTAAGCGATGTCTCCAGACTTGCGATGAGCTCCTTACGGACGAAGCTCACGCTAAAAAGCGTCGCCCAAAATCGCGCTCCGCTGCCAGTGCTCGGATCCTCCAAGACCGCTCTAATCGCAGCTACCGCAGCAGCATCGTCCGCTGCGCCTAGCACCTCGTCCACGAGTGGATATTCACCTGCGCCGTCGCCCTCGTTTAGCGAGCGCAAAAGCGGCTCAAGCGCCTCGTCGCAGGGATTATCACGCAAAAACTCTCGTACCGCACGAAACTCTGCCACGAGCTGATCCGAAAGCTGCGCAGGCATCGGCTGATGAAGTCTCAAAAAGTCTAATGCCGTTTGCTTGTCCATAAAATTCCTTTTAAATGATATGCGCGATTGTAGCTAATTTTGGATTGCAAAGAGATAAATTTACTCTAATTTATCAGCTACTTCCGTCATAAATTCTCAATAATCTTAAATAATTAGATAGTGATTTTGTAGTGGCTTTTAGGGCGATTTTCGATGGGCTTTGCGCGGATTACAAAATAAAATTCCAAAATTTTATCCAAACAAAAAAGCCCCTGCGAAGTACAGGGGCTTACAAGCTTGATCTGTTTAGTCCGGCAAAATTTAGCAGACTAAGAAGGATTATTCCTCGATCTTGCCGGTTTTGATGCGGCGCTCGTAGATTTCGCGCATCTCTCTGATATCATTTTTGACCTCGAATACGCCGTGCCAATGCGAATAATCAGGTCCGCCCATTAGCGCGCCTTGGCGCATTCTGCGACCCTCGTGGTGCCATGAAACATAGTAGATTCGCTGGAACGCATCCGCCCAAGGATCGTCTTTTAGAAGTTTCTTTTCCTTAAGCTCTTTTAGCATCTTAGTCGCTTCGTCGTTGTAAACGTTATATAGAAGTACCTGCTTATCGCCCACCTCAAAGAAATTATTCGTGTGGGTGCTTGCGTGGCACTCTTTGCAGACTTGCTTCATCTCGGCACGCGCTGCCTCAGGACCGTTTAGGTTACCCGCCAAAGGATTACCAATGTTTAACTTGCCGGTATTTAAAAACTCGCTTACCGCGGTCTCATTACCGCCGGTGCGTAGATTGCTCTTAGGCTGCCACAAATTCCACTTCAAGCGTTGAGATACGTTGTGAGTGGAGTTTAGATCGCCCACACCGCCGCTAATATGGCAGGTCGCGCATGTAGGGGCGCGGTAGTCAGGAACCGCCCAAGTACCAGGAGCGCTATCGAATTTCCACTCGTTACCTTCAGCGTTAAATACGTGTCCGTGCATTGAGTTATTGTAAATTTCGATATCCGGATGATCAGGTCCTAAGTGGCAAGATGCGCAAGCAGCAGGCTTACGAGCTTCGGCGATCGAAAATTTATGACCCGAGTGGCACGATTTGCATCCGCCTACGCTACCGTCCGGATAAACCGTACCGATGCCGTAAACGGGCCAGGTCTCTTTGGTAGGCTTGTTATGCTCATCCATTTTAACGACGCTACCGTGGCATTGAGAGCAACCGGTAATATCAGGTGCATGTTTAAGATCAGGGATATCACGTCCTTCATAGTGATACATTAGATCAACCATTCCTTTGTTGGCTTGCATTTGCATAGCGCCTCTTGCGTGACCGCTGTTTTCAAACTCTTTAACCTCGTTGCTGTGGCATTTGGCACAGGTTTTTGGGCTAACTAGCACCGAAATATGATTGTCTGTGTCTTTCGGATGCGGCTCTTTAGCTGCCATAGGGCTATCTGCTGGCTGCGAGTGGCAGTCGGTACAGCTAACACCTACGTGAGCGTGGCGGCTCATCTTCCAATCCGCAACGACGCCCGGAGTTTTTTCGGCATGGCACTCGACGCAGCGTCTAGCTAGCGGCGTAAGCTGCCTATTTACCTTTAAATTCTTCGTAAGACTAACGTTTACAGAATTGCTTACGTTCGCGTCCGACGCGGACATATTCGCATGCTGCGCGGGCATTTCTGCGAATGCAAACGATGCGATACAGGCTATTAAAATAGCGACTTTTTTTAGCATTGCTTCTCCTTTACTTGGTTTTGTTATTTTCTCGGTTGTATTTATCCCAATATTTGGTAATCTCTATACCCATATTTTTGTGGCCGACATTTTCGTGGCACTGCACGCAGGTTTTGCCGGTAGTGCCCGCGAAATAATCCCTATGCGCAAGCCAGGCTTTATCTACTTGGTTGTTTTGCTCTTTTAAATTTCGATGGCAGCTCAGGCAGCCGCTTTCATAAACGAAATGATTTCGCTCCTTGCGTTTTTCTTGCCAGTCGATCTTATCGGCATCGGTAAAGACCGTTTTGTAGACATCATTTGCGGAGGTTAGAGCTTTAGTCCAAAGATACATAAAGGTATTTTCATGAGAAACGTGACAGGCGACGCAATCGGCCTTGAAGCCTTGCGGGTTATTGCCGCCGTGAACATCGTTGTGAAATGCGTTTGCCATCGGCTGCATCGTATGACAGGATACGCAGAATTTATCAGTGCCCGTAAGGTGAACCATCTCCGCAATCCCAAGAGAAAGTATCATTCCTATAAGCACACAAGCGCCCACGAGCAGCACAAGAGTTTTCTTTTTCATAGGTTTCCTTGATTTTAAAATTTCTTCGCAAAATTTTTAGTATTTGATAATTCGAAAAGTGGTATTTTATTATAAAAAGATTAAAAGCCGCTTATTTTCTAGCCTTTTGTTAAAATTTATTAAATGAAGATAAAATTTTAAACTAAGTTTTTAGTTTAACGGAATATAATCCATTAAAATTTCAATACAAGGAGAGATCATGAAAACGATCCAAGCAGCTGAGATTACAAAAGTAGTCAGCGAGCTTTGCAAAAAAGCCTGTTATCACGTCACGCCAGATATGCGCGCGGCATTTGAGAAAGCGCGCGAGAACGAGACTTCGCCTATCGGCAAAGATATCTTAGGCAAGCTCTTGCAAAATGCCGATTTGGCGGCAAAAGAGGTCGCGCCGATCTGCCAAGATACCGGTATGACGGTGGTTTTTGTCGAACTCGGTCAGGACGTACATATCGAGGGTGGATATCTGGAGGATGCTATCAACGCAGGCGTTGCGGACGGCTACGTAGGCGGCTATCTGCGCAAATCCGTGGTCGCAGAGCCGCTTTTTGAGCGCAAAAACACCACGAACAATACCCCTGCAGTCATCAATACCCGCATCGTTCCCGGCGATAAGCTTAAGATCAAAGTAGCCCCAAAGGGCTTTGGCAGCGAAAACAAATCGGTGTTAAAAATGCTCGTTCCTGCAGACGGCATCGAGGGGGTAAAAAAAGTATTTTTAGAGGCGGTTAAATACGCTGGTCCTAACGCTTGCCCTCCTATGGTCGTAGGCGTCGGTATCGGCGGCACGATGGATAAGGCGGCGCTTTTAGCCAAACAAGCCGCGGTTCGCTCGATCGACAGCAGAAATCCCGACGAGCGCTACGCCAAGCTAGAGGATGAGCTGCTGGAGATGGCGCGCGCTACGGGCGTCGGTCCGCAGGGCTTGGGCGGCATAAATACCGCCGTTAAGGTAAATGTAGAGTGGTATCCGACCCACATAGCAGGGCTTCCGGTCGCCGTTAATATCAACTGCCACGCGGCTCGCCATGCCGACGCCGAACTATAAGGAGGAAATCATGTCAGAAGTTAAAAGAATTACCGCACCTTTCGATAAAAGCGTAGTAAAAAGCCTAAAGGCGGGCGATAACGTACTAATCAACGGTACCATCATCGCAGCTCGCGACGCCGCGCACAAGGCTCTAACCGAAACTCTCGCTCGCGGCGAGAAGCTACCCGTAAACTTAGCGGGCGAGACGATATATTATCTGGGACCAACCCCTGCCAAACCTGGTCAGGCAATCGGTGCTGCAGGACCTACGACTAGCGGACGCATGGACAAATACACTCCGACGATGATAAACGAAGTCGGCATCAACGGCATGATCGGCAAGGGCTACCGCAGCGACGCTGTCGTCGAAGCGATGAAGAAATCTGGCTGCGTCTATATGGTCGCTATCGGGGGCGCGGGCGCGCTGATTAGCCAAAGTATCAAAAAGTACGAAGTGCTAGCCTACCCAGAGCTCGGCCCCGAGGCGGTCGCGCGACTTACGGTCGAGGATTTCCCGGCTATCGTAGCGATCGACAGCGAGGGCAACAACTTCTACGAAGTAGGTCAGGCGCCTTACAGAAAAATCTAAATTTTGCTAGCGGCGTCCGCGCTGTGCTCTTTGCGGCGCGGGCGTCCGTAAATTTATCTACGTTTGCTCACGGGTGCCCGTAAATTTCGAGGCATAAACTACAGCGTTTGTTTCGCGAAATTTTACGCTACTGCGCAGTGAAATTTTATAGCAAAATTTAAATCGTGTTCGTAAAATTTTGTCTCCATTCGTGGCGCGGAATTTTTAAAATTTCGCACCGCTTAAATTTATACCGAAATCCCGTCTTTGCTCCATCTAACAATCCGCCGCTAAATTTAATTGCAAATTTATCTAAGTCTAAATTTTAAAATTTCGGCGCCGTTCGTAAGCAAATTTAAAGCCCGCTAGCGCCATAATCCATCTCAAATTTAAAAGGAGCAAAATGAGCGCAAGCGAGCTGGAGCAGATCAGACTGGAGCTTTTGTATAAGGCGAAAAGAAATATGATCTTAGCGGCGGCGTGCATGCTATTTTACGGCGCGTTTTTGTTATACAAGCTACGCGACGGAGGAGGCATGACAGATTTGTTGTCTCTTATCGGATTATTCGCGGTTGTTCTTATAGTAGCCGTTTTGTGCGATGAAAGCTCCATAAAAGCTAAGATAATCTATGCTGCCTGCCTTTTTGCTATGAGCCTATTTCTAAATGATTTACAAAATCGCCCCACGATTTCCAAATATATCTTACTCGCGATTATAATTTTAATCTTGGCTGCTTCGAGCTTGTTTGTATTGTTTAGAGGCTTTAAACAAGATTATTCGGTAAAATTTCAGTGCACTTTTAAAGAGCACTATCTGATGCCCTATTTTAAGGCGTTCGGCTATCGATATGAAATTTCAGGCGATATCGATCCTGCTAAACTCAAGCTCTCCGGGCTCTTTTTTCGACTAGACAAATACTTATATGGCAACGATAGGGTCTCGGGCGTTTATGACGGCGTGAGGTTTGCATTTTGCGATGTGAAATTGTTTAATAGAATTTTGGAAAGTGAAATCCTGGGCACCTTTTTCTACGCGGAATTTAACAAACGCATAAGCGCTAAAACCCTGATTTTTCCCGCTCGCGCCGGCGCGCCGAACACCGGCGGGCTAAAAAAGATCGATATGGACGATGCGGAGTTTAACGCCGCCTTTGCCGTGTATTGCGAGGACGCGGCGGGCGCGATGTATATTCTAACGCCCGCCTTTATGCGGAGGCTCTTGCGCTTCGCAGGTGCCGTAGCCGCGCCCGTTAGTCTTAGCTTCGCAGATAGCAAAATTTATATTTTCGTAAATACGGGGCGCGATAATTTCGAGCCCAACATCGACGAAAGCGTGCTGCGCCGCGACCCCGCCGCGCAGCTCAAGCGCGAGCTTTCACACTTTTTGAGGATCGTGAAAAACCTAAAACTAAACGAAAGAATTTGGAGTTAGCGGACGGCTCGCGACAGCTTTTCGTGTCACAGCCTCGCGCACTATAGCTTCACACGCCGTGCTGCGACCTCACGCGCCGTAAAATTTGAAATTTTAAAATTCTGCTTTTGAATTTCATGAATTTCGCGCTTTGGAATTTCATGCGCCCTAAAATCCCGCGCGTTTTGAAATTTGAAATTTTAATCCACGCTGAGGAATTCTGCACCGCAAAATTTAAAATTCTGAAATTAAAATTCCGTGCCTTGAAATTCTATGCTTTAAAATTTAGAATTTTAAAATTTCGCAGCCGAAATCTTACGCGCTTGAAATTTGAAATTTTGTCGCGCCTTAAAATTTAGCGCACCCGCCAAGCATCACGGTACCCATCAAAGCCCCTGCGCGCTAGAGGGCGCGACTAACTCCTTTATAATTTTACCGGGCTCGCAATGAATTATTTTACTCTCTATCGTAAATTTTTCGCCGTCAAATTTAAAGTATTGATATTCATCGACAAGCTCGCCGTCCGGGTATTTATCGCTATATTTTACCTTAAGAGCGCCCAGTATGCCGTTTTCAAAGGTCAAAAACGTCCTTTTAGCGTATTTATTCTTTATCTCGTCACTGCCGTCTAAATATGAAAAAAAATCATATTCTATGCCGAATCGAGCGGAGTCGTGCGGCGGCGGCACCAAAGAGCTCCTTTTAGAGCAGTCGCAATCTCCACCGCATGAACGGACGTAGTGGAATATATTCGCTAGGTTTATACCCGCTTCGCTTGCTTCTACCGCCCAAAATTCGTCGTTTGTGAGCTTAGTAGAGCCCTTTGATCCTCCGTAAATAAGATATAGATTTTCTTTAACTTTAAAAACTTTTATCACTCGATCGCCGCCCCATGCGGTACCGACTGCCCAATCGCCGCAGGCGCAATCCCGCCTGCCGCCAAGAACGCATTCTTGCATCTGCTGCGCACCTTTGTCTGCAAAATCCATAATGAAATTTTGCCCGCCGCTTACGTATTGATACGCTACGTAGCTCGCGCCCATCGTGCCGCCGGTGCTGATATCTACCGAATATGCCCGAAACTTGCCGTCCTGCGAGATCGCCATATTCGGGGCGAACCTCAAGGATTTTAAAATTTGAGGCGCTCTCTCGCCCGCGCTTTGCAAAAACTCCATAAACGCAGCCCTTAACCTAACGATGCTCTCGCAAGGCGTACCATCGGGGCGATGCCTGGCTTCATCGATTTCTTTCAGCGCCGCGTCTAAATTTGCCGTTAAAATTTCTAGGTTTTGATCCTTTTGAGCGCTGTTTGCACCTTCTGCCAAAGCGGGCGCTGCCTCGGCGAACATGAAGCTTAATAAGCACAAAAACGAGATTAAAATTTTCAAGTCGCATCCTTTAAATCTTTGATTTTCGCTAGATTATAGCGCAAATTTGCGCCGCGCGAGATTTGGATTTAGAATTTGCGCCCTCAATTTAAAACCCGAATCCGCTCGCTGCGGAATTCTGCGAAATTGCGGAATTTGAAATTCCTTGAAGTTGCAAAATTCCGCGAGGTTGTCGCTTGAAATTCGTCTTTCAAAGCATAAGGCTAAGCAGCAGCAAAAATCCGATGAAGCTTAGGGCGTTGCCGAAGGAGCCGCCGATGTGATCGCCGAGCTGCGTCAGCACGAGCGCGCCGCCTAGACGCAGACCTATTTGTAGCGCCACGCCCGCGATAAAATCCGCTGCGCGCCGAAGTCCGCTGCGCGTATCGCCTAGCTTGGCGCTGCGGCTTTGATTCCAAAGCCCGCTTACGCGGTAGTCTTTGTAGCGGGCGCGGAGAATATCGCCGTTTTGCAGCTCAAAGCTCTGCGAGGCGTCCTTCGCCTTGACGGATGCCGCGGTTTTGGCGGAGCGGGCGGAATTTATAGAATTTGCTGCGTTAGTAGAATTTGCAGAGCTTATGGAATTCGCTGATTTCGCAAAATTCTTAATACTCGCAGAATTTACGGAATTTTCTGCGTCTAAATTCTTAAATTTCATGCAATTTTCGCCGTCCGCAAGCTCCGCTAAATTTTGATCTGCGCGTAGCGCGCTGGAGACGATACGCCGTTTGCTATCGCCCGATAAATACAGCCCGTCCAGCGCGAAGCCATAGTAATAAACGTCGCCGCTTTGCAGCACACGCACGCCGCTAGCATAGCCCTCCGTTTCGCCGCTTCGCTTGGGCTCTTTGGAGTGCGGAAGCGCTGCGAATATGTGCCCGAACTTTGCGGCGCGCCAGTCTCTGCGCATAAACTTAAAGCTGCAATATGCAAAAGGCGCGAGGACGGGCAGGGCTATCGCCACCGCAGGATCGTTCTTTTCAAAAATAAAGATTATGCAGTAGATGCTCATCGCGGCTAGCGCTACGCCGAAGGCTGCGAATATCGCGGCGAGTGCCGTGCTGCCGGCGTCCTTCCAGCGCTGCGCGCCTAGGCTTAGATTAACGAAATCTAGCGGGGAGAGGGCGAAATTTACCGAAGTGCCGTGCTCCTCGCGGGTAGAATTTAAAGAGAGGGAGCCGCTTAAATCTTTGCAATTCAAACTCGAAGTATAAAGTTCCGTATTAGCGTTCGCCTGCTCGTTAAAGCCTTCGTGGATCAGGCTCAAAGCGGCGGAGCTTATGCCGCTGCGATCTTTATTTGATAAATCAGATACCGCAGAATTTTGACGTGCACTTTCCGCGGTATCGCTATGTGCGTCGCAGTCTGAATTTGTGGCGGTGGAATTTTTGCTATTTGGAGTTTCGCAGCTAGGGTGCGGCACGGAATTTTCGCCGCTTAAATCGGCGCCGCTTAAAGCGCTGCGGCTGGAATTTGAGCTTGAAGCCTCGTATATCACCGCCAGCTCGTCGCCCTCGCGTATCGGCAGATAAAGTCCGTCGCGCTTTAAGTCCAAATTTCCCGCAAAGCGCAAGCGCTCCAGCGTAAAGCTAAATTTAGCCGCGCCTGCAGCCGCGAGCTCTAGCTTTAAATCCCTGACCGTGCCGCGAGCAAGCTTGATCTGCCGCGGCGAAAGAAGTTTAGCAAACCCCATTTGCGCCTTTCAATTTAGCAAAATTCCTCCGATCATTTCGCGGCGGATTTTTTGCGAATCTGGATATTGATGAGCTCCACCAGCAGCGAAAACGCCATCGAGAAGTAGATGTAGCCCTTAGGTATGTGAAAGCCCAGCCCGTCGGCGATCAGCGAGACGCCTACCAAAATCAAAAATGCAAGCGCTAAAATTTTGATCGTCGGGTTTGTGTCCACAAAGCGCGCGATCGCGCCGCTAGCGAGCATCATCACGCCCACGGCGATGATGACTGCGAGGATCATCACGGGCAGGTGCTGCGCCATGCCCACGGCGGTGATGACGCTATCGAGCGAAAAGATGATGTCCAAAACGGCGATCTGCACGAGCGTGCCGCCGAAGCTTACCTTGCCGCCGCTAGCGCTATGCTCGTGTGCCTCGCCCGTGGCGCTGGAGTGGATCTCGAGCGTGGATTTGACGAGCAGAAACAATCCGCCGCCGATCAGCACGAGATCGCGTCCGCTAAAATCGCGCGCAAGCACGCTAAATAGCGGCTTGGTAAGCCCCATGATCCAGCTAAGGCTAAGAAGCAGCAGTATGCGCGTGAACATCGCAAGCGAGAGCCCCATTATACGGGCACGCCCACGCTGCGCCTCGGGCAAGCGGCCGCACAGAATCGCGATAAAGATGATATTGTCGATGCCAAGCACGATCTCAAGTCCCGTGAGCGTCGCCAGGCTGATCCATGCCTCGGGTGAGGCGATCCATTCAAACATCGGTTTCCTTTGGGTAAAATTTAAGCCGTGATGATAGCGAAAGTTTGGTTAAAATTTCTAAATTTTACCGCCTTCGTGCGCGAAACTGCGCGCGGATTTAGGTGATGTGCAATACGGATGGGTTATCTTGGAATTTTACCGCAAAACTATTTCGCTAAAAGGCGCAAAGCGCCGCATGCGCGGTAGAATTGCGGCGCGCAGAATTTCGTGGATTGAGAGAGCGAAATTTTTGCGGCGAAATTTTAAAATTTAAGCTCTAAATTTACCCATTTTTAAGCAGGGGGGGTAGCATTATTTTTAAAATTTATCTCAAAGGAGCGAAGATGAAATATGCACTAGGTGTCGCGCTTGCGACGTTGATTTTAATAGGATGTGGCGAGGACGAAGTAGAGCTCGTGAAAAACTATACTTTGCCCGATTTTAAGTCTATGAGTATCGGCACGGCGATCGAGGGCTCGAAAAAATGCAAAAGTATCGCGTGGAGCAAAGAGGAAAACGGCGGATTAAAGACGGTCAAGATGGT
>NZ_CALKZP010000004.1 GCF_938002845.1 uncultured Campylobacter sp.
TGTTATACCCCTCGATATATCTGAATCTCGATAAAACTATTTTAAAGGATTCCACATCGTCTAAAGTATACTTATCGCCGAGCTTTACGTAGTTAAAATTCCTACTAGTAAGCATATGAAAATTGCTAAATTTTTGCTTTAAATTTAGCGTATGAATTGCCGTGGATGCAGCGTCGTTATCGCAGCTATTGATTTCGCTCTCATCAAAGGCAAGCGCGAGGCAAATTTCATCTCCGCAGATTACCTTTATATCTTTGGCGCGGCTGTTTATACGGATGGTCTGTCGCCACCCATCGCCCTCTATCTCAAAGACGTTGCGAGCGAGTTTTTTGGCTATTTCATCTCCGACATGGCCTCTGGCTTCTGGTTTATCAGCCCAACCAAGCGCAGAGTAGTTCTGCTTTTGCGGAAAATCCGCAAGCGGAGTTTGAAGCTCGCTTATAGCGTTTAAATTTTCCTCGGTGCCTTGCGGAGCTGCAAAAGATGTGCCCCTCATAGAGTGTAGATTAAAGAAACCGATAAATTTCCTCACGACCTTATGCGCCGTTTGAGAAAATATCTTGGCTTCATTTTCAAAAAGCGAAATATCGTAGATGCCGTAGCTATAATATCCAAGCTCTCCACTTACCCACCTTTCGTCCGGCGAACGATCGATCTCGTCGTATCCATAGTAGCGCCCTGGCATATCTTTTTGTAGCAAAAAGTCGTCGCTGTCATTATCTTTGTATCTAAGCCAAACTCCGAATTCGTCCTTGATATATAGGTAATCAAACTCCGCGCCCTTCGCAAAATCGCCTTTGCCTAGCCAAAATACAGGCCTTTTGTCTAAGGGCGGCAGAGCGGCGACCGGGGGCAAATTTTGCAGCTCTTTTTCAAATTTTTCATCGATATAATCGCAAGCGCTAGTGGGCATACTAGGATCGCAACCCTCGGGCGTATCGGATGAAAAAAGCAAATTTAAAATCACAAATATATACAGCACAAAAAGCACGCATGCAACGCTCACGACCAAGGCGGTAATTTTTAAAATTTTTATAAAAGTTTTCATGTCCAAATTTTACCTCGTTGCACCTAAAAAGCATAAAATTTTGCTTTAAATTTGAAATCCTCCGCGTATTATCTGTACGCCTCATCTATTGCTTCGCTAAGGCTTTTTAGCAGCTCGTCCGCGGCTTCCGTCTTATCGCGTGCGCCGCGATTTTTGCCGTTTGAGGCGCCGGGTCCCGTTCCGCTGGCGCAGTCTTGTACGAAATACCACCAAAAATACCCGCCCACGTAGTTTTTCACGTAGCGCGGCATCGTATAATACCGCCTCATCATCGCCTTTCTGCTCACCTGCGTAGCGTCCGACGCGGTATTTCCGCACTCGCCGATGCCGAGCTTCGAAGCGGGAAAGGCGCTTTGCAGATCTGTAAAAATTTCGCTCCAATCGGGCGCAAAGCCCTCATTGTCGTCTTCGTAGTAGCTTACGAAAAGATAATCCAGCCCCCCTTTCATATCCTGCGGCACGAATTTTTGCAGCCACTCGCGCATTTCTATTTTTTGTACTCCGCTCGGTGTATAATACGCCGTAAGCGCCGTTTTAGCGCCTTTCTTGTGGATGAACTCGAAGGCCGCGATCATCTTAGCGGCGATGAAATTCGCATCGTCCCCGAGCCAGCCCTCGCCGTTTATTTCGTTGCCGATCTCCCAGATCGCGACGTAGGGCGCGAGCGCGGCGAAGGCGTCCGCGAATCTCTTTTCGTAACTTTTCACGCTTTTGTATGAGCTCATCTCGTAGGAGTCCACGGGGCAGGCCATCACGTACGAAACCTCGCTAAGCCGCCTAAAAAGAGGCTCGTACTCGCGCGGAGCGATATCTTTTGACATCACGACGCGCACGGTCGGCTTTACGGGTAGGGCTTGCAGGGCGCGCACGATGCTTTGCAGCTTCGCGCCTGCGGCGTCTTGCGCGTCATCGTACCAGCCGTCGTCGATCGTAACGCCCCAGATGAAGTCGGATTTAAAATTTTGTTTTGAAATTTTATTTGGATTTTCGCCGTAAAGCGCCCCGCAAAATAGCGCCCCGCAAAACAGCGCGAGAAATATGTGTTTGAAATAGACCACGGCTTGCTCCTTAATTTGAAATTTTAAAAATTAGCTCTTTGCTGGTCTTTTCACAACCGATCAAGCAATCAAAATTTATCTCTTGCCTCTAAGATCATAAGAATAATACGAACGAGAAAAACCCTCTACGCTGAACATAGCAAAAGCGTTAAGCGCAAGAGCCGCTAAGCTTAGTAGCACCGTAGCAGGCAGTGAAAAACGCGCCAAAAACGCATTTGCAATAGCAGCAAGTACAAGCGCGATAAAGCAATATGAAAATATCGCAACTCCGCTAGTATCGGCAAGCTCCTGATAAAATCTATAAAAAAACAGAAACGATGCGATGAATCCCAATGCAAGTAGTATTTGAGCGATGATGCCGCCCGCTAAAAATATAAATAACAATACGCCTATAAATATCGCCGCAAAGGCAATGGCTGCGTTACGCAAAAGACTGCGGCTTGCAGTAAGTTTAGAGATATTATAAACGCTAAAGATAAAAAGCACGAATGCCGCTGCGCTTAGTAATACTCCCAATCCGCCGTAAATTCCTAATAGCAATAGCACTAATTCGGCTATAGCTTTTAAGGCGCAGGCTGCGATGAAGGTGTATTTGATGAGTGCTACTTCTTTTTCTTGAGGGTTTGAGGGCTGCTGTCCTTGAGTGTGGAGGTAGTCGTTTAAGTCCATGGTTGCTCCTTTAAAATTTAGCAAAAGTATATCTAAAAAACGAATAGGTAAAAATAAATTTCAAAATTTAGCGGCTCGCCGGCGGATATGTTGTATAAAGCAGATGCCGCAAAAAGGCGGGTAAATCGGGTAAATTTAATTAGATAAATTTTAAAATTTAGATCGGAATTTCGGCGCTGACGCGGCGGGTAAAATTTTAAGCGGGCTGTAAATTTAAAAAAGATGTGAGATAAAATTTCGCGCAGACCTGCAAATTTAAAATCCGCAAATCCGCGCAAACCGCTACAAGCGTGACTCGTAGCGACGTAGCGTGTAAAGACGTTTAAGCATCTTTTTGCGAGCTGAAATTTTTTGCTTTTTGCGGACTTCCGTCATCGGCTCAAAAAATCGTCTCGCGCGAACCTCGGTAACGACTAGGTTACGATCGGTCTGCTTTTTAAAGCGTCTGTAAGCTTCGTCAAATGATTCGTTCGGATATACCTTTACTCCAGGCACTTTCCTCACCGCCTTTCAAAAAAATGAATTGTGAGTTTAGCGAAAAATTCCTTAAATTTGCTTTTGAAGCGCTTTTTTATATTTCCACACGCTTTTGTTGTTGCGAGTATCTATCATCGAAAGCTCTAAAAGTAGGCTTTCGCTTGCTTGTACGGTAGAATTTTTAGATGCAGAATTTAAGCTTTTTAGTTTTTTAGATCCTGCCTTACCGTCGTTTGTCGTAGTGGGGCTTTGCGGTAAAATTTTACCTACCAATATGTAATCCGGCGCGTAGATCGAGCCGCTTTCTACGGCGTGATAGCCACGGCTTACGCCATCGTTGCTAAATACGAGCTCATCTTTACTTGGAGCGTCGGTGACGACTGCTTTGCCTGAATGCAGCAGCGAAATTCTAATTTTTTTGCTCAAAAATTCCGCATCTACGCCGTGCGCGTTCGTCCCGTCCAGTGGTTCGATGCCGACGACACTAAATTTACCGCCTTTCTTGCCGACAATACGCTTTGAGAGTAGATCAGCGATGCTTTCGCCTGCAATGCGCTCCAGATATGCGTTTGGATATCCTGCGTGATCGATGCCTCCGGTAAGCGCCGAATTATCCGTGCTTTTAGAGCCTTTAAGCGCAGCGCAGCCTGCTAAAAAGACACATAGTAAAATCACGAAAAAACTTATTTTAAAATTTTTCATAGCATTTCCAAATTTTATAAAATAAACTCTGCGATTATAGCGAGATTTGGTTAAATTTCGTTTTTTATAAGCAAAATTTGTAACGGATATTCCGCTCGTTCCTTTAATTTTGAGTTAAAGATTCCTTGATATACTTTCTGCCAATTTATTCAGAAAATTCGCGGGGTTATTATGAAGAGAATCATTAAAAGAGACGGAAGTTTTCAAGAATTTCAATCCTACAAAATAAAAGATGCTATCAAAAAAGCCTACAAAAGCGTCGGTACCGAGTTTGACGAAAAGGTTTTTGATAACGTAATGGGCGCGATCGTTTTTAAGGATAAATTAAGCGTAGAAGATATTCAGGATCTCATCGAGAAAAAGCTCTTCGAAGCGGGCGATTTCGCCGTTTTGAAAAGCTTTATGATCTATCGCCACACGCACAAGATGCAGCGTGAGCACATTTTGGGGCTTGAGGAGGATACGACATATATCAACTGCACCCAGACGGTCAATGAATATATCAGCAAGCAGGATTGGCGAATTTTGGCAAATTCCAATACCAGCTACTCAAACGCGGGTCTTATCAATAACACCGCCGGCAAGGTCATTGCAAACTACTGGCTAGATAAAATTTACTCTCGCGAGGAGGGCGCGGCACACCGAAACGGCGACTATCATATCCACGATCTGGACTGCCTTACGGCGTATTGCGCGGGCTGGAGCTTGCGTGTGCTTCTAAACGAGGGCTTTAACGGCGTGCGCGGCAGAGTCGAAAGCAAGGCGCCGAAGCATTTCCGCGAAGCGCTGTATCAGATGGCAAATTTCCTTGGAATTTTACAAAGCGAGTGGGCGGGCGCGCAGGCGTTTAGTAGCTTTGACACCTATCTGGCGCCATACGTTTTCCGGGATAAATTAAGCGACGATGAGGTTAAAAAGGCGATCACTAGCTTCGTGTTCAACCTAAACGTTCCGGCGCGCTGGGGGCAGAGCCCGTTTACCAATGTCACCATCGATATGACCTGCCCGGATGATCTAAAAACGCAGATCCCTACGCATAATAACGAGCATCTGTTTAAAAATTTACACGACGATGAGCTTTTGGCCGAAGCTAAAAGGCGCGGTAAGGACTCGCTCGAGGCGATGACTTACGGCGATTTCGAGCCTGAGATGAACCGCATCGTGATAGCGTTTTACGAGGTTTTAACGACGGGCGATAAGTGCGGTCAGCCGTTTACCTTCCCGATTCCTACGGTAAATTTAACGGAGGAGTTTGATTGGGATACTCCTGCAGCCGACGCGGTTTTTGAAAACACCGCCAAGGTAGGCTCCAGTTATTTTCAAAATTTTATCGGCTCGCAATATATCACGAATGAAAAGGGCGAGCGCGTACCCAATCCAAAGGCGTATAAGCCTGGCGCCGTACGCTCGATGTGCTGCCGCTTGCAGCTCGATCTGCGCGAGCTTCTAAAGCGCGGCGGAGGGCTTTTCGGAAGCGCGGAGATGACGGGAAGCATCGGCGTCGTAACGATAAATTTAGCTCGCCTAGGCTATCTGTATAAAAATAACGAAGAGGCGCTGTATGCGAGGCTGGATGAACTTTTAGAGCTTGCTAAATCAACGCTTGAAAAGAAGCGAAAATTTGTAACCGAGATGTTTGAGCGCGGTTTGTATCCATATACGAAGCGCTATCTGCCGGGCTTTAACAACCATTTCAGTACCATCGGTATCAACGGTGCAAACGAGATGATCCGAAATTTCAGCGGCAATAAAGAAGATATTACGACGGAATTCGGGCGTAAATTTGCCCTTAAAATGGTTGAATATCTGCGCGAGAAGATCCGCTCGTTTCAAGAACAGACTGGAAATTTATACAATCTCGAAGCCACGCCTGCCGAGGGAACTACGTATCGCTTCGCCAAAGAGGATAAGAAGCGCTACTCAGACATCATCCAAGCGGGGTTTGATAAAAATATATACTACACCAATTCGACGCAGCTTCCGGCAAATTTCGGAAGCGATCCGTTTGAGGCGCTGGCGATGCAGGACGAGCTGCAAAGCTCCTATACCGGCGGCACGGTGCTGCATCTGTATATGAAGGAGCGTATCAGTTCGGCTCAGGCGTGCAAACAGCTCGTAAAAAGCGTAGTGCAAAACTATAAGCTTCCTTATATCACGATCACGCCGATTTTTAGCGTCTGCCATAAGCACGGCTACATCAGCGGCGAGCATGAATACTGCCCGAAATGTGACGAGGAGCTGCTGGCGGAATATAAAGCCAAGCAGAGCAAGGGCGCCTAAATAGCGATTTAAATTTTAATCTTAATGAAAGGATGGAGAATGGAATTTCCAAAAGAGTTAGAAGTAAAACGCACAAAATGCGTAGTTTATACGAGAGTAATGGGCTATTTGCGCCCCGTAGAGAGCTTTAATATCGGAAAAAAGGGCGAACACAAAGAGCGCGTCTTTTTTGAAGAGAAAAAAGACAAAAAGCAGATCGCCTAGTCGCCGCTACCGGCCAAATGCAACAAACGCATACGAAGCCGCCGCAAGCCTTAAACCTGCGTAATGCGCAGATTTATGAGATTACGCCGTTTACGATGCTTGATTTTGCTGATCACATCGCCGCGATTGCGTGGTTTTGCGGCTGCAATATGCGCTGCATCTACTGCTACAACCCCCAAATCGTTACTTCAGGGGGTAAAATTTCAAACGAAGAGTTTCTGCGCTTTTTGGATGCGCGCGCGGGCAAGCTTCAGGGCATCGTATTTAGCGGCGGCGAATGCACCTGTGCGAGCGATTTTATCCCGCTGGCGCACGAAGTTAAGCGGCGCGGCTTTTTGCTCAAGGTTGATACCAACGGCTCAAATCCACAAAAGATCGAAGAGGCGCTAAACTTAGGGCTGATCGATTATATTGCACTTGATTTTAAGGGGTCGCGGCAGGATTTTGAGCTCATCACGAAGTCAAGCTTATATGATAAATTTCTGCAAACTCTTAGGCTTTTGCTGCGGCAAAATTTTAAATTTGAGGTGCGCACGACCGTGCATGCGGATTTTTTAAACGAAGCAAAGATCGAGCAGATGGCGCAAATTCTATACAGCGAGGGCTACCGCGGCGTTTATTATCTGCAAAACTTCCTGCCTACCGGCGATAATTTTGGCCATTTAGACGCGCCGCTTGCGAGCTTTGATCCGAGCAAAATTCGTACCGAGCTAAAGATAGAGCTTCGAAATTTTGATTAAATTTGCGCCGTCGCGCGCGTCTTGTCGCGATGAATGCGATGAAATTTTATTTAGCGCGCCGCGCATTGTTTGGCGTATATTGAGCTGCGATAAATTTCGCCTTGCGGGAAGCTTTAAAATTTATCTTGCCGCCGCTTGCTATGTTTAAATTCCGCTTCGCTTGCGACGTAAAATTCTATGTTTATCAAGGGCTTTAAATTTTATACCGCGTAAATTTAACTTCTCGCCAAATTTCACGCCGCGTAGCCATTGCCGCTTCAAAACAAAAGGTAAATTTAGCTTGCTTTGGCTAAAATACGCCGAAATTTTTAAAAAGGCAAAAAATGGATAGGAAAAAAATCTACAACCCCTTCTCTGACGAGACCCTTACCGATCGTAAGGTTTTCGGCGGCAATCCGCAGGGCATTTTAAATTTTACCAAGGCGAAATATCAATGGGCGCTGAAACTTTGGGATCTGATGGAGGCCAACACTTGGTTTCCTAAAGAGGTCGATACCACCGACGACGTGCGCGATTATAACTTCAATCTCACAAGCGCCGAGAAGCGGATGTACGATCTCGTGTGGAGCCAGCTGATATCGATGGATAGCTTTCAGACCAACAATCTCGCCGATAATATCAACCCCTACATCACGGCTCCGGAGATCAACGCCGTGCTCGCTCGCCAAGCCTACGAGGAGGCCAACCACAGCAAATCCTACGCCGTCATGGTCGAGGCGATCTGTGAAAATACTGATCTGATTTACGAGATGGAGAAGCACGACGATATGCTTCGCAGGAAAAACGACTATATCTCAAGCGTCTATGAGGAGCTCGCGGGCGAGGTTAGCGACGATAAGCTGCTGCTAGCGATGGTGGCAAATCAAATTTTAGAAGGGATCTACTTCTACAGCGGCTTTACCTCGATCTATGCGCTTGCTCGCGCGGGCAAGATGCTAGGCAGCGCGCAGATGATCCGCTTCATACAGCGCGACGAGATCACGCATCTGCTGCTCTTTCAAAACATGATAAATTCCGTCCGCAAGGAGCGCGCCGATCTGTTTAATAAGCGCAACGTGGATAAAATTTACGAGATGTTCGAGACGGCGGGGAACTTAGAGATCGATTGGGGCAAATACATCACGGATAACCAAATCATGGGCTTTACGGACGACATCATCGAAGAATACATCCACTACCTGGTCGATCAGCGCCTGCTCGCCATCGGGCTTGAGAAGCGATACGGCGCGAAACATCCGATAAAATGGGTTGATGATTTTTCTAAATTTAACGATCAAAAGAGCAACTTTTTCGAGAGCAAGGTCACGAACTACAGCAAAGGAAGTTTGAGTTTCGATGATTTTTAGCGGATTTTGCGGTTTGAAATTTTGCTCTGCCGCATCGCGGCACGGATACTTTGCAGATACTTGTCCGGCATGGTTTGGATGCGCGATAAGCGCAGAAGCCGTATTACCTGCAAAATTTTTGAAATTTAGCCGCGCTATGTATTTAAAAAACGCAACTCATGCTCTTTTAGCGCGGAATGGGCACTTTGGCGGCATTTTTAAAAGCTCTATTGGTTTGGAATTTAAACATAGCAAAAGCCTTTGCGGCTTTAAATTTAACGTCTGGTCGGGCGGGAGCGCGTTATGGTCTCGCTAGAGCGGCTTCGCTGCGAAAAGATGGCGAACGACATCGCCGAGCAGGTTAGCTTAAATCCGGCGCTTTTTGAGGCGTTTTGCAGCGTCGCTAGAAGCGAGTTTGCCCCGCTCGGAGCGCACGCTTTCAGCCTTAACGCGCAGCCCATTTTGGCAAGCCAGTGGATCAGCTCGCCGCTGACGGTCGCGCGCATGACGATGGCGCTAAGCGTGGATCCGAAGGTCGAGAAAATTTTAGAGATCGGCTGCGGCAGCGGCTATCAAGCGGCGATTTTAAGCAGGATGGTTCACCGCGTCTTTGCCGTCGAGCGCGTCGAGCGGCTGGTAGGCGAGGCGAAAAGACACTTCGCAAATCTCGGGATTTCAAATATCAGCCTACGCCACGACGACGGCAACGCGGGGTGGAAAAATTTTGCTCCTTTCGATAGGATATTGCTTTCCGCGTGCGCCGAGCGGATCGACGAGCGGCTGTTTGCACAGCTGGCAATCGGCGGGATTTTGGTCGCTCCGATGAATAGAGGCGGCTCGCAAAAGATCGTTAGGTTTAGTAAAATTTCGCCAAGCGAGATCAAAGAAGAGGAGCTCGGCGCCTGCGAGTTCGTCCCGTTGGTGCAGGGTCGCGGATAGATCTAGCGCGCAGTAAATTTTAAAATTTCCTACCGCCGCGGGCGCGTAAATTTAATAAAATTTGCTTTCGCGCTCCGTCGCGAGATCAGATTTTATTAATTATTTATTTAAATTCAAGTACAATACACAATTTTGATCTTACAAGGATGAGTCATGCAAGATTTTAGCAAGGAAAAGATAGAGTCGCTGGTCGCCAGCTGGAAAAATCACAACAAAAACCAATTCTGGCTTAAAAAACAAACCTCGATTTCAAAGTATTTAGGCGAGATCAAACGTTGCCTCGCAAGCTTTGATGAAACCGAGAACGAGTTTTTGCAAACTCTGTATATAAATCTCAGCGACGGCAATCTTAGAAGCTGCAAAATTTTATCTTTAGGCGAGAAGTTCGCGCACGCCGAGTATTTCTTTATGGATCAGTTTTTTGATTCCAATATCAGCGCGTTTTATTACGA
Source organism: uncultured Campylobacter sp. (assembly GCF_938002845.1). Lineage (GTDB taxonomy): Bacteria > Campylobacterota > Campylobacteria > Campylobacterales > Campylobacteraceae > Campylobacter_B. The sequence goes on from NZ_CALKZP010000004.1 coordinate 9,895, forward strand.
TTTCGCTTTTAAAGACCGTATCGTCGGCAAAAAGGAGCTGTTTCCTAAAAATGCCGTAAAAAGCGTAGATAGCGTGCTTAGCGGCGAGGATAAAAACATCGTCTCGCTTTATGTTTTTATCGAAAATATCGTCAAAAATTTCAATAGCTATTCGCAGGAGCGCACCGCTCGCGATATTTTCAAACAAAAGCTAGTCAATTTTTACGACGAGCTTTACAGGCTTCTTACGGCGGTAGATAGCGCTTTGGCGATCGATTTTTTCGATGTCGCGCTGCATAATCAGCCCTTCGTGCTGATGGAATTTTTAAAATCCGCGATAAATGCCGATAATTTCTATCTGATCGACAGCTATCTAAGCGACGACGGAATGCTAAATTTAGGGCTTGCCGAGGGCGGCGATTTTGCGCAAATTTCGCGCGAGAAGCTCTATCTGCTAGCTAGCATATTTGCGCAGTGCAACGACGAGTTTCCGACGCTCGTTTATCGCGACGAGACCGCGCAAATTTTATCCTTGCTCTACGACGAAAAGGTTGAAATTTTTGAAGAATTTTACGAAGTAAGTTCGCGATTTATCGCGGAATTTACCCCGTATCCGCAGGATGTCGTGGGCGCAGCTAGGATCGTGTATTCGTCGCTATTTTTCGAATACGTCAAAAATTACAAAAGCGAAGAGGTAGCGAAAAATACGATATTTTACGGCGCGATCGGTACTGGCAAGACCCGTAGGCTGCGATCTTTGATCACCGAAAAGAAACTTGCGGCGAAAAATTTCCGCTACGTTTGCCTGCACGAAGGCTTTGAATACCGCGATTTCATCGACGGATCTTACGGCGAAAACTTCATTAGCGGCGAGTTTAAGGCGCTGTGCAAAGAGGCGCTAAACGATCCGAAGGGCGAGTATTATTTTTTGATCGACAATGCAAGTGCTGCGAGGTTGGATAAAATTTTTGGCGAGGCGGCGGTGCTTTTGGATCGTCGCTACGACGAGGAAGACGAGCTTTCGCTGATCCGCACGAAAAACTCCCACATAATCGACGGCTTTGAAGAGGGCGAGAAAGCGCGCGCCAGCGTCGTTTTAAAGGATGGCCGCTCATATTTTGCAGTGCCTAAAAATTTATACGTCCTATGCACTCTAAGTGAGCACAAATGCGTTTCGCCGTCGATTGCAAAGGCGTTTAGATGGATCAGATGCGAGTGCGATTACGGCGCGCTTGAGGATTATTTAAGAGATCGCGAGATCGTAAATGCAAGCGCGGTCGTTGCGGTTTGCAAGGCGCTGAATAAGTTTATCGCCGATGAGGCAAGCGGTCTCTGCGCGATTGGACATGGCGTATTTATGGGGCTAGGACGCTACCAAAACAACGCTCAGATCATGCAAGAGGGGCTAAACGGCTTTTTTGCCGAGGTGCTTGAGCCGATCTTTAAGTGCGCAGCAAGCGGCGAAGATACCGCTACGAGCCTTAGCGAGCGCATCGCCGAAGCTAAAGGCGTGTTTAAATTTTAGCCGCCGCTTAGCAGAGATGGCTATTTGCAATGAAATTTTAAAATTTTATCGTATTGCGTTTCATTTGCGCTCACGGATACGGCGCGCGAAATTGGGTTTAAATTTTATTTTACGCCGCACGGGTTTACAAGACGATTATAGCGCCATTTTATTTGCTGTGCAGCACATCGACTGGATTGATTAAATTTGCTATAAATTTAGACTTGAAATTTTAGTTTTCGCTTGCCATTCTTATAGGAGCGCGGGCACGGAGTTGGATTGAAATTTTGAGCTTTAAATTTAGCCTCAGCCGCTAAATTTACACAAAATCTTTATTTTGAAATTCTGCAGTATTTTCTAAGCGGAATTTTGCTTGTCGGCGCAATTTCTGTTTTGATTAAATTTGATTGAATTGAAGCAAGCCTGTGGGGATAAAACAACGCATGCTTTTAAATTTAGCTCAAAAGCCCTGCGCCTTTTACTTTCTGCGAGCGATCCGCCGCATAGATCCTATCTCCGCCTACTACTTTGCCGCCCTCGATTTTGCCGCCCTTTACGTCGTATTTCCAGATCGGCGCAGCCGCCTTGAAATCCTCCACAAACTCGTTTATTAGCGCCAGAGCGACCTTGCGCTGTGGGCTTACGACGCCTGCGACGTAGGAGCTTTCGTGAATCGGCACACTCCCGTTTGCATGTGCAAAAAGCACGAATGCGCCCTGTGCCGCGGCCTTTTGCTGCCACGCTTCAAACCACGTCCGCAAAATCGGCTCGTATATATCGAAGCTCAGCGCGCAGATGCCGCCCTCTTCGCGCACGATACCTACGAAGGTGATGAACGCGCCGCAATTTACGTCCTTAAATTTAGCGTACCAGCGCGATAAAATCGCGTTCACGTCCAAGCTGCCCTCATAAATTTCAGGCTTGATCTCGCTTAAAAGTTCTGGATTAAATTTAGTCTCGCTCATCGCCGCCTCCTAAGCTTAGCCGCCGCAAACGGGAGGCAGAAGGCTCACGCGATCGCCGGATTTGAGCTCGAAATTCGCATCATAAATCATCTTATCGTTTACCGCTACGGCGCAGTTTGCGAGCCACTCCCGCAGACTTTCGTCCTTTTGCAGCTCCGCTTTTACCTCTTGCAAGGAGTTTGCATTTAGGCGCAGGGGCTCGCGCCCGATCGGCCCTAAAAATTCTACCTCTACCATTTTTGTCCTTTTTTAAAGATTGGGCGATTTTAACTAAAAATTCATAAAATTTTATATAATTGCGTAAAAATTTAATGAGGGAAAATGATGAAAATCGATGAAATTTCGACCCCCGCTTACGTGTGCGAGGAGCAAAAACTGGTAAAAAATTTAGAAATTTTACGCGGTGTAGGCGAGCGAAGCGGTGCAAAAATTCTATGCGCACTAAAAGGCTTTGCGTTTAGCTTCGCGATGCCTTACGTAGACAGATATCTCTGGGGCGCCACTTGCAGCGGCCTGCACGAGGCAAAATTTGCCGCGGAATTTATCAAAAACGGCGAAATCCACACATACTCGCCCGCATTCAAAGAGGATGATTTGGATGAAATTTTAAAAATTTCAAATCACGTCGTATTCAATAGCGCCGCGCAGTGGCAAAAATATCGCGCAAAAGCGCTTGCTACGGGCGCATCGTGCGGCTTGCGGCTAAATCCGCAGACCTCCTTCGCACCCAAAGACGCTTACAATCCGTGCGGCAGCTTTAGCAGGCTCGGGATGAGCCTTGAAGCGCTGCAGCGGGCGATCTTGCAAGACGGCGAGTTTCTGAGCGGCATCTCGGGGCTGCATTTTCACGCGCTGTGCGAAGAAAGTGCTCAGAGCCTAGAGCGGGTGCTTGAGGTTTTCGAGGCGAAATTTAGCAAATATTTCAGAGGCCTAAAGTGGCTAAATTTCGGCGGCGGTCATCATATCACGCGCGCAGGCTACGATGTAGAGCTGCTGATAGATCTGATCAAAAAATTTCGCGAAAAATACGAAGTCGAAATTTATCTTGAGCCCGGCGAAGCGGTCGGCTGGGAGTGCGGATATTTGGTCGCTAGCGTGCTTGATATTGTGGAAAACGGCGCTAAAATCGCTATTTTAGATGCCTCTTCTGAAGCGCACATGCCCGATACCGTGCTGATGCCGTATCGCCCTGCGGTGCGCGGCGAGAGTAAGAGCGGTAAATTTAGCTACCGCTTCGGCGGCAATACCTGCCTCGCAGGCGATGTCGTGGGGCTTGAGAGTGGGCAGCCCGAGTATAAATTTGACGCGCCGCTAAATATCGGCGATCGGGTGATTTTCGAGGATCAGATTCACTACACGATCGTGAAAAATACGACCTTTAACGGCATCAAGCTGCCCGATCTTGTTCTGGTAGATGAGCGCGGAGAGGTTTTAATGATCAAAAAATTCGGCTACGACGAGTATGCGAGGCGAAACTAGCGCCGCACTTAATGCAAAAATGTAATTTTGCTTTATAAGAAAATTTTTTGCAAAAAATGATATAATCGGCTCGAATTTTATATCTAAGGAAATCCATGAAAAGATTGTTTCTCGCGCTTTTCGCCTGTATTTATGCGCAGGCCGAAGAGAAAAAATATGCCGATATCGTGCAGGGAAATAGCGATGTTTGGGGCAATGCAAGGCTTGAAAATATCGATAGCTACGGCAACGGCTTCGGCCCGATTTTTCTGCAATTTCAAGGACATCTGCAAAGCTCGGGCTTTTTTGCTTGGTTGGCTCTTGGTGCGGTTTTGGGCGTAATCATAGCTTTTATTGGGCACTACGCGATCATAGGGCCGAAGCACTTCGATCATCACGCGGGCAAGCCGATCTACGCATTTAATAAATTTGAGCGACTATATCATCTCGTAGCGGCCGTGGCATGGGCGATCTTGGTTCCGACAGGCTTGATTATGATGTTTGGCGAAGAATTCGGCGGCGGCGCTTTCGTGAGGTTTTGTAAAAATGCTCACGGGCTAGCTACGATAGCCTTTGCCATCTCCGTCGTGCCGATGTTCTTGCTGTGGTTTTGGCGTATGCTACCGCGAGCTTACGATATAAAATGGATGATGATCGTGGGTGGCTATTTAAGCAAAAAGAAGCGCGCGATCCCTGCGGGTAAATTTAACGCAGGCCAAAAGGCATGGTTTTGGGTCGCGACTTTAGGCGGTATAGTGATGATAGCGACGGGTGCGTCAATGTTTTTCCTAGACTACGATATCCCTGCGATGAGAAGTGCGCTAGGTATGAGTCAGATCGAAATTTTAAGAGCAAGCGCGATTATTCATAATTTTTTGGGCGCGGTCTGCGCGGTATTTTTGCTTGTGCATATCTATATGGCGGTCTTTGCGATCAGCGGTGCCATCCACTCGATGATCGACGGATACAAGCCGGAGGAGGAAGTTTACGTCCTTCACCACTACTGGTATCGCGAGCTGCTCGATAAGGGGCAGATCGCCAAATCGCAATTTGAAGCGAAGTACCCGCGCTTATAACTTGGGTAAATTTTATGCGGGCCTGCTTGCGTGCGGCTCGCATTAGCTTTGAGGTTCAAAGAATTTTATTTTTAAGGATTACATATGCAACTAGATTGTCGCAATTTAAATTGCCCGGAGCCGCTTTTACGCACTAAAAAAGCTCTCGGCGAGCTAAAAATCGGAGAGAATTTAGAAATTTTAGTAAACGACGTAGCGCCGCGCGAAAACATAAAACGCTTTTTGGCTAAAAACGGCTTTGAGGCGAAAATTTCACAAGCGGGCGCCGACACGCTTATAAAAACCGTAAAAACGGACGAGCTGAAAGACAAAAGTATCGACGATATTTATTGTAATGTCACGGCGCCGAAAAGGGGCAAGGTGATATTCCTAAACGAGGAGCAGTGCGGAAGCGGCCCGATCGGAAAAAGCCTGCTTGCTAAATTTTTAGGCGCAGCGCTAAGCTTAGACGAAAAGCCAGTGAAAGTGATCTGCGTAAACAACGCCGTGCGCATAACTACCAACCGCGGCCACGAATGCTTTGAGGCGATCAAGAAGCTAAACGAAGCGGGAGCTGAAATTTTAAGCTGCGGAAGCTGCCTAGAGGGTTACAAACTGGTCGATAAGCTCGCGATCGGCGAGATTTCAAATGCATACGAAATCATGGACGTCCTATCGAAATACGAAGTAATCAAGCTATGATCTACAGAGATTTTAACCTAACTAAATTTATTGCAGCCGCCGGTTGAGCCGCCAAGCTTGACCCGGCGGGTCTAACCGAAAATCTTGGAAATTTAATCGAGCCCAATGCAAGCCTGCTTTCGTCAATCTGCAGCAACGAAGATGCGAGCGTATTTCGTATAAGCGACGATCTTGCGCTCGTGCAGACACTCGATTTTATTACTCCTTTAGTGGACGATCCGTTTATCTTCGGACAGATCGCGGCGGCAAACTCCCTAAGCGACGTATTTGCAATGGGCGGCGAAGTGATAAATGCCCTAAACATCGTGGGTTTTGACGATTGTCATTTCTCAAACGAAATTCTGCGCGAAATTCTGCGTGGCGGCAAAGACAAGATTAAAGAGTGCGGAGGAGTCTTGGTAGGCGGCCACACCATCTCTACTGCAGAAATTTATTACGGGCTTAGCGTCACGGGGCGCGTGGATCCGCGTAAATTTTGGAGCAATAACACTGCGCGCGAAGGCGACCTGCTGATCCTAACAAAACCTCTCGGTACGGGCATTATCGCTACGGCTATTAAGGCGAAATTTCTTAAATTTGAAGAATTTCGTGACGCGGTAGAGAGCATGATTTTGTTAAATTTTTATGCCGTGGGCGCGCTAGCAGGCTTAAAAATACACGCTGCAACGGACGTGACGGGCTTTGGACTGCTTGGACACGCGCTTGAAATGATCAATGAGAGCGTAAGTTTTAAAATTTATCCTAGCAAAATTCCGCTTCTAAAAAGCGTTCTCAAATGCCTTGATGAGGGACTGATCCCCGCAGGAAGCTATAAAAATTTAAAATTTATCGCACCGGGCGTCGATTCCGAGCCGGACATAACGCTTTGCGACGCACAAACCAGCGGCGGACTTCTGCTTGCCGTAGCGGAAAAGGACGCGGCGCGAGCGCTTTCAAATTTAAAAAACGCAGGCTACGCTAGTAGCGCTATCATCGGCGAAGTTATAGCACGTGCCGAGCATAAAATTTATTTAGTTTAAATTCCTTTCATTCAGCCCCCTTTAAGCATCGCTCTTGTATAATCACAATTCTGTTTCGCACCGA
>NZ_CALKZP010000005.1 GCF_938002845.1 uncultured Campylobacter sp.
AGATCGGTCGCGACAAAAAAGTCAAATGGATAATGGGCGCGCACAAAGGCTGGAAGGACCAGTTTAAAGATTATTTGCTCCAGCCGGTAGATAAAGACGGCAAAAAGATCGTCTGCGAGGACGAGTACTCAAAATGCCCGGGATATGAGAGCGAGAAGGGTGGATTTGACTGGCAGTGGACGCAGCATACGGCATTCCGCATCGATAGCAAGTCCAAAAAAGGCGTCGTGTATCTCACCGTCTTTGACAACGGCGACACCCGCGGCATGGAGCAGCCTGCGATGGCGGGTATGAAATACTCCCGCGCGGTCGTTTATAAAATCGACGAAAAAGCTAAAACCGTCGAGCAGGTCTGGGAATACGGCAAACAGCGCGGCAGCGAGTGGTACAGCTCGGTCACTTCGCTAGCGCAGTATCAAGACGACCTAGATAGCGTGATGGTTTACTCCGCGGTCGCGGGTATGCAGTTTGATATCGCCAAGGGCCGCCCGGTCGGCGTGCCTAGCCCTCACATCAACGAGTTTGAATGGGGCGCAAAAGAGCCGTCAATCGAAATCAAAATGACCAATGCGATGGGCTATCAGGCGTTTCCGTTTAGCCTAGAAAAGGCGTTTGAGAAGTAAAATTTAGCGGCTCCCGGCCGGTGCGCTTCGGGGCCGCTTTTGTTTTAGATTATGGTCAAATTCTACACATCTACTCGATAGAATTTCATCCGAATTTGCTAAATTTTATCCCTCGGTACGGCAAAATTTGGCCGAAAACATAGCTCTTTATTCTAGATAAAATTTAATCATCGGATTTGCGATTTCGCGCTCTGCTTTTGCTATAATTTCGCTCTGCTAAAATTAATAAGCGTTATTTCGGTATAGACGAGGTAGCCGCACGGTTTGGATGAAATTTGCATCCCGCTTGAGGGCGGGGGACGACGGGTATGAGGTTAATGCGCCCAAAGGATATTCGTGCGGCAAGGCGGCGCAGCAAAGGAGAAAGAGTGGAAAAATCTAGAAAAAAGGAACTCAAAAAGCTCGCGGCGTAGCGGCAGCGAGATGTATTTGAAAAGAGCCTGTCTATGAATAGGGCGGAGTTTGAGGGGCTATTTGAGTTCTTGGGCTAGAGCTTGGCGCATCGCGACTGCGACGGCACGCATAGGCTCATGCTGGATTTTGCGAGCTCGCCGCGTGCCGAATGAGGCGGCGGTTTTGGACTTTTGCGAGCAAAACGGCGGATATTGCGACCGCGAAGTTCTAAACAACGTGCAAAATTGCTTCGAATTTTAAGGAGCTATGTGCAGAAAGACATGGTTTTGCAAGCATCGTTTCAAAAAGGCAGTGCGTAAAATTTAGTAAAATTTTAGCGGCGCGAGGGCTCAAAAGTAGGGCTAAAGCAACGTTTGCGGTGCGAACTGCCGCCGTGCAATAAGCACAAAGCCCACCGCGCCAAACATGCGGGCCTTTTGTAGAATTAATGCTATAGTTTTTAAATTTGACGCAAAAGGTGGGCAACTCGCCGTCAAAGCGGCAATTAAAGCGTGGTGTGACGGGGCTTGTATGGACTTAAGAGCGGTATTGCTCGCTTAATTTAACGATACAAGACGGCGCGGAGACCTGGAGTTTGCCCCATCAAATTTTATTGCAGTAGCCATCAGGCGGACAGGGATATGCTATGGACGTTTTCATTGAGCGAGCTTGCCGCAGACGCTTTGCTGTGTGACAAGCAGGTTGATTGCAAGATTAGGAGAACTCGCACAAAGCGCTTTTGCGCGAGAGGACTTTGCTGCGGTGCCGACGTAAATTTTATCTGCGCGGCGTTTAAATTTAACTCAAAATCTCCCCGACGAAAAATAGCGCCGATATCGCAAACGTGCAGAGCGCGACGACCTTTAGCTGTCCGTCGAAGTCGCGACACTCCCGCACTTTTAAGACGAAAAAGAAATGCCGAATAAGCGGCACAAAGCTAGCTATGTAGAGTAGTTTTACGCCTGAATCTCCGCGCAAAAGCGAGTAGCAGAGCATTAGCCCCGCTCCGCCCGCGATTAGCGCGTAGTGGTAGCGCTTGGCCGCGCGCAGTCCGATACGCACGGGGATCGTGCGCTTGCCTTTGAGCGCATCGTTTTGTACGTCGCGCATATTATTTAAATTTAGCACAGCGGTGCTTAGCATCCCGCACGCGCACGCAGGCAGCAGCAGCGCCGCATCGAGCGAACGCGCGTATAAAAAGTACGAGCCCAGCACGCTAAGTAGCCCAAAAAACAAAAACACGAAAACGTCGCCAAGTCCCTTATATCCGTATGCGCCGGCGCCCACGGTGTAGCGGATCGCGGCGTATATCGACGCGCCGCCTAGTGCCAAAAATAGTAGCACGAGATAAAACCGCTCGCCGAATGCCAAAACGCTTAGCGCGAGGCTGCAAAGCGCCGAAAGCAGCGCCGTAACGACGATGACGCGCTTCATCTGCTCGGCGCTCATCTGTCCCGTTTGTATCGCGCGACGCGGTCCCAGCCTGTCATCGTCGTCGGTGCCCTTCAGCGCGTCGCCGTAGTCGTTGGCATAGTCGCTTAGCACCTGAAACAGCAGCGTCGTAAGTAGCGCCAGTGCGAAAATATCCGCTCTAAACGCGCCCGCACCGTATGCCGCGCCGCTACCGAGCAACACGCCCGAGACGCTAAGCGGCAGCGATCTAAGGCGAGCGGATGCGTAAAGAGCCTTTGCGGTTATCATTTTTTGCCTTTTTTGATTTTTTGAGTGCCGAATTTACGGCGAACTCAATTTAAAATTTAGCGGAAAAACGCCAAAAATATCATAAATTTAGACTATTCGTAGAGTAAATTTTATTTAAATTCGCCTTTTTAATATAAATAGCGGTAAAATAGAGCCAAAAATTTTAGGAATTGTGATGAAAAAAGTTCTTACCGTTCAAGATATATCCTGCGTGGGCAAGGTTTCGCTGACCGTCGCCTTGCCGATATTAAGCGCGATGGGGATGAGCACGAGCGTGATCCCTACGGCGGTTTTATCGATGCATACGGGCTTTTCGGGCTACACCTTTTGCGATCTAAGCTCTCAAATACGCGCGATCATGGCGCACTGGAAAGACCGCGGAGTGGTATTTGACGGCATCTACACGGGCTTTTTGGGCTCGGCGGCACAGATCGAGATTATGAGCGAGCTATTTGCGAGCTTCGGCGGCGCGGGTAAGACCATTTTGGTCGATCCTTGTATGGGCGATAACGGCGTATTTTATCCTGGCTTTAACGAGGATTTTGCCCGTATGATGGCGCTTCTGTGCGCCCAGGCCGACATCATTACGCCCAATATCACCGAGGCCTGCGCGATCACCGGGGTGCCGTACCGAGAGGACGCAGATAGGGATTTTATCATGGATCTGCTTGCAAGGCTTCGAGAGCTGGGCGCCAGGCAGGTTATTTTAAAGGGCATCGGCTACATCGCCGATCAGTGCGGAGTTTTCAGCTATGATGCACGCACGGGCAGGACGAACGAGTATTTTCACGAGCTGCTGTCGGTTAAATTTAACGGCACCGGCGATATTTTCGCCGCCGTAGCCTTCGGTGCAATAATGCGTGGCAAGTCGCTGGAAACTGCGGTTCGTATCGCTGCGGATTTCGTCGTCAGCACGATCAAAGAGACGATGAGCGACGAGGAGCGCAAGGACTACGAAGGGGTGGATTTCGAAGCGATAATTCCCGAGCTGGTGAGGAAAATCTAAGTTCTAGACGGATTTGGAACTCGCCGCGCGGACAGAGGATTTGTGGGAGAACTTTGAAATTTTACCGCAAAAGGAAATTCCTAAATTTTATCTGCGGCGTGAAATTTTAAAATTTCAAAATTTATGTGTCGTGCGGCATGGAATTCTATAGGTGATGTGGAATTTTAGAATTCATGCATTGCGCGGGCTTATAATTTTATCTCCTGCATAAAATTTTAAAATTTGCACCGACGTAAAGATGCGAAATTTGTCGGCTAGCGCTGAATTCTAAACGCAAGGCTACAGCGAATTTATCTGCTTGCGAGTTTGAGCTGCATTTTGAAATTTTGCACAAAATCTGCTTAAAATTTTATTCCCACAAGCCGTGTGCCATGCACTTATAAAATAATCTCAAAATTTATGAGTAAAATTTAGATTAAAATCCATATTTAAATTCCAATTAAAAATCCTGTGAAAATACTATATTTATTTAAAATTTTAACATTACGCAGACTATACTCGCCTAAATAGAACAACAAAATACTATATTTATTTAAAATTTTAACGGCACTAAATTGCAATATCTGATAGCGAAAAATGAGATGATATGGAAAATTTTATGAGGTACCAAGCATCAAGACGGCTACACTATAGCGGTTACTATGAGCGGCAGCGATACGGATAAGACAAATACTTACACAGAAAAAGAGGGATTGTAATAGCAAAGACGATTGGAATTTGAATGTGTAAAAAAGCACTTAATTAAATTTTTCTAAACATTTGGCGAGATTATATGATTTTAAAATTTAAATAAGACGGACGGTATAGTCGTGAAATTTAAATATGAGCGTCGGCGCAAAATAGCCGTGGAGTGGATCGGCTAGCTCCGCTAAAAGCGCTATATAAAGGGTAAATTTAAAACGGAGCTTTGCCGAATTAAATTTACCCGATTTGCCTCGCTATGAAATTTATTCGCCCAGGAAGTATTTCAGATCCGCCTGTGCGTCGCCGCTGATTAGGCGAAGGCCGAAATTTTGCACCAAAAAGCCCAAAATTTCGTCGTTGAAAAACTCAGGCACCGTAG
>NZ_CALKZP010000006.1 GCF_938002845.1 uncultured Campylobacter sp.
GGCGCTCGATGCGGTTTTGTTTATCGCACTCGATCAGCGCCAAACGGATCTTCATTAGCAAATTTTCGTCGAAATACTCTTTTATCTCAAATGCTCGGTACTGAAAACTGCTTTGTAAATTTTCCTCGGCGTGGATGGCTAAGATACGCCCGATACCGAGCAAATTTTCGCCCTCTTCGTATCTGGCGGCGTCTTTTAGCGGCAGATCAAGCGCAGCCGACAGATCCCTCGCTACCCCATAAACGCTTAGGCAGTCGCCGCGATTTGGCGTTAGCTCGATCTCGATGATATCGTCGTTTAGTAGCGGATATTCGCAAATTTCTTTACCCAGTTTTAGCTCGCCGATACTTTCATCTAGCGGCATTATGCCGTCGTTTGTTTTTACGAGGCCTAGCTCGACGGATGAGCAGATCATACCGTTTGACTCGACGCCGCGCAGTTTTGCCCTCTTTATCTCTAGTCCGCTTGGCATAACGGCGCCTGATAGCGCCACAGGCACGAACTGCCCGGCCTCGACGTTTTTCGCGCCGCAGACGATTTGTAGCGTCTCTCCGCCCACATCCACTTGACAAACGCTTAGTTTCTCGGCATTTTCGTGTTTTATCTTGCTTTTTACGTAGCCTACGACGATGTTTTTAGGTACTCTGATCTCTTTAAAGCTATCAACCTCAAGTCCGATCGAATTTAGCGTCTTTAGTAGTGTTTCGCTCGTTACGCTCGAGATATCTAGCCATTCGCTTAGCCAATTTCTTGAAAATATCATTTAAACTGCTCCAATAATCTTAAATCTCCCTCGAAAAGCGAGCGCAAATCAGGAATTTGATGAAGCAGCATCGCAAATCTCTCGACTCCAAGCCCAAATGCGTATCCGCTTACGTTTTTGTAGCCGACTGCTTTAAAGACGTTTGGATCGACCACGCCGCATCCCAGCACCTCGAGCCAGCCCGTTTGCTTGCATACGCGACATCCCTCGCCGTGGCAAAAAATACAGCTAATATCGACCTCTGCGCTAGGCTCCGTAAATGGGAAAAAGCTAGGGCGAAAGCGCACTTTAACGTCGCCGAACATGTATTTTAAGAAATTTTCAAGCATTGATTTTAAATTTGCAAAGCTCACCGCGCCGCCCTCCTCGACCACGAGGCCTTCTACCTGATGAAACATCGGCGTGTGCGTTAGGTCCATATCGCGGCGAAACACCGTTCCCGGCGCTATCATGCGGATCGGAGGCTTTTTGCTCATCATCGTGCGCACCTGCACGGGGCTAGTATGCGTGCGGAGTAGCCTAAAATCCTTAAAATAAAACGTGTCTTGCATATCGCGCGCAGGGTGATATTTAGGCAAATTTAGCGCCTCGAAGTTATGAAAATCATCCTCTATGAGCGGCCCAGTCTCGAGCGAGAAATTTTGCATCATAAAGTACTCGATGATCTTATCCATCGTAGCCATCACGGGGTGCAATGCGCCAGCGCCCGAAGGCTCGTTAAATAGCGTGATATCGATAGCTTCGGCCTTCATTTTGGCTTTTATCTCGCCGCTTTCAAGCTCGGTTTTTTTAGCTGCTAAAAGCTCTTCAAATTCGTCTCTTAGCTTGTTTAAATTTGCCGCAAATTCCTTCTTGGCCACTTCGTCCATGTCCTTAAGCTTAGCAAACTCCGACGTGATCGCGCCCTTTTTGCCCAGTAGCGCGACGCGAATCTTGTCTAAATCCGCCAAATTCCCGCATTTTGCGATACTTTCTCTATACTCTTGCAAGTTTTTACCTTTACTGAATTTTAGGATAGATTGTAGTCAAAATTTGATAAAATCTGCCTAAAAGGCGGGAAATTTTAACTTTTACTTGTTATAATTAAGCCAAATTTTAACCAGGAGAAAATCATGACGATATTCGAAAAAATCGTAGCAGGCGAAATACCTTGCAACAAAGTGCTGGAAAACGACAAATTTCTAGCCTTTAACGACATAAATCCAAAGGCTCCGATTCATATTTTGATCATCCCGAAAAAACATTTTGAAAATTTTCAAGAGATGGACGGAGCGCTGATGGGCGAGATGACGAAATTTATCCAAGAGGTCGCGGTGCTGATGGGAGTAGATAAGAGCGGATACCGCCTAGTCACAAACTGCGGCGAAAACGGTGGTCAAGAGGTCATGCACCTGCACTTTCACCTGCTAGCGGGCGCAAAGCTGGGCTGGGTAGATACCGCGACCGATCCGCAAAGTACGTTTTAAATTTTTAAAATTTACGCTCTAAATTTGAGTGCAAATTTGATTTAGCGAGCCAACCTTTAATTTAGGTCGGTTCGTCTGTTTTTAGTTTAAATTTAACCATCCCACCAATTATAAATCCATTCAAAAAAGCTATCCGTAAAGCCGTAATAATACAAAACGCCGATAATAGCGGAGTAAATTAGGCATCTGATTATTGCGTTGTTGCGTTTTCTGCGTCTTTCGAGTCTTTCTTGCTCTTCAATCCAATCCCAAATTTTTTTACCCCCACTTATTAACGAAACGATTTCCATTAACATTCTTCACCCTTATTCAAATAAACTTGCCTTAAAAAAGCCACTTGGATAACCGCAGGTATCGTTACTCTGTATGCAGGACCGGCTATATCTGCCGCAGTCCAAACACCCGTAATAAGCCAGCCTATAGGTCCGGCAAATATGCTAATAGTTCTTGTAAGCGTCGCATTCGCCGCCAAACTAAGACCTCTGCCCAAAATAATATTTGCGATAGTATTGGCCACGATGAGAGCTATTTTATACGACATAAATCCGCCTCCTTTAATTGCTACTTGCAAAGCGCCCATAACGGCTTGCGATGTAAACTTGGTAGTTTTTAATCCAAGCTCGTTTGAGATATTTTTTAGGTCTTCCTCACTCATCTTATCTAGACTATCAGATAAAATTTTCATAAACAGCCCTTGCTCTATAGTCTGCGTATTTTGCGATTTATTATAATTAACCTTTAACTTATCGCAAACGTCGCATAAAATTTCTTTATATAAAAGACCATGCCCTCTAAACATATTTGCAATCGTATTGCCGCCAAAAAGTTGCAACTCCTCACAAATCAACTCTATATACCTTTGATGGTCTGGATAAAATTTTTTAAAATCATCTTTAGCGCTCAGCTCTTCAGTCATTCTTCCATCCCCATCTTTACCTTTAAGAATATCAACAAGCTCATTTAAATCGCTACTTTTTAGCTCACGCAAGAACTCCAAATCCTCATCAAATTTGTACGCCATTTTTACCCCTCATTTAAAATTTGAAGAATGCTACCGAAACGAGCCTTAAGAGATATTAAATTTAAGGAATAAATCCTTATAAAGTCTAAATATAAAGTAATTATTCCTTAGTTGATAAGTCAGCCTATTTTCTCGAAAATTCCCGATAAAAAGGCTAAAAATGGGAAATAATCTATCAAAAAGAGATATAGCGGGGATTTTAAATATAGATACGAAAACGCTTTATAACTGGAAGAAAAACAAGCCCGAACTCTACCGTATCGTTATGCTAGGGTTTAAATTCGACGAGCTCTTAAAACAAGCCGAAAACAACCTTAACGAGCTTCAAAAAATCGCGGAAGAAAATCAAAATTTTAGATTGAAGTGAGGATTGGAGCCGTATTTGGCGCGATAAATTCGGCAAGGGCTCGGCATTAAAATTTAGTAAAAAATGCGGCGCCAAATTACGCCAAATCCCGTAAAATTTGATATCGTTAAAAAGATAAATCAATTTAACCACCCTGCAAAACGCACCTTAAATTTGAGCGGAAATTTAAATCTGACTCGGCAAACCTACTTTTAAATCCATTCGAATTTGCATCGATTCGCATTAAAAAGCAGGCGCTAAAAATACCCGACAAAAACCAATAATACTCGGCAGACATATTGAAAATATACAAATTTCGCATAATCTGCTGATTTTGATAAATTTAACCGCCCGCCGCGAAAGCGAGTGACCGAATTTTATTATTTCCTAGCCGCTCTAACCGCGTCCAAAAGCGTTTCAAAGCCTACTTTGCTCGAATTTTCCACGTCTTTTAGAATTTCCACCCCAGCGATGTTATCCTTGCTACTATCTGCAAAAATCTTGATCGCTTTCTCTAGCCCGCTATGGACGTTTTCGTGATCGCGCGAGATATCTTGCACCGTTTTTGCGTCTTTTACGATATTTTTGACTTTTTCATTAAACCACTTACCAAATCTGCAACGCCCGGCCTCAGGTATGCTTTCAAATTCGCCGTTTAAAACGGCTCTATAACCATTTAGTTTCATATTTATATGATCGATCTTGCCGTTGCTAACGTTAACTTCGTTAGTTAAATTTAATGTTTGATTTAAGATATTTTGCGTATTTTCGTTTACGCTTGCGATAGTGCCCTGAAAATCGCTCAAAACGCGCATGACGTCGCCTGAAATTTGAGAAAAATTCTCACTCATTCCTATCATAGTATTTGAGCTTTGTTTAAGTCCGTTTATATTCACTTCGACTTCGAGAGTAGCTTTTTGCGTGCGTTCGGCGAGCTTTCGCACCTCATCGGCCACCACGGCAAATCCGCGTCCGTGTTCGCCCGCGCGAGCCGCTTCGATAGCCGCGTTTAGAGCTAGCAAATTCGTCTGATCGGAGATATCTTTGATGAGATTTATAATCTCCACGATCGACATCACGCTGTTATTTAGCGACGAGGCGTCGTTTTGCAGGTCGCCGCTCATTTGCTGGACGTTTTGCATAGAGCTAACGATAAAGCTCGTCTGCTCGCGCAGTTCGCCCGTCTTGGCAAAGGTTAGATTATTTAGCTCGTTTATATTTTTGAGTATTTCTAAATTTTCTTCCATCGTACCCTGCAAGAAATTTATACCGTCGGCATAACTATCCAGTAGCAGTTTGACCGCGTCGGCCTGCAACTTAGGCGCGTCCTGCTTGTTAGCCGCGCTTGATTTTACGGCCTCTAGCTCGCTTTGCAGTCTTTCAACCTGCGCTTTTAGGCTTTCGTTTTCTTGCTCTAAAGCAGCATTTTTGCTTTCTAGCTCTTTTTTATATCCGCCTCCAAACATCTTTCCCTCCTTAATTTTTCTATAATTATATTAAAAATTTCATCTTTAAGCGATAAATTTTAAAATTTATTTATCTTTCAGCCACCCGTTTAAAATTTCAATCTGCGCCGCGACGCTCTCGTTCGCCGTGCCTCCTTGCGACTTGCGCGCCTCCTTAGAAGCGTTTAGATCAAGAAATTTAACCGCGCCCGCGCCCAGGCTTTCATCCACGCTAGCGAGCTGCTGCGCATTTAGCTCGCTCAAATCCAGGCCCAAATTTTCCGCATACGCCACGGCTTTGCCCGTGATGAAGTGCGCCCGGCGAAACGGCACGTTTTTCTCCCGCACGAGAT
>NZ_CALKZP010000007.1 GCF_938002845.1 uncultured Campylobacter sp.
TTGGAAATTTAGCCGAGCAGGGCTGCGTCATCAAGACCGCGGGCATCATCGGCGAGCGCAAATTTAGCGGCAAGGCGGTCTGCTTTAACAGCCAAGACGAAGCGATAGAGGGCATCTCAAGCGGCAAGGTAAACAAAGGCGATGTGGTCGTCATCCGCTACGAAGGGCCGCGCGGAGGCCCGGGTATGCAGGAGATGCTAAGCCCTACGAGCCTAATCATGGGGCGAGGATTGGGCGCGGACGTGGCGCTGATCACGGACGGTAGATTTAGCGGAGCGACGAGGGGGTTAAGCGTCGGACACGTGAGTCCCGAAGCTGCTGAGGGCGGCATGATCGGATTGCTACAAGACGGCGACGTCATCGATATCGACGTGGATACGTACGCGATAAACGTGCGTCTAAGCGAGGAGGAGATCGCTGAGCGCAGGGCTAAATTTAAGCCGATTGAAAAACCGCTGCCGTATCGCTGGCTGCGAATGTATCGCAAGCTGGTGACCAATGCTAGCAACGGAGCGATTTTGGAGGCGTAGAAATTTAAAATCGGTAGGTATTGTAGTTTTAAAAATTTAAATAAGGAATGATTTTTATGTTTGAGAGGAATTTTACCTATAAGGATTTAGAGCAAGTAGAGACTGAAATAGAAAATATACATGAGGCGCTAGCTAATGTCTATAATAATAAGTCATGTATTTGGAAAATTAGTAGAACTCTTGACAAATTAAAAAATTCAAATTTTTCTAGCGAGGAAGAATATTTAATAGACGTATTTGAGTCGAGATATGTCAAGTGTATGAATAGAACTAATGAAACCATCAATTTTCTACAAAAATTTACAAAACGAAAAGATTTTAAAATTTTATCTAATACAGCTCGCGATCTTATTGATGAAATAGAACAACATTTACTGATTTTAGAACAAAAAGATATTTATTATACAAATAAAATTATGTTTAGAGGCATTATCATAAAATATATTAAATCTATTAGAATATTAAAAATACAAAAAGAAATTGTTAAAAAATCAATAAAAAGTATAGATATTGAGGACAAAAAGAAACTTTATATAAAATTTCTTAAAAACGAGGGTGAAATATATAGAATTTATAATAATTTACCGGATAAATTTATCAAAGATAAAAAAACATATATAAGCCATCTTTCAAATTCTATGTTAAGTGACGCGAAAGAAATCATAGCAAAAAGTATAAAATATAAAATATTTTCTGTATTAAATTTTGTAGTTTTTGGAGCGCTTCTTTGTATACCATATTTTTTAGAGTTAAAAAGAGTACCGGAAATTTCTGTAGGAAGCATACCTATATCTTTAGTTGCAGTTTTTGCTATCGGTATATCTTTAACTTTATATTTATATATTCTTGTATTTTTACAAAATTACTTTTTATTTAGAGGTTGGTACGAAAGTAAAAATAAGGTTAAGCTATGTTTTATGGGAATAGATTTCAGTATGATATTGCTAATGACTTTTATACCGGTTATTCATGATAAATTAAATTTATCATCTTCTTCGTATGAGCACATTAGAGATGCAGGTTGTTTGCTTAAGATATGTTTGACTTTACATGCAATATTTTTGTTATCATTTTCCTATAAATTTTGGAGGGATAATAAAGATGAACTGAGCGATATTCTTCTAGCCGCTCTTTTAATATTTATCTCTGATTTGCTGATATTATTAGTTATTTATTTTAACTATACAGATGACTACATCCTTGTAGTAATTCCTATGGTGCTTCTTTCTTTTATGATAAGATTTCTTCAAATTAGTAAAAAATTCTCATATCGGTATATACTGTTTGTATTATCCTTTGTTGTTTTCGTACTTTTGTCATCTGCTAGTGGATTTTTTGTGAGGGCTGTAGGTTTAGCAAACTACCAAATCGATCTCGACATTCGAAAAGACAATATTCCAGAGTATATTCTAAATTTAAATATCAAATGCCAAAGTAAAGCAAGCGAAGATATAGAGTTTATAAAATACACTTGTATATTAGACGATAAGTCGGGTCTGGCGATAAAATTTAAAAATATTCTAGTAAAAGTGAAATCAGACGGTAAATATTGGCTTGAGGTCGCATCCAAGGATAGGAACGAAAGTGAAATAGATAATTACAGGTTTTGGGTTTCGGAAAAGAATATTGTCAATTAAAGCCGGTATATTTAATAGCATTTGATTAATAATTAACTATAATTTCACCTTTCAATTTTAAATTTGACAGTCATATTTTTGGGATAAATGCACAGATATTTTTTTGGACTTAAATTCCTAAAACGTCAGGTGGGGGATGATTATCTTGCTATTATTGTGACGATATCTTTCAGCATTTTCAGCGGCAGCCGGGCGGTTATGGGTGCGATGGGGCGGTGAGCTTTTGGAGCTTTTCTTTTGAGTATGGCTATTAGCGGCTACTCATACTGCGAGTTTACGAATCTCAACGGCAACCAACTCGTTTCAAGGGCTGATACCGATCGCGTATTTATAGGCACAACGATCGCGGCTTTTATGGTGAGCAAGCTCAAATTTCGTTACTCGCAAACAAAATCTGTGTATTTTGGGTAATTATAAGGCGATCTAATTTCTGGTTTTGAAGCGCGTTTTGCGTTTGGTTGCAGTCTGCTTTTATTTTACCGGACTACCGCATCTCCGCTATACATATAACTTTTTGCAGCGTTTATAGCGATTGGTATTTAGCCACGTTCATGTAAACCCATAAACCCATTAAGATCACACATAGAAAACCAAATTATTGTTAAAATTCAAATCTTAAACCTACAAATCCCTCGGATCGGCGATCTTTCCTGCGACGGCGCTAGCTGCGGCGACGGCGGAGTTTGCTAGATATACTTCGCTTGTTCTATCGCCCATGCGGCCGACGAAATTTCGATTAGTCGTGCTTACGCAGCGCTCGCCCACGCCCAAAATCCCCATATATCCGCCCAAGCACGCGCCGCAGGTCGGGTTGCTGACGACTGCGCCCGCTTCTACGAAAATATCCCACAGCCCCTCTTTTTGCGCGGCCAGAGCGATCTTTTGCGTCGCAGGCGTGATGATGAGGCGGGTTTTGCGCGCTACCTTACGACCTTTTAAAATTTGCGCAGCGATCCGCAGATCGGAGAGCCTGCCGTTGGTGCAGCTGCCGATAAAGACCTGATCGACGGCGATGTCATCGCGCACCGCCTCGCGCACGCTCTTGCCATTGCTAGGTAGGAACGGATACGCGATCACCGGATCAAGCTTGCTAACGTCGATCTGCAAAATTTGCTCATAGTTCGCGCCTTCGTCGGAGTAGTGAAATTTCGGCTCGGCGCGCAAATTTTTATCTGCCAAAAATTCCTTCGTGATCTCATCGACCGCGACGATACCGCTCTTGCCGCCCGCTTCGATCGCCATATTGCAAAGCGAAAATCTGCTATCCATATCCAGATACTCCAGCGCGTCGCCGCAGAATTCCAAAGCCTTGTAGCGCGCGCCGTCCACGCCGATGAGGCGGATCACTTCTAGGATCAGATCCTTGCCGTAGATGTGCGGCGCAGGCTTGCCGTGAAAAATTACTTTGATCGTAGGCGGTACTTTAAACCAATTCTTGCCCGTTATCATCGCAAAAGCAAGATCGGTGCTGCCCATACCGGTCGCAAATGCCCCCAGCGCGCCGTGGGTACAGGTGTGGCTGTCCGCGCCGATGATGACGTCGCCGGGCACTACGAGCCCCTTTTCAGGCATCAGCGCGTGCTCGATACCCATATCTTTTTCGTCGAAATAGTTTTTCAAATCGTGCTTGTAAGCAAACTCGCGTGAAATTTTAGCTTGGTTTGCGCTTAAAATATCCTTCGTAGGGATATAGTGATCCATCACGATCGCAAAGCCGTCCGGGTTGGCGAGCTTTTTTGCGCCGCTAAGCTCAAACTGCTTGATCGAAATCGGCGTCGTGATGTCGTTGCCTATGACCATATCGATGGCGCTTTCGATGATCTGTCCCGCGAAAACCGCCTCGCCCACGTGCTCGCTAAAAATTTTCTCCGTGATCGTTTGCTTCATAAAATCTCCTTCGTATCGGTTAAATTTGCGCGATTTTAGCTAAAAAATCATAAATTTTTGCAATTTTATGTATAATTGAGCCGCAAGGAGCGAGACGATGGAAATTTTAGATATTTTTGCAAACCGCAGAAGCGTAAGAAAATACGCGCAGGGGCCGCTTGAGGACGAGGCACTGGATAAAATTTTAAAAGCGGGCCTGCTTGCGCCGTCGGGGTATGCACGCCGCCCGTGGGAGTTCATCCTCGTGCGCGACAAACAGATGCTTGAGGGGTTAAGCGGATGCCGCAGCAGCGGTGCAAATATGCTAAAACAGGCCGCGGCCGCGATCGTCGTGATCGCAGATGAGCAGAAGCAGGACGTCTGGATCGAGGACTGCTCGGTAGCGCTAGGCTACATGCACCTTGCCGCAAGCGCGCTAAATCTTGGCAGCTGCTGGGTGCAGGTAAGGCTGCGCGCCGCCGCGGACGGACGCAGCTGCGAGGGGTTTTTACGCGAGGCGCTGGGCTTTCCGCCAAATTTCAAAGCAGAAGCGATACTGGCCCTCGGCGTACTGCAACAGCGCCCGAGCCCGCACGATCTGCAGAAGCTAAATTTAAGCAAAATCCATAAAGAGAAATTTTAACGCGTATGAAGTATCAAAACTTAATTCAAATTTGCGAGTATCTACGCGCCAAACGCTTCCTTTTGCACATTAAACGCGTAGGAGATAACCTTTTTAAAGTCTGTTTTGACGGCAACGAGACGCTGTTTTTTGATATGAATAAATCGGGCTGCAATATCCACGAAAATGACGCTTTTACCGAAGGTAAGGTTTACGCGGCGCCCTTTGACGTGCTACTTGCCAAGCGCTTCGTAAAATCGCGCATCACTTCCGTTAGCGTGCCAGAAAATAATAGAATTTTATGCCTTAGCGTAAGCCAAAACGCAAGCTACAAAACCCAAAGCTCAAATATCTACTTCGAATTTACCGGGCGATTTACCAACGTAATAATCACCGATGAAAACGATGTGATTTTAGAGGCGCTGCGGCACTTCGAGACGAAATTTAGACAGATTAAGGTAGGAAGAAAACTCCGCCACCTACCGCCTGCAAATATTAAAGAAGCCCCCGTGCCAAAAATTTCGGACTTTAGAGCATTTTTTCGCGCGGAATTTAACGCGCTAAATGCAGATCGCTTAAACTCGCTCAAATCAGCAAAAATCACGGCGCTAAATAAAAAGCTAGACTCGGTGCATGAGGCTTTAGGCTCTTTGCAAAGCAGCGCTGAACTACTACGAAGCGCCGAGCTTTTAGGTGCGAAAGCTGCCTTGCTAAAAGAAAATATCTATAAAATTCCAACTAGCGCGCGAGAATTTACGCTGCAAAAAGGAGACGCCGAAGCGATAGAATTTAAACTGCAAAAGCCTGCAAGCGCCACTTTGGGCGAGCTTTACTCCGAGGCAAAGCGTATGCGCCAAAAGGCTGCTAATATCCATATCGAAGAGCAAAATTTAAAGGAGAAACTCGCGTTTTATGAGAATTTAAAATCGCTCATTCTTGCCGCACAGGATGCACACGAGATCGAAATTCTAATGCCTAAGCGCACGCAAATTAGGCAAAAAAGCAAGGAAAAAAATAGCGAATATGTAGCGAGCTTTTATCTCGGGGATTTTAAAATCAGCGTCGGTAAAAACGAAAAAGGCAATGAGTTCTTACTAAAAAATAGCTCCAAATCCGACTATTGGTTTCATCTTAAGGACATTCCAAGCGCACACGTCATCGTAAAGACAAATAAGCAAAGTCTAAGCGAAGAGGTGGTCGAATTCGCCGCTAAAATTTGCGTGAGCTTCAGTGCAAGCGGCAGCGGAAAATATCTCGTCGATTACACTAAACGCCAAAATGTCAAAATCAACGAAGGTGCTTTCGTAAACTACGTAAATTTTAAAACAATTAGCGTTTTAAAGCCGTAATAAGCGAGCTTGCGGTATAATTACTCAAAATAAATTCCAAGGAAATTCTATGAAACAAAGAATAATCACGGCAAGCATTTTACTCGCCGTATTTTTGGCTCTAATTCTCATAAACGCCAGGTGGCTAAATTTCGCCGTATTTGCACTGATACTCGTGCTTGCGTTTTTTGAAAGCCTCAAATTATGGGGTCTGGAGGAAACTAGCAAAAAGTGGCTCGCGCTGGCGATCGCGTTTTTTGCGCTGCTACCATTTACGCAGACCGATGAGCCTTTCGTCTCAGCGCTAAAAGTTAGCATCCTGATGATCCTATGCGTCGCCTCTGTTGTAGCCTTTACCAAGGGCCCCAGCCTAAAGATCACGCTTCCTTTCATCTATCCCGTTGCGCCGATATTTTTTATGTGGGCGGCTTATGATGATTTCGGGGAAGTTTTTCACTTCGTTTGGCTGATCTTTATTATCGTAGCTAGCGATAGCGGCGCATATTTTATCGGAAGAGCCTTCGGCAAAACTCCGCTAAGCGCTAGCTCGCCGAATAAAACCGTAGAGGGCGTGCTAGGCGGATTAGCGCTCGCGCTTATCGTTAGCCTCATTTATGCGCGCATCTTTACCAATATGCCGCCGCTTGAAATTTTAGGCAAAACCATCATCATAGCAATTTTTGGCGTATTCGGCGATCTGTTTGAAAGCTACCTAAAACGCGCGGCGGGTCTTAAAGACAGCGGCGCGCTCTTTCCCGGACACGGCGGGATCTTAGACCGCATCGACGGCTATATGTTCGGCGCAATCGCGATGGCGATAGTCTATTCATGGTAGTTTTAGGCTCTACGGGCTCTATCGGCACAAACACCCTAGACGTAGCCGCTCGCAGCGGCAGTATGATTGAAGCGCTTAGCTGCGGACGCAATATCAAGCTTTTAAACGAACAGATCGCAAAATTTCATCCTCGTCTCGTCTGCATCGCGGACGCGCAGCAGAAAAGCGAGGTAGATCACGAGCGCGTATTTTGCGGCGCAGATGGAATTTTACAGATGCTTGCAGAGTGCAAAAGCACGACCGTGGTAAACGCTCTCGTAGGCTTTGCGGGCATGATGCCCAGCCTAAAAACCCAAGAGCTCGGAAAGAGGCTGTGTCTCGCCAACAAAGAAAGCCTGGTCGTCGGCGGGAAATTTCTGCAAACGGATAAAATTTACCCGATCGACAGCGAGCATTTCGGGCTGAAATTTTTACTTAGCAACGCCAAAATCCCTGTTTCGCGCCTAATCATCACGGCTAGCGGCGGCGCATTTTACGACGTTCCGCTAACGCAGCTGGGCTCGCTCACGCCGCAAAACGCCCTAAAGCACCCCAACTGGAAGATGGGCGCAAAGATCACGATCGACAGCGCCACGATGGCGAATAAACTCTTTGAGGTGATCGAGGCGTTTTGGCTCTACGGCACGCGCGAGATCGATGCGCTCATCGAGCGCACCTCGCAGATCCACGCGCTGGTCGAATTCGCAGACGGCTCTACGACGGCGCACATTAGCAGAGCCGATATGCGCCTAGCCATCGCACACGCGATGTTTAGCGGCGACGTACGGGAGCAGATCACCGCACCCGTGGATCTGTGCGCACTGCGACCGATAGAGCTTAAGCCGATCGACGAGATGAAATTTCAAATTTTTACCCTCAAAGACGCGCTGTTAGCAAACCCCGATCTCGGCGTCGTCATCAATGCCGCGAACGAAGCGGGCGTAAATGCGTTTTTGCAGCAGCGCTGCCGCTTTACCGACATTGCGCGCGTGGTGCTGAAGTGTGCGGAGAAATTTAACTCACCTAGCGTAACGGACGCGGACGCGCTTGCGTCGGTGGATGCGAGCGTGCGAGCGTATGCAAACGAACTGCTGAAATAAGTTTTTTAGTCACGGGATTTATACTGCACGTTAAGCTTGGCGGCAAATTTCACTGCGCGCGGCTCGCGCAAGTAGCCGTAAAATTTAGCGGCTCTAAAACAGCGCGCACCTATTACGTCGTATCGGGCGCAGATTTACGCTGTGCCGCAAGGTTGCGCCATTAAATTTAATAATTAGAGGTTGGGCGTGGATATTAAAACCGTCATAGAGTTAGAAAAGCAGCGCAAACGGCTTAAGAAAAGTCGCAAGCTTTGGAAAATTTTAAGTTATCTCGTAGCGTTCGTGGTTTTCGGTCCGATGCTTGCGCTCGCATTGATAATCATCTTTCTCGATTTTCCCAAACTCGATCTTGGCATAGAAAGCTTATCTTTTTTGGTCATGTCTATTTTAGCAATAATCGCCATGCGGGACGAATTTTACGAGTGGATTTTTGAGCGTAAAACCGAGCGGTTTGTGCTGCAATATAAAGAGCTTTATCTCAAGCCCTATATCGAGAGTCTGGGCTTTTCGTATAAAATGGGCGCGCTTTTTCAGGAAAAAGAGGTAAGAGCAAGCGAGATATTTGACGGATTTGAAAGATTTAGCGCGGATGATCTGGTTTGCGCGAACGTGGACGGCGTGGATTTTATGTTTTGCGATATAAGACTAGAAAAAGACATCGGTACGGGAATTCCATTTATTTTTAAAAATAATTACGCCACATTTTTCGAAGGACCCTTTTTCGTGGCAAATTTTAATAAAAAAATCCACTCCGACGTTCTTGTTTTCTCGAATACGACACTGCCGCCGTCTGAGTTGCAGCACAAACTACTGGGCGGTCGCGAAATCCCGATAGATAACGCGGACTTCAATCAAAATTTTACGATCTATGCAAACGACGCAATGACGGTTATGTATGTTCTGACGCCCGCGCTGATGGAGAAAATTTTATCTCTTAAACAGCTCGTGAAATCGAACATCTCGCTGAGCTTCAAGCAAAATAAAATTTACATCGCGATAGCTCGCGGTGCCGATAGTTTCGAGCCGAGCTTGGATCAGCCGATACTCAATGCTCGCATCGCAAAGAATATCAAGGCGGATCTGGACGCGATGCTACAAATCGTAAAAATTCTAAAGCTGAATGAAAAAATTTGGACGTCTTAGCCAGGCGCAAGGCGGAGCGAGGCAAGCGGGGCAAAACGAGGTAAGGTATGGCGAACAAACGGAGCGCGTTGCTTGCGCAAGGAGTTGAAAAATTTAGCGGCATCCAAGCGGAATGCACCAAAAACGCGCCATATCTGGCGTAAATTTACGCCGCGCCGCGAGTTCGCCTATTAAATTTTACGCGGATTTTGGAAAGATCATGAAATTTCGCGCGGGGTTTCGGCATGGGGATTTTGGCAAAATCGTGAAATTTCACGTAGAATTTCGATGGGGATTTTACGTCGCGGCGAAATCTTGTGTAGAATTTCGGCAAGGGTAAGATGATAAAATTTTGGCGGAATTTTACGAAAAGTTAAAATTTGCTTGCTATTGAGAGATTTTTTTGATATACTGCCGTTTCTTTTTTGGCCCCGTAACTCAGTTGGTAGAGTGTCACCTTGACATGGTGGAAGTCGTTGGTTCGAGTCCAATCGGGACCACCACTTAAGCTATTTTCAAATTTTAACCGCTTTATTTTCGCGCACAGCACTTATCTTAAATTTAGTTATTCCGACCCCTTTCATTTTTATTTTAGATATAATTTTTCCAGAAATACTACGAGATTGATTAACCGATCGATGAGGTAAATTCTATCGGCAACCGATTAAATTTAGAAAGGAGTATCGGCGATATATGGGGCAGTATGTTATAAAAACCTTAGACTACTGCGCAGAAAAGGGACTGCAGCTACAATGGGAAAAGGACTTCGCGATCTCCGTCAATGCTCTCGAAAACGAAGTTACTATAAGGGCAAATAAAAGCGGGCTTATATCTCTTGCCAGGCATTTGCTTACTTTAGCGCAAGATTCTGCGCCGAAACATTCGCATATACATCTGGATGAGTATAATTCGCTTGAGGAGGGCTCGGCGGAACTTATATTGGAGAAAATATGAACACAAACAGCATCAACGTGGATGGAAAAGAGCTATTATCCTCCGCGATCAAAAGAGATGGGATCATATTAACGGCGCTTTATGAATGACGGCGTAGTGCGCAAAAAGGAGAATAAGCCAGTGTTGCCGAATAAAATTTATATAAAAGACGATCCTCTAACTATCGATGAGGAGCTTATGGGGCATGAGTATCATAAATTAGATATTAAAATTCTAGAAAACAAAAGGCTTGTGGTATTGGATTTTACTACGAATTTGGCTATGTATTATTTCGCAAAAAACATTTTAACATCATCGTATAATGAAAGAATCTCATACCTAGAGCTTTTTCCTTATGAAGATTGGGTGGGAGGAGCGCGATTCGCAAAAAATAGCGCTCAACTATGCATAGATATAGAGAAATTTATCAAAATGAACGAAGCGGAGTGCTATATAGCGGATGATATGGACAGGTACAAATTTAGGCTGGATTTTAAAACATTCTACCAAAGCGTTACATTTTATTTTCCTAATACGAAGGATTACATAAATTTCGCCAAATATCTGCTAAGTATGAGTATTTACAATAGAAAAAATAGAGTAAAATTTTATAGCGAAGATTATACGTTGATTTTGCAATATTGCAGGTTTGTTATATGAGAAATTTAGAGCGATCAAAAATAAAATTTATCTCTCATAAAGCCAAAATTTAAGGATCGGACGGTATGGCGCAAAACGCTATAAATAAAGCAAAGCATAACGAAAAGGAGCGGCAAAATGTTAGATAGAATTGCCTCTTGTTTAACGGGCATAATGTGCTTCTTATATCTTATAAATTTTACGGTACATAAACATGTAAGAATAGGCGAGAAATATATTAAATTTGATGATGCGGGTAGTTTGTGGATATTGCCCGCAATCGCATTTATAGTAATAGGTATTTCTGGCTTTTATTTTGCCTTCCGCTCTGAAAAGAGCATAAAAAAAATACCCGGAGTATATGTGGTGTGCAGACTGCGGTAAATTTTACCGATACGAGGATGTCAAAAATACGGATCAAATTTGCTCGGACTGCGGCAAAAAGCTAACGGAGTATAATGACGGCGAGTACTGGCGAAGCAACGCCTCCGATCAAAGCGCTAAAGCTCCAAAGATCAAAAAGCGTAAATTTAAAAAGCGATGAAATTTTGATTTGTTATACGAGGAATATATAAAAATGCTAAATAGAATTTTCGCATTAATCGGCTTTTTTGCTTTTTTCGCATGGGGACTAGCGGCCGCTTTATCGGGGAAAGTCGATATAAAACCCGGCTTTATGGCATCGGTAAAGCTTGAAAGCGCGTATCTGCGTATCATCATAGGAATTTTATGCTTTGCGGCGTGCGCTTTCTTTGCGTATCTCGCATTTCGCCCCGAAAAAAGCGTAAAGTATTATCCTAAATTTATGCGCTGCAAAGGGTGTCTTAAATTTTATAATTTCTCGGACGTTAAAGATAGGAGCGTTTGCCCTAAATGCGGAGGCGAGCTGCAAGATTATGCTGAGATAGAAAAGTGGAATCAAGCGGAAAGAAATAAAAAGCTTGAAAGATATTATAAATTTGAAAAAGAGTGGCTAAAGAGGGTGAGCCATGATAAAAAATAATTGATGCGCAAGCAAAATCAAAAAGTCTTAGGAATAAAAAATGAGCGCTAGGATAGGTTTAATACTTTTTGGCGCATTTTAGACGGGTATGATTTTAGGGATTTGGCTAAATTTCAAAATTTCAGCTAGATCCGCTTTGCGAATTTGCCTTTTTAAAAAAACGCCGCCAAGGAGTCTAAATTAAAACCGAAATTTTACCGCGCCCAGCAAAACGCTCGAAATTAAAATTTCATCCAATCTACGCCAAAATTTTAAAAAATCTATCTTTAATCTTTGAAATTTATTATTATTTAATCAAGAGAAATTATAATATAGCATTTGCAAATCATTCGCAAAATTCTAATTTTGAATAGGGGAGAGTGATGTTTAAGAAATTTTATCTTTCAAATGCCGCGATCGCGCTAAGTTTGTGCGCCGCATTGCAACTAAACGGAGCCGAAAACAACGCCACGTCCGAAAATATCAGCGCGTCCGGCGCGGGAGCCGTAAATTCCGCAGCTTCTAAAAACGCTTCCGGCGCGAACGCCACGAGGCTGGGCACCATCGTAGTTACCGCAACGGGCTTTGAGGATATGCTTAAAAACGAGGTTCGCAACGTTTCCGTTATCACCGCGGAGGATATGGAAAACCGCGGCTACCGCGATCTGCGCGAAATTTTAGAAAAGGCGCCGGGGGTTAGCTTTCACGGCGATACGGTCGATCTGCGCGGGCAGGGCCAAAAGGCAAATACCTCCGTAAAGGTTCTTCTCAACGGAGTCGCGCTCAATATGATCGACACGACGCCGACGAGCATTCCGATCGATTTAGTTCCGATCGAAGATATTGAGCGCGTGGAGATCATTCCAGGCGGCGGTAGCGTGCTTTACGGCAGCGGCACCAGCGGCGGCGTGATAAATATCATCACAAAAAAGGGTGCCAGATACCCATACGCCAATATCTCCACTAAGATCGCGTCGTATAATTACAATGATCTAAATTTAGGGCTAGGCGGAGGCGTGAGCGAGAATTTGTTTTTAAAAACCGCCTTAAAGGGCTTTAAGCAGCGCGGATACCGCAAGGGCGAGAAAGAGAGCGGCTATTACGGCTCGCTCGGGATGCATTATAAAATTTCGGACGATCAAAGCATCTCTTTTGATCCGAGCTATTATCAGGCGCGAACCTATTCGGTGCCGAGCTTAGGGCTTGCCGAGCTTAAAGTGGATCGCCGCCAGCAAGGAGGTGAACGGACTTTTACCAAAAGTACGCGGGCAAATTTCGATTTCGGCTACACGGTAAAATTCGGCGATCGGGTAGAGATGAATCTGCATCCTTATTATCAAGATATCAGGATCATTCAGAGCGGATTTGTGATGAAAGACCGCAAAGAGGGGGCAAATTTAAAAGGCAAGCTCGACTACGACAGCGGCGAGTTCATAACGGGATATGATTATCTCAAAAACAAGGGCTTTCGCAGGATAAATCTTAACGACGCGATGAATCCTATGATGAGCAGTTCACAGCTTACGATCTTTGATATGCAAAAGCTTACCCACTCGGTCTATGCTTTAGAAAAGCACAATTTCACCGAGTTGTTTTCGCTAAGTGCGGGTGGGCGGTTTGAGCGCGCCGAATACAAAGTAAATCGCAGAGTTTCGACTACTATAAAAAGGATGGGAAACATAATCTTGCAGATGCAAAATAGTACCCGAGTAAGCGATCATAAGAACAACTACGCTTTTGAGATTACGCCGAATTTTAATTATTCCAAGGATGGCAATCTATATTTTAAATTTGAGCGCGGCTATATCTCGCCGGCCCCTAATCAGCTCATCGACAAGCTCGGTCGCAACGGCCCTTACGTGCTTAATAACCTCAAATCCGAAACCTTTAAAACCTACGAGATCGGCCTTAAAGATCTGATCTACGGGCAATACGTAAGCGCTACGATCTTTTGGACCGATACGAAAAACGAGATCGTAAACGAACTGCTCGGCAGCAACATTATGCACGGTTGGCTTTTTATCAATATCGACGAGACGCGCCGCAAGGGCGTGGAGCTGTATGCGGAGCAAAGTCTGCTTTCAAATTTAAAGCTCAGCGAGACCTTTTCATACGTCGACGCCAAGATCCAATCCGGCGCGAATAAAGGTAAGCAGGTTCCGTTGGTGGAGCGCTCGAAGTTCGTTTTGGGCGTCGATTACGAGCCGATTAGAAATTTAACGCTGATGAGCGATTTTAAATATTTCTCATCATCGCACGACGTCAACCACGATAGAATCGACTCGCGCACGATCGTAGATCTGGGCGCTGCGTACCGCTTCGCAAGCGGATTTTTGATAAGCGCGGGAGTCAAAAACGTCTTTGACGAGGAGTATAATTACAACCAAAATTTACGCTCGGACATCTATACTCCGGCTCCAGGGCGCAACTATTACGTGGAGTTTAAATACACCTATTAGCGTGCGTTTAAATTTAAGCGAGGTTTGAGCTGCGAAATTTAAAATTTACGGGCGAAATTTAAAATTTTGCCGCGACGTGCTTTGCCGCCGCGAGATTAAATTGAATAAAAGGAGCGAAGATAAAACCGGACTATAAAAACTGGGTGCCTAAGGGCATGATCGCGAGCTTTGCCGCGGGTGCGGGCGTAGCGTTAGTTTTATTTTTGATTTTCGGCGTTTGCGGCGCCTTCGTTGGCGGCGTGTTAAGATGGTTTCTTGCCGGGCTTTTCGGCGCAGCGACGCTGGTTTTGATCGGCTTTACGATCTACTGCATCGTGTGGTACCGCGCGTTTGATTACGGCGGCAAGCGTCAGCTCTCTCGCGCGATCGTAGAGGGCACGGCAAAATACGTGGATCTACCCGAGGGCGGGCGCGGGCTAGACGTAGGCTGCGGCAGCGGCGCGCTAACGATCGCCGTGGCTAAGCGCAACCCGCACGCATCGGTGCTAGGCGTCGATCGCTGGGGCTTTGAGTACGCGTCTTTTAACAAACAGCTGTGCGAATCCAACGCGCGCGCCGAAGGTGTGCAAAACACCAGCTTCGAGCAGGCCGACGCCACGCAGCTGCCCTTTGAGGACGGCAGCTTCGATGCGGTTACAAGCAACTACGTCTATCACAACATCATGCGCAAGGACCGCCAGGCGTTACTTTTAGAGACGCTTCGCGTGCTTAAAAAGGGCGGCAGCTTCGCAATCCATGATCTTTTCTCGCGCGGAAACTACGGCGACATGGATGCTTTCATCGCACGTCTTAAGGAGCAGGGCTATGAGCAGATCGAGCTCATAGATACGACGCAGGGGCTTTTTATGGGCCCGCGCGAATCCAAATGGCTGATGCTAGGTAGCTCAAAGCTTCTGGCGGGTAGAAAATAGAAAGTCTTTATTCGATTTAAAATCGGTAGCTAACGCGAATAAAATTTTAAAGTTATTAAAAATTTTGGAATTCTAAGATTTATGAAATTTTAGAATTTTGTAAAATTTTAAGAAAACACAATGCGGTGAAATTTTAGAATTCTGCCTAATTTTAAATTTTGAAATTCCGCCTGACGCACTACTGCATTAGTATCGCGACAAATACCTTGAGCTGCGCTTTAGCCATATTTGCCGTATTGAAGCGGCACATTTTTCGCACCCGCCGCGCACCCAATCGGATTTAAATCCCACCGCTTAGCAAATCCGCGAAATTTTTTATAATTCTATAAATCTCAAATTTTATAAATTTTAAAATTACGTATCGTTACGCCACTATCACGGCAGAGTACTTTAACCGCGCCTACCTCATCTGCCCGCTGAGTATCCGCGCGGCTAAATATCGATAACGCCGAGGTGCGAGAGCAAAATTTTAACCCCGATTAAGATCAAAATCACGCCGCCTAAAACGAGCGCCTTTGAGTGCAGGTATTCGCCCGTTAGCTTGCCTACGTAGCACGCCGCGACGCACAGCGCGAAGCAGACGAGCCCGATTATGCAACAGGCGTAGAGGATGTTTATCTCGCCAAAGGCAAAGGTCACGCCCACGGCCATCGCGTCGATGCTGGTGGCGATCGCGCCCAGCACCAGCTCCTTTGTGCTTAGGCGAAGATCTGGCTCGTCCTGCTCGCGGCGGGATTCCGCGATCATCTTAACGCCTAAAAACGATAAAATTCCAAACGCGACGAAGTGATCGATCTGCGCGATAAATTTGACGAAATTTATCCCCAAAGCGTAGCCTGCTAGCGGCATTATAAACTGAGCCGCCGCGTAGAAAAACGCGACGCGCGCGATCTGCGCAAATTTGAAATTCGGATATTTCGCGCCGTTTGAGATACTAAGCGCGACGCTGTCCATCGCAAGCGCAAAAGCGATGAGTAAAAGCTCCATATTTAGCCCTTTTGGTATTATAAAAGCGTTGATTATACATTAAAATTTTCGAAATAAAATAATCAATCTTTAATTGGGGAAAAACTTTGCTTAAAAAATTAATCCTTTATTTATTGCCGCTATTTGCAACTGCTAGCTGGGAGGAGGTCGCCGTAAAGGGACTGGACGTAATGCTTAGCGCGGGCGCGGGCGATAGTGAAAATTTTAAAAACTCACTAAGCACTTTGATAGAGCGTGCCGCAAATGAATACGAACGCACTGGCGTGCAGGATTACGAGCTCGATCTGCCTAGCTACATTACCGAGCGCGCGGGCAAAAAAAGCATTGCCGTGCAGAATATGCAAAGGCTGGCGAGCAAGAAGCTAAGTCTTGCCGTAGAGCCGATCAAAAAGCTCGTACTTGCTAAAATAAAAGATATGTCCGAAGCCGATACTAAGGCGGTAATGAGCGGCGAGGTGCTATTAAGCCACTATCTGCGCACCAACGCCTTTGATGAAATTTACGAAATCATTCGCCCTTTGGCACGCGAACTAGGAGCCGACGCGAGCTTTGCTAAAAGCTTTAAAAGTGCCGTTGGACGCGACCCTGGAGACGATTTTAGTAGCGAATTTAGCAGCGCCTTTATCAACGAAAGCTTCGATTTTTTAAGCAAAAACGAAAGGGAGTTTCGCAAAAACTCGGGCGCGATTTTAAACGCCATAAAGACGATCAGATAGGCGCGACCGCACTAAAATCTCGGCGAAATTTTACTTCAAATTATGAAAAATTCTATCTCGGAGCTCGCGGAAAATTTTAATTCAAAATCCGCTTTAAATTTTATCTCAAATCAGACGTGCAAGCGTGCGAAAGACACAGCGCCTGGCGGTGTGATAAATTTCGCTCCAGCTTCCCGCTTCAAAAGAAATTTTAAATTTAAAGATGCGACTGCCGAGTTAAATTTTATCAGCGTGCGAAATTTAAAATTTTATCCCACTTCGGCTGGTTTCGCCACACGCAATCGTGCCTCGGTCGGTTTTGCCGTGCACAGTCTCGTAGCGCCCTATTCCGCTCCGCGCGTCAGAAATATCGAAAAAAAAGTTGCTTTAAATTTTGCGGCTCTTGCGCTAAATTTAAACTCCGCGCAAATTCCGAGCTGCGCCGAAAGCAAAGCTTTAAATTCCGCGAAATCCTCCAAAACAGATCCTTGCGAAAATTCCGCAAGAAATTTCAAACGAAATTTTATATTAAATTTTGCGGAAAATTCCACTCATAGCAGCACAAATAGCGCAAGTTTGCTAAGCCGTGCAAGCGTCGTAGACGAGCCAAATTTAAGCCCCGCAAAAAGCCTTGCCGCAGCTCATACGCGACTCTTAAAGAAAAATTTTACCAAGGTCATCGCAAACGATCCGACCTCCGCTCATACGCCGCAGAGCTTTGGATTGAAAAATTTTAATGTGCGGAATTTTGCGAAGAAATCCAATTCGGCACAGAA
Source organism: uncultured Campylobacter sp. (assembly GCF_938002845.1). Classification (GTDB taxonomy): domain Bacteria; phylum Campylobacterota; class Campylobacteria; order Campylobacterales; family Campylobacteraceae; genus Campylobacter_B. The sequence continues at coordinate 17,402 of NZ_CALKZP010000007.1, forward strand.
TTCTAGCTCCGCTCGAAGCTTAAATTTCGCGCAGAATTTCGATTTCGCGCAAAGCTCTAATTCTACGCAGAGTCCTGCTGCCGCGCAAAATTCTGCCTCTGCGCAAAACTGTACGCAAAGCTTGAATTCCGCGCAGAGTTTCGGGCAAAATTCTAGTTCCGCGCAAAGTCGCGCGCAAAACCCCGTTCCGCCTAGCAGGCTGTGGGATCTGGGGCTGCTTTTCGTAGCGATCGTTTGGGGATGCACTTTCGTGCCGGTTCAGCGCGCGCTGCATAGCGGCGACGTTTTTAGCTTTTTGTTTTGGCGCTTTTTGGCGGCGAGCATTTTTACCTACCTCGCCTGCCTGCGCTTCGGCGTCAAATTTGACCGCGGCACGATAGGACGGGGCGTGTTTTGCGGGCTGATGCTATTTTGCGATTTTTCCTGCCAGACCATAGCGCTTGATTATGCGCTCTCATCGACGGTGGCGTTCATTTTGGGGCTAAACGTCGTCATCGTGCCCTTTTTAATGCTTGCGTTTTTCGGCAAAAAGATCGCTGCAAGCGCCTTTGGCGGTGCGGTCGTGGCGCTTTTGGGGCTATATTTTTTAAGCGGAGCAAGCGGCGTGGTGGGATTTGGCATAGGCGAGCGGTTGACGCTAGTTTCGGCGTTTGCATACGCGCTTCACATCGTATTTACCGGCGTCTGCGCGCGCAAAAGCAATCTCTACGGCTTTGTGATCGTGCAGTTTATCTGCGTCTGCGTCTGCGCGCTGATCGCGGCAGTTTTCACTCCGCACGCGGAATTTGAAGGCGAGATAAAGGTACTTGGAAATTTGATCTTTTCGCCGAGTTTCGACTTCGTTTTTGCGCTGGTTTTGACCTCGATCTTTGCCACCGTTGCGGCGTTTGTGATCCAAACAATGGCGCAAAATCGCGGCGTAAGCGAGATAAAAACGGTGCTAATTTTCGCGCTGGAGCCCGTAAGCGCGGGCATAATGGGGTATGCTTTCGGCGAGAAGCTAAGCGCGCTTCAAATTTTAGGCGCGGCGCTGATACTCGCGGGCATCCTGCTTAGCGAGCTGGGCGGGCTTTTAGGCGCGAAGTTTGCTAAAAATCGAGCTTGCGAAAAAGCAGACCGAAGCGACTAGGATTATCGAAGCGCCGCTGGTTAGATTGAGCTTAAAGCTTAAAATAAGCCCCGCCGCGCAAAAAAGCGCCGATAGCACGCAGCTTATCGCCATCATCGAGCCTAGGCTTTTTGAAATTTTTTCGGCGATAAAGGGCGGGATCGTCATCAGCGAGATCACTAAGATTAGTCCTACGATCTGAATCGACGCTACCACCGCGAGGCTCGCCATCACTACGAGGACGTAGTAAAAGACGCTCGTATTAACTCCGCGCAGCAGGGCAAATTCCTTATCGAAGCTGATCGCTAAAAACTGTCTGTAAAAGCACGCCGTAAGCGCCGCAAATGCCGCGCCGCAAATGCCGATGAAGATCAAATTTTCATGATTTATCGCTAGGATCGAGCCGAACAGAAAGCTCATCAGATCGGATTTGTATCCAGGCGTAAGATCGGCGAAGATTATCCCCAAAGCCATTCCAAACGCCCATATCGCGCCGATTACGGCGTCGAAGCGCTCGGTATTTCGTAGTGTGACGTAGGCAATGAGTAGCCCCAAAAACAGCGCAAATACGCTAGCTCCCAGCACGGGCGAGATGCCTAAAAATAGCGCGATGCCGATGCCGCCGTATGCGCCGTGTGCGATGCCGCCTGCTATGAAGCTCATGCGATTTATCACGACTAAAGAGCCAACGACGCCGCAGACTATACTGACCAAAAGTCCGCCGAGTAGGGCGTTTCGCATGAAATCGTAAGATAAAATTTCAGCCATTTTCGCCCTCCTTGCAGCAGCATTCGTTAAGCGCGAGATCGACGGCGCAGAAGTGCCCGTGCTCGCGTCGCAGGTGCTCTAAAAATTCCGCTCTGCCTCCCGGATCGATCTCGTGGGTATGCGCCGAGCCGTTTGCGACGTAAAGCGCGCGGTTTGTGTAGTTTAGTGCAAGCTGCACGTCGTGGCTGATTAAAATTATGCCGCAGCCGCTCTCGTTTAGGGATTTTAAAAGCTCGTAAATTTGAACCTGCCCCATCGTGTCGATGCTCGCTAGCGGCTCATCAAGAAGTAAAATTTTAGCCTTCGCGCACAGCGCCCGCGCGATGTAAACGCGCTGTCTCTGGCCGCCGCTAAGCTCGCTGATACGGCAGCCGGCTAAGCTTTGCATGCCTACGCGCCCCAGGGCTTGCATGGCTTGCTCGCGCTCGGATTTGGAGTAAAAGCCGAAAATTTTCTTATCTATCAGCCCCATTAAAACGACTTCGAGCACGCTTATGGGAAAGCTTTTGTTTATCGCGATGAACTGCGGTACGTAGCCCATTTGCGCCCTGGCAAGCGCGGGCGATCTGCCTAAAATTTCGATCGTGCCCGAGCTTGGTCGCAATAGCCCCAAAAGTAGCTTCAAAAGGGTGCTTTTGCCGCCGCCGTTGGGCCCGAAAATCGCTAAAAAATCGCGCAGCTCGTAGCTTAGGTTTATATCTTTTAAAATTTCGCGTTTTTCGTAAGCAAAGTTTAAATTTCTTATCGTCACGTCCGCCATGAACGCCCTTTCGCCTAGATTTTGAAAGCATTTATTATAGCCCAAATTCGGAAAAATTGCCAAATTTTGCTATTATTACAAAAAATTTAAAGGCTAGCGGTGGAGAGAATCGGCGAAAAATCACATAAAAATAGCTGGGATAAAAAGTCCGAAAGTTACGCCAAATTTAGCGGCGAGCCGGGTGATTTCGGCAAGCGGGTGTTTGAGATACTGCGCGGCTGGGGCGTGAGCTTTGCGGGCAAAAGCGTGCTAGACGTGGGCGCCGGCACGGGGGTTTACTCGCTGTATCTCGCGTCGCTGGGCGCCAAGGTTACGGCGATCGATAGCTCGGAGGGGATGCTGCGCGAGCTAAGGCGTAGCGCAGAGGAGTTTGGCATCAGCTTGCAAAACGTATTAAATTTAAGCTTTGCGGAGTTTTGCGAGCGGCTGAGCCGCGATGGTTTTGCAAATGCGGCGGATGAAAATTTTAAAATTTATCCACGCTCGAAAAGTAAAATTTCAAACTCGCAAACTCAGGAAGCGCAGGCTTTAAATTTAAAAGACGCTGTGAGCAAAAACCGCGGCTGCGAAAATTTTAAAATTCCCGCAGTTTTTGACATCGCGTTTCTTACGATGAGCCCCGCGCTAAAAAGCAAGCAGGATTTTGAGGCGTTTTTGGCGCTGGGTGAGCGTAAAATTTATCTAAACTGGGCGAGCGAGCGCAATTCGTCTATGCTTGCGCCGCTTTTTGAGCGCTTCGGCGCGGGGCATAAAAGACTTGCTACCGCCGCCGAAAAATTTGAGGCGCTGCTTGGCGCGCGCGACATCAAATTTAAAAGCGAAATTTTAACTGAAAAGCGCGAGCAAAAACGCAGCCTACAAGAAGCTGTGCAAAACGCCGCGTGGCACCTGCATATGGACGGCGCGGAGGCTAGCGAGCGCGAGATCGAGGAGATTTTGAAAAAGCGAGCTAAAGGCGGGGTGATAAGCGATGAGATCGAAGCGAGCTTTAAGCTGTTTTATATTTAGTCTGGCGCCGGTTTTGGGGCTTTGCGGCAATCTTTTCTCGCCGCTTGAGATGCCTAAATATGACCCACAAAAGGCGCGGCTGGGCGCAAAAATTTTTACCGATGTAAGATTTAGTAGCAAAGGCCGCTCCTGTGAGAGCTGCCACAATTTTTATTTAAACGATTCGGGCGCTTCGGTGCGCGATGGACGCGTGCCTACGCTCATAAATTCTTATTATTTTGACCGCTACTTAGGCGATTATAATTTCGCGGGCTTTGAAGCGCGGATCGCGGCGTCGGTTTTTAGCGAGAATGAACTGGACGCGAGCGAAGATAAAATTTTAGAGCTTATCAGGAAGAATTTAGCCTACAAGCAGGCTTTTGAAAGTGCTTACGGCGAGGCGAATACGGCAAACTTCATTGATGCGCTGAAGGAATTTTTAAAGTCCAAAACGGCGATAAATTCCAAATTTGACCGATTTTTGCGCGGCGAGGTTAAGCTAAATGATGCCGAATATAACGGATATGTGCTTTTTGTGCGGCTGTGCTCGGCATGTCATAACGGCGTTAGCCTAGGCACCGGCAGTTTTACTAAAATTCGCCCAAGCGCGGAAGAGGAGGATGCGCCTAGGCATAGGTTCACTTCCGACGGATTTGAGTTGCGCCGCGTGCCTAGCTTGCGCAATATCACGCAAACCGCGCCTTACGTAAACGGGCAGATGGATTTGCGTCTTGCGGTGCGGCAGATTGCAAAGGATCTGCTAAAATACGATCTTAGCGATGGGGAGCTTGATGCTTTGATGAGCTTTTTGGCTACACTTAAGGGCGAGATGACGGAGGCGCAGGATGAAAGATAAGATAATGTGGACTTTGATGGTGGGGATTATGATATTAGGCATAATCATCGCCGGGAATTATTTCTCGTCGCTAAGAGATGTAGCGAGATTTAGCACGATTTCGCGCGAGCTAGCTTTGATCGATAATGCCGATAACCGCCTAAATATATTATTTGATGCAAAAATCGCAAGAAGGGACTTTTCGATTGCAAATGCCGATATGCGCGGCATCTATCAGGTGTTGCAAGCTCTGCAAAAAGATAAAATCATCGATAAAATCGGACTTAGCAGCGATGTGCGCGCGATCGGAAGCGCTTTTAGCGATAAAATTTCACTTTTGGACGAGCTTGGGGCTTTAAATTCGCAGAATTTAATCCTTTTTCAAAGTCTGCAGCAAAAATTTTTATCCAGTGGCGCAAATGCGCAAAGAGCAAATCTCTACTCTCAAATTTTAGGGCTTAATTATAAAAATCGCTCCGAGATCTCTACTTTAAAAAGCGCGTTAGAAAGCGCAGATGCGTCAAGCCCCGACGAAGCTGCGTTTATAGGAATCGCACGGCAAATTTTAAGGAATTTCGAGCGGCAAAATATCATTGTAAGCGATAATCTCTCGTTGCTCAACGAGCGCTTCGCAAGCCTGCGCGAGCGATTTTCTTACGCTAGCGAGGAATTTTACGGCTCGTTTATGCAAATGACGATGCTTTACACGGCGGTGTTTTTGTCGTTTTTACTGCTTACTTACATCATAAATTCCAATGCTTTGCGTAGTAAACGCGCCCTCGCGCCCTATCGCGCGCTATGCGAGGAGGCAGGCGAAGCGATAGTTTTAGCAGATCAAAACTTTAAAATTTTATACGCTAATAAAAGCGCGCTTAGCTTAAGCGGCTACGAACAAAGCGAGCTGGAAGGAAGCGATCTTGGAGTTTTGATGCCCAAAGATAAAGTGATCGAACTTCCTGCGATGGTAAATAAAAGCGCCAAAGATACGCGCCTGCTTCGTAAAAACGGCGAGCTAGCCGATGTGAGCCTAAGGCTAGCAAATATCGCTGCTGCATCCAAGCCGCCGCTATATGCACTTTACGCTCATGACATCGGCGAGCGCGAGATTATGAAGCTAGCTCTTGCGAGCGCAAAGGAGAGCTTAAACAATCAAGTCTATATCGATCATCTTACGGGCCAGGGCAACGAAGCAGCGCTATATGAGCTAATAAACGCCGAAAAAACGGGCGTAGCGATCTACATCACTATCGTAAATTTTGCAAATTTGCGACTTTTTTACAAGGCGGAGACGACGAATGAAATTCTGCGCTCCTTTGCGCGCACGCTTGCGATGTGTATCGAATCGCACGAGATCAAAGCCAGTATCTTTCGCATCCAATCGGATGAGTTTTGCCTATTTTACGAGGGACTAAATGTCGCGCGCGACGTGGAGATCATAAATAAATACTTCACTGACAAGGTTTTTAATCTCCATACGACCGAGGGCTTTGCCTCCGCGCCTTTAAATATCACGATGGGCGTGAGCGAGCGTGCAGACGTAGCGGGCGGCGCAAATAGGGTCTTTCAGGCGGTTATGGCGATGTATGAGGCGCAGAGCAAAAACGAGCACGTGGGCTTTTATTCGCGCCCAAATGCGATTGAGGAAAAATATCTTCAAAACCAGATTATGATCAACACCATTCAAAATGCGATCAAGAAAAATCAAGTCTTTGTGCTTGTTCAGCCCATATTTGATATCACCCACCGCGATCCTAGTGGTAACACCTACGGCACCGAGGGCGGTGATTATGTCCCGTTAGTATATGAAATTCTAATCCGCCTAATCGATCGTTCGGGCAAGACGCGCTGCCCGGGTGAGTTTATCGACATCGCAAAGCAAACCTCGCTTTACATCCCGCTAACTCAGGTCGTAATAAACGAAGCCTTTCGCTTGCTAGACCGCTTCGCAGGGACTTGCTTTAGCATAAATCTTTCATATTTTGACATCGCAAACGAAGGTATCAAGGAGCTTTTAGAGCGCAAGCTCGCATCCAGCCCAAATGCTTCAAATCTATTTATTGAAATTTTAGAAAGCGAGGAATTTGACGATTACGAGAGCCTACGCAGCTTCATCGCCGTAGCCAAAAACTACGGCTGCAAGGTCGCGATAGACGATTTTGGCAGCGGATACTCCAACTACTATAGAATTTTAACGCTTGACGTGGATTACATAAAGATCGACGGAGCGCTCATCAAAAATATCGCAAACGACAAAAACTCGCGCGCTATCGTCGAAACTATCGCTAACTTCGCGCGCAAGCAGGGCTACGAGCTCATCGCCGAATACGTAGAAAACCACGAAATTTCAATCATCTTAGAAGAGATGGGGATTAAATATATGCAAGGCTACTTCTACAGCAAGCCGATGGAGCCTTCGAGGATAAAATTCTAATCTCATCTCGCCGCGACTTATAGCTCGTCTCTTTAAATTTATAGCCCAAAGACCGCTTTCGTAAGGCGAGAAATTCTGATTTAGCAAGCCGCTGCTTTAATACGGAATTTATCTTGGCAAATACTGCGCAGTTTTATCGCAAACTTATAGCGCGCACCTTATAAGCTAGGATTGCCGTAAAAGCTTGCGCATGGCAAATGAAATGAGAGCTAAATTTAAAATTAAATAGCAGATTTATGGATGAAATTTTGCGAAGTTCAAAATTTTAAAATTCCAAGCCGTAGAATTTTAAAATTTGAAATGCGCGAGCTTTGCAAAAATAAAAATTTTAACGAGCTTTACTCTAAGTAGCGATAGAGCTTTCAAATGCAGGCGGAATTTTTAAGTGCAAACTTTCTTGCTTTCAGCGAGAATGAGCTTAAATTTTAGGCTTTAGCGCATTAGCTCAAGCAAATTCGCTCTAAGCCTTCATACTCCCCGTATCTTTAAATCTTTGATGCCACGACAGCGCCTCGCTTAGGATGTGTGGAGTATGCCCCGCACAGGGCTGCGCACATGCCCGCTCGAAATAATCTCTCAGTGCGTCTTGGTAAGTGGGATGTGCGATACTTATCATCGCGCGAGCCCGCTCACGAGGGCATTTGCCGCGCAGATCGGCGATGCCGTATTCGGTGATGATGACTTGAGTGTCGTGCTCGGTATGATCAACGTGACTCACGAACGGCACGATAGTGCTGATCGCGCCGCCTTTAGCTAGCGACGGGCTAAGAAATAGCGACAAATATCCGTTGCGAGCGAAGTCACCGCTACCGCCGATACCATTTTTCATCTGCGACCCCATGACGTTAGTGGAGTTTACATTGCCGTAGATGTCTGCCTCGAGCATGCCATTCATCGACACGACGCCAAGCCTTCTAATAAGCGCTGGCGAGTTGGAGACGTCTTGTGAACGCAGTATGATGTGCTTGCGGTAGAAATCGATGTTTTTTTGAAATTCCTCGACACCTGCGGGGCTAAGCGATAGCGCTGTGGCACTTGCAGTACCTACGACGCCTCTTTTGATGAGATCTAGCATGCCGTCTTGAATCACCTCGGAGTAGCATTGCAGCCCTTGGTAGCCAGCATTTTGTAGCGAGCTAAGCACGGCGTTAGCGACGTTGCCGATGCCCGATTGTAGCGGCAGTAGCTTCTTTGCGGGAAGTCTGCCACAAGCCTCCTCGTTTTTTAGGAATTTTACGACATTGCACCCAATCGCGCTTGAAATTTCATCCACGGCGGTAAAATTATTGACGCGATCATGCGTCCTAGCCTCTATGACAGCGATTACTTTGGCAGGATCTACATGCATGTAGGGGCTACCTACGCGATCGCCTACGTGCTTGATCGGCAGATCCTCAGCATTCGGAGGTAGGCGCAGATCCGTAACGTCGTGAATGCCCTCCAGCTCAAGCGGCTGATAGTAATTCACTTCTAAAATCACGCGATCGGCGATATCGAGCCAGGCTTGGTTGTTGCCTAGCGATGTGGACGGCACGAGCACGCCGCTTTCTTTAATCGCCACTACTTCGATCACGGCAAAGTTTAGATGCGGAAAAAAGCCCGCCTTAAGCTGCGCGGCAAGGCTTGATAGATGCACGTCCGCGTATCGCACGGCGCCACTATTTATCGCACGGCGCATATCGGCATCCGTAAAAAACGGCACACGAAAGCTCACGGCACCTGCTTTTGCCAAAACTCCGTCTAAAAGCGGATCGGTCGATGCGCCTGTAAAAATTTTGATTTGATAGGGCTCGCCTTTTTCGTGCAGCGTTGTCGCTCGTTGCGCTAGAGCTTGTGGTAGCGCTAGCGCGCAGCCCGCCCCAACAAAGCCGCTAAAGCCCACCGATGCGCCATTTGAGATCAGCTCGCAGGCTTCCTCGGCGCTCATAATTTTTGATTTTAGATATTTGTTTTGCACGCGTGAGTTCATTTTCCGTCCTAGCCGTGATTTGGGCGAAATTATAATATTTTTGCGCTAAATTTCAAAATCTAAATTTCGTGCGCGAGCTAGGCTATAGAGCAAAATATGAGGCGCGATCGGTTGGGATACGCCGCCAAACGCCTCCGATCAGGCTTTTTTACTTCGGCGGTTTGAAATACGCGCTTGCGCAAGCGCTCGGTAAATAGGGTTTTAAGCGTGATTGAAGCTTAGTTTATAGTCTTGCTGCGATACTGCAAACGCTTATTGCGCACCCAATCTTGTGGAATTTAGGCGCAAAATTTACGTATAATTTGTGAGCTGCGATATTTGAATTTAAGCACCCCTTACAATTTAATCGCTCGCCACACTTAAATTTAAATCTCCGCTTCGCAATTTTAAAATGGGTGTTTTGAAATTTATCGCTCGTGACGTTTAAATTCTGCGTCTTGCTAGCCTTGAGCCCATATTTGAAATTCCATCGCTTGCAGTACCACCTTTGCATGCCGCGCTTGGATTTTAATCCGCATTAATTGAAATTCCCTCTGCCTGAAATTCTTGCCTCTTCGCACAATATGGCAGTTTAAAATTTCAAATTTCGCGCTTTTTTTGGGAGGGCGGTTCGACGTAGATACGCAAAATTTTGATATTTTACGATTGCAAAATTCTAAAAATTATATCATCGTCACGACTAAATTGCAGATTTTGTTTAAATTCTAGTTCTTAAAATTTTAGACTGGTCGTCACGCACGATTTGCAATTCAAAGAGCCTTGTTACACAAATTCTAATTTCTGCTGAGTCTAAAATTGACGCTGCTTACGACGCAAATTTAAACGCGTTTTAGAATTCAAAATTTAGTCCGCCTTGTTACCATTTTCGGTCGAGCTTTATAAAATTTCGGCAAATTTTATTTTGCTAAAATTCCAAAAATTTTATCGCCGCAAAATAGGGCGAAATTTTATCTCTGCGGCTTGCCGTCGCCGAATTTAGCGACTATCTCCTCGCTGCAGCTCTCCTTGGGCGCCCAGCCTTCGCGCTTCATCCGCGCCAGATTGTCGCACGCCTCCTGCGAGCCGCCCTCACAAAGTTCGTCGTATATCACGAGGCTGCGGCACTGCCCGCTCGCGAAGCTCTCCAGCGCCGCGGCGTTGCCCAGACAGGCTCGCTCGCGCAGATCGCTCATCGCGCGCCCACCTGCGCCGCTCATTTTATCTCCCTGCCTCCGCTCGGCGAGGGTAGCGAGCTCGCAGGCGTCTGCGAAAAAGCCCTGCGCTTTGAGGCGGTTTCGCACGACGCCGCGACCGCCCAGCTCGTATCTCATCGCCGCTTCGTAGCATGCGGCGGCGTCTTTTTTGCTGCATTTTGCTAAAAGCGCGCTGGTTTTTGCGCCGCTAAATTTAAAATCTTTGGCTTTGCCGTCCGCATTTGCCAAACTAAGCGCCAGCGCCGCCGCTAGCGCAAGCTTTAAAGCTTTCATCTTTGCTCCTTTTTCGTTTATCCGCTCGCACGCTTCGATTTGCCGCCTCATCGCGCACTAAACTCGCACAGCCCGCTAAAATTTCAAAGGCTCACGCGCTTTGTTTGCGCTCGAAGCTTGGAATTTTACCGCCTCTGCCGCGCTAATTTTTCGGCAGTAGATCGAGCACCGCGCAGGCGCGCTTGTTGTGCATTTTGCATGCCTTATCTAGCGCTTGCCCCGAGAGCTCAAAGCTTTGAGGGGTGCCGATTCCTTGGAGATATTTGACCGACAGCTCGTAGCACGCTTCGCTGCTGCCGGCATCGCACTGCTCTCGAAAAAGCTCAAACGACGCCACGACGTCCTTCTCCACGCCCAAGCCCCGCCCTAGCGCATCTGCGTAGAAAAAACACGACAGCTGATCTTTGCGCTCGCAGCCGCTTTTCAGACCGCGCACGACGCGATCGCAGGAGCCTTCGTCGCTTTTTACGATACAGCTTTGCAGATCCGCTCGCGAAATTCCGTCCGTTTGGATGACTGCATCGGCGCTGCTTTGCGAGCCGGCGCTTGCTTCGCCGCTCTTTATAAAGCGCGCGCTTGCGGTCTCGCCGATACTCGTTGTTTTGTCCGTTTTGCCCGCCGCAGAAGCTTTTTCCGCTGGCGCGCTCTCGCCGCAGTTTGCCGCAAGGGCGCAAAATAGCGCTAAAAATAGAAATTTTTTCATACCAGCCTCCGTTAAATTTAGCGCCATTTTAATTAAAAATGCTGAATTTAAGGAAAATGCGCCTCTGCCCTAAATTTCAGCCCTGTGTCGCAATGTGTTTGGAGTGCGAAATTTAAAGCGCGCCGCCGAAGCGATCGATCATAGGCTCTTTAGCGCCGCAAGTACGTTTTGTGCGTCCTGCTCGGGCTTAGCGATACGGCTAAAGCGCTTTACTTCCTTGCCGCCTCGAAAAATCAGCGTTTGGCGGTGGTAAAATTTCTTCCCGTCGCCGGTAGTGAAGGTTTCGAGCCCAAGCGGCGCTTCAAGCTCGAATTTTTCGTCGTTTATGAACTCAAACGAGGCACCCGTAGCGCGCTTAAACTCGCTCGTGCCCGCCTCGCCCATGCTGCCTACGGCGATAAGCTCGAAGCCGAGGGCTTTTATCTGCGCAAACGCGCTCTCGTAGGCCTTGCACTGAAGCGTGCAGCCCGTAAGCCCCGCTGCGCCGCGCAACTCTGTGGGCAAAAATTTGCCGCTGTCGCCCATTTTCGGATAAGTAAAAACCACGCAATTTTTCGGTAAATTTATCATCTTATGCCTTTTGATCGAAATAGGTCGCAAAAATAGCATAAAAAATCTTAAACCCGCTTAACGGATGAAATTTTGCAGCTTCTTGGTATCATTGACGAGCTGCGTTTGAATGAAGGATTTTTTGGCGGCGCAAGCGAGAGCGGCGAGCCCGCAGGTAAAATTTCACCACCAAACAAACGGGAGCTAAAAATATTGCGAGACAAAAATCTCAGCGAGCATACGCGGAAATTCCTGCTGAATATGGAGAGCTTTTACGACGGATACGACGTCGAACCCTATACCTGCGAAGTCGCCGTATCGCCCAAAATTTTAAAATTTTTCGAAGCAAAGAAGTTTTTTCGCTCGCAAAAGATCGGGGGGAAATTTAAAAACGGCTGGAGCCGCGTAAGCTACGAGATCAGCAGTGACGATATGATTTTGATGCTCGCGCAAAGATTTTTTCCGCATTTCATGATCCTCTCTCCGCACACCGCCCGCAAAAAATTCGACGCTCAAATCCGCGAGTATCTGCAAAATGAGAAGTTAGAATTTGAGTAAAATTTAAACGCATTTTTATGTAGCGGTAGGCTGGTTTCAAATGGAATTAAATTTAATATGATAAATTCCATATATACTGAACTGGCGTAAGATTTTATCTTAAATCAAAGGAGGCGCACCGCGATGCAGAAGAATAACGTTGATATAAATGGCATAAATATAGTCTATTATAGTGCGGGCAATGCGAGCGAGAGCATTTTCTTGCTGCACGGAGGCGGGGTTGATTCTGCAATGCTTTCGTGGAAAGAGATCATACCACTACTTAGCGACGAATATCGCGTCATAGTGCCCGATTTACCGGGATACGGCGATAGTGATAAGATAAAGGGCGAGTACTCTTTAAAATTTTATACGGAAATCTTAAAAGCCTTTATTGAGAAATTAAGCGATGGACCTATAGTTTTGGTTGGTATTTCGCTAGGCGGCGGTATTAGTATAAATTTGAGCTTGAACTATCCTGAGTTAATAAAAATTCTAGTGCCACTCGATGCATGGGGATTATTTAAAAAGCTACCACGTCATAGGCTTTTGTACTGGTTCGTGCATTCAAGGCTAAATGATAATTTAAACGCTTTGGTTTGCAAATTTCCATCTATAATCAAATTCTCGCTTAGATATAATCTTTTCGGTGATAAGTCCAAGATTAGCAATGAATTGGTTTGCGAAATAATCGAAGCGATGAAAAAACCGGACGCCGACAGGGCTTTTATTTCGTTTCAGCGAAGCGAGATAAAAAAGGAAGGAGTTGCAACCGATCTGTTCTCGCGACTTAATGAGATTAAAATCCCAGTATTATTGGTCCACGGATCTTTGGACAAATTAATACCGCTAGAAGGAGCCGTCCGGGCGAGCAAAATAATACCTAATTGCGAAATTTATATAATGCAAGGCTGTAAACACTGGCCCGCAAAAGAAAGACCGCAGGAATTCGCTGCTGTTTTAAAATCGTATATAAAGAGGCACAATGGTCGCTTGCACTTTAGAACTTAACGCCCATTAATTCCGCGCGGCACCGCAGAATTTTACCTAGGAATTCTCACTCGTTGTTTCCCGCAATCGTTTCGATTAGTTTGCGCTTGTTGCGGCGGTTGTAAAGCACCGACGAAAGGAGCGATAGCGCGATGAATAAAATCCCCACGGTGCCGGTTATGATCTCGCTTACTTCAAATTTCAGTTTGGCAAACATTATAAACGCCAAACACGCGATGGCGTAGTGCGCGCCGTGCTCCAGATACGCGAAGTGCGACAGCGTGCCGCGGGCGATGAGATACAGCGTGATGGAGCGCACGAACATCGCGCCAGCACCTAGCCCCAGCATAATGATGAAGATATTATCGCTTAGCGCAAACGCGCCGATCACGCCGTCGAAGCTAAAGCTCGCGTCTAGGGTTTCTAAATATAAAAAGCCCGCGAGACCGTTTTTTACGCCGTCCGTGCCGAAAAGGCGGTCGAAGCAGGAGATGAGTAGATAGAGTAAGATCGCGCCGAAATACGCCGTGCCGAGCGTAGCCGAGCCCATTTTAGCAAGCAGCACGAGCCCCGCGGCTAGAGCGATCAGCGTGGGGACGTTTGGAATGCGCTTTAAAAATCGCACGAGCCCGTTATTTTCGATTATGCCTAGCCAGTGTAGCTCGCGCCGCGCATCGAAGAAAAAATCGCAAAAGACCATCAGCAAAAACGCACCGCCGAAAACGTAAATTTGCGCTTCGTTCTCGCTTAAAATTTCATGGTAGCGGTGCGGCTGCTTAAGCGCTAGCACGAGGGTTTCCCAAAGACCCAGATGCGCGCTTGCGGCGACGATTAGCACGGGGAATAAAAACCTCATGCCAAAAACTGCGATCGGAATGCCCCAGAGGATAAATCTGCTCTGCCACACCGGCGCCATATCTTTTAGCACCTTGGCATTGACTACGGCGTTGTCGAAGCTGAGGCTGATTTCGAGTGCGCATAAAAGCGCACAGATATAAGCGGCACCAGCACCGCCGATATAAAATGCGATAGCAAGCGCAATTAGGCTTACTACAAAAGAGGAGTAAAAATATTTCATCGCTGTCCTAGCCGATTTTTTGCGCGATTTTAGCAAAATTTAGCCCTAAATTCTATATAATTGCAAAAATTCCAAAAAAGGCAAAAGATGCTTACTAATCCCGTATTTATCAGTATCTGTGTGATGTGCGCGCTATGCTTGCTGAGGTGCAACGTAATGCTTGCGATCCTAATCGGCACGATATGCGCCGTGCTCTCAAGCAAGATCCCGCTGGGCGATGCCATAAATTTATTCATAAACGGCAATCCCGAAAACGCCGGTAGCCTCGGCATGGGCGGAAATTTAGAAACCGCGCTTTCATATCTGCTGCTAGGCGTCATCGCAAGCGCGATCTCAAAAACCAACCTAACGGCGATCTTGGTGCGCGCGGTAGCAAATTTAATCAGCGACAAAAAATACGTCTTTATCTTTTCGATCGCCTTTTTTGCGTGCTTCTCACAAAATTTAATCCCCGTGCATATCGCCTTTATCCCGATTTTGATCCCGCCGCTAGTCAAGATAATGAACTCGCTAAAGATCGACCGCCGCGCCGTAGCGTGCGCGCTGACGTTCGGCTTGCAGACGCCGTATATGGCGCTGCCGCTGGGATTTGGACTTATCTTTATGGGGCTAATCGAAAAAAATATGAACGCAAACGGCATCGCGGTAAGCCTTGGCGACATATCAAGCGTGATGTGGCTAAGCGCCGTGCCGATGCTCGTGGGCCTCATTCTAGCCGTAGTCTACTACCGCAAGCCGAGGGAGTATGCCGAAACTAAAGAGAGTTTAGACGCGCATTTTAGCGAGCTTAAGATGGGTATGCGCGAGTGGGGCGCTCTAGCGGGCATCGCGGTGTGCTTCGCGGTGCAAATTTGGATCAAATCCCTTCCGTTTGCCGCGCTTAGCGGAATTTTAGTAATGCTTGCG
The DNA here is from genome assembly GCF_938002845.1 of uncultured Campylobacter sp. GTDB lineage: Bacteria > Campylobacterota > Campylobacteria > Campylobacterales > Campylobacteraceae > Campylobacter_B. Next base: position 32,489 of record NZ_CALKZP010000007.1, read on the forward strand.
AGCAAAGGCATCGAGTGGAAGAAGCTGGATAATGTATTTGACGAGGGCGTGCATATGATGGGCTATATCGCGTTTTTGATGCTGATAGCCGCAGGATACGGCACGATCTTAAAAGAAACCGGCGGCGTGAACGAGCTGGTGCACGTAGCAAGCACTTTAAGCGGCGGCAAGCTCGGCGGCGCGCTGTTGATGATCGGCATCGGGCTACTCGTGACGATGGGTATCGGCTCGAGCTTCGGTACGATCCCTATCATCGCTACGATATACTGCCCGCTAGCCGCGCAGTTGGGCTTTAGCACGGCGGCGACGATCTTTATCATCGGTGTGGCTGCGGGTATCGGCGATGCGGGCTCGCCTGCGAGCGATAGCACGCTTGGGCCTACCGTGGGGCTGAATATCGACGGCGGGCATAGCCACATCTGGGATACCTGCGTGCCGACCTTTATTTTCTTTAATATCCCGCTAATCATATTCGGCATAATCTTTTCGATGATGTTATAGATTGCGGAATTTGCGCGGGTTTTTGCGGGCAGAATTTTAGAATTTTAGAATTTTAGAATTTTAGAATTTTAGAATTTTAGAATTT
>NZ_CALKZP010000008.1 GCF_938002845.1 uncultured Campylobacter sp.
AAAGTATCGCGTGGAGCAAAGAGGAAAACGGCGGATTAAAGACGGTCAAGATGGTTTGCGACGTGGATATGGAGAAAGTAAAGGTCGATGTAGATGCCTTTAACAAAAAATATAAAGAGGCTATGCTAAACACGTCTTTAAGAGGTGCCGTGTTTTTCTATAAAGATAAATCTGATGATAAACAACAGCGTTTACTTAAATTGGCAAATGAACATTGCAAAATAAATGAGACGAAATTTCAAGAGGAGCTCAAAGACAGAGGCAAAATAGATTACTCATTTCAAAAAAAGCCAGTTGATTGCGACGATAAATTAAAAGATGAAATACTAAAGGATGGTGAACCAAAAACTTCTGCGATTTATATGAGTAATATTATTGATTCATTAGAAGACGTCGCTTATTATTCGCAGCTAACGCCTAGCCAAATAAGGCTACAGCTTGGAAGGGCAGCAGAGCTGCCGCCACAGGCTGCGATCGAATTAAATTTTATCGTGAATGCCGATAAGAGCGTAAGTTTATCGGATAAATTTATAGTGACTAAAGATATAATTGATGATGTTATTAAGATAAGATCGGCATTTAATAATAGAAAAACGGCGGAAGACGCCCTTGCAACTTTCTACGAAAGACAATAAAATTTTATCTGAATTTTTAAAAGACGTTTCGGCTCGGAAGCGTTTCCGCAAAAGACGATAGCATTATTTTGCGGCTCAATTTGACGAAATTTTAAATTTGAGCCGCCTTGCGTCAAAATTTCATTATTTCATTCAAATTTGACGCGGGCTTTTAAATTTAAAAAGCGCGGCGAAAGCAGTTTCGCCCGCCGCGCCGTGGAATTTACGCCGAATACAAGCTTATTTATCGTGTCCTTGCAGATACGCGATCGCGCTAAGTGCGGCAACCGCGCCGTCGCCTGCCGCGCAAACGACCTGCTTAGGCGCATCCTGCCTCATATCGCCCGCCGCAAATAGCCCGTGTACGCTTGTTTGCATCTTTAAATTTACCGCGACCTGTCCGCCGGGCGTGACATCGCAGATGAACTTGCCGCTTTCATTCTTTAGCACCTCGTTTCGCACGTCAAGCCCCACGAATACGAAGATCCCCGGCAGCTGCAGCTCGCGCGCAGCGCCGCTAATTTTATCCTTGACGACTATGCCCGTTACGCCGCTTGCATCGCCCTTGATCTGCTCTACGAGCGCGCTTGTAATGAGCTCGATATTCTCACTTTCGCGCACCTTTTGCACGGTCGAAGGCGCGGCGCGAAACTCGTCTCGACGGTGGATTAGGTATACTTTGGAGCAAATTTTAGCTAGATACAGAGCCTCCTCTAGCGCAGTATCGCCGCCGCCGAGGACGGCAACCTCTTTGCCCTTGTAAAAAAACCCGTCGCAGGTCGCGCAGGTGCTAACGCCGCGACCGAAAAACTCGTCCTCGCCCTCGATCCCCGCGCGGCGCGGAGTAGAGCCCGTAGCGACGATAACGGCACGCGCGCGTCGTGTTTGATCGCCCTCGAGATAGATCGTAAAATTTCCATCGCCGTCTTTTGAGACGCGCAGCACGCGCACCATCTCATGCTTTAAGCCAAAGCGGAAGCACTGCTCCTGCCAAGGCGCCATAAAGCTCATCCCGTCGGTCACCGCGGCGACGCCCGGGTAGTTTTCCATCTCGGAGCTTGAGGTGATCTGCCCGCCGGGCATACCCATCTCAAACATCACGACGTCTTTTAAACCGCCTCTTGTAGCATAAAGCCCCGCCGCTAGCCCTGCAGGGCCGCCGCCGATAATTGCTAAATCTAACATTTTTTCTCCTTAATTATTTTATTAAGTAAAGTCGCGGGCGCTAAATTTACGAATTTAATTAATATAACGATGAGTGGGAGAAAAAAGGGCGAAAGCCGCCCTTTTAAAATTTACAGAAGCGAGTTTAGTTTGTCGGCTATGATCTGCTTAGATTGCGCGCCAATGAGCTGAGCTTTTAGCTCGCCGTCTTTGAAAAATAGTATCGTAGGGATCGAGCGGACGCCGAACTGCACCGCCAAATCCTGCGCTTCGTCGGTATTTACTTTGCAAATTTTAGCCTTGCCCTCGTAATCGTTCGCAAGCTCCTCGATGATCGGGGCGATCATACGGCACGGCCCGCACCAAGGCGCCCAAAAATCGACTAGCGCGACACCCTCTTTAGTAACGTCGAAATTCTCCGAAGTAAGCTCTATATACTTTCCCATAATGTTCTCCTTGTGTTAAAATTCTGCGGATTATAGTTAACTATCTTAAATAAATAATAAAAATTCTAATTTAAAAAGATATGTTGGCGATAAATTTTATCTGCTTTGGATAAACTTCCACGACGTCGATCTGCCACGGCTCGTCCGTATCGCAGCTCATCAGATAAAATTCTGCCGCCTTTAAAATTTTAGCCATCTTGGCGTCCGTCATACGCTCTGCGGCGTCGTAATCGCCACTAGTGGCCTTCACCTCGACGAAGTGCAAAATTCCGCCCTTACGCGCGACGATATCGATCTCGCCGAAGCGGCAGCGGAAATTTCGCTTTAAAATTTCAAATCCTTCGCTGCGTAAAAATTCCGCCGCACGGTCCTCGCAGGCAAAGCCGAAAAGATATTCTTTTAAGCTCAAATTAGCTTTCGATCCTGATCATAAAAGGCTTTTGCGTAATGAAATTTTCGCCGCTAATTACGTTTATTGCGCGCTTTATGTCCTTCTCGCAGCATGTATGCGTCGTGAAAAACAGCGTCACTTCCTCATCCGTTTTGAGCTTCGGTTTTTGCAAAAAGCTGTCGATCGAAATATCGTTTAAGCTCATAATGTTCGTAAGCTTCGCGAGCACGCCCTTTTCGTCGCGCACGCGCAGCCTGAAATAATACTTCGTGCGGATCTGCTCGCTCGGCAAAATTTGCATAAAATTTTCGCTCGGCAAAATTTTATATCCCAGCATCGGATTTTTATTATCGCGCGCAATGTCGATAAGATCGCTTATAACCGCACTTGCCGTAGCGCTTCCGCCCGCGCCGGGGCCGTAATACATACTCTCGCCGACGCAGTCTCCGTAGATGCTCACGCCGTTCATTACGCCGTCTACTTTTGAGAGCATTTGATCCTTTGAAATGAGCGCGGGATGGACGCGCAGCTCGACTTTATTGTCGCACGCGCGTTTAGCCACCGCAAGCAGCTTGATTATGAAATCAAATTCGCGCGCGAAATATATATCCTCCTGCGTGATCTCCTCGATCCCCTCGATTAGGATATCCTCCGGGTCGCCGTGCACGCCGTATGCGATGCTAGCTAAGATCAAGAGCTTATGCGCCGCATCGAATCCGCCGATATCAAAGCTAGGATCGGCTTCGGCGTAACCGAGCTCTTGAGCTCGCTTTAGCGCGTCCTCAAATTTCTCATTTTTTTGCATCATATTCGTAAGGATGAAGTTGCTCGTGCCGTTTACGATGCCGATTATCTTTTCGATACGATTGGCGCTTAGCCCTTCGCGCAGGGTTTTGATGATCGGAATTCCGCCAGCCACGCTCGCTTCAAAGCCAAAAGGAGTATCGCCCGCCAAAGCCTGAAGTTTATAGCGATGATAAGCCAAAAGCGCCTTATTTGCGGTAACGACCGCCTTTTTACGCTTTAAAATTTCGCTTACGATCTCATAGGGCTTTTCTACCCCGCCCATAAGCTCTACAAAAACGTCGATGTCGTCGCGCTCGATGATACTCCCAGCGTCGTTGCTAAGCGGAATTTGCACATCACGCTTTTTATTCGTATCGCGCACGAGCCCGATTACAGGCTCTATGCTAACGCCTGCGCGCGCAAGGATGATATCTTTGTTTTTGATCAAAATGTTTGCAACTTCGCTACCTACGGTGCCGACGCCTAAAATCGCTACCTTCATCAAATCTCTTTCAAATATTTTTTTATATTTCTAGCAGCCTGGCGGATCCTGTTTTCGTTTTCGATAAAAGCGATCCGCACGTAATCGTCTCCCGCCGCACCAAAGCCCACGCCTGGACTTACGGCTACGCGCGCCTTAGTAAGAAGCTGTTTGGAAAACTCCATACTCCCTAGATGAGCCGCCGCGGGCGGCAATTTTGCCCACGCAAACATCGACGCGCTAGGTTTAGCGATCTGCCAACCTGCGTCCGCAAAAGCGTCAATCAAAAAATTTCTACGCTTCTCATAGCTCGCGCGGATCTGCTCTACGCACTCTTGCGGCCCGTCCAGCGCGATCGTGGCGGCTACTTGGATCGGCGTAAACATGCCGTAATCAAACCACGACTTGATCTTTTTAAGCGCGGCGACAAGCTTTTTGTTGCCGCTTACAAAACCTACGCGCCAGCCCGCCATATTGTAGGTTTTAGAAAGCGTGTATGCCTCGACTGCGACATCCTTTGCGCCCTGGACCTCAAAGATCGACGGAGTTTTGTAACCCTCAAAAGCGATCTCTGCGTAAGCGATATCGCTGATAATATAAAACCGCTCCTGCCGCGCCATCGCCACGAGCCGCTCGTAAAAGCTCTTTTGCACGACGACGGTGGTGGGGTTGTGCGGAAAATTTACGACGACGTATTTTGGGCGCGGAATACTCTCGTCGAAGGTTTTTTGCAGATCGATGAAAAATTTGTTCTCATTAAAATTTAAATTCTCATCATAGGCAAGCGGGATTTTAACTACGTTACCGCCCGCGATGATGAAGGCTTGAGTGTGGATCGGATAGGCAGGATCGGGCACCACCGCGACATCGCCCGGATTTACGATCGCGCTTGTTAGATGCACGAAGCCCTCTTTAGAGCCCATCACCGCGACGATCTCGCTATCTGGATCTAAGATCACGCCGTATTTACGCTTATACCAATTCGCGCACGCAAGTCGCAGTTTGTAGATACCTTGACTTACGGAGTAGCCGTGCGTTTTGTCCTTTTGCGCGCTTTCGCAAAGCTTGTCGATTATATGCTGCGGCGTCCTGCCGTCGGGATTGCCCATCGAAAAATCGATTATATCTTCGCCGGCTCTGCGCGCCGCCATTTTTATGGCATTGACCTCGGCAAAAACGTAATTGGGCAAACGCTCGATTTTTGAAAAACGGATTTCGTCAAACATCTCAAACCTCTTATTTTAAAGTATTTTTCAAGCCATATTTAAAATTTCGCGCCTTAACGTCGCGATCTGCTCGTGCTGCACGTAGGCAAAATTTCAAGCCTTAGCGTCGATGCGGCGGCGCTTTTTATATTGCTCGGGCAATTTAAACTTTTACCTCGCTAAAATTTTAAAACCGCGGGGGCATTGATTGTTTAAATTTAGAGCATCACGACCCTTTGCGGCGCTGTTTAAATTTACGTCCGATCAAAACGATAACGATTAAAGCTGCCGTTTTGCACGGCGCCGTGGACGACGCCTCTTAAATTTAACACTCAGGCGCCCACAACGCTTAAAATTTTATATACACCACTTGAAATTTTATCCAAGGCAGCGCATTTTAAAACTCTTTAAATTTACGCTCCTAGGTTTAATTTAGGTCGCACTCGCCGCAGAAAGCCAAAATTTTACTCTCGGTGGCGGCAAAAGCCCTACGAGCGAGAGCTTTACCACTTTTTGCCCTTGTTTAGGCGCAGAAACTCATCGGCTGAAATTTTAGTGATATTGCCATCTTTGACGTGGAATTTTTGAGTGTTTCTTTCGCTGAAAGTTACGTTGCCATCGGCTTTACCGAGCTCAAACATCCCGTGACCGGTAGAGATTAGCAGCTCCTCATCTCCTTGCGAAGCGACGACATAAGGGGCATTGATGACCATCTCGCGCTTCTTGCCGCTTTTTAGATCGATAATGCCTATCCACATCTTGCCGCGCGGGCTAAGCACGATATCTTTGCTCGGCGCGGGTTTGTTTTGCGTGGCGTTCTCGTCGGTGGAATTTTCCTCTGTTTTGGCACTCGCGCGCTCGATCCTGATAGAGCGATCCAGCGCATTTAGAGAGCTTAAATTTTCATCCGCAGCAACGGCTGCATTAATATCCGATTTTAGTGCGAATTTTTCATCTGTAGCGTTGTGCGAAACGACGTCGATACCGATGTTTTCAAGCTTTTTTTGAGTGTTATTTACGATTGGAGCGTCCGAGTAGGTGGTTTTGTTTTGTTCCCATAAAAGCGAGCCCAAAAATTCGCCGAAGCTTTTATAAAGTCCGAAATAAAAGATTGCGCCTATGATTAATACCATCGCAAGCAGCCACATAAGCCAACCGCTGCCGCTTTTGTTAGGGCTAACCCTTTGACCATAAACCTGCTCGACTTTAGCCTTTTTAACGGGCGCGAAGCTCGCTTTGGCGCTCTCAAACTCGCTAAGCCAGTCCGATAGATCCAGCCCGAACTCGCGCTCTAAAATTTTAATATAGCCCCTAACGTTAAAATTCGCTAGCTTCTCGAAGTCTTTGTTGATGATGTATTCTAAATTTTGCGCGTCGATACGCGTCGTGCGCGCTATCTCGATCAGATCCATAGATTTTAATTTATCCAGATCGCTATTTTTTGGCTGCTGTGTTTGCTCCAGCTTCTCGGTTTGTTCCGCCTGCTCGTCCGTATTATTTAACTTCTCTTTTACTTCTTCCATTTAAAATTCCATCGCATAGTATCGCAAATGCCGCGCTTACGTTAAGCGAGTCCCAGCCTTCGCGCATCTTTATCGATACCGCGCAGTCGCATTTTTTAAGCGCCCTAGCAGGTATCCCCTCTTCTTCGTTCCCCATTACGAGTGCGTTTTTTGCGCCGAGCTTTAACTCCTTAAAGTTCGTCCCGTCCGCACTCGCGGCGTAAATTTCAAAGCCGCTTTGTTTAAGCTCGTTTAACACGCTAAGTCCGTCTGTAACCTTAACGACGTTTAGCTCATACGCCGCGCCCGAGCTTGCGCGCACTACGCCCGCCATATTTAGACTATTTGCGACGACGATCACGCTGTCCGCGCCCAAAGCATAGGCGCTACGCATTATCGCGCCGATGTTTCCGACGTCGGTAAGCCCGTAAAGGATCGGCACGAATTTATCGTCTTTGACGCTAGCTAGATCGCCGAAGCTAAACTCCTCCACCTCAGCCAAGAAGCCTTGATGGTTGCCGCTGCGAGCGAGGGCTTGAGCTTTTTTCGCATCGGCGCGCTCGATTTTTACGCCGGTCGCGGCGATCTTTTTAAAAATTTCTTTCTCGCACTCCCTAGCAAGGATGATGCGGATAAATTTCTGCGGATGCCGGTTTAAAAGGTGCAAAAATAGCTGCTTGCCGTAAATAATCATTTTGGGATTTTAGCGAAAAACGGTTAAAATATGACTTAGCGTATCAAATTTTTATATATTTCTTTCGCGGGTTCGCCGCTGATTTTTGAGAGTAGTTTCGCTTTTATTTTCGGCGCGATCTCAAGCGACAGAATATCTTCTTGCGTGATTTTTTCAAAGCTTTTCTCGCCTGAGCCGTCAATCACGACGCACCATTCGCCGTTTAAATTTGCGCCGTTTAAGCTCAGCAAAACCTCTGCGGCGCTACCGAAAAATTTGGTTTCAAATTTTTTGGTAGCTTCTTTGATCGCAAAAATTTTGCGCTGCGTGTCGATCCCAGCGATCTGTTCTATCAGTTTTACCACGCGCTTTGGGGATTCATATAGCACGCACGGATAGGGGCTTTGCATTAAATTTAGGATCTGAGCTTTGCGCTGCGCGCCGTCATTATTTAAAAAGCCTAAAAAGCTAAATTCTTTCTCCACCAGCCCGCTTGCGGCAGCTGCGAGCAGCAGAGCGTTTGCGCCGCTAAGCACCTCGTAAGGCACGCCGTTTCGTTGCGCAAATTTTACGAGCGCAATACCCGGATCGCTGATGCAGGGCATGCCCGCATCGCTTACGTATGCGCAAGCTTTTTCGCGCAGAAGCGCCGGATTAAAGCCAGCGAAAAACTCCGCTTCGTTGTGCGTGTGCAGAGAGTAAAACTGTGAAATTTTAAATGAAATTTGAAATTTATCGGATAATAAGTTTAGAAGTTTTTTTGAAACCCTCGTATCCTCGCAGATTAGGATTTCGCAGCTTTGCAATACCTCAAGCGCGCGGCTCGAGATATCGCTTAGATTTCCTATCGGCGTAGGAATGAGATATAGCAACTATTTCATTCCATATTTTTGCTTAAATTTCTCGACGCGGCCCGCGCTATCTACGATCTTCTCGCTGCCGGTGAAAAACGGATGGCAATTGGAGCAGATATCGACGCGGATCTCGGCCTTATTCGAGCGCGTTTTAAAAGTGTTGCCGCAAGCGCAGGTAACGGTCGTTTCGACAAAGTTTGGGTGGATATCTTTTTTCATTTTTGATCCTTTTTGATGATTTTAAAAGGCAGCGATTATACAACTTTTTTATCTAAAAAGCAAATTTAAAGGGTTTTTAAAAATCTCTCGGCGAAGCGGCGGATTTTCTTTTCGAGCAAGCTTTTTGGGCGCAAAATTTTAAAATTTAGCGCATTTTGAAGATAAAATTTTGATTTATTGCGGCGTGCAAAATACAGCGCGTAAATACGCGCCGCGCGTTAAGCCACTGATAAACATAGCGGATCGCGCAGAGCAAAATTTAAATTCCAAAATTTAAAGGGCACGGCTTTTTAAATTTTAAAATTTGTCGGGCGCCTAAAACATCAGCTTCGCGCAAGTTGCAATCAGCGCTGTGTTTGAGCGCAAAATATAAGGGCTATTAAGCGCATAGGCTTTTTTAAATTTCTCCCTTTCGCGCGGCGAAAACCCGCCCTCGGGGCCTACGAACGCAATCTCATCGCCGCCGAAAATGTCGATGTTCTTGCCGCCAAAATCGATCAGGCTTACGTTTTCATATCTTTGCGCAAGCTCGTCCGAGCCGCCCAAAACCTCGATCTGCATGATGGAATTTCGCCCGCACTGCTGCGACGAGTTGATCAAAATCCGCTCCATCCTCTGCATATCGAGCCTCACGTTTTTCTGTGACAGATCGGCATATACCAAAATAAGCCGCCCGACGCCCATCTCGTTTAGCGCAGGCAGGCTCTTTTCGATCACGGCGCTCTCGATGACCGCCCAAGCGACGCAAAAATCGTGGCTCGGCATAAAAACAGAGCTTTTAAAAACCAAATTCAGAGCCGCACCTTTACGCGAAATTTCGGCGATCTCATATAGATAACTCGCCCCGTCCTTTAGATTTCGCACGTCTATGCGCTCGCCCGCCCTTGCTCGCCTAGCCTTTAGGTGTAAAAACTGATCATTCTGCAAAACTAGGCTCTGTTCGCCTGCAAACTTATCGTAAAAATATACCATCAAATAACACTCGCTATCAAAATTATCGCTAAGCTTAGCCCCAAAATCACTCGCATTTTGCGCTGATACGCCGCAAAGTTTTGACTTATATACGCTATTTTCAGCCGTTTGTACGATACCGCGCTAAGCGCGATCATCGCTAGCGATCCGACCGCCATAAAGTAAATTTTAAAGCTCAGATCAAAGCGCAGCACCGGCAGCATCACGCTTCCGCTAATTATCAGCGCCGCGAGAGTCGCATAATATATCGGCAAAAACAGCCTGATGCGCCTAAGAAATCTAAGCCCAGATCTGCTCTTTTGCTTTAAATTTTCAGCTTGCGGCGCGGAGGCGGCGGAATTTAAAGCCTCGCTGCGAGGGCAAAATTCCGCCGCCGCATCGATCTTAAGCTGGGTAAAGATCAGATAAATTATCGTTAAAATCGCCGCAGCTAGCGCGAAAAATTTATGAAAGCTCAGGGCACTTTGATACAGATAATCCATTACTTCCGCCGGAGGGTTAAATTTGCAGGATAAAATTTTGCGCGGCTAGAGCCGAAAGTACCGAATTTCAACGCAAATTTTTCCGGCGCAAGATAAAGCAGACCTGCTCCGCGCCTTTGAAATTTTAAAAACCATTCAAAGCGGTCGCGGCTATTTATTGCGTTAAAATTTAGCGCATATTTTAATTGCGGTTCCGTGCCGTATTTCTCGTGCCAAGAATGAAATTTTGCAGATAAAGCTTTATAAAATTTAAAATTTCTCTGCGCAGATCGCACGGGTAAAAAAGATACTAAAATCGCGCTTGCGCGCCGCATACAAACAACGCAAATTTTAAAAATTTTCAAATTTAGATGCGGACTTTTCAACGCTCCGCCCTATTCGGTCACCGGAAGCGGCGGCATATCGGCGTTTATATCGACTTTGGGCTCGCTAGGCGCGATAGGCACGTCCTTCGGCACCTCGCTATCCACCGGCGGCTTTTGCAAGGTGTCCTTTTTCTCATCGTCGCAACCGCCCAAGGCAAGCGCGCAGGCAAAGATCGCGCATGTGGCAAAAATGCGCATAAGCCCCACGCCAAATTTAAAGAAATTTCTCATCAGCAATCCTTTGGATAGATGATTTTTTCACCGCGCAATAGCTTTTGCCAAAGCTCCGGCTGCCTCCACTCCTCGCGCACGGCGGGCGAGAATTCTATCTCATCCAGCGCGATCTCGCCCATCTGCGCATTGTAGGCGTCCTCGCGGAAGCACTGCGCGTAGCCGGTCGCGGTTTCGTGCACGATGACGCTGTGAAGCTTTACTTCGCGCTCGCCGTTTTGCATCTGAGTCAGGCTCAAAAGTCGGTCCACAAGGACGAAAAAAATTCTACAAAACTGCTCCGCGCTCGGATTTAGCGGTATCTGTACCCAGCGCGCGCTGTGTTTTTTAAGATCCGCGATATAGCTCGCACCATCGCGCGCATAGATCGTCGTAGCGTGGTCAAAACTATCGATTAGTTCGCGGATACCGAGCTTCATGTAGCCGAAATCATAAACCATCCCCGCTTCATCCAAAAAATTTGAGCTAAGCAAAATTTCGCATCTGTAGGAGTGGCCGTGGATGCTAGTGCGGCACCGCTTCGAGCCGCACAGGCGCACGATGTGAGCGTTTTCGAATTCGTATAATTTCCTAATTATCATACCCCGTCCTTCTCGCCCCAAATTCTAATGTGCAGGCGATCGGAGTAATTATAGCCGTTTTTTAGGCAAAAATCCACGCAAAATTGCGCGCCGCTTTCTAGCTCGCGACGATCTGCGCCGCGCGGCATGCAATAAACCTCGCTCTCGCACGCCGCTAAAATTTCGCTGATCTCGGGCTGCGCGTCAAACTCGGGTGAGATGACGAACTTGTAAAAACTATCCTTTGCGTTTTGCCTTAAGCTTCGCAGCGCGGCGAAGTTTAACCTGCGTTCGCGCGGCTCGGCAGAGTTTGAAAGCTTAGGCGAGACCGCAAAGACGCAGCTTTTGTAGGCGGGAAATTTTTCAAAATCCACTAAAATCGTGCCGTTGGTTTCGAAGTGCACCGCATGTCCGCGCGCGAGCAGCTCGCAGACGAACTCGTAAAATAGCGCCTCTTTATGGTGCAGCATCGGCTCGCCGCCGGTAATAACGATGATCGGCTTTTGGTAAAGCTTAGCGCTCTGCGACGCGGCAGCGCTTTGCGGATCTAAATTTAAAGAATTCTGCGCCGCGAAATTTAAAGAATTTTCACTTGTTAAATTTAAAGAATTCTCTCCATTATCCTTTTGGCAAAAAGGTGTTTGCGCGGCGGCGGAATTTAACGTATCGCTTTCGAAAAAAGACTCGGCGGCGCAAAAACCCGGCGCAGAGCAAGCAGGTGCGAAACAGGACGAACCTGATAAATTTGGAATTTTATTCAAAAGCTGCGATAAATTTAAAATTTCTTCGTGCTCGAAGTGGTTCGTAAAGACTGCACGGATCGTATCGCAACCGCGCAAGATCGCGCCGGTCTTTGGCGAAATGCGCTCGCCGCCGAAGCCCGCACAGCGCAGATTACAGCCCGCAAAGCGAAAGAAAAACGCGAGTCTGCCTGCGTATTTGCCCTCGCCCTGGATACTTAAAAAGCTCTCTACGAGCCTCATCCGCCCGTCTCGTAAAATGCGCGGCTTGAAATTTCATTCGCCTCGTCCGTTTGCCAGCGGTTTTTTTCGGGCTTATTCGCTAAAATTTTAGCCAAAATTTCGGCGGCTGCGGCAATGTCGCCCTCTTTGACCGCTTTTTTGATACTTAGCGCGTCCTCGAAGTAAAGACACGGGATCAAAAGCCCCTCGGCGCTTAGTCTGATGCGGTTGCAGCTCTCGCAAAAATCGTGCTTGTGCGGATCGATGATACCGAAGGTGTAGCCGTCCCCGAGCGCGTAAAGCGACGCGGGCGAGCTTTGCGATTTCGGCAGAGCGGTAAAGATAAATTTACGCCTTAAAATATCTAAAATTTCGTTTGATTTTAAGCCTGTAAGATCGCTGGCATGGGTGTTTTCCATAAATTCTATAAAGCGGATCTGACAATCCTTTTCGCGGGCAAATTCCAGCAAATAAATAAGCTCGTCGTCGTTGATCCCTTTTAGCGCGACGGTGTTTAGCTTGACCTTTAGCCCCGCTTCAAGCGCGGCGTCAAGGCCTTCTAGGACGTTATAAAGTACGCCGCGCTGAGCTATAAATTTAGCTCGCTCCGGTCGCAGCGAGTCAAGCGACATATTGATGCGCTTTAGCCCGGCGTCTTTCAGGGCACGCGCGTAGTTTTTGAGATAATATCCGTTGGTAGTAAGCGCAAGATCGATACCCGGAGCATAATCCGCGATCATCTTTATAAAATCCTCGATCCCCTTTCGCACCAGCGGTTCGCCGCCGGTGATACGGATCTTTTTTACGCCGCCGTCGATCGCAACTTTGACGAATAAAAACATCTCCTCAAAGCTTAAAATATTCTCTCGCGGCACCCAATTAAACGGCGTAGCAGGCATGCAATATCTGCATCTAAAATTACACCGCTGCGTAACCGAAATGCGCAAATAATCGATCGTTCGTCCAAATTTATCAATTAGCATATTTTGCCTTAATATCAATTTGCGGCGATTATATAAAAAACAAAGCGATTTTGCAAAATTTTATTTTTATATTGCTCAGGCTATTTTCTTACCGAGCCGATGAGCTCTTTAAGCTGATCTAGTAGCGGTCTGATCTGCTTTTCTACCCGCTCGTCAATCATCGTAGGCACTACATCTAGTCTCTGCTCTATCGTCTCGTCGATCACGTCGGCAATCGCGTTTATATCGATATTGGGAGCTACTTTACCGCCCGAATCGATCATCTCTTTTAGCTCCTCGACCTTCTTTTTAAGCAGATAGTTTTCCTGCATAGCATCGGTCAATACCTGATCAAATCGCTCGAATTTTTTATCCGCTTGCTTATCCTTAAAATATATGACGAAAAACATCAAAAATATAACGACGCAAAGTCCTAAAATGATGATAGTGTTAAGATCCATAGGGGGTTCCTTAAAATAAATTTACAAAAATAAAAGCGAAAAACGCAATGCCCAAGTAGCCGTTAAGCGTAAAAAACGCGCGATCGATCTTGCTAAAATCGTTACGCACGATCCTATGCTCGAAGTACAAAATCGTCGCGCACGCAGCCACGCCAAGATAGGCAAAAAAGCCTAAATTTGCCGCCGCGCAAAACAACAGCCAAAAAAGCACCGCCACGGCGTGAAAAATTTTGGAGATAAACATCGACGCTTCCTTGCCGTAAAGCGCAGGGATGCTGTAAAGCCCTGCCGTGCGGTCAAATTCCATATCTTGAAGCGAATACAGCACATCAAAGCCGCCCACCCAAAATACTACCCCGAGGCATAGCAGCGCCGACCATAGCGGAATTGTGCCGCTAACGGCGATCGCGCCCGCAATCGGCGCAAGCCCCAAGCAAAAGCCTAGCATCAAATGTGCGGTCTCGCTAAAGCGCTTAAAATACGAATACCCACCCAATGCCGCTAAAATCGGCACCGAAAGCTTAAACGCCAAAGGATTTATAAACGCCGAAACCGCTATGAAAACCACCGCGTTTGCGATGATGAAAAGCAGTAAATTTCCGCGCCCGATCCGTCCGTCCACGCTGGGGCGCGAAGCGCAGCGCGGATTGGCGCGGTCGATGTCCTCGTCCAAGTAGCGATTTAGCGCCATTGCGAAGCTTCTCGCGCTTACCGCGCATAAAATCCCTAAACAAAGCAACTTCCAGCCGAACCATACCGAGCCGTTTTGCAGCTTGCTTGCGGTAATCATCGCCGTAAAGATAAACGGCAGCGCAAAAACCGAGTGTTTAAAAACTATTAATTCGTTGATGTCGGATAAAATTTCTTTAAATTTAGCCATTTCGCCCCTTATTTTGGGCACTATTGTATCAAAAAAAAGTAAGAATAGCTCTAAATTTGATATAATTTGAACGAAAAATTTACGAAAGGAAACGCCTTGAGCCAAAATCAAAACTCGCACGCAAGCCCACAGATCGCGATCATCGGCACTACAGCAAGCGGCAAAAGCGATCTTGCGCTAAGTATCGCGCGAAAGATCGGCGCCGTGATTTTGAGCCTTGATTCGCTCTGCATTTACCGGCAGATCGACATCGCAAGCGCCAAGCCAAGCAAGGAGCAACTGCGCGAGATCAGGCACTTCGGCGTAAATTTAATCTACCCAAACGAGTACTTTAGCGTCGGCGAGTTTATTAAAGAATACGCAGCCGCGCAGGCTTTTGCAGGGCGTAGCGGCGCGCCTTTGATAATCACGGGCGGCAGCGGGTTTTATCTAAAAGCGATGCTAAGCGGGCTGGCGCCGAAGGTTCCCGATTTCAAAAGTGAAATTTCAAACGATGAAATTTACACTCTAGCGCTGCGGATCGATCCGGAATTTGCCGCAAAGCTTAGCGCAGCAGACAGTTTTCGTTTAAAAAAATGGCTAAGTATCTATAAATTTTGCGGCGAGGCGCCGAGTAAATTTCTGCGCGAGAACACCGCTCCGCCAGTAATTTCGGATATTAAAATTTTTGAGATCGAGGCGCCCAAGCAATGGCTTGCAGGACGTATCGAGGTGCGCACGAAGGCGATGTTTGAGCGCGGGCTTTTGGAGGAAGCGGAGTTTTTATTCGCTCGCTACGGCTCAGAGTGTAGGGCGCTAGGCTGCATCGGGCTAAAGGAGTGCGGGCAGCTTTTGCGCGGGCAGATCTCGCGGGCGCAGTGCGAGCAGCTCGTAAGCCTGCACACGGTACAGCTTGCAAAGCGCCAGCGCACCTTCAATCGCTCGCAGTTCGCGGATAAAATTTCAGCGCCGCCGCAAGAGCTGGAGCGTGAAATTTTAAAGCTCCTCCGCCGCGAGATTTAAAATCAAAATTTATCAAAATTTGTGCGCTTGCTAGAAAAAAGTGAGACAAGGAAGTAAAATTTAGATTTAAATTTACCGCGCCAGTCGCATCTTTAAAATTTTGCGGGTCGCGCCGAGATCTCGTGCGGCGCGAAGCTCAGGTTAAATTTAATCGCCTTCGCAAATATCAAAGCTAAATTTATCGTTATCAAGCCTATCAAAATTTTGATTTTCCGCGCTTGCGTTGCGCTTGAAAATAAAGGCGTAGCCGTATTTCTCGAAGTGCTGCGAACTGTTTTTTAGCCCAACGACGCAAAGCTCGTAAGTGCCGCTTTGCAAGCCAAGTTTGAGCGTGGAATTAAATTTTCGCATCTTGCCCGCAGCGCCGCTTTGGCACTCATAGCCTAGCTCGAGTTCGTCGCTTTTTAGCTCATCGAAATGATACTGCAAAGCATCGAAACTCGCTAGGATCGCGGAGTTGCTTTGCGGGGCGAAATACAGCCTATCCCGCTTGAAAGCTACTTCGTAGCCCGCAGACGGCGCAAACTCCTCGTCAATGCAAACGAAGATCTCATAGCTGCGCACCGTAAGCGGGTAGAAGGGTAAAGCTTTAGCGCCCTTTACGGCGTCATAAAACAGCTGCTTGTGCGCGTCCCAGTAGCTTAGAAGCTTTTTTGCTCTGCATTTTCGCTCCTTTAAAAACTCACTCAAATCGCGCACATCAAGCAGCGCAAAACCGTAGCCGTCAGCACTTAGCTCGCCCAAAAATATATCTCTCCTTGTTGGCAAAGCGCGATGGGTTCAATTCGCGCTTAAAATTTTAGCTCAATACCCGCTTAAAAAGACGAAATTGTTTACCGCGCCGGTTAGAAATTTTACCAAAAACGGCGCCAGCACGCACGCCACGCTAGCTAGTACGACGGCAAATTTTATCTGCACCGAGACCGCGTTCAGCGAGCCGTCAAGCTCCGCGTCCTTTCGCGGCTCGTGCAAAAACATACGCACGATGAGGCGCAGGTAGTAATACAGCGCGAGCGCGCTATTTACCGCCATGATTACGGCGAGGGCGAAGTAGCCCGAATTGACCGCCGCGCTTAGCAGATACATCTTGCCCCAAAACACGCTAAACGGCGGAATGCCTGCAAGCGAGAGCATGAAGATCGCCGCGCATAGCGCAAAAAGCGGATAGGTGCGGATCAGCCCGTCAAATTTCTCAAACGAATGCTCGAAGCGAGCCGCGAACTTGGAGCTTTGCTCGCAAATTTCAGCGCCTGGCTCGCAAGTTTCAGTGCCGAAAAAGCTCGTTTCCGCGCCGAGCTCGCTCGCTTTAAAATTTTGCTCGTTTTCTTTGGAATTTTGCTCGCCTGCTTTAAAGCTCCACTCTCCGCAAGCTAAATTTTGTCCGTTCTCGCCTAAATTTAACTTGCTAGTAGAACCTAGCTCGTGATTTTGCGAAAAAGAAAGCTTTGCGTTTGAGATAAAATTTCCCTCATCCTCGTCGTTTGCATTTGAATTTAAAGCGGGACTTTGGGTTTTAAATTTTAAATTTAACGAGCGGGCGCGCCTTTGCCGCACGCACCAGATGAACGCAAACGCACCGAGGTTCGCCACGGCATATAGGATCCAGTAGGTGAAAAGTGCGGCGTTTGCCTGCGTCGAGCCGATCACGATCGCGCAGAGCACGAAGCCCGCGTGCGAAATGGAGCTGAAAGCGAGCATCCGCTTGACGTCGCGCTGCACGAGCGCCATAAGGTTCGCTAAGCTCATCGTAAGCACCGCTACGGCGTAGAGCACGATGTTTAGCCACTGCACGCCGATGCTTTGCAGCGCTTCAAATAGCCTGATCGCCACGACAAAGCCCGCGATCTTGGGCACGACGGACAAAAAGCCCGCCATAGCGGAGCTCGCACCCTCGTAAACGTCGGGCGTCCAGGTGTGAAACGGGATCAGCGAGAGCTTAAATCCTATCGAGACGATCATAAATGAGCAGGCGGCGAAAAGCAGGACGTTGGTTTGTAAATTTGAACTCTTGGCGATCTGCGCGATATTTGAAATTTCCATAGAGCCAGTCGATAGAAAAAACATCGCCGCGCCGAATGCGAAAAAGCCCGATCCCAGCGCGCCCATTATGAAGTATTTTAGCGCCGCTTCGACCGATCTGGCGCGATTATGCAGCGCGATTAGCGTATAAAGCGCCAGCGAACCCGTCTCAAGCCCCACGAGGATCATCATTAAGCTTTCGCTCGCGACCATAAACTCATACCCCACGAGCACGAATAAAAACAGCACGAAAAACTCCGCGGTGTGGTACTCGTGCGCGCTTCTCGCGCCCAAAGACAGAAAGATGAAAAATATCGAACCTGCGAGCATGATAAGCATCGATAGCGTCGCGATTCCGTCCACTAGCATTACGTCAAAAAGCCCACGTATGCCGCTGTTGTATCCAAAAACGAGCCCGAAGCCCAGAGCTAGCGCCAGTATCGTGATGACGGCGTAAAATTTATACGATAGCGTGCGCGCAAAAAGCGAAACCGCGAGCATCAGCAGGGCAAATCCTCCAAGTATCGCCATAGGCGCGATCGAGGCTAAATTTAAAAGATTATTTTGCATCGCTTCTTACCTTAAAATTTGCTTTTTCCATATAGGCGCGAGTCGCAGTCTGAGAGGCTTTGTTAAACATCAGCTCAAGGCTTTGCGTCACGCTGGGCTCGATGCTCTTTAGCATCAAATTTGGCGCGACGCCCAGCACTACCACCAGCACGCAGATCGGGACGATAGAGCAAAGCTCGGTTCTGTTTAGATCGCTTAGCTTTTTATTCTCCTCATGCACGAGCGCGCCGAAGAAGGTCTTTTTATAAAGATTCATCGAATAGATCGCGCCCATTATGATGCCGAGTCCGCCCAAAAGCGCATAGCTAAAGCTTATTTTAAAAATCCCCGCAAGGCTTAAGAATTCTCCCACAAAGCCGATCGTAAGCGGAAGTCCTATCGAGCCTAGCAGCACGACGCAAAAGCAAAACGCATAAAGCGGCATCACCCGCGCAAGCCCGCCGAATTCGCTAAAAAGCTTCGTATGCCTGCGGTCGTATAAAAAGCCTACGAGCATAAAGAGCCCGCCGCTTACGATACCGTGGCTTATCATCAAAAATACCGCGCCGCTCATTCCTTCGCGGCTTATTGAAAAAATTCCAAGCATTATGACGCCCATATGCGCGATCGAGCTATACGCGATAACCTGTTTGATATCCTTCTGCGCAAAGGCGATGAAGCTTGCATAGATGATCATAACGATCGCTACGGCGCACATCATCCCGCTAAAATAGACGCTCGCATCCGGAAACAGCGGCAGCGAAAATCGCACGAAGCCGTAGGTGCCCATCTTAAGAAGCACCGCGGCAAGCAGAACCGAGCCTATCGTAGGGGCCTGCCCGTGCGCATACGGCAGCCAGGTATGAAAAGGAAAGCAAGGGGTCTTGATCGCAAAGGCGATCGAAAATGCCAAAAACAGAGGAATTTGCGTGCTAAGCGGCAGCGATAGGCTCTGCCAGTCTAGGATATTAAAGCTGTACTCGCCCGTAGCCTCGTGATAGAAATAGCTCATCGCCACGAGTCCTACAAGTAGAAACATCGAACCCAGGAAAGTGTAGATGAAAAATTTCACCGCGGCGTAAATTCTTTTGCCGCTGCCCCACGCGCCGATGATATAGAGCATCGGAATAAGCGAAAGCTCCCAAAATATGTAAAACAAAATAGCATCCAGCGCCACAAAAACGCCCACCATCGTCATTTCTAAAAATAGAATGCAGATGATTAAATTTTTGGCGCGCTCTTTAATGCTTAGACTAAGCAGCGCTAAAAAGGTAACCAGCGTGCTTAGGATCACTAAAAACAGCGAAATTCCGTCCACGCCGATGAAGTAGTTGATGCCGTATTCGCTTATGAAAGGGTGCAGCACGCTAAACGCGATGCCGTCCACCGGCTCATAGAGTATCCACAAAACTAGCGAAAGCACGAACTCTATAAAGCTCATCGTAACGGCGTAGGTCTTGATGCTCGCTTCGTCGATCAAAAAGCCTAAAACCGCAGCTACCGCCGGAAAAAATATAACCAAACTTAAAAAGTATTCCATGCCCACCTCACAGCGCAAACGCCAAAATCAGCAAAATGAAAGATCCCAAAACCATCCACCTTAAATTTGCGCTCAAATCTCCGCTATTGCTCGCACGATCCGCACCTTCGCCGCTTTTTACCGCCACGCGAGCGATCAGATCGACGCTGGCGTCTATGATCGCGCCGTCGCATTTAGCACAGATCTCGCTAAGCTTGGCGTATCCGCGCACGATCACGCGCTCATAAATTTGCGGGATAAAATACTGAGCGATCAAAATTTTATAAAATTTGCAGTTCTTTAAATTTTGGCTAAATTTGCCCTTGCCGTATGTCCAAATCGTGCCGATCGCCACCGCGCTTATCATCGCTAGCGTTATGGCGATCAAAATTACCTCCACGCCGTGCGGGATCGAAGCTTTAAAGCCCGGTAGTATGCTAAGCACGAACTCCGCAAAATCGTGCTCAAAAAAGCCCGCGATCACCGCAGGCACAGCTAATACGCCCATCGCGATGAGGGCAAAGCCTTTCGCCTCGTGCGGATGGTGGGTAAATTTTTGCTTGCCGAAAAACACGAGCATTATCAGACGCACGCTGTAAAACGTCGTCATCGCAGCGCCCGCAAACAGCAGCGCCCAGATAAAATACGCGTCCGCGCTCCACGCCGCTTCCAAAATTTTATCTTTTGAGAAAAAGCCCGCGAACGGATAAAATCCGCAAAGCGCAAGCGAGCCTATGCACATTAAAATCGCCGTAGGCCGCATAAACTTATATAATCCGCCCATATTTTGGATATTTAGATCGTCCTTCATCGCGTGCATTACGTTGCCCGCGTCCAAAAATAGAAGCGCTTTGAAAAACGCATGCGTCGCCAGATGAAATAGTGCGATCCAATACGCCCCGAGCCCCGCGGCTACGAACATATAGCCAAGCTGCGAGAGCGTGGAGTAGGCGATGATTTTTTTAAGATCGTTATGAACCAGCGCCATCGACGCTGCAAAGACCGCCACAAAAGCGCCTAGGCAGACGATAAAACCGCTTACTTCGGGCGCGAGCGCGAAAATCGTGTTTGCGCGGATTACCAGATAAACGCCCGCCGTAACCATCGTCGCTGCGTGAATGAGCGCGGATACGGGCGTCGGACCCGCCATCGCGTCTGCCAGCCAGGTATGGAATGGAAACTGCGCGCTTTTGCCCATCGCGCCGATAAATAAAAGCGCTGCGATTAGGGTTAAAATTTCAGGCTCCAAGCCCGCCGCATTCGCAAACACTACCTCATACCGCAGCGAGCCAAAATTTAAATAGATCAAAAAAATTCCAAGCAGCATCCCAAGATCTGCGATGCGGTTCATTATGAAAGCCTCGTTGGCGCACCAGCTGTAATTACTCCTATCATACCAAAAGCCTATTAACAGCCACGAGCAGAGTCCGACCCCCTCCCAGCCGATGAAAAGCCCTAAAAAATTATCGCTCGTTACCAAAACTAGCATCGAAAATACGAAAAGCCCCAGGAAGCTGAAAAATTTAGCGAAGTTTTCATCATCCCACATATAGTAGATCGAATACACGTGCACGACGCTGGAAACGATGCCTACGACCACCATCATCACCGCACTTACGCTATCTATGAGAAAGCTAAATTTTGCGTCCAAAAATCCCGTGCTTATGAAATCGGCTAAATTTACGCTGATTAGGCGGTTGTCAGAGACGAGCTCCATCAAAGCAAGCGACGCGATAGTGCTTAAAATCACCAGCGCCGAGCAGATTACGCCGATAAACATCTTATCTTTGGCGCGAATGAAAACGCCTGCGAAGATCGCCGAGGCAAGCGGTGCGAAAAGGGCGATTAAGAGCCATACAAAAACGGTATCAAGCATCCGGCCCGTCCTTAGAAGGATTTTTAAAATTTACGAAGCTGTCAAGTTCGATGCTGCCCGTCTTCTTATACCACAAGATGAGCAGCCCAAGTCCCACGGCCATCTCGCTCGCGGCGATCGCTACGATGAAAAGCGCAAAAATTTCGCCGTTTATGTTGTCGTAAAATTTCGCCACGGCGACGAGGGCTAAATTTGCGGCATTTAATAAAATTTCGCTCGAAAAAAAGAGCATTATCAAATTTCTTCGCTTCATCATACCCGCAAGCCCTAGCCCAAACATCATCGCAGCGACGATCAGATAGTCATTTAGACCCATTTTATCCCTCGCTCTCTTCGTAGCTCAGGCTCGCGTCCATCTGCTTATGCGCAAGCACGATAGCGCAGATCATTGCCACGAGCAGCATCACGGCGGCAAGCTCGAAAATCGCCAGATATTTCGTAAAGATAATCATCCCAAGCGCCTCGGTGTCGTCGGTATTTAAAATTTTAAGCGTTTCTACGTTGTTCGCAACCACCGCGCCGAGCACTATAATCACGAGCAAAAATGCGATCACGCCGCTAAGTGCGAAAAATAGCCTTGCCCCTTTTTTGGGCTCGCTTACGTTTTTATCCGCGCCTAAAAACATCAGCGTGAAGCCGTAAAGCACGATCACGGCGCCCGTGTAAACTATGATCTGCACCACGCCTAAAAACTCCGCATCCAGCAAGAAGAAAAATCCGCTCATAAATACCATGCCGCCGGCCAGCGCGCTAAGGGCGTAAAGGACGTTTTTGCTAAAAACGCTGATGCCGAAAAGCGACAGGCAAACCGCGCTGAAAAAATAAAATGCAAGCGTTTGTATCATTGCTCCTCCTCCTGCGCGGCGGAATTTTCTTTGGAATTTCGCGCCGAATCAAGCGTGGAATTTTCAGCTTTCTCAGTAGAATTCTTTTTGGAATTTGCCTTAGATTTTTTGCCTCGCGCGGCGGAATTTCCCGCGTCTTGCGGAATGGAATTTTCTTTGGAATTCTCCGAAAAATCGTCGTTCGTAGCGGAATTATTTTTAAAATTTTCCGTAGAATCGCCGACAGAATTGTCAGCGTGCGGCGCAACGGAATTCTCTTTAAAATTTTCCACCAAATTTTTACTATCCGTAGCGGAATCTTTTGCATTTTGTGAGGCGGAATTTCCTTTGGAATTTCGCGCCGAATCAAGCGTAGAATTTTGAGTATCCACAGTAGAATTCTCTTTAGAATTTTCGGCGTTTGCGGCGGAGCTTTCCTTTAAGCTTGCCCGCCCGACGTCTTGCCGCTCGGCTAAAATTTCGCCGCTTAAGCCCGCGCCCTTTGAAAATAGAATTTTATCGCTAGCGACGCCCTCTTTTTTAAAGCTTTCCGCGGCGCTGCTTTTTAAATTTGAATCCACGCTCTTTGAGCTTAGCTCATCGCTTGCGGCATCGCTTTTTATATAAGCATTCGGCGTCACCTTGATCCGCGCGCCTGCGTTTTCATCCAGGCTGCCATAGCCTACAAACTCCTGCGCCGCGCCGTTTAAGCATAAATTTTCGCCGCGGATCAAAAGATCCTCTTTAAAGCCGTAATACGCGCGCTGTTCGCTCGCAAGCTCATATTCGCAGCCGTGCACGATAGCGATCTCGGGGCAGACGTCCGCGCAAAGCCCGCAGTAGACGCAGCGCCCTAAATTTATCGAGTAGTTATCTACCTTTTTGCGGCCGTCGGCGCCGAGGCTTGTCTCCATCGCGATGCAGTTCGCCACGCAGATCTTCTCGCACAAACCGCATCCGATGCAGCGTTCGCTGCCGCTTTCAAGCAGGCGCATAAGCTTGTGCACGCCGCGGTATCTAGGCGGCATGACAAATTTTTCCATAGGATACCGAAGTGTATGCGAGCCGCCGCGCTTAAACATATTTTTTAGCACCACCCACAGCCCCACGAAAAGCTCGCCGCGAAAGGTGCGGGAGAGGAATCTGCGCAGCTTATCGCCGCCGGATTTAATAGGGGCTCTTTTGTCGATCTGGACATATCTTGCCATCGCGCCCTCCTTAAACGATCGCTAGCGCGGTAATTAGAACGCAAGCAAGAGCTAACGGCATGCAGACTTTCCAGCAAAGCCCCATCAGCTGATCGGGGCGCAGATGCGGCCACGCCGCGCGCGCCCATAGAAAGCAGAAAAACACGAGGCTTGATTTTAATACCATCATAATGCCGCCGGGGATAAACCAAAACGCGTTAAATCCGCCCAAAAACAGCAGCGTCGTAACGACGGAGTAGGTTATGATATTGGCGTATTCGCCGATAAAAAACATACCCCAGCGCATGCCAGAATACGCCGTACCGGCGCCCGCTACGATCTCGGTTTCGTTTTCGGTAAGGCACAGCGGCGTGCGGTTGCACTCTACAAAGGCTGCGATGAGAAATAGCGCGAAGCAAACGGGCTCTTTCCAGATAAACCACTTATCTATGCCGCCGCTTTGCGCGCTTACGATGTCGATAAGCGAGAGTGAGCCAGTGATCATCACGATAGGGATCAGGCTAAGCCCGTTTATCACCTCAAAGCAGGTGATCTGCAAAAACGCGCGAAACGCGCCTATAGTGCCCCATTTATTGTAGCTCGCAAGCCCTCCGATCAATAGACCATAAACGCAGGTGCCGCTAGCTCCGAGCAGGAATAAAATTCCCACATTTATATCGCTTAAAATGGGCTGTATCGTCCGCCCGCCGATAGTAAACTCCGGCAGCAGCGGCACTACCGAAAGCGCCACAAAAGCTCCCGTAGCCGAGATTATCGGCGCGATTTTAAAAAGAAGCTTATTTGCCCGCGCAGGGATCGCGTCCTCTTTGGTAAAAAGCTTTATCATATCCGCGCCTACCTGCAAAAGCCCCGCAGGCCCGACCATAGAGGGCCCGATCCTGCGCTGCATGAAGGCAAGTACCTTGCGCTCGGCGTAGGTCGCAAGCCCCGAGAGCAGCGCGATGACGGCTAAAATCACGAGCGCCTTTAAGACGGTAGCTACGAAATAAAATACACTATCGCTCATCTGCCCTCTCCTTTGGAATTTGAAATTTTCTCGATTTTCACGCTTGCGTAGCGTGAGGTTTTGAAAAATATCTCGCCGCGCAGCTTCTCGTCAAAATACGGCAGATACGCCCCGCTAAAGCCTGGATCGATCTTTACGCTAGCGACGATTTCGCAGTTTAAATTTACGAGCTCAGTCGCGCCGTTTTCGCTGTTTTCATCACCGGCGCCGCCGGCTTTATGCGCGTCGCTAACGCGATCCGCTTTTTTTGCACGACCAGCACCGCTTTTATCATTAGCAGCACTCGTTTTGCCTGCGCCGCTAGTTTTTTTATCGTTGCTCGCGCCGTCTGCTTGGTAAATTTTAACGACATCGCCCGCGCTTACGCCCAGAGCTTCGGCGATGCCAGGGCTTAGATACAGCGCGCCCGCTTCGCCGAGCCCGCTGCTTGCGCCGCTAAATTTATTGAATTGATGCAGTGGATTTGCCTCATAGATTAAAATTTCACCCTCGCCTACTCTAAGCGGCGCGGAAAGCGAAATTTCAAACTCATCCTCGCTTGCGGCGAGCTCCTCGTTTCGCAACTCATATCCGCGGTGATTTGCGCCGCCGTTGTCGTAGAAATTTTCTAAATCGTCAAATTTAATCGGCTCAAAATCCGCGCCCAAGCTAGGCGTATAGCCGATCGCGTACTCCGCGCAAACCCCAAGCGCACAGGCGATGTCGTTTAGCTCGTATCCGCCGTAATCAAGCGCCGCATTGCTAGGCACTACGCGCTTGTCGTAGTTCGTAAACGTGCCCTCCTGCTGCACCAAACTAGGCGCATCCAGATCCGCTTCCAACACGCCGAAACTAATATCGCCCGCTTCATTGTAGCCTAGCGTCTCGCCCGCATTTTCTTGCGCGCTAAGCTCACAGATGAGCGCGACGCCCAGGCTGTTAGTGCGCGGCGGCACCAATAGCACCTTAAATGGCGTGTAGCGCTGCACCAAGCCCGCTAGACGCGCAAGCGTGGCACTATTTGGCGTGCGGATAAAATCCTCGCCGATGATAAGCGAAAAATGCTCCTTTTTAGCCAAAATTTCATCTATTTTTTGCTCGTCCAGACCCAGCGCGCGGGCAAAATTTGAAATTTTACTTTCCGCAGAATTCTCAAGATTTTGCGAATCTGCGGATTTCTCGTCTAAATTTTCCTTCGCCGCGGCGCGCGAAATTTCAAATTCCGCCACGAGTTTCGCATCCAGCCACTCAGGCAGATCGCGCCCGAACTTTTGCAAGATCCAAAGCAGGATCTGTGCCTCCAAGCCCGCAGCGTGCGGCTGATGGATAAAATTTTTGCCAAAACCCTTAATGCCCTCGTCGCAAAACGGATGAAAATAGATCCCGCTTGCCTTATTTAGCTTGCAGGCGCTGTTTACCGCATAGCCCAGATTTGGCGCGTCGCTACGTAAAAACGTGCCGCAAACTACGATGAAATCGCTGTTTTTAACCGTCTGCGAATCCGCATTATAAAATTTCGTGCCGCTAAGCTTAGAAAATTCGCGCAGGAATTTTTGATACGCAAGCGCTTCGTCGTTAATCAGAGCGAGCTTAAATTTTTGCCGCAAAAGCTCTAAAATCCGCGCTTCTTCGTTGGTAATAAAGCTGTTAAATTTGATATTTTTGATCTCGCCGTCCTCGATGCCGCGCACGATGCGGTTAAAAACCGCTTCGTTTTTGCTCGCCCGCTCGTTTGAAAAATCCCAGCCGAAGCGCGCTCCTGCATGCAGAACGCTGAAATTTATGTCGCTGCTAACGCGATAAATTTTCTCCGCAGCATCGCCTATGCCGCGGCGCTTGACCTCGTAATAAAGCAGTTCGCAGTCGCTGCTGTGCGGATTAGAGGCGGGGATTTGGCGCAGCTCCCAGGCGTTTGAGACGTATTTAAACGCGCTCTCCACCAGAGCCCCCGTCGGGCAGACCGCCGCGCTCTCGCCGTAGTTTACGCAATCATCATTTTCATTTACCCGCGCGATTAGGCTTTTTTGCAACTTGTTCCACACGGCGTAGGCATCTTTTGGCATCGCGTCCTTTTGCTCCTTACTCGGCGCGTCTCCGCCGCGCGGAACGAGCTTAAACGCATCTACGCCCAGGCGGTCTTTCGCGGCGGTGATACAGCGCTCGCAAACGATGCAAAGGCTAGGATCGTAGCTCAAATAACCCCAATCCTGCACCTCGCGCGCCGTATCGCGGATAGCGTAGCTTTGGGCATTCGTGCGCATTAGATGGGCTAAATTTTGAAGCTCGCACTCGCCGCTTTGATCGCAAACCCCGCACGCCATCGGATGGTTGATGCAATAAACCTGCGTGATCGCCTCGCGCTCGGCGTCAATCTCGGGGCTGCGGCTGTAAACGACCATGCCGTCTTTGGCTTTGGCGTTGCAGCTATAGACGCGCTTGCCGTCCGCTTCGACCATACAAAGCCTGCATGCGAGCGTCGGCGTACCGCCGCTTAGATAACAAAGCGCAGGGATAAAAACGCCGCAGCGACGCGCGACCTGCAAGATATACTCGCCCTCGTCGCACTCGCAAGCTTTACCGTCGATCGTGATCTTTGCCATTTTAAACCTTAGAAATTTCTGCGAGTTCGAAATTATAACCGCCAAAGCCCTGCCCGCCCGAGCCCAAAAGTGCGATCGTGCCCTTTAGCTCCTCATCCAAAATAAATTCTTTTTCCAAATTTAAATGCGGCGTTTTGATGCGGACGCGATCGCCGTGCTTGATCTTAGCAACCATGCAAAAATACCTTCCGCCGATGAGCCGCTCGTCCGAATCGTGTTTGAAAACCACGGCGCCGTCGAAATTCTCAGGCTCTTTAAGCGGGCTTAAATTTACCCGCTCTTGTGCGCCCAAGTCCGCTCGCTCGCCGCGTAAGCTTAAAATTTTAACCCCGAATTTTGCCGCTATGATAGATATAAAAGCTTTGATATTTTCGGCGTCGGGATGGGTTTTAATAAGCGCATCGTCGATCAAAATCGCGTCGCAGCCGCTTTGCAAAAACTCCGCGATCTGCTCGATCTCCTCCTCGCCCACGCTGCTTTCGCCGCTTAGATACTCCAGATCCAGATCCGCAAAATAGGGCTCGTCGCAAAAACTAGCGCAGACTAGCGCCAGCACGAAGCTTTGCGCGCCGATCTCGCATTTTATCAGCTCGCCCGGAAGATGCGGATCTTGCAGCGGCGATACGCTTAAAATTTCAGCGCTCTTAAAATCTTCTGCGAGCGCGGGATTTTGCAGGCTAAGCAGCGACGCGAAATTTAAAATTTTCATTCTCTCCCCTTTTTCGCGACTATCATCCAATCGACCTGGTTATATCGGATGGAATTTAATAGCGTGGAATTTAACCCCTCAACTAGATCGGCGCTTTTTTGAACCGCGCTGAAATCGCCCATCTCAAACATAAAGATCATCGTCTCGCCGCGAGCGGAATTTTTTAAAATTTCGCCCATGCGGTTTAAAAATTTATCGCCCAGATGCCTCAAATCGTAGC
This sequence comes from uncultured Campylobacter sp., assembly GCF_938002845.1. Classification (GTDB taxonomy): domain Bacteria; phylum Campylobacterota; class Campylobacteria; order Campylobacterales; family Campylobacteraceae; genus Campylobacter_B. Next base: position 27,722 of record NZ_CALKZP010000008.1, read on the forward strand.
GCTTCATCGATCCACCTCGCCTAAAATGATATTCGTGCTGCCGATGATCGCCGCGGCGTCGGCAAGATACTGTCCGGGCAGAATTTCTTCGTAGATCGCGCAGTGCCAAAAGCTAGGCGTGCGGATCTTAAGGCGGTACGGGCGACTTTCGCCCATCGAGCGGATATAAAATCCAAGCTCGCCCTTAGGACTCTCGCTCGCGGCGTAAATTTCGCCTACCGGTGGGCGTAAGCCCTGCGTAACCAGCACGAAATGCTGCATCAGCGAGTAGTTCTGCGTCATGATCTGCTCTTTGCTAGGATTTACGTAAGCGGGGTCGATCGCTAAAATTTGCGGATCGCTCAGCGGATAGTGCTTCGCACACTGGCGCAAAATTTTAAGGCTCTCGCGCATCTCCGCCATATAGCACTTATAGCGCGCGTAGCAATCGCCCTCGCTCGCATACGGTACGTCGAAGTCAAGCTCATCGTAGATGAGATAGGGCTCTTCTTTTCGAATATCCCAAGCATGCCCGCTAGCGCGGAGCGTCACGCCGCTACAGCCGCAGCTAAGAGCCGCTTCGTGCGAGATCACGCCCACCCCTTCGGTTCGCATTAGCCAAATTCTATTCGTATCGAGCATATCTTCAAGCTCTTTAATATCGCTCGGGAATTCGTCGCAAAATTTCAACATCTCCTCTAACCAGCCGTTAGGCAGATCCAAAAATACGCCGCCGATTTTGATATTATTGTGCGTAAGGCGCGCGCCGCAGTATTTCTCTATCAGATCGAGTATGTATTCGCGCGAACGAAAGCAGTAGAGAAATACCGTCATCGCGCCGATGTCAAGCGCGTGCGTGCCTAAAAACAGAAGGTGCGAGCTAATGCGATTAAGCTCCAGTAGGATCGTGCGGATGATCTGCGCGCGGCGCGGCACTTCAATACCGCAGAGCTTCTCAACCGCGGCGCAAAAGCCGTAGTTGTTTGAGCCCGATGCGATGTAATCGATGCGATCTGTTACGGGGACGAACTCTGCGTAAATCATATTTTCTGCCATCTTTTCGATGCCTCGGTGCATGTAGCCCACGCCGGGGCGGGCTCGCACGATACGCTCGCCGTCAAGCTCCAGCACGAGCTTTAGCTGGCCGTGCGCGCTTGGATGCTGCGGACCGAAATTTAAGATCATATTCGCGCCCTCACGCTCGTACTCGATGTTTTCGAAAAAAGGTCTTAGCTTGCTTGGATTTTGCATTATTTTCTCTTTGTGATGATCTTGTAAATTCCGCGTTTAGCGCGTTTTACGAAGCGCACGCCGCCCTCTTCTTGATATTCTTGTAAAATTTTTTCTTGCGGGCGCGGCTCGCCTCTAGCGCCCTCGTGATAGAGCCGCGTAAAGTTAAAGGTATCCTTTTCATCTACGAATGCGGAATTTCGGTTCTCTTCGCCGATCCGCTCACGCGCGCCGACCCCAAAAATTTTATCCACCTCGTACCACTTGGCAAACTCGTCTCCTTGTAACGGATAGGACTTTAAAAGCGGGTGTCCGAGCCAATCATCGGGCATTATTAGGCGCGCTAAGTTCGGATGGGCCTCTATCCAAACGCCCATCATATCGTATAGCTCGCGCTCCGCCCAGTTCGCGCTTTTGTAGATGCCCGCAGCGCTTTGCAAAAAGCTCTCGTTTGGCACGAAGCACTTTAGCCGCGCGCGGCGCGCCCTTTTGATATCCAAAAGCTGATAAAAAACCTCGATGCCGCCGCGAGCCTCGGTAAAATCCACGCCGCTTAGCTCGCACAAAATTTCATATCCCGCGCTCTTAAGCGCACGTAGCGCCGCTAAATTTTGCGCAGGCTCCACGTAGAGTACGAGAGTATTAAATTCCACGTATGAGTTTAAAATTTGAACGCCTTCAAGCGCGTCCAGATCGTCTTTGAAATCGCTCTCGTTTGCGCTGGATTTAGGCGTTTCCTCGGGAATGAAAAATCTGTCTTTGTAGTAATTTTTTTTACTCTGATCGCCTTTGGGATTAAATTTTCTCATCAGATCAGCCTTTTTGCCTTTTGCGCGCGGCGCGGAGTTTGGGTGCGGATCTTTTTTTGCAGCACCATCATCGCAAACTGCAGCGTCTCGGGGCGCGGCGCGCATCCAGGCAGATAGATATCCACAGGCACTATTCGGTCGCAGCCTTGAACGGTCGCGTAGGTATTAAACATTCCCCCGGTATTGGCGCAGCTACCCATACTGATAACCCATTTGGGCTCTGGCATCGCGTCGTATAGGCGACGCGTAAACTCGGCGTGCTTTTTGCTAAGCGTGCCAGCGATTATCATCACCTCCGACTGCTTTACGCTTGCGCGAAATATCGTGCCGAAGCGGTCGAAGTCAAATCTGCCAGCGCCCGCCGCCATCATCTCGATCGCACAGCACGCAAGCCCGTACGTCATCGCCCATAAAGAGTTGCTCCTGCCCCACGCGATCAGTTTATCGACGGTGGTAAGAACTACGGGAAGCCCGTTTTCGCGCGCGTAGTTTATCTTATGCTCTGCCAATTTAGCGCTCCTTTTTTCCAGGCGTAGATGAAACCGATGCCTAATAATACGATGAAAAACGCCATCTCTACAAGCCCAAACACGCCTAAAATTTTAAAATTTACCGCCCACGGAAACATAAAGATAATCTCGACATCAAAAAGTATGAAAAGCACGGCTATCAAAAAAAAGTGGGAGTTCATTCGGTTGGGCTGTTTGACGGCTTCGGGGCCGCTTTCGTAAATTTCGCCCTTTAGCCGCTCGTCGCGCCTATCTGCCAAACGCGAGCCTACCAAAGAGGATAGTTTAACGATGAGCGAAAAGACGCAAAAGGCTAGGATTAGCATTACGAATATTCCGAAATACGGGCTTTGCAGCGGAATTCTAGACATTTTTCGCCTCGGTTTTAAAATTTAATGTGGATTGTAACGAAGTATTGATTTAATAAAGCTTAGCGCGCGCCACTAAATTCGCTTTTAAAATTAAAATTTATATACCTCGCCCGTGCGATTTAGTGGGGATAAAACGACAGGGTAATTGCAATGGCGCAAAAATCAACTCTGCTCGCACCTAGAGGTGCAAGAATGTGCCAAATTGTGCCAAAAAGCTATTTTGCAAAAGCTTTTTGCATCTTGGCTATGTTCTCCTCACTCGGTATGTAATGCGTATAAACTCGCGTTATCATATCGATATTGCTATGCCCTACGTTTCGCGCGATAAGTGCCAAATCAAGTCCGCTAGCTACACACTGCGAAATAAACGTGTGCCTAGTCGAGTGCAGGGTTTGCACCTCAAAGCCTAGCCGCTCGCATAGCGCTTTAAATTTCCGCTGCATCGTTCGCACGTCGAGCTTAAAAATCCGCTCGCTCTCCTCGCCCCTTTTCATCGTAGCGATGAAACTCTTTAGCGGATCGAGCAAGACCGCATATCTGTTTTTTCCATTTTTAGGCGTTTGACTGATTGCGCCTAGCGTATGAACGAGGGTTTTGCTTATGCTTATCGCTCGTTCGCCTATGTCTCCCCACGTAAGAGCGAGAATTTCGCCGCAGCGAGCGCCGGAATAAAAGGCGAAATATAAGAAAGCTTTTAGCTCTCCCTCCGCCTCTTGTAGCATAGTGGCTACCTCCTGCGGGCTATATGCGCTCTTTGGTTGCACCTTTACGTGCAGGCGCGGTAAGATGCACGGATTGCGATCTATCACGCCTTTTTGTATCGCTAGCGTAAAAGCGCTTTTAAACGGCGCGAAATACGCTCTTAGCGAATTATCTTTCAGCCCGCGAGCTCGTAGTTTTTTCGTCGCTATATCAAAATCTAGCGGCGAATAATCCTCGATGTTCTTATCGGGTAGCACCGCGAAAACCGCTTGTTTGTAGCTTTCATACGCCGCCTCCGTAGAAATCTTTTCTACGCCCTCGATAACTTCGTCCACGAAAGAGCTTAGTTTAAAATTCTTTCGCGGCGCGATTTTTAGCTCCGCTTGCCTCTTTACGTCGGGCAATATCTCCTCAATCGCCCGCGCCCTGTTTTCGGGGGTGTCGTCCAGCCCTAACGCCCGCCTAAAACGCCTCTTGTCTATCGTCCAGCTCGCATAGAGCCGTCCGCCTCTTGAATAAATCTTTGCCATCGCTACCCCTTCACCATTTTAAGGAGCGCGTTTTTACTCCATAGAATTTTACCGCGCTCTGCCTTATCGTTTGCTTTTTTCCAATCTACGCCCTCGCGCAACTTTCCGGAGCGGCGCATATTTTTCATCGCCATAGCATCTTTACCTATGAGCTCTCCAGCTCTTTTATCGCCCCCTATCCATTCAGGCATATAGTTTTCGATATGATAATCCCGCATCATTTCACACATTATGGAATAAAACGTGGCGCGAAATTCCGTGCTTTGCATTACATCGCGCACGGCATCGTTTAGGCTCTTTTCCAATACTTGCGCGTTTAGCGCTACGATCGTTTTTCCCATTTCTCATCCCATCTTTTTTTGTATCTCTATTATTGTTTGCGCCTCAGCTCCTGCTATGATTTCGTCCGCAGTCTGTTCCGTTTCAGAGTCAAAAAACTCAAAAGTCTTATAGAATATCTTTACATCTCCCCTTCGCATAGGCGGGATATAGGACTCAAAAAATGCGGCGAATTCTTTCCCTACTATCTCTTTCCAAACGCGTCCGTGAGACTTGACGATTTTAAAAGCTTTCCACGAGTAAAACTCGAAATCCCCATCTGCGTCGATGTTTTGCATACTGGATGTTATTATGGATAGATTGTCGAATGCGTTACTTCCTCGTCTGCTTCTTTGACCGGTAGCCGTGGTAAGCGTAAATGCAAATCGCGCGATTTTTTCGTCCGGATCGCGCACATATATTATTAGTGTGTCGCGCCCTCTAAAATCAGCGTATAAATAGGCGCTAAAGCACGTGAGCTTGCGATAATATCCACTTCGTAATATCCAGTCTCTTTGTGCAAAATACGCTTCTAGTGAATTCATTCTTAAGCCTTTTATGTTAAAATATCTCTGCCTCTTCACAAGCCCCGCAAGGGGCTTTAATCTTTATCTTTTATCTCTAAGCGTAAAAGCCGCTCTAGCCTCTCGAGTTTCTCAAAGCTCACGTAAAAAAGTAACGGCACTATTCGCCCGATCACTTCTACGCTTTTAGTTTCGACAAACTTTCCTTTGTTTCTTTTGTGAAACTGCTCTATTCGCCTTATCATCTCGCGCTCTTTTTCACGATCGGGGCTACTCATCGGGATCGTCCTTAAATTCGTTTTCCGATACGCCGTAAAAGACATCATCTTCTTCGTCTTTGTCCAGTGCGGCATTAAGCTCAAATGTCCTAGCGTAGGCGTTTTCTTTATAGCGGTAGTATTCCAAAGTCGAAATATCGCCGCAGTTAATGTAATTTACTTCATAAAATTTCATTTCTCATCCTTAAAATACGCAGCCATTGCTACCATCGCAAGTTGGAAAATAACAAGTAGGGCTAGCACGTGGATCATTCGCCAAAAAATAATGTTCTCAAAAACATACATCACAGCAATAAGAAAAATTCCTATCGCTGTCGGGATGGCACAAAGCCCAAGAAGCACATTATATAGCGTCGGACAATCGAAAGACGGGAGCGCACGATACATTTTGATTAAAAAATTTTTCATCGTCTTTTCTCCAATCTCGCCTCTATCTTATCGGCGTCAAATCCGTAGTATGCCATTGATAGAAAGATTGCGACTCCTAAGACAAATGCAAAATAAGGCGTGAATATGGCGATCACCATAGGTAATAGTTTGCTCTCGCTCTTTTTTCGAAGCCCGTTTGGGAACAGAGCCCTCACTATAAGAACAAGCATTGTAAATGCATAACAATTAAGCGTTATGCCCCAAAATATGAAATTTAGCATTTTATCCTCCTTTAAATTTGCGGTAGTCTAAATCCGAGCGCATAAAGAGGTATAGCCGTTTCTCTTTCATTGGGACCGAGCACTTCTTTGTTAAGGTCGCTTTTTGTGTATCTAGCGTCTGTCATTTTCCACTCGCCATCTACGTCTTGGTATTCCCAATACCAAAGGACGTCGTTGGTATTGATGAAATCATCTGGGTCTATTCCCTCTATCATAGACGATCCGACGCACCAAACCTCGGGATTGGCGATATCTCGTGAGCTTTTGCACACTATCTTATCGCCTATTTTAAATTTAGGCTCTTTGGGTTTGATGCGGTATTTAAATTTCTCCCAATTCCAAACCGGCAATCCTGCAAATGCCCATTCATCTTCTTCGCAATTAGCCGAACGCCTCTCTATCTCCTCGCCCCTCGTATAGGCTTGCATAACCTCTATCTTTTCTTTTGTCGTCATTTTGTATCCTTTGAAATTTTCGCGCTTCCGTAGATGTTGCCGATGACTTCAAACTCATCTGAAGCGTTTTTGAATTCCTTTGTAATTGGATACTCCGGGTTTATTCTGCTCAAGTCGTGCATATAGAATCCACAATCAAAGCAAATTTGATAGGTGCGCAATCCCCATTTAACGAGAAAGCCCGTATAAATTTCTTTACCGTTAATGTCGTTTATTCCTGTATATTGCAATAGTTCAATATCTTCGAAACTCGCCTCAAAATCTACAGCCGTTTCTTTATCCCAAAGCGTCACTTCTTTGTTCGCAAAATCAATGCTTGTCACTTCGTAAATTCGCTCATCCATCTTAAAAAACGCTCTAAACTTAATTTTTCTCATCGCTTTCTCCTTCAGTTTCACTCTGCACCTCCTTTTGCTTTCTTGCCGCTTCTCTCATAGCTTTCTGCTCGCGAGCCAGAAACTCTGCGCGCGCTTCTGCTCTCATTGCCAAAAGCGCCTCTAGGTTCTCGCACATTTTCTGCACTATTTTTCCGCCGCGATGCCACCGAAAGCGTATAAAGCGCTGAAGCACATTTAAGTGCGGCGAGCCCGTGCCCTTGTGTGCGATCCACGCAAGCTCATAATCGCTTGCGACAAGTTCGCACGCCTTGTAATACAACTCCTCTATCCGCTCTTTAAGCTCGGGCGTGATCGGATCGTTTTGTGGGAGGTAGTAGCGCTCCGTCTCTATCTGCAATACTCCGCCTACTTTACGGAAGCGATCCGCACGCCCGATCTTTCGGTCTTTACTAGCTTGCACGTCTATCACGTAGAGCTTTTTTCCCTCGCGCTTTGCGAATTCTCTAGCATCCATCCACATTGAATATCTGCCTTAAAATTTCTGGGTTTCGTAGTCGCTAATCTTTTCTTGCATTTTGCTAAGGCTATTTTGCAAACTCATCAGCTTCTCTCTTAGCTGCCCGTCTTTACCGAAAACATCCACTATCCCTTCAGGCGTCCAATCATTTAACTCTTCATTTAACTCGACGATAGCATTCCAAAAATTGCCGTAAGCCTCATCTACTTCATCAAGCGCATATTCTTTCGTAAACTCGACATCGATCTCATATTCCTTTTCTGCTATACGCTCATATCCGTTTTGTGCTAAAGTATCGATGATCGTATTGTTAAAATCCACGTCCGCCTGATTTTTAGCTTTCTCTAACGTGTCTGCGTAAAAAGGTTTTGATACGACTAGCTCGTCCGTTACTACTATGTTAAATTTTCTCATTTTATTCTCCTGCCTCGAATTTTGTTATATCTATGTTGTAGGCTTTAAGCCATACGTCTTTATGATATGCCCTTAGTCCTCTTGGATAGTTTTTATCCTCGCAAAAAGGTCTATCTTTTCCCAGTTCCTCCGATACATCCCTTAAAAAATAGAAGTTGTAGTTTTTTTCGGATGTTTTCATATTCCCCGCGACTTTTTTAATAGTCGCGTATTCTTTGCTTTGATCCAGCTTTATCCTTAGCTTATCGGCTTCTCTTTTTGCCGCGCTTGCCGTAGCCATAGCCGTCGCTTCTCTTTTCGAGCCGATCCACGCTTTAGTAGCTAGCGCATAGTCTCTTTGCTTTAGCGCGAGTTGTTTTTGCTCTACTTCGTTTGCATACGCTCTTAGCGCCGTCGGCAAATCCTGCGGGATAAAATTTTGCGTATAGCTCCCCGTTTTTCTAATGCTAGGCAAAACCTCTTTATTTACCCACATCCTAAACGGCTTCGCGTTTGGTTTATCGCTACGCATCAGCACGAAGTAAAGCTGCGGTTCTGTTATCATAGTAAATTCTTTAACGCCGTAGCCGGTATCAAAGCTACCTACATTTAACGTAGGGAGCTCAAACTCCGATTTTATCGCATTTACTGCATGTGTTGGGTTTGCCAGCTCTAAAATTTTGCAAACGTCGGCTAAGCAAAAAAGCGGTTCGCCTGTCTCATCGACCGCAACTCTGATCTCAAAATTTTCGTTTTTAAAAATTTCTAGATTCATTTCGTTTCTCCTTTGGGTTGAAGTATGTTTAAAATTTTAGCCTTCATCGCATTGTGATTTCTCGTTAGCGCGTCTAAAGCGCAGAATAGATCATAAGCGCAATCAAGCACCTTATAGCTTACTTCCTCGTCGCTATCCGTCGGCTCTATTTTGTAGAGCGCTAGATACTGGACGAATTTAGCCTTAGTTTGGTTTCGCATTGGGTCTCCTTATCGTCAAAACATAATTTTAAATTGTTTTGACGGGAGAATTATATAACTTTAAATTGTAAATGTCAAGGGTTTTTATAATTTTAAATCGTTTTTTGTAGAATTTGTATAATTTTAAATTGTAAATTTAGTAAAGCGGCATCACTTTACTAAATCTTTTAAGATAGCTTTCAGGCTTTCTAGCTTTTCTAACTCCTTTTTTAAATTTATTGTTTCTAGGTAAAGCTCAATAGCTCTTATCAACTGCACGCTTAGCTTATCGTTAGGTTTTGATGCCATATTATTAAGCGTATCTCCGCTAAACCCTATCGCTTCGCCAAGTTGCTTGTAAGTTAAATTTAGCTCCTTGCAAGTAGCTTTTATTAGGTTTTCGCTCATTTTATTCCTTTGTGTGCCCGCTTTCGTCAAAATCAAAAGGCAGCGTCAATTGCCCTGATTTTCTATCTTTGGCTTTTTGAAATTTATGCCACATATCTTGCATATTATCAGATAGTCTAAAAAGCATAATAGTTTGGTCTATTTGGCTTTTTAAATGGCTGTCGCCTATGTCCGCAGTTAAAAACTGATGGTATCTAGCCGTGGCGTTGCCAGCCGCGCTGGTAGGAGTTTTCCTTTTTAGCTCCTCTTTCACTCCAGGTGGTAGCTCGTCGTAGATAAGTTTGTTTGTCCAACTGCCTATAACACCAGGACGTTTTTTAATACCTCTGACGGAAAATTCCCAGCCGTTGAGTCTAAAAAGCTCTTTGTAAAACTCGTCGGGGAACTTCTTTTGCCAGGGTAAAAGCTCTTCGCTAATATATGCTTTTAGTATCTTTTGGAGTTCGTCGCGTTCGCGCTCATACTGGTAACCGGTAGCTTCATCGACCAGGGCGATGATACCGACTTTAGCCACGCTTCTTATTATGATTTCGGCAATAGCCGCGTATCGTTTTTGTCGGTCCGTTAATAGCCCTAGGTTTTTGCCCTCTATTAGGGCGTCGCAAATGTCAATAAGTAGCGTAACATCATAGCCGTAGGTCTTGGAAAGTTTACCGCCAGCACCAGGACGGATAAATTCTTTTCTATCGTCTATCTTTTGCCTAATCTCATCAGTGATAACGCTCTTAAATGCCCCTGCGTTCAGCATTGCGACGAGAGCCGAGCCGCCTGCAGTCGTCGGAAACTCCAGGGCTTTTTGCAAGCCGTTACCGCTAAAAACCCTGGTCCCGTCCTCCAGGACATAGCATTCCAAAAAAGCGTTACCGATTTTGATAGGCGTATCTTTTGAGCCCGCCACAGCCTTTAAAATTTGCTTAGGCTTAATTCGCTTTTCGCTCATTCGCTCTCCTTTTTCTTATCTATCTTTTTGAATTTTCTATCTACTTTTTTAAGCTCGTTTTGCACCTCTTTTATGTGCTCGGTTCTAGCTAGCATTTCGGGGCGCACGCCGTCGTTTCTAATCATTATGCCTCTTACTTCGCGCCCTACCTCGTAAGCCGTGTTTTCTAGGTTTTTTTGTCCGTAAATTCGATTATTTTCGATCTTAGCTTTAGTTTCTTGAAGCCTGAAAAGATTTGCGGCTAATTCGCGAGCTCCCATAAAGTCGAATACCTTATCCTTTGCCGTAAGCCCCTTGATACGCAAAAGGTCTTTTAGATGCATATTATACATACCCATATAACCAGCGTCCATAAAATAAGCATAGCATTCCACTCCGTGAGAGCTAGCCACGCCCGTTAAAGCCTTATTTGCGTCTTTGGTTTTTTCCCTTACATCTAGGCGTTCTAACTGCTCGGCTTCGATATGTCTATGCAGGGCTTCTGCGATAGTGGCGAAATATGCCTGCGCTTGCGCCACTCTTGGTTTTTTAATATCGGCATTCATAGACACCAAAAAGCAAGCGAAGCGGGATAGCTTATAATCGCTGCCTACGGGGCTGAAATGATCTAATATGTTGTAACCTATGCTAGAGCATACGGCGATAGCCTTATTCACTGCTTTATTTAGAGATTTTACGCCGTCGTATCCTAGCATTTGCGCCAATTCGCTTGCCAACCAATACGTAGTGCCATTTTTGTGCGAGGATAGCTCGAAAGCGTCGTTTTCCCGGTTGGATACGTCAAAAAGAGTTAGTTGCGTTTCCATTTATTGCTCCCTTTAATTAATTTTAACCAAACTGCGCTATAATTACGCCACTTCTTAAAAGAGTAGTTAAGCTTTAAAGCTAAGGTTTAGTTACTCTTTCAAGGAGATTTGCCTCCTTGCTTCTTGCAAGGCTCGGGTCCCCGGTCTTAGTGCCGGGATATTATCTTATAATCTTATCCTTTACCTTGCTTTTTATCTTTTCAAAATCGGCCTTTTAAAATTTTAGGCTCAATTATACAAAATTCTACTTTGATTTTAGATAACTCATTGGGTTTTTTCTTTCTCTACTTCAGCGAAATATTCCGCATCGTCTATCTCTCTATCATACGCCGCATCCGCTCCGTAATCCTCCCACCATTGTGCCTCTGCTGCGACGCGCCACTGCTCGTAAGATCCGCATTCGTTTAGCCATTCCACGTTATCCATAATTTATCCTTTAAAACGGGATCGTGTTGCCGCCGTCATCGTATTTATCGGCGGCGGGCTTTCCCACCCTGCTTTGCGCTCCGCCGCTTTGAGCGTAGGTTTGCGTGCCGCTGCTTTGGTTGCTCTGCCCGCCCTGATTGCTGCCTAGCATCTCTAAGCTCTCTACCTCTACTACGTGTTTGCTGCGGTTTTGTCCGCTTTGATCTTGCCACTGCTCTAGCTTGAGCCGCCCTTCGACGGCAAGCTTTGAGCCTTTGCGCAGGTATTGATTTGCGACCTCCGCCGTGCGTCCGAAAAACTTCAGATCTATAAAGCAGGTTTCCTCTGCCGTTTCCCCTTGCGCGTTCTTAAATTTCCTCGTTACGGCAATACCCGTGTTTCCAACGCAATATCCGCTCTGCGTGTATCTCAACTCGATATCGCGAGTTAAATTTCCAATTAAAACAACTTTATTCACTTCTTAACTCCTCCGCTAATGCGTCGATACTATTGGGATCGGATAGATATGCCTTAGCCTCATCAGGGTTCATCCTCTCCATCCGCTTTTCCGCCTCGATTTCGTCTATGCCTCTTGCCACTAGCTCGTTTTGCAGAGCGTCAAGCGGTAGCGCTTCTTCACCTACGTCGATCTCTAGCGGCGCGGCTTCGATGATCTCATCTATCGGTTTTGAAAGTTCGGCGGCAGATTTTTCTGTTGCTTTTGCCAAAAACTCGTTTAAATTTTGAGTTGCGGGAGTTTCGATTTTAGGTTGTTCTTTGTAGGCCTCATTTTCGGCATTTACCGCGCTCATCAGCATAAAATCGTCGGTCGGTAGCTTTGAGGCGATGTATTTAATAGCTTTTGCCTTAAACATCTCCTCGCTCCAATTCGTCCACGCTGAAAATTTGCCCTTTTTTACCGCTTGATTGGTGTTTTTTAGCTGATTTAGCTTTTTTGCGCTGATGAAATCTTTGGTTACGCCGTTTTTATCTCTAGCCCATACCATCGCCCCCAATAAATTTTCATTTATCCACGCGGTGTCGGTTTCGTTGCGGTCTTTTAGATTGGCTTCAAATATAAATTTCTTGCCGTTTTCATCGACCGTGTATTCAAATTTATCGCACTCATACACCAGCTCGGCGTCTATGTCATAGCCCGCGCGCTTTGCTAAAATTCGCCAGCCGATGTAGCCTATTTGCAGTTGAGCTTTTTTGACACCTTGTTCCATAAACGGCACGATGTAGGCTTGCTTCTGCTCTTTTACTATCGATAGCCCGACTTGAGCGATTTTAAGAGCAACGCTAAAGACGGATACGGGATCGCACTCTAAAATATTCTTATCTATTCCGAGCAGAGTTAAATCGGTTACAAATTTGTCCGCCTTGACCTTGCTTCCGCCGCTAAGGGCTATGATCTCACTCATCTTTTGCTCGGCAAATTTCGCCATTAAGCTATTAAAATTCTTTGCCGGGCTTTGTGGCTTAGTTTGTTGTAGTTGGTTCATAATCTATCCTTCACGCTATACTTTCATAAAATTTCCACGCAGGCAGGCTTAACGTCTGCACCGCCTCTATCTCTTTGCTCTCGGGCTCAAACTTGGCATATCCCCACCACTCGTTACGCTCCATGCATAGTTTATAGCGCTCAAGCAGGGCTAGATATGTCTTGCGCCCTTGCTCTATTGCCGCATCATCCAGCGTATAAAAGCCCGTCATATAAGGCTTTTTGGTTTCGACCGCGATAAAAAGGAAGTTTTCTACGCGCTTGCCGCATAGCCTTAAAATGTCGGTGTAAAACGCCGCTTGGATGTGGTAGTTGAAATTTGCTACCGATTTTGCAAATCCGTCCGCGCTAGCGTCGGAGGTCGTTTTCAAATCTACGCAAAGCCCTAGCGCTTCGTTTAGAAAATCGGGGCGACACCTCACGGGCACCCCCGAAATCTCCGCAAAATAGCTCTGCTCCGCTAGCCCATCTTTTAAAAAAAGCGCCGTCTCTCTCATAGAATTTACCGCATTTGCGATAGCGGTCGCTTTCTCGTAAGTTTCGGCGTCTAGCACGGTCTTGCCCTCTGCGCCCTTTAAAAACTCCGCGTAAATTTCTTTGCCCTCTTTGGTGCGTTTATCGGCTTTGGGTTCAGCGGCGAATTCTTTTAAAAAATCCGCAGGCTCTAAAACCAGCTTATGCACGGCGGAGCCTAAGATCAAGGCCTTACTATCAGGCTTTTCGAACTCGTCTTTGAATTTGAAGTGGTAGGGGCTTTTAGCCAAGAGATCCAAATCGCTTTTAGAGATTTCGGCTCGTGCGTGGTAGTCTTTGATACTCATTGTTTCACTCATTTCATCTCCTTTTTACGAGCATTCACAAATTTGGCGAAGCTGCTAAATTTCGTGTGTTTATCGACACCTATCCAAATCCGGTAGGCTTTAAATGCCTTTCTAAAATCTTTTAAGCTCATTTTTTACCCTTTCAATATCCCAAATCTAAGATTCGA
>NZ_CALKZP010000009.1 GCF_938002845.1 uncultured Campylobacter sp.
TACCAAATCCACTCGCACCGGTTAAATTTAGCCGCATTTCTACGCGCTGTTTCCGCGCCCGTCTGTTATTTTAAATTTTGCCGTTCCGTCGCCACGGCTCGCTTTCCGCGCTAGCCCCTCGCCATATTGCTAGCTGTATTTGCGCGATAAATTTAACCGCACCGCTGCGCATGCTGTTCCACTCCGCTATCGCCGATGAAATTTGCACCCGTTAAATTTCCTCACACCCGCCACACCCGCAATCTTGTCCGTCCGCTCGCAAAATTCCGCCGCCTAAAGCAATGCTAAAATATTTTGCGATAAAATGGGCTAAATTTTTCACGAAGGATTTAGTATGCAGATCATCTCAACTCCCGATGCGGCGCAGGCCATCGGACCGTACTCCCAGGCGATCAAGGCGGGCGGGCTCATCTTTACCTCGGGGCAGATCGCGCTTAAACCGGGCGGCGAGTTTGTCGCTGGCGGCGTGGAGGCGCAGGCAAGGCAGGTTTTGCAAAACCTCGCCGCGATCCTAAAAGAAGCGGGCGCGACGCTGCAAGATGCCGTCAAAACGACGATTTTCCTAGCCGATATGGGCGATTTCGCCGCGGTGAACGAGATATACGCGGCGGCATTCGGCGCGCACAAGCCAGCTCGCAGCACGGTGCAGGTCGCCAAACTACCCAAAGGGGCACTTGTGGAGATCGAAGTAATAGCGCTGGCTAAGTAGCGCTAAATTTGGATCACTAGGACATTGCGGGTTTGCGCTTGCGGTTAAAATTTAGACGCGGGCCGCCGAAATTTTAAACGGCTCGCTTTGGTTTTGTAGCTGCCCGAGCTTTTAAATTTAGATTTTCAAAGCCGCGCCAAACGCCCGCAGGTCTATGCAAACAGCGCGTCTGGTGTGCTAAGGCGTTAAAATTTCTCGCTCAAAATGAGATCAAAATGATAGAAAAGCTTATTCAAAAATCTAAAAATATCACGGCCGCGGGGCGCAGCGACATAGAGCCCGCGTGGATCGTGCAGGCGCAGCGGCGGCTTGGTTTTGCGCTGCCTGTGAGCTACAAGCAGATACTGCTAAGATACGCTAGCATCAGCGCGGCGGGGACGGAGCTAAAAACGATCGCACCGCCCGAGTTTGCGGATAGTGCCGATGAGGGCATCTGCTACACGTATAAGATAAATCTCAAAAACGACCTATTCGCCGCGGATGAGCTCGTATTTTTGCAGCTCGAGGACGAGGAGTATTATTTTAAAATTTCGCCCGCAAGCGACGACGGCGGTATAGCGGACGGCTCGCCCAACACGGCGCACGATATGAATGCCGAAGCGGCAGATGAAACGACGTGTAAAACGGCGGGCGCAACAACAAGCGAGGCGGCAGATGACGCAGCAAGTGGAGCGACGAAAGAGATAGCAAGCGAGCGGGCAGACGACGCGCCGCGCAAAATTCTATTTATAGCTAGCGCTATAAACGGCTTTGAATGCGGCTGGCAAGCATTTGGCGCTTAATTTGGCGCGCGTTACAAAGCTTTGCGGAAGCTCGTTTGCAGCGTAAGAGCCACGCCGCTAAATTTGCGAGATGAGTGTGTTGCGCGAGTAAAAATAGTTCGCTTTTTAATTTTGGAAAAAATCGCTGCGTAGCAAGGGGATTAAATTTACCGCTTTTAAATTTTAAAATTTACAAAGAGCGGCACTTGCGGCTTTGAATGTGCGGCTAAATTTAGATTTCATAAAAGATTAAATTCTAAGTGCGGTTAAATTCGCTTCTTTAATTTCGCTTGCAGCCTGTGTCGCACTGCAAAACAGAGTGCGAAAATAGATCGCATTTGTGCGCGATCAGCGCGGATCAAATTAAAATTTCGTCTTTGGAATTTAGTCTGAATTTGCAGCTTGCATCAAGAAAGTATTTTTTGTAAGCCGATATTGAGTAGCCAAGAAGTGTCTTGAAACTTAGCATCGGCGGCTTAGAAAGTATTTTGAAATCCGCGCCAAGAGTGTGTTTTAAAACAACAAGGCGCGGCGCTGCTTTGCTGGTTTTATCGCGCCGCTTCGAGGCTAAATTTCATAGCCGCATAAAGCCGTCGTCGTAGCTGCCCTCTAGCTTGCGGCGCATATCCTCGCGCCATTTTGGAGTAAGCGTCGTAAGCAGGTTAAATTTTGCTAACAGCCCTTCATCGATACGCTCGCCGTAAAATAGGCGGTTGAGCTCCATCACGCTCATCATAGCGGGGTCGCGCTCTACGACGTAGATCTCGT
The DNA here is from genome assembly GCF_938002845.1 of uncultured Campylobacter sp. Classification (GTDB taxonomy): domain Bacteria; phylum Campylobacterota; class Campylobacteria; order Campylobacterales; family Campylobacteraceae; genus Campylobacter_B. The sequence continues at coordinate 2,239 of NZ_CALKZP010000009.1, forward strand.
CGCCTGCGCGGCACGAGCCGGTCTCTAGTACGCGGTAGTACCAGCCTGTAAGTCCGCTGCGCGCGATCTCCGCCGTCATCTCCGCGTTACCCCAGCGCATCGAGAGCTTGTAGCAGGGCTTGCGCGGCTGGCTTACTTGCAGCACCAGCGAGCCTATGCGGTGCACATCGCCGATGCAGACGTTTTGCTCGTGTAATCCGCTGATCGTGAGGTTTTCGCCCATTGCGCCATAGGCTAGATTTTTAAGCCCCAAAAACCTCTCCCACGCGGCGTAATTTTGCAGCGAGTTGGCAAAAATAGCCTTTTCCTCTCCGCCGTGATGCAGCGTGTCGGCTACCGCGTCGCCCTCGAATCCAAGCTCATTTGCGTGCACTTCGCCAGCTCTAGCTTGCTTAAAAATCGCCGTCTTCCAGCGCCTTTTTAGAGGCTGCGTAGCGCGCTCGTCGCCGTAAGCGCGCGGTTGCCCGGTCAGCAATGCCTTTAAAACGGGCATTTTTCGCTCCTTAAAATTTGCATGCGTTCTCCTTAAATCATAAAATTTAGGCTAGGATTTTAGCTAGAAAAGAATTTTAAAATTCTAAATTTTACAGCGATTTTGCGCTAAATTCCAAGTGCGGGCTTGAAATTTAGCGCGCGGCGTTATTTGTAGTCGTTTGCGTCGTAGCTTTTGCCGTCGTTAAAGTCGCTCAAAAGCCGCACGACGACGGGGCTAAGTAGGATGATTGCGATTAAGTTTGGGATCACCATCAGTCCGTTAAACATATCGGCTAGCCCCCAGACTAGGTCGATCTTTTGCACGCTTCCTATGAATACGAATGCGACGACCAAAATTTGCAAGAGCTTGACGAATTTTGCGCCCAGGAGGTATCGCACGTTGATCTCGGCGAAGTAATACCAGCCCAAAATCGTGGTAAATGCGAAGAAAAACAGGCAGATCGCCACGAAGCCGTAGCCGCCGCTGCGACCCAAAATTTGCGATCCGAAGGCCTCCTGCACCAGCGAGATGCCCGAAAATACTGCCTTGCCGTTTTCGAAGGTGACTACGTCGGTGCTGAGTACGACGAAAACGGTGATGTTAAGCACGATGAATGTATCGACGAAAACGCCCATTATGCCGAGCACGGCTTGATCTACGGGGTGTTTGACGTTTGCCGCGGCGTGTGCGTGCGGCGTCGAGCCCATGCCCGCTTCGTTTGAAAAGAGCCCGCGCGCGATGCCGTATCTCATCGCAGTGGCGATCGTAGCGCCCGTAGCGCCGCCCCAGGCAGCCGATGGATCGAACGCAGCTTTGAATATCAGCGCGATGGCGGATGGAATTTTATCGAAATTTGAGCCGATGATGACGAGACCCACCAGCACGTAGCAGATCGCCATTAGTGGCACGACCTTTTCGGCTACGCGCGCGATTGCCTTGACGCCGCCGAAAAAGATGACGCAGCAGATGAGTGCTAAGGCTGCGCCGCTCACCCACTTCGGAATCCCGAATGCGCCGCTAAAGCCGTCTGAGATGGAGTTTGCCTGCACCATATTGCCCATGAAACCCAAAGCAAAGATGATGGCTAGCGCAAAAAACGCCGCTAAAGGCTTGGCAAATGGACTTTTAAGTCCGCGGCTGATGTAAAACGCGGGCCCTCCGATCATATGCCCGCTGTCGTCCTTGGTGCGGTAAATTTGAGCCAGGCAGATCTCTGCGAAATTCGTCGCCATACCCAAAAACGCCGCGCACCACATCCAAAATATCGCGCCCGGCCCGCCCATCACTAACGCGGTGCTGGCGCCTACCAGGTTGCCGGTGCCTACCTGCGCCGCGATCGCCGTGGCGACGGCTTGGAACGAGCTCATGCCGCTTTTACCCGCAGCCTCGCCGTGCAGGGAGAAGTTGCTGAAAAGCTTGCGCGCGCCCATTTTAAATTTAAAAATCTGCACCAGATGCAAGCGCGCCGTAAAATATGCGCCGGTGCCGCAAAGTAGGGCGATTAGAAAGTACGGACCCCACAAAAAGGAGTTGATCGCGTCAATTGTGGCGGTGAATTTGTCGAGAAAATTTTGCATGATCTTTTCCGTGAATTTAAGATGCGAAAATATATTTTAAAAACTCTTAAATTCCTATAAATCGAGAGAAATTTAAGCGAAATTTTAAAGCGTCTTTATAATTTTACTCAAGTATTAAGCAAAGCGGTATGTGCCGTTTGCTGCATGCCAGCTTGCCAGATAAGCAGCTTAGAATTCCCGCCTTAGCTGTCGAAATTTGAAAAGCAATCAACTGAAATTTTAAGCCTTATTATTCATCACCGCCGATTTTGAAAACGAACATCTTGCAAGCGTTACAAAAGGCGGGGATCAGGCTAAAGAGGCGCGCTTTGAGGCTCCAGTGGTCGCGATACATTTTCATCATCGCGGCTTCTTTTATGAAGCGGATACGCGCGGGCTCCCAGCTCTGCACCTCTGCGCCGCTGCCGATACCCATTTTAAAAGGTGCGTTTTGCATGTGCCGCATCGCGTCGTGGCGTTTGGAGTCGAATTTTCTTACCGAAAACTCGCTCATAAAGTCACTCAGCACGTAGCCGCAAAATTTACGCGCAAGCGCGATAAAAAATTTTTTAAATTCCTCCTTTTCAAAATACATACTCACGCCCTCTAAGATAAAGATGTAGCCCGCGCTGCCGTGCTTTGCGACTAGCTTGTCCATCCACGAGGGATCTAGCATCGAGTAGGGCAAGCTAAAGTTGTTCTGAGCTTTGGGTAGCAGCGCATCGCGTGCGGCGATGACATCGGGTAGGTCGAGGTCGTAAAATAGGGCGTTCGGCAGGGCGTGTTGGAGCCTAAGCGGGCGGGTGTCGAGCCCGGCACCGAGCTGCACGATGATAGGGCGATCAAGCTCCGCCGCGAGCCGCAGCGTCTCGTCGTCGAAAAATTTCGCGCGGATCACGGTGCCCGTCTTGCTAAGGTGCGCGTCGTCGAATTTTGCAAAATCATAATCGATCTGCTCTACGACGGCGCTTGAAAACGGATCGTTTAGGATCGGATCCGCGTCTTTGAAATCCAGATGGCGCATATAGACGTTGATTAGTAGCGTCTCGGAGACGTTATCTTTAAAATTTAACTTTTGCATGAAGTGCCTTTCTTGCGGTGTCATCGCGAGCAAAATACCGCTTATTTTTAATATGCATTATTATATCCTTGCTAAATAAAATTTCAATGAAATGATATGAATTTTTATTTAGAGACAGAATTTTAAATTCGCGCCGCGGGTTTTGGCTATAATTTCGCCACATAAGGCTCAATAAATTTTTGAAATTTTACGCGATGCAAAGCGCGGGTAAAATTTAGAATTTTAAAAGCTATAAAATTTATTAGCTTAGGCGACCCAGATGCGCAGCCATAGTGCGGATGGTAAATTTAATCCGCGCAGCTTTATCTTTGTCTAAATATTTCATTGTATAATTCTTAGCTTTTGGAGGTTATATGGAAAAATCGCGGCTGGGACTACTGCAAACCGAGGCTATCGCCACGCTTAGCGACGAGGAGCTTGCAATGTTCGAGCACCAAGTCATCAAAAAAGGCTATGTTTTTTATAGCGAGGCGCCTAAAGTTTTTATTTTTAAAAGTGGACAGGCGAAGCTTTCGTTTTTTGAAGACGGCGAGGAATTCATCATCAACTACCTAAATAAGGACAATATTACCATTCTTAATGAAATTTGCGCGCTTGAGTTTTTAGAGGACAGCGAGATTTACACGATCGATGCGAGCGGACTAGGGGAGATCTTGGCAAATCGCAGCTTTTGCGAGGCATATATAAAAATTTTAACAGAGATAATTCTGCTGCAGCGCAAAATCACACGCTCTATACTTTTTGAAAATGCAAAAGGGCGCATCGCGAGCTTTTTGATCGAGCTTGCAAACGAGCAGAATTTTCATCAAAACGGCTACAAATACGTCTTTTTGCCCTTTTCGCTAAAGGTGCTTTCATCCTTTGTGGGGCTCAAGCGCCAAAGCGCGAGTACCGCGTTTAACGAGCTCGTAAAAGATAACGTAATTCAAAAAATCAGCCAGCACGAGTTTTTGATCCTAGACTACGACAGATTGCTTAGCTACTGTGTTTAGGCGCGGGCTAGAGTTTTTAAAGCATTTATGCGGCTTACGTTACGGCTTAGGCGCGAAATTTTGTCTAAAGTTGCAGAGTAGAATTTTGCCTAAATTTACAGCGTAAAATTTTTATCAAGAGCTTGGTTTTAGAATTTCATCCCGAATTTCGTTAGGATTTCGTCTAAAATTTTAACTTATATAAAATTTGGGTTTGTGGTCTCGTTTAAAATTCTGTTTTGAATTTGCTTAAAATTTTAACACGTAGTTCACTTTTGAATTTTATCCACTATCCTGAAACGCGAAGCTTTAGAATTTTAAATTTAGCGGCAAGCTATGGAATTTAAAATTTTAAATCAAGCTGTAATTTTATGTATTGCAATGGAATTTAAAATTTTGGATCGAGCGAAATTTTACGCATCAAAATTTAAGAAACTAAAAATGCGCGGCAAAGTGCCGCGCCATATTTTGTTTATATCGTGCCGAAGCGCGATAGATTAGTCTTTCTTTTTCATATCGTATTTATTTACCATAAATCCGACCAAGCCTACGAAAAATAGACCGCCGCAGATGTTACCTAGCGTAACTGGGATCATATTTTTAACGATGAAATTTCCCCAGTTTATTGAATCTATTTGAGCCGCCGTTACACCGTGAAGCGAGCTTGCAAGAGCATTTACATCGCCACCTGCAGCCGCAAGGTAGTGGCCTTTAGCGATGATACCTTCAGTTAGGATAAACATATTTGCAACGCAGTGTTCCATCGAGCAAGCTACGAATGCGCCGATCATCCACATAATTGCAAAGAATTTACCCGATAGATTGCTCTCGCTGGTTGCAGTCCAGATAGACATACATACAAACACGTTACAAAAAATTCCGCGGATGAATAGCTCATGAAAAGGTGCGTTTATTTTGCCTGCTGCTGCAGGAATGAAGTGCTGCAAGATGTAGCCATCATATTTAAGCGGAAGTCCTGAGTAATAATACATATACGCGATTAACGCGCCACCTACAAAGTTAAAGCACCAAACGATAGCCCAATAGCCGATTGTTTTACCTAGCGGTAATTTGCCATCGGCAGCAGGTACGCCCGTTAAAACCGAGCTGGTAAATAGATGCCCACCGTAAAAAACCACCATCATCAGACCGCAGCTAAAGGTAATACCGCCGATGAAATTCGATAAGCCAATAGATTGCTTTTCAGCCATTCCGACGGTCGAGTGAGCCCAGAAAATATCACCCATAGCGATTGCAGCGCCCGCCATTATAGCTAGAAAAATTATGCTAATTAGCGGGGTATGCGCCTTGTGTTGCATCGAACTAGACACCGCTTGCGCGGTTTCTGCAGGATTTAACATTTACTCCTCCTCATTTAAATTTGAATCAATTTCTAAGATACGCTCATAAGCTCTTTGCGCGCTTTTTTTTGCGCTCTCGCTCAGCCCTTCTTTGAAATCAAGGACATTATCGAGTAGCACGCTTATGCCCAAAAACAACGTCTTTGGGCAAATTTTGCGCAGATAGCTTAGAAGCACCGGCGTAGGTAGGTTATGCGTCGAGTAGATATAGTCGCGATCGTTGCTGAGGTCGAAAAATTCTATCTTATCCTCATCAAAGCCGCTCATCGCATCTACTACGATCAGAATTTCAGGGGCGAATTCCCTAAGTGCTGCAAATTCGTTTTCGGGCACATCCTGCCCATAAAAAACGCGCCAATCTTTTAAGTTTGCCTCGACTATTCGCCCTGTTTCATTGCCCACGTCATCGTCGCCGCGAAGGGGATTGCCGATACAAAGCAACGCCTTTCGCATCAAAAATCCTTCCTTAGCACGAAATATCCTTCGCGCATATTTTTTAGCAGATCTTTAAGCTCACATTCGCAAAGCTGAGGGATTAGCTTAGCTGCGTGCTCGGCAAAAATTTCAATCTCGAAATACTTGCTTAGGTTACCGATCTTAAATTTAACGTAGTCGCCCGAGTTTTCGATGATGCGTTTAAATTCTTCATCGTCTATCTCAAGTACCTTTTCGCTAAAATCTATCGTACCTACGCCGTGACCGACGCAGGTGGAAAAAACCTTGATATCCTTTAGTTCTTTGGGTAAATTTTCGTTTTCGTCCATATGCCGCTTTGTAAGCTTAAAAACCTCAATCATCGTTTGCTCCAGACCTCTTTTTGCGGATCGATCTTAAATTCCTCCGTAGCGCGGGCGTATTTTAGATATACGTCATTGTGCAATAGTGCCATGCACTCCGCGTATCTAGGATCCTCTTCGGTGTGGATAGCGTTAAGTAGAGCCTCGCGAGAAGCTTTTGGATCGTGAACGTCAGATGAGGTTTTGATCGCATCCATATATTTTGCGAATAAAACTCTTCCGAAAATATAGCTCATCAGCCTCTTAGCTTCAGCTTGCAGATCGCGCTCGAATAAAATATCGCCGATAACTGAACTCTTAACCGGTGGCGGAAGAGTGCTATCTTGCTCATAGCTCTTCTTTTGAAGCTTTTGATCAATGATGCCAAGCGCCATGCCAAGACCATAGATGATGCTAGCAGGATGCGGAGGGCAGCCTGGGATATAAACATCTACCGGTACAATCTTATCGATACCACTCCATACGCTATATGCGTCATGAAAAATTCCGCCAGTGCTTCCGCAGGCCCCAAGAGCTACTACGATCTTTGGATCAGGTGCAGCCTCATAAGCGCGGAGCAGCGGATAATACATCTGTCGAGTAACCGGGCCGGTGCAGACTAAGATATCTGCGTGGCGAGGGTTAGCTACGAGTTTAAATCCGAAGCGCTCCGGATCCCACATCGGCGTGATAGAAGCAAAAATTTCGATTTCACAGCCATTGCAACTTCCGCAATCGATACGATAAACGCTGAAGCTTCGTTTGATATTTTTCAAAAGCTCCAATTTTGCGGTTAGATCGTTTGCGTTTTTAATATTTTCGGGGACTTGATACAAACTCATTTTATTGCCTCCTCTATACCTTTGGTCACTCTTTCGACCGCTTGAGCTTTTTTGCATTCAGGACAGATATAGAGATATTTTTTAGCTTCTTCTAATCTGCCTGGGAGCAAATTTGCAGTACTTAGCTTTTCTAGCGTGTAATTGATGAGCCTTTTTGGGGTCATCGGCTTGCCGCAGCAGCTGCATTTCTCCATCTCAAGCTCGCCGTGTTGGATAAGCGCGCTTTTATCAAATTTTACCGCTAGCTCAAAGCTATTGCCTAGCCTTACCGCTCCCGTAGGGCATACCTCGTCGCAGCGACCGCAAAATATGCAGCGTCCGCAATCAAATTCCCAAATAAGCTTGGTTTGAGCTTCATTCATCTTAAGCTCGATCGCATTGGATGGGCAGGCGATACCGCACGCGGCACAGCCTATGCAAAGCTCATAGGTGTATTCAGGCTGCCCGCGAAAATTCTCGGGCACGATGTATGGCTCAAACGGATAAGCATAGGTCGCCTTACCATATTTTTCGGTAATGTCGAATAATTTCATCATCTTAAATCCTTTTTGCTAACCTTGCCGTCTTGGCAAAATTTCTTAAGGTCTTTTTCGGTTAGAATTTTACTCTTTCCGCTATTAATATCGACTAAAGTTACGCGCTCGGTGCATGAGTAGCACGGATCCATCGAGCATACGATTAGCGCCGCATCGGAGATGTTATTTCCGCGGAATTGAAATCGCAAGCTCGGCCAGTTGTTATACGTAGCGGCGCGACATCTCCAGCGGTAAACCTTCTGAGCGTTTCCTTGCATGATCCAGTGGACATTTTCGCCGCGCGGTGCTTCGTCGTGACCTAAAGCGTAGTTTTCCGGTCTGATCATAGTCTGTGGATCGATCATTATCGGAGTTTGCGGCATTTGATGCAAGCACTGCCTGATGATGTGGATCGATTGTTTAAGCTCTTTATATCTTACGACTTCGCGGCTGAATACATCGCCACCGTGCTCTACGGCTACTTCGAATTCTATCTTGTTGAAGAAATCATAAGGATGATCGTAGCGGTTGTCGCGTTTAAAGCCGGAAGCTCTCATATTTGGACCTACCGGGCTAAAATCACGCGCCACTTTGCGATCTAATACGCCCACACCTTTCCAGCGACCGATTTGGCGTTTATCCTCCATAACGGCGTCCCAAATTTCAGAAATTTGAACGTCGAGCTTGTTGATGATCTCGATGCTCTTGCGAATTTCATTGTCGGTCATATCGCGGCGAAGTCCGCCCATAATTACATTGCCGTAGGTCTTGCGGCCGCCGGTTACGAGCTGAGCTAACTCCATAGAGTATTCGCGCACCCTAAAGATATGCATGAAGGCGTTGTAGTTACCTGTTACCTCGCAGGCTAGACCGATATTTAAAAGATGGCTGTGAAGGCGTTCGATCTCAAGGCAGATGACGCGGATGGCTTGCGCACGAAGCGGAATTTCAAGCTTGATGGCTTTCTCTGCTGCTTCAATACACGCAATCGCGTGAGCGTAGCCGCAAATTCCACAGACGCGCTCTGCTAAATAGCCCATCTGATCGTAATTCATTCGGTTTTCAGCTAGCTTCTCCATACCGCGGTGTTGATAAAACAAGCGGTAGTCTGCATCGATAATCTCATCGCCGTCGCAAAATAGTCTAAAGTGTCCCGGCTCATCGCTCGTTACGTGAAGAGGTCCAAGTGGAACATCTACTACGCCATCACCGCTAGGAAATAAAAACTCTGCATTAGGTTCGTCTTTATGATCTACAGGATCGGGTCTATAGCGATAGTCCATCGCGTCTTTGCGAAGTGGATGAAGCCCATCGGGCCAATCGTCGCTTAACACCAAACGACGTTTATCAGGCAAGCCTTCGGCGATTAAGCCGAACATATCGAAAGCTTCTCTTTCGTACCATACGCAAGCAGGCACTAAAGGAGTAACCGACGGGAATGTCGGATCCGATCCAGGAATTAGCGTCCTAACGGTGATGAAGCATTTATCCTCTGCGGCGAAATCCTCCGCTTCGGTCATTTTGCCACCTTCCATAGATATCGCATAGTAAAGCGCGAAATTTCCGTTTAGCTCGCGCTCATCGTTAGGGATCATCGTGCTGATAAAACCGCCGATGTCATAATATAGCGTCTTAACCGCAAGCGGCAGATCATTTCTATCCACTAAAACGGTGATTTGATCCTCGGCTTGGCGGGTAACTTCTAAGACCTTGACTTTGGTCTTTAAAATTTCTATAAATTTATCGCCTCTCATTTTTAACCTCTCATCATTATTCTAACGCCGTTTTCGACGAGCATCCAAAAATCGCCTACGTGCCATACGCCGAAAATTATCACTAAAGCGCAAAGCAAGATTAGCGGTAAATTTTCAAACAAGCTCATCTCTTTAGCATAAACCACTTCACCTTTAGGCGTACCGAAGCTCGCTAGATTAAAGTGTGCGAAGTCCGCAATGAAAATAATTACGAGCGCGATCGCAAATAATGCTACGGCTATGTATTGACCGCTGGCTATCGCGCCTTTGAAAACGTTAAATTCGCTTACAAAGATCGCAAACGCAGGAACGCCTACGAGCGAGCAAACCGCAGCACCAAACATTATCGTAGTAAGCGGAGCGATTTTTACCATACCGCCCATTCTAGTCATATCTTTGTGACCGTAAATTCTAGCGATATTACCGGTAGAGCAGAATGCAAGAGCCTTAGTAAAGCTATGAGCTAAGCAGTGAAAGATCGCGGCAAGCAAGCCGAAATATCCGCCGATACCTAGCGCAAATGCAATAACACCCATATGAACGACCGAGTGGTAAGCAAACATCCTTTTCACGTCGTGCTGACGAACTAGGAAAATTCCTGCTATAAATAGCGTGATCGTGCCCGAAATCAGCATCACGTGCTTAACGAAGTCTGGCCCTACCGCTTCGGCGGTTACCGCGTAATATCTAAATATCGCTAGCATCGCACATTTTAAAAGCACACCCGAAAGTAGTGCCGAAATCGGAGCCGGACCTTCTGCGTGAACGTCAGGAAGCCAAGTGTGAGTAGGAGCAAGTCCTGCTTTGGTTCCAAAGCCTATTAGAGCGAATATAAAGATAAGCTTAGCAGCATCGCCGTTTAAATTTTTGGCATTATCCATAATGCTCGTCCAAAGCATCGAAGCCTCGCCATCGCCCGTGATTTTGAATGTAGCCGCATATAGTAAAACGGTCGCATAAAGCGCAAACGCTAAGCCGATCGAGCAGATAACGATATATTTGTAACCGCTCTCGGTGGATTTTTTATCTTTATGAATAGCGACCAAAAATACCGATGCTAACGTAGTAGCCTCTACCGCAGCCCACATAAACGCAACGTTGTTACAGATCACGCTAAGCGTCATCGTAAAAACGAAAACGTGGCAGAGCGCGTAGTATTTTCTAAGATCGCTAAGATCCAGATGGCCGCCCTGTATCTCCCATTTCATATAGGTGGTGGAGTATAAATTTACCAAAAAGCCCGTTACGGCGATTAGCACTAAAAATACGCAACCTAGGCTATCTAGGAATAGGAATTTATCGTATGCGTAAAACGCCTCGAAGTTGCCGCTGATAAGCTTGCCTACGTTACAGAGTAGTCCTGCGGATGTAACTGCAGAAATCAAAACGTGTAGCGAGCTTAGGAGCTTGAAATTCTTAGGGCATAAGAATAATATCAGCGCTCCGAGCAACGGAAAAATTAATATAAAAGCTAAACTATTCATCATTAACCCCTTAAATTCGAAGCTTTAGACGTATCAAGCCCGTCATAAGCTTTGTAAAATCTAACCGCCAAAATGCTCATAATAATAACCGCAAAGATTGCATCGGTTAAAATTCCAAGCTCGACTAGCTCGTGAGAGTTGTAAGCCATAAGTGCAAGGCTTAGGTGTATGCCGTTTTCAAAGAGGCAGTAGGCTAGAATTTGCTTGATGAAAGAATTTCTTAGCATGAAGCCGAAAATTCCCATCATAAATACGGTTACCGCCGCTATTAGAACGATTCTTTCTTGAATAAGAGAGAATTTAAGCAAGATCGGATTGATTGTCATCGCAATCGCTAGCGAAAATCCCATCGCAATAACGGGGCTTACGAAAAAGCCGCCTACCGGCTCATCCTCGCTGATCACATCCAGCTTTTTAACTAGCCAAAATAAAATTCCTGGCACGAAAATAACCTTCGTAAAAAACGCCACTATCGCCCAAATTCTAAGCTGCGGCGCATTGAAGTTAGAATACAGCATAAAAAATATGCTTACCAAAAATAGCGTCTGAATCGCGTAAATTCCGATCGAAAGTTTTAAATTTCTAAGTCCGAATACCGCGAGTGACGTTACGATCATACAAATTGCTAAAATATCGATACTATTCATCTTAAAATCCTACTACGTAAAGCGTTAATGCCGCAAAAGCAATGGCAAGAGCGCCGCATGAAATTTTGCGCATGCTCGAAGTCATTCTGAAGCGTGGTCCAAAGTTGTCGATGAAAACGGCTGCTACGTAAAATACGCCAGTTTTTAGCACAAAGATTATGATTGCCAAAAACGGATTGCTAAAATTCCACGGCTCAAATATCGTTAGGAATAATCCGATCATCGCAAATTGCTTCAAAATAAGCGCCGCTTGCACTAAGCCGAGATCGCTGCCTGCATATTCGCCAAGTAGACCTTCTTGAAGCTCTTGCTCGGCTTCGGCAAGATCAAATGGCTTTCTGCCGGTCTCGACATACATGCACCATAAAAACGCAATCGAAGCGACAGCAAAGCTTGGAATTTGATAGCCGATCTGACCGCTGCGTACCATCCCCTGAATCTCAACCAAATTTGAAGTTCCCGCAGCCATCATTACTACGATTAGGCACATCATCATCACAGGTTCGACAAAAACGGCAAGCATCTGCTCGCGTCCGCCGCCGGTTGCCGCAAACGGGTTACCGCTATCTATCGAAGCCGCACCGAATACGAAGCGCAAAAGCGCGCCTAGATATAGGATAACGAAAATATCCGAATATGCTCCGAAAATTTTATCGGTGGTTGGATCGCTGTATGTAATAGGAATAGCCGCCAAAATCGCTGCCGAAGTAGCGAAAAGGAAAAACGGCGCCCATCTAAATACCCAGTGGCTGCACGCAGGAACGGTTCTGCCGCGCTTAAAAAGCTTAATAATATCGCGGTAAGTCTGGAAAAAATCACTTCCTTGTTTCGACTGAAGCTTGGCTCGAAGTTTTCTAGCCATACCGTCGAAGAGTGGAGCGACTAGGACGATAACCGCGACTTGAAATATCATTAAAAATATAGTTTGTATAGTCTGCATCTCAAACCTCCTAGATCAAGAAATATCCGACGCCCAGTATCGCGCAAAGATAGATTAGGATGTAAAGCGTATATAAATTTGCATAGCCGCTTTGAATAATTCCTATCTTATCGGCGATCTTCTTACTCCAATCGATTACCGGTTGATAAATTATCGTCCACCAAATGTCTTGTGGGTGGTTGTGATACTCGATCGGTCCGAAGTAGCCGTTTTGCTCTATTCTGCGTTTATGACCTCTAAATAACCAGTCCATAATCTTTCTTAAATCGCCGGTAAAAGGACCGCCGGTCATCTGCATGCGAGGGCTATATTTAAAACCGCATGCCCAAGGATCTGTCTCACGAGGTTTGTCGCGATTTGCTTTCATAACCGCTAGGATGATAAACGGAAGCAACATTGTAGAACACAAAATCACTGCAATAAGAGGAGTTGAAACGATACTTCCCAAAGGTGAAGTGATTGACGAAGCGCCTAGGCTTGCAACATACCCGCTATTGGAAGTGATAGAATTTACCGCCTGCATGATGTAATCGACTATGAAGTGTGCGCCTACACCAAATCCCACGCAGCCTATCATCAAAATGATCATTCCTAAAACCATTCCAAGAGGACTTTCTTTTGCATTTTCCCAAATTTTTTCATCTCTTGGGGTTCCTGCAAAGATTACCGCATATAGTTTTAAGTGCATACCGACTAAAACGCCCGTAAGCGCAAGTGCGACTACTGCTAGCGAGAAAGCGTATCTAATGAAAATTCCGCTTTCCTTAGCGCCTTGAAGCATTCCTTGATAGGTAAACCACTCTGAAACGAAGCCGTTTACCGGAGGAAGTGCTGCAATACCCATGATGCCGATAAACATACCGACTGCAGTTAGAGGCATTTTTTTAGCTAGCCCTCCTAGCACGTCCATATTTTGCGTATGAGTAGCGTGGATTACAGAGCCTGCACATAAGAATAGTAAGCCTTTGAATATCGCGTGATTTACTACGTGGTAGCAGCCTGCTAAAAATCCGACTGCGGCTAGTGTTACATTGCCTGCTGCGACGCCGTAAATTCCAGTGCCAAGACCTAGCAAGATAATGCCGATATTTTCAACCGAGTGATACGCAAGAAGTGCTTTAAAGTCGTGCTGGCACAACGCGTATAAAACGCCAAAAAGCGAGCTAGCTGCTCCTAGGATCAAAACTGCAAGCCCAAAATAGATGCTTAGCGGTAAAAATAGTGTAAATTTAACAAGGGTAAAGAGCGCTACTTTAATCATAACGCCGCTCATTAGCGCAGAGACATTTGATGGAGCCGCAGGGTGAGCTTGCGGTAGCCAAACGTGAAAAGGCCACATTCCTGCTTTTGAGCCGAAGCCGACCAAAAACAAGATGAATGCTGCTACGGAAGCACCCATCGGCATATTTACGTTTTCCCACTTCGCAAATTCGAAGCTTCCTGCGTAGTTTGCAATGATAAGTAATCCACAGGTGATACAAAATGCACCGATCTGCGCTATACCTAGATATACCATAACGGCTTTGAGCGTGCCTTTGCCATCGTTTACTATGATTAGAAATGACGAGATTAGTGTCATAAGCTCCCATAAAACGGCGAAGCAAAATACATTATCTGCGCTGATGACTAAAAGCATAGATAAGATGAAGGTATTAAATAAACATGCAAAAACGCCGATATTTGCCTTTCCGATATATTCCTCAGCGTAGCTCATACCGTAAACGCTGCTTGCAAAGCCTATGAAAACGACTACGAAACTGAAGAAATTTCCAAGCGGACTTAAAGCAAATTTTGGCGCATATAAGAAAGTGCCGCCCAAAACGAAGCTATCGCTTACGCCCATATTGGCTACGAAATGACACATCGCGTAAAAACAGCTGATAGCACCTAATCCAAATCCCACCTTAACGGCAGTTTTTGGAGCGCAGTATAAAAGGATACTAATTACTGCACTGACGATAAATAAAGTATAGACGCTTATCATTTTGCGCCTCCTTCTTTTTTGGCGACGCAACTGATTTCGCCGTTTAACACGTCTTTTGCAAAAGCATTAGCCGCATCGTAGTCTATCGCAAAGCCCAATTTATGCTTACCTTCTTTAGGATCTATCATAATGATAGCGCTAGTTGGGCAAACCTCGACGCATGCAGGACCGTTCTCGCGTCCGTTGCATAGATCGCATTTGATGGCGGTGCTTTTGGCACCCGCTTGGCTTTCGATCTCGAGATAATACTTCGGCTCGACCGCATAATTTACTGACGGCATAAGCTCGGCATTCGAGCTGATCGCGCCATAAGGACAGGCGAGCGTACACATCTTACATCCGATGCAAATTTCTTCGTGTAATTCGATATAGTTATTATCGAAGCGAAGCGCACCGGTAGGGCAGACATTTGCGCATGGTCCGTCATCGCACTGCCTGCACTGCGTAGGCATAACGCCGTAAGCCTGTCTAAGCACGGTAAGTCGCGATTTAGCAAGCTTGCCGCGCTCGTAGGCACTTGAGTAACAGGCCGCCATGCACGTCGTGCAACCGATACATCGTTTGTAATCACAGATTACAAATTTATGTTGTTTCATACCTTTCTCCTTGACTTAAGGAATTTTAAAAATTTTTTACTAAAAATTTTGGTGTAATTATATTTAAGTCCGTAAAAAAATTCCGTCATTTATCTGACGATATTTGGAATTTATTTGATAAATTTGCTTTCAAAGCTTAAATTTGAAAACTAATTTCTTTTTTAAACCGGTTCGTTGATTATTTGCTTTAAAAGTCTAGTATATCAGTATTAAAGTATATTTTAAAATTTAAATTACTACTTAAATTACCCCAACTTACTCCTAATTATAATTGAAAAAATTCTTTTAGCTTAAGGCAAAATTTCAATTTTATTTTAGGTAAGAATTTATATAATTGTGCCGAAATTGCATATATGGTAATTTTGCATGTTTAGTATTTTCGAAAGGAGAAAATATGGCGAATAAAGGCAAGGTCATATGCCCTTATTGTGGCACAGGCTGTCAAATCGAGCTGACTGCGGAAGACAATTATATTAAATCCGCAACCGGAGTAAGCGACAACCCCGTAAATCAAGGTTGTTTATGTTTGAAAGGTTATTACGGATGGAATTACGTAGGCTCTAGAGATAGGCTTACTACTCCGCTAATTCGTAAAAAGAATGGCAAATTTAGTAAAGATGGCGATTTGGTCGAGGCTAGCTGGGACGAAGCGCTTGATTTGGTTGCTAAAAAGATGCTCGAGGTTAAAGAAAAATACGGCGCTGACGCGATAGCCGGAAACTATTCCGCACGCTGTACGCATGAGGATAACTACGTAGCGCAGAAGCTACTTAGAATTTTAGGCACGAATAATATCGATCACTGCGCGCGCATTTGACACGCTCCGACTGTGGCAGGTCTTGCCAAAACAATCGGTAACGGAGCGGCTACAAATAGCTTTACTGAGATCGGAACTCACAGCAACTGCATTATGATGATCGGCTCAAACCCGGAAAATGGTCACCCGATCGTAGCTATGCACGTTCAAAGAGCGCTAAATAGAGGCGCCAAACTCATCGTCATAGACCCGGTTAAGACGGAATTTGCAAATCGCGCAGATATCCACCTCCAGCTTGAGCCGGAGCATAATATCCCGGTCATCAACGCTTTAATCCATACTATTATCGACGAGGATTTGGTAAATCACGAATTCGTTGAGAAATACACCAAGGGCTTTGAATATGTAAAAGAAGCGGTTAAGGATTATTCGCCTGAAGCCGTAGCCAAATACACTAGGCTAAACGCTGAAGATATTAGAAAAGCGGCTAGAATTTACGCTACTACACGACCTGCGGTTATCACGCACGGAATGGGTGTAACTCACTTCAATCACGGCGTGGGCGCGGTTTGTGATATTTCAAATTTAATGCTCGTAACGGGCAATGTGGGCGAACTTGGAAGCGGCGATCTACCGATCCGTGGACAAGAAAACGTCCAAGGCTGCTGCGATATGGGAATGCTTCCTAACGTATTTACCGGCTATAAAGCTGTAACCGACGAGAGTGCCCGTGATTGGTTTGAGCGCCAGTGGAATTTGCCGAAAGGTCATCTAAATGGCAAGATCGGTATTCATAAAACCGAAGTGCCTGACGCAATTCTTGATGGTAGGGTAAAATTCTTCTGGACGATGGGTGAAAACCCGGTTATGACCGATCCGAACGCAAACCACTTCTTGCGCGCGATTTCGCAGGTAGAGATGTATGTGATCCAAGATATTTTCTTAACCGAGACGAGCCGCAAAGCAGATGTCGTGCTTCCTGGAGCTTGCAGCGGCGAGAAGGAGGGTACTTATGCTAACGCCGAGCGCCGCGTACAGCATAGCGAGATTGTAGTTGCCCCTCCGGGACAAGCTAGACAAGACTGGGCTATCATCTGCGAGCTTGCCAGACGTTTAGGTCTAGGAGATTATTTCACATTCCAATCTCCAGAGCAGATTTGGGAAGAGGTGCGCAGGGTAGCTCCGCATAACTACGGCGGAATGAGCTATTACCGCATCAAAAAATACCACGGACTTCACTGGCCGTGCCCTGATGAGAATTCTATGGGCGGACCTGCATTGTACCTTGATAAAAAATTCTTTACCCCGGACGGTAAAGGAAATTTTGTCCCAGTTCTATTTGTGGATGATAAGAGCAAGATCGAAAGCGCCAAAGAGGAATTCGCAAAGCGTATGAATATGCCGAAAGATTATCCTGTAATGGCGGGCTCGGTCGATGAGAAGACCGACGAGGAGTTCCCGATCCAGCTTCTAACTACGCGTAAAGTTTACGAGTACGCAGGAGGCGCGATGACTAGGCGCTCTAAGACCGTCGAGCAGGGCGGCGACGCGATAGGACCGATTGCGGAAATGAATCCGAAACTCGCCGAGCGATATGGAATTTCGCAAGGCGATTTCATCGTCGCGTGGAGCCGCTACGGCTATATCGCGATCAAAGCAGACATCACCGAGTGTATAATGGATGGTATCATTCAGATGTCTTATCACTACTGGGAGAGCTGCTGCAACGAGTTAACGAGCGGCGGCTGGGATCTAATCGCCAAAACTCCTACGTTTAAGGCGGCGATTCAGATTAAAAAGATCGACGAGGCGGAATTCTTGCGTATCCGCGAGCTTAAGCGCATTAAGTTTCAGACCAACAAGGTCGTTTACGACGACTTCCACCACCATCCGATTAAATTCTAAGAATTTAATCTTATCCGTAGATTCGGGGGCTATGCTTCCGAATCTATTTTTTAACAATCAATTCAAATAGTATGAACAATCCAAATAATATGAAATTTTTACGATCTAGCTGTATTGCGATATTTTAAAGATCAAAAATTTCAAGAATTCAATAAATTTCGCGGTATTAATAAGCTTTTTTTTGCGTAGTTGCACTATCGATAAGAGGGTGTGAAATTTATCTGCTATTGCGTTAATAGATGCGGCTGCAGAAACTGGGCATTCGCGATTTATCAAATCCTAATAAATTTGGTCTTAATCAGAGCGGCGCAATGGAGTAAATTTTAAAGATAAGCATGATAATAAGGCTATTTTATCGCAACAAATCTTACCAAATTACATTATTGATTAAATTTTAACGCGCGTAGGCTGATTTTATGCGAATTAGCCTATATTGCCAAGTAGCGCTGCAATTTTAATAACGCAAATGCAATTTTTGTGATTTTAATAGATGAATGCAAAAGACCCATAGGCTTTTTAAAGCGCTAGACACGGCTTTTAATCTTAATGGTCGCAAATGTCGGTTTATAGCATAACCGGAGTAGTTTCGCGCTCCGTCCGAAATCCATAAATTTTGATTTTAAAATTTTAGATTTAAAATTCCGAATTCCGTCGTGCTTGGAATTTAGAATTTTTAGAATTTTATTTTATCGCGTGTTTTTGGCGTTCTATTTTCACGCGGGAGCCCTTTGCTGTGCCAGATCGCGCCGCTTGCGATGTTAAAGTTATTGCGCCAAAGCTTCTGCCTGCTTGCGGACGAGATTTATGAAACTAGGCTCTGATATTGAAGCTATTGCGCCAAAGCTGCTGCGGCAGAATTCCATTTACTTCGTGCAAAAGTAGTTAGAATTCCTGCCGCTTGTCGCGCCTGAACTACTTATTTTGCTGGTCTATTCGTCGCGCCTTAATTTTTATCGCTCGCAGCACCCGCTTTACTTTGTCGCTCCTAAATTTTTGCCGTCCGTCGCATTAGAATCGCTCGCAGCGCCGTGATTTTCGCTGCTTGCAGAATCTGAGCTTGTCGTACCGCTAGGGCTTGCGGAGATTGGATTTGCTATGCTTTCGCCCGCGATGCCACTTACGTTATTTATGTAGGCTACGGTGCTTATTTTGTTCCATTCTCTACCGATTTTCAAAAATGCGCGCTGGCTGTCTAGGATCTCTTTAAACATCGGATCTTTTGCCGCTTCCTCGTCTAAGATTTCATTCGTTGCTTTTTTAAGCGCGGCTATCACGTCCGCAGGAAAGTCGCGCACCTGCACATCCGGAAACTGCGCTTTTAGCTCCGCCCAAATGCGAGCATTTTCGTAAAAGCCCTTATTTTGGAAGTTTTCGCCAGCAAGTCTTGCTGCAGCCTCTAAGATCGCTTGAAGATCCGCAGGCAGCTTCTCTAGCGCTTTTTGATTTACCAGCAGCTGGCAGTCTCCCATAGGTTCTTGCCAGCCTGTGTAGTAGTATTTAGCCACTTTATGAAATCCAAGTGGCATATCATAGACAGGGCTTACCCACTCGACCGCATCGATCGTACCCATTTCTAACGCCATAAATAGCTCACCCGTAGGCACCGTGTTTATAGTAGCGCCCAGCTTGCTCATCACCTCTCCGCCTAGCCCCGGTATGCGGAATTTAAGCCCTTGCAAATCTGCGACTGAGTTGATCTCTTTTTTAAACCAGCCGCCCATTTGCATGCCGGTAGATCCCATCAAAAAGGTCTTCATGCCGTATTGTGCGAACATCTTATCGTTAAGCTCTCGTCCACCACCATAGTAATACCACGCGTGCTGCTCATCAGTAGTCATACCGAAAGGCACCGCCGTCCAGAGCATAGTTTTGGCGTCTTTGCCTTTATAATAATAAAGCGAAGTATATCCTAGATCGTATTGACCGCTTTTGACGAAGTCGAATACGCCAAAGCTTGCCTTGTGCTTGCTCGGCGTATCGATGCGGATCTGAAGCCTACCGCCACTAAGGCTTTCGGCATAGTTTTTAAAATCCTCAGCAGCAGCGCCCAAAACGGGCGTAGTCGCCTCCCACGTACTAGCAAGTCTTAGGCGATAAACCTTATCGTCGCCGAAAAGCTGCGAGCCCAAAAGCATGAGACATGCAAACAAAAAAATCTTTTTCATTTATATCCTTTCATAAAGTTTTAAATTCATAAAATTTCAAAATTTAGCGCGCCGCCGGCTTAAAATTTAATCGCGTCCTGCGTCACTGCTATGAAATTCTGATTCACGGTACTTATTTTATCCACGTGTTGCTTTCTATTCTATTTTACGACGCTTCATCCTATCGGCGCCTTGCTCTGCAAATATCTTATTTCGCGACATTTTACTTCTTAGCGCCCTGCCCAAGTTTTTTATTTTCGATGCCTGGCTTTGCGACTATAGAGCGCCGTGTTAGTTTTATTTCGCCGCATTCGGGCGTACTTACTTACACCTGCATCATATCTAGCGATAATATTTTATCAAGCGCGCTTATTTAAAAACCTCTGGCAGCAGACCTATTTTGCTTAGAAACAACAAAAGTATCTTAAAATGCTATCTTTGCGCTTTTGCAGATAAAATTCTCTTTTTCTTTCAAAGCGAGCTTTGTCATTATCGGTAAGCTTAGACGCTACGCCATTTTTTGATCTTAGACGGCAGAATCGTGCTTTTAAATTTAAAATTCCGCAATCTGCACAATCTTCGCGCCACACTGGCAAGCGGAGAGTGCGCCTTTATATTTAAATTTTGCGCCTTAGTTGAGCGCAAAATTCCGCGCGGAGTTTTGATGCAAATTCCGCGCGAAGCCTAGATTAGAATTTTACGCAGAGCCACCCCGCGTTGTCTAAAATTTTTTGCAAAATTCCGTGCCGCAAAATGCACTTAAAATTTTAAATTTGCTATTGCGCGGAATTTCTTAGCGTAAATTCCAGACCTTGAAATTTTGCTCTTGTTTGACAGCATAAAATTTTAAAACAAAATTCTGCAGCCCCATGCCTTAAAATTTTATTCGCAAAGCCTACTTGCTAAATTTTAAAATTTTAAGCCTAAGTCCGCAAAATTCCGTATTTCGCATTCCGTATTTTAGAAATTCTATTTCGCAAAATTTTATCTCGCAGATTTCGCTCCATAAATTTCTGCGCTAAATGAAATTCTACTTCGCATAGTTTGCGCTTCGTAAAATTCTAGCTCGCAAAATTTCGCTTAAAATTTCGCGCTTAGCCCTTATTTTCGAATAGCTCCGCGTGTTTACCGCGCAAAAACTCGACCACGGCGATTACCTCATCCGCGCCGCTAGCGTCAGAGTTCGCAAGCACCGTATCGATGTTTTCGATATACAGCTGCGCCGCGTCGGCGAGCCGATCGCGTTTCACGCCCGCATAAAGCAGCATCGCGTCAAGCAGGATATTAATCTCGTAGATGAGGTCCTGCTCGGCGATTTTTTCGTCATTATTTTTCATCTTCTTCCTTTGAAATTTGAGTTTTTTTCTCGATTAGATCCACGATTTGCGCCTTTACGGCTTCGTATGAGCTCGCGTCCTTAAAGCCCGCAAACATACCGCCGCTCGCGTTTACGTGCCCGCCGCCGCCAAGGAGCAGCTTTGCCATTTCGCTAACGTCGGTTTTGCCGTCTGCGCGGAAGCTAAGCGTTTTTTTGCTTGTTACGTCGATGAAAAAATCGACATCGGGGTTTTGCGTCAAAAAGTCGTTGCCGATGACGCTTACGTTGCCGATATTGTAGGTCAAAATGCCCTTTTTATCGAGATATCTGATCTCAAAGCGCTGCTTTTGCGCGCTTAGACGGGCGACTACGAAATGCGAGACGAGATTGCTTAGCGTATCGTCGCGCTCGCTTTTAAAAAATTCCTTTTTTATGCCGTGCAGCGCGCTATCTAGCGCGATGTGTGCATTCGGCTCGTCTTGAAATTTAAAAATTTTTTCTAACAGGAAGAAGGTATAATCCCTGCTCTCCCGCTCAAACATGATCTTATTGATCTCTTTCGCGCCCGAGACCATGCCGAGGCAGACTTTGCCGAGCTCAAACTCGCTCTCGTCTTTTAGCCAGATATCCACGGCGTTTACGACGCGCACGAGCTTATCCAGCCGCGCCGCGCCGCCGAACATCGCACTGAAAAAATCATAGGTGATCTTCGTAGCGCAGCGCGAAGAGTCTAGGAAATACCACGGGAATTTTTTCGCGCACTCAAGTCCGCTTTGATGATGATCCAGAAGGATCACGCGAGCGTTGCGACGTGCCAGCTCGCTGCTAAATTTCTCGCACTGCGCGGGCAGTAAATTTAGATCGGTGATTAAAACTAGGCTTTTTTCGTCTACGTCTGCGGCAAGCCGCTCATCAATGCGCTCGAGGATGAGCTCAAATTTTTCGTTTATCTCCTTGCCGTAGTTGGCGTTGAAAAATTCCACGTCCGTCAAATAGTGCGCCGCGACGAACTGCGCACCGTAGCCATCCAGATCGGTGTGGCTGAGGTGATATATTTTCATTTGCGCTCTTTGCCGATGATGTTTGCTAGCGTGATCGTATCCATATACTCATCGACCTTCTCCTGAAGCTCGCCGAACATTAGATTGACGCGGCACAGCGTGCGACCGTTCGGGCAAACGTCGATCCCCTCGGCGGTGCAGTCAAACACCGTCGCCTTGCGTCTTTCGGCGCTTTTGATGATCTCGCTTAGCGTGATCTCATCCGCATTGCGCGCGAGCACAAAGCCGCCCTTGGCGCCTTTGAAGGAATTTAAAAGTCCCGCGCGAGCTAAATTTTGTAAAATTTTAGCCAAAAAGCTGCGTGAAATTTCAAGCTCGCTAGAGATCGAATCGACATCCATCGATTCCTCCTTACCCGCGATGCAGATCATTGAAAGCAGGGCGTATTCGCTTGCTTTTGTAAAAAGCATTTATTCTCTCCTTTGGTGTCAAAGCGTGCATTTTACACAAAGAAAGCAAAAATTTAGGTTAATTAAGTATAATCGCTTCCTATTTTACCGATCAGGAGGTCATCATGGCTTTAGACACGGCTCAAAAAGCACAGATAGTTGCGAAATTCGCTAGAAGAGAGAAAGATACGGGCTCTGCAGAGGTGCAAATCGCGCTTCTTACCGAGAGGATCACGCTTCTTACCACTCATTTGCAAGCAAATCCGAAAGATTTTTCATCTCGCTTAGGACTACTAAAGCTAGTAGGTCAGCGCAAAAGAATGATGAAATATCTTAAAAACAAAGACTACGCAGTTTACTCCAAGCTCGTTAGCGAGTTAAATTTAAGAGATAAATAAGCTCCTTTGTTCGCGGCGGCGTTTATTTTCGTCGCCGTGACTTATACGCGGCGTCCGTCAAACGGCGGGCGCTTTTTTTATACCCTAAATTTAGACAGCCACACTTTTTCAGTTTTTGAATTTTTTGAGAATTTTGTAAAATTTATGAATTCTGCTTGGGCTATGAAATTCCAAAAATTCATAGAATTTTTGGAATTTTGCCGAATTCTAATAATTTGCGTAGTTCACATCCGCGACGGAATTTTGAAATTACAAGCGGCGATAAAATTTTATCTGCGCTGTCTTGCATGCAGCCAGATTATACATTCGCGCTGTTTGGATCATTTAATCTGCATCAAAATTTAATTGTCAAATTCCAAAGAATTTAGATAAAAATCCTTGCCGTAACGCCTGAAAAATACGGCGAGTATAAAATTTCAGCAAATTTTAATGGGGGGGGCGTATTATTCACAAATTTTATTTTTAATTAAAGGATTATTAATGGATTATTTTCACGGCATCGCAATCAATGCTAAAAAAGAAGTTCTAACAGACATGAGTAGTGTAACTAATACTACTGTAAATACTGTAAATAGTGGCGATGTAAGTAGCGGAGGCTTGGGTTATCCCTTTTTGCCTATCAATCCGTTCGCCGTTCGCGGCAGTTTTAGCAGCAATACGACGACAAATACGACCACTAAAACAAGCACTACGCATACTCATATATGGACATTTCAGCTTAAGGGACAAGGTAAAGATTTGTTTAGAGCGGTTTTAGATAAAAATTTTTTGATTTTGGATGGCGATGAGATGGCTGGTTATGCCGAAAAAAATGGCGGTTATATCGATTGCGGTCTAACTAAAAACATAACTAGAAAAGTAAGCAATGAGGATCAATTCTGGGCTAATGCAGAAAGTTATAAACCCAGATTTGATTATTATGTCGTCGGCTGCGGTACATTTATAGGTGGAATACTGCTATTTATATGTATATGTTATTTTCAAATACTTTATTTCGAGCTTTTGCCGTTTTTGGCATGTATTGGAAGTAGTTTTATTTTAACGTTCATGGTTTGCCGATCGATTTATAAAAATAAACGGCGTAAATATAAAAATATCCTAGCCGATACGAAACGTTTTTTAGACGATTTTGAAAATCGTATCGCTAGCGAAAAAATAGATGAAGAAACGGGGTTAATCACAAAAGTAAGCCCGCAAGTCCAAATCGCCGAAACAACCCAAAAAGCGCAGTAAATAGAAATGAAGTAAAATTTAGTTTAATTGGAATTTGTATCAATTATTTCTAGACTGTTAAAATTTTACGTAAAATAAAAGGCTTTTGGGCGCTCACATTCCAAAAGTTGCGTGTACGAGAAGATATTTTAGGTTTTATGCCTTTGAAATACGGGAGCGCTTTTGCGTACAGAATAAAATTTAAAATTTGCACTCTGCATTTTGCTTCAAATTTTATAATGCAAGAGTTTTGGAAAGTAAAAAACTTCGGAAATCAGTGAAATTTTTAAATTCATAGAATTCTAAAATTTATACTTCTTGTAAATTTAAATTATCGCTATTTAAAC
Organism: uncultured Campylobacter sp.; assembly: GCF_938002845.1. Classification (GTDB taxonomy): domain Bacteria; phylum Campylobacterota; class Campylobacteria; order Campylobacterales; family Campylobacteraceae; genus Campylobacter_B. The sequence continues at coordinate 26,752 of NZ_CALKZP010000009.1, forward strand.
GCCGCGAAGCTCATAAAATTCGCCCATTTAAAAATACTCTCGACGCGCTTAAAGCCCGCGCTTAGCGCCAAGGCGCGGTTTTCTGCCTCGGTGTATGGCACGAGCACGTTTTCAAGCGCCTCGCGTTTTTGCGCGATTTCGTAGCGCGAGTAGCCCTGCGCGCGCTTGTAATCCTCGTAAATTTCGATCATCTGACGCGCGAGCGCAGGCTCTTCGTAGACGATCTTTTCGCTAAAGATCAAAACCCCGCCCTCGCGCAATCCGTCGTAAATTCTACTCACTAGTGCGGCGCGGCGCGGCGGTCTGATGAACTGCAGGGTGTAGTTTAAAATCATGGCGTCGCAGTCCGCGAGGCTCGCATCCAGCACGTCCGATACGCTAAGATCGAGCTTCGCGCCGAACGCCGCCGCCTTGGCGCGGGCGTTTTGTATCATCGCCTCCGAGCTGTCGATGCCGCACAGCCGCAGATCGGGGCGCAGCGCAAACAGCGCCAGCAGCGCGGTCGCAGTCGAGCAGCCAAGATCGATCACGCGCGCCTTTTGCGGCAGCATCCGCGCCAAAAGCTCGCTGCTAAGCCGCGTGCTGGCCTCATAAAACGGCACGCTGCGCCCGATCATATCATCAAAAACCGACGCGACGCTGGCGTCAAACTCAAACTGTTTTTTGATAGGCTCTTTAAAAATTTCGTCTTTCATCCATTTCCTTTTAGTTTTGCTATTTACGCAGCACTCGATTTATACTTCCTACGCATGCTAAACGCAGAATTCTCACGCCGTGCTTTCTGTACTTACGCGACACTCTATTTGCGACCGTTACGCATGGAATTTTTGCACTTAGTTTGCCCCGCGCGAAGCATGCCTAAATTTTAAACGTAGCATGAGCACTTTTGATGCAAGCGAGCTGTATCCCAGTTTGCGCCCAACTTCTAGCCCGGACACGCTCGATGCATGATTAAATTTCACGTCTTGCTTGACAGACCCTAAAATTCCGCGCCGCGCAAATACATCCTTAAAATTTTGCGCCGTATTTAGCGGGCTTGGAATTTCTCAGAATTAAATTTTACGCCGCCAAATCTCGCACTGCCAAAACAGCTCCTTTAAATTCTTTAATTACGAACTTAAACTAAAAGCATAGCCAAAGCTATATTGGTAGAATTTCGCGCCCATTTTGCGATTTTACGCGCCGTAAAATGGAACCCGCTTAACAAAATCCAGCGTTTAGTTAGGCGCATAATTTAGCTGCTTGACTCTTGCTCGGCAGCTTAGCCCTGCTAAATTTTAAAGCTTTGCAGCGCAACTAAGATTTTTTATCACCCTCGATTCTCGGCGCAGCTTGCACTTGCCTCACCTTGCATGAGCCTAGGCCCAAGGTGCGTTAAAGCCATGTAGGCGGTACGTCGTTAAAATTTAACGACTTTTTATCGGCTTGCGCGCCGCTTTTGTGTACACTTCCCATATGGCATCGCAGACGCAGGCGGTGCACCAAGTATTCTCAGTGACAACGGGCGCACGACTTTTATACGGGACGACGCAGACGGCTCATTTAATGCGCCTAGATGCAAAACGCGGGCAGACACATCAAATTTCAAGCACACAGCTCACAAATTTCATCTTTAAGCTTACAAGCCGTAGATTAAAATTTGCGGCTTCGTAGTACCGCCTCCGCCTCTGAAACGTCTTTTAAAATCTGCTCTTTAAGCTGCGCTAGATCGCTAAATTTGCGATTTTCACGTAGGAACTTTATAAATTTCACGCAAGTAAATTTCGCGCCGCTGTTTTTGTCCGCAGCCTCTAAATTTTTATTTTCGGCGTCCAAGCTCTCGCTCGACGCAAAATTTTGTGTAGAAATTTCTACTGAATTACACGCCGAAATTTCATCTAAATTTTGCGCAAAATGTGCGGCTTGCCCCCCGCAGCACGGCGCGTAATCTTGCGCGGAATTTAAACCAGCCTCAAAGCCTTCAAAGTCCCCTAAAATGTGCGTTTCAATCGCAAAAGCTCCGTCGGTGCTGAGCCTGTGCCCCAAGAAGCTCACGCTTGCAAATTCCTTGCTTCCGGCGCGTGCTAGGCTCGCATACACGCCGCTTTTTGGTATAAAATAGCCGCTCGCATCAAGATTTAGCGTCGCTACGAACTCTCGCACCCCGCGCCCCTGACCGCGCACTACGCGTCCGCAGATCTCGTAATTTCGCCCCAAAAGCTCCGCCGCCTCTTCGCACCGGCCGCGCGATAAAAGCTCTTTGATCCTGCTTGAATGTACGCCGCCGCCGCTTAAGCAAAACTCCCCTACGACGCAGGTTTGTCTGCGAAATTCGCGCCTTAAAAACTCCACGCCCCACGCCCGATCACGCCCAAATCTAAAGTCCTCGCCGACGACAATTTTTTGTAAATTTATGAAATTCTGCCTTAAAAGTGCGATAAATTCGCCTCCGCTAAGGCTTTTGATAGCGCGTAGATCGCAATAAAAAATCTTTTTGTTCGTAAATGCCTGCCGCGACGCAAAAGGGGTGAGCTTCGTGCCACCACCTGCTAGGATTACGATTATTGCGCCTTGCTCGCCTAGGCGCTCAAATAATTTTTGATGTCCAAGGTGCATGCCGTCGAAGTTACCGATCGCTACGGCGTGCACATTATCGCGGTTTGCGCCTTGCAGCGTTGCGAAAATCTCGCCTCGTGCGAACTGCTCGCTTAGGCGCGCACGCAGCACTTCCGCACAAGCAGGAAGCGCGCTTTGAGCCTGCACGTCTACGTCATTGCTGCAAGCGTCGTTATAAGCCGTTTTACTGCCAAAAGTCGTTTCATTTCTGCAAGAGGTGTCGGTGTCTGCTTCATCTGCGCGGTGCGCATTGCTGGTTTTATTTTCACTGAACTCTTGCTTTGTACGTTTGATATTTTGAGATGAATTTTCTCCATTGCTTGTGGAATTCTGTTCCGTAAAATTTTTCAAGTTGGAATTCTGCGATACGAAATTTTGCTCTTTAAAATTCCGTAGCGAAGCCTCTGTATGGTCTTTACATGATTTTTGATTAGCCATTACTTTTGCTTCGTCCAGATAATTTTTTTGGTGTCGTAACCGCTATGCTTCGCCTTTTTGAGATATAGGATGCGGATCGGCTCGGGCAGGGTTTTGGTGCGCGAGAGGATGTAAAGCTCGCTCGTATCGGCGCCGAAGATCAGGGCGTAACGATAGTCGCCGTCCACCTGCGCCACGCGGTAGAGGGAGTCGGAAATCAGACCTTTTTGATAGAGCAGACCTACGTTTTTATCGCCCGCGAACTCCAACACGTGCTGCTCGTTTTCGATTTTACCTGAGCTTGTTTTGGCGGTTTTTAAAAGATTGATCGTGGAGTTTTTATCGATAAAGCACTCGTATGCGGTGTTTTGCAGATCGTCGTCGCTGCCCTTCATACGGGCGATCTCATACCAGCCGCCGCTAAATTTAGCTATGTCGAAGTTTTTTACCAGCGGCGCTTTGGGGTTTAAGCTTTTAACGCATGAGCCCAAAAATAGCGCGCAAAACGCCAATATAATTAAGTTTTTAAATTTCATCGTTCATCCTTTTTAGAAGATAGAAAAATTCCCTATTTCCCTCTTTACCCGTGATTTTGCAGGCGCTAGCGTACAGTACAGTAAGCCCCAGCTCGGCGCATAGTCGCTCAAATTTCGCCCGTGCGGCGCGCACTGCTTTTTCGTCCCTGAGCACGCCTTTTTTATTTCGCTTGATCTCCGTGCCGACTTCAAATTGCGGCTTAAATAGCACGATGAGAGCGCTTTTTGCGAGGCTCGCGAGACTTTTTAGGATCAAATTTAGCGAGATGAAGCTCACGTCGCAGGTGATGAGATCAAATTTTTTCTCGCTTTCAAACTCCCTGATGTCGGTGTTTTCGCGCACAATCACGCGAGGATCGCGCCGCAAAATTTCGCTTAGCTGCGAGCTGCCGACGTCAAGCGCGGTCACGCTCTTTGCACCGCGCTGCAGTAAAATCTGCACGAACCCGCCAGTGCTGCTGCCCACGTCCAAAACATCGACTTCCGCTAAATTTAAAATATCTTTTTGCGAGGGTTCTGCTTGCATAGGCTCCGCGCCGCTTTCGTTGCGGCATGCGCCCGCCTTGCCGCCCGATTTGGAGGCTTCTGCCGCATTTGAAATCTCTGCCGTCTCGGCGCCTGCGTTCGTTTGCAAAAGTCCTGCCGTTTCGGCTCCTGTGCTCGTCTGTAAAAATTCCACCGTTTGCTTGCCTGCACCGGTTTGCAAAAGCTCAGCAGTCTCGGCGCTAGTTTTTGCGGTACGGATTGCTGCGACATCTACTTTTGCGATCTTTGTCGTCGCGGCAGCCGCGCTTGGAATTTTAGTCGCTTCGTCCGCGCCTAAAATTTTATCCGTAGCCGCAAAATCTGCACTTGAAATTTGCGTCGTTACTGCGCCCGCTCTTTGCGTTGCTACCGATTTGCTATCTGCGCTCTTCGCGCCGCTGCACGGCTTTGAAATTTCTGCCGCCGAGTTAGGCAAATTTGCGTCGCAGTTTGCCAAAAGCCCATTTTCGGCGAGTTCGTCCAAAAAGCCTGCAAGCTTGAGCGCGCCCCTGCTTACGTAAATTTGCTCGGCAGTACTGATTTCGCCGCTCTGCTCGGGCGCTATCTGCGCGGAGGGTCTGTTTTGCACGGCGCCTCGCAGCAAAATTTTATCCTGCTTTATCAGCGCGGCAGCCTGATTTCTGCTGATTTTAAGCGTGTTTGCGACGAGCAGATCAAATCTCATTTTGTCTTTTCTCCGCACCGCGATGAAATTTTAAAGCTCATGCAATTTTTGCGCGAGCTTGAGTTTAAAATTTTATCGCGCATAGCAAAGTCGCGTGCAGCAGTGCCGCAAGGCTCAAATTTTAGCCCGCACTGCGCCGCAAATTTAGCCATACTGCGCGTTGCAAATTTCGGCTCGCCGTGCGTTGCAAATTTTATCTTGCCGCTAGCGAAAATTTTAAAATTTTTCCTATCGGCACAGTGTTTTAGCGCCGCAAAATTTGAGATATTCTTGCTTGCGGCCGCACCTATCGACATCGCGCTCGCCGTTTTAGCGCCGCGGCAAGCGGAGCTCGCACGCTTAGCAGAAACCGCCTCCCTGTCTGCCGCTTTTGCGCAGACCTCAAAGCCTGACGATACCGCGCCGACCGCTTGATTTGATATCCTCGCTTCTAGCGGCAAATTTACCGCTTCCTCACACTCTTTAAAATTTTTAAAATTCTCGCGCCTTGTAAAAGATATAAGCGCCGCAGGACGGAGGTTGCTTTTAAAATTTAACCTCGCGCCGTTTGAGTACGGGTTTAGCGCCAAGCAAAAAACCTTCACTCGCCGCTCTCCGCGAGCGTTTGGGGCTCGCTCTTGCCGGGTGAATTCGTGTCGGTCGTCGCCAGGCTCGCGAGCGCTTCAAACTCGCTCTCGTCGATCACCCGCACGCCAAGCGAGCGAGCTTTTTGTAGCTTGGAGCCCGCTTCTGCGCCTGCAAGCACGAAGTCGGTCTTGGCAGATACCGAGCCCTGCACCTTCGCGCCCATAGCCAAAAGCCTGGCCTTAAACTCGTCGCGCGGACGGCTGAGCGTGCCGGTGATGACGACGCTGCGGTCCGTGAAAGCGCTTTTAGTGGTCTGCATCTCGGGCGCGCGCGGCGTGATGATTTCGCTTAGATTTAGAATTTTTTCGCGATTTATCTTGCAAAACTCCGCTAGGCTCCTTGCCATCGCCTCTCCAAAGCCCTCCAGCCGCAGAATTTCATCCTCGCTCGCATCCAGCCAATCCTGCCCGAATGCCGCGGCGATCTTGCGCGCGGCCACCTCGCCGATGTGCTCGATCCCCAAAGAAGCGATGAAGCGCTCAAGCGGCGCGTTTTTGCTCGCATTTATCGCGCTCAAAAGATTTGAAATTTTTTTATCCGCAAAGCCCTCAAGATCCGCCAAATCCTGCGCGCCGAGGGCGTAAATGTCGCCGATCTTTGAAATTTTACCGCTTTCAAAAAGTTGCGTGATCGTTGCATCGCTTAGCCCTTCGATATTCATGCATTTTTTGGAGCAGAAATAGATCAGCGAGCCTATCACGCGCGCCTTGCAATCGAGGTTTTGACACTTTATGAGCGCGCCTTCGTCAAGCAGCCTTTCGCCGCAAACCGGGCAGCGATCCGGGCGCGAAATTTCGCTCTGTGTGCCGTCTCTGCGCTGTTTATAAACGCTCGTGATCTTCGGGATCACGTCGCCGCTGCGAATGATGCCTACGAAATCGTTTTTCATCAGCCCTAGCCGCGCGATCTCGTCGAAATTATGAAGCGTCGCGTTTGAAACGTTCGCGCCGTCGATATTTACGCTATCTACGACGGCTACGGGGGTGACTGCGCCGGTGCGGCCGACCTGCAGATTGATCTCGCGCAGCCGCGTTACCTTTTCGACCGCGGGGAATTTGTACGCGACCATAAAGCGCGGAAATTTCACCGTATAGCCCATCTGTGCGCACTTTGAAAGTTCATTTACGCGGATTACCATGCCGTCTAGCATAAGATCTTTGCTCGCGCGCATGTTATGCAGCGCCTCGTATGCGCTCCTGATCTCGCTTACGCCCGTGCAGATACGGCAAAACTCGTCGCGCAAAAAGCCGAGACTGCGCACGAACTCCATTATCTGCGAGTGCAGCGCAAAGCTTAACGAATGCTCGCCGACCCCCCACGGGATAAATTTTAACTTCCGCTTCGCTACGATCGCGCTATCCAGCTGCCTCAGGCTGCCTGCGGCGGCGTTGCGCGGGTTTGAAAACAAGCTCTCGCCGTTTGCGGCGCGCTCGTCGTTTAGCGCGTCAAAATCGCTCTTTGCGATCAGCGTCTCGCCGCGGATCTCGATCCTTCCCTCGTATGGGATCTGAAGCGGCACCGATTTGATCGCTCTTGCGTTTTGCGTTACGTCCTCGCCTATAAGCCCGTCGCCGCGCGTCGCCGCGCTTATCAGCACGCCGCCTTCGTAGGTCAAATTTAAGCTCGCGCCGTCAAATTTCGGCTCGACGTAAAACTGCGCGCCGCCCTTCTCGCCGCGAGCTAGCCACGCCAAAAGGTCCGCGTCGTCGAAAATATCCTCCATCGACCACATCTGCGCGCCGTGAGCGAGTTTGGAAAAGCCCTCGCTGATCGCGCCTCCGATGCGCCTTGTGGGCGAGTACGGCAGCGCGAGCTCGGGGTTTTGCTCCTCGAATTTCTCCGCTTGCGAATAAAGCTCGTCGTACTCCTCGTCGCTTGCGATCGGCTTATCGTCGGTGTAATATGCCCGCGCCCACGCATTTAGCGTATCTACGGCGGATCTGTATTCATCGTAATTCATCTTGCGCTCGCATCTTTAAATTTTAAAATTCCGCGCGCCGTTAAAATTCCGCATTCCGCTAAAATTTTACGTTGCGCTAGAATTTTACGCTCCGCGGCGGCCCCCCACGCCCCAAACGCTGCGGTGCATAACGAGTAAATTTTAAATTCCATTGCCGAACTCCTTTAGCGCGCGCTCGTAATCAGCCGGCGTGTCGATGCCGATGCTCGCAGTTTCGATACCTAGCATCGCGATCTTCTCGCCCGCGCTTATGGCGCGAAGCTGCTCGAGTTTTTCGGTATCTTCCAGCGCTGAGGCGGGCAGGGCGCAAAACCGCTTTAAATTTCGCACGCTGTATGCGTAGATGCCGATGTGTCCGAGGTAGCACTCGCATGCCGCGCGCGGGTAGGGGATGAGCGAGCGCGAAAAATAGATCGCAAAGCCTGCGTTATCGAGCACCAGCTTGACTAAATTCGGATCCTCTGCCGCCTGCTGGCTTATGTATTTGTAGCAGCTTGCCATAAATGCGCCATTTTGCGCGATCATGGCGTTGGCGAAATCTTTAAATTTAATTAAATTTTCGCTCTCGAAAAAGGGCTCGTCGGCTTGGATATTGATGATGATCTCGTTCTCCGCAAGCGCTGCGTTTGCGACCGCTTCAGCGATGCGATCGGTGCCGCTTTGATGCTCGCGCGCGGTAAGAACGGCGTCAAAGCCGTAATCTTGCGCGATCTTTAAAATTTGCGGCTCATCCACGGCTATTAGCACGCGATCCGCTTTGGCGGCATTTTGAGCCGTTTTGATAAACATCGGCACGCCGTCAAACTCACATAAAATTTTATTTTTAAAGCGCGTCGAAGCAAGGCGCGCGGGGATTACTATCATTTTTTGATCCACTCCATTATGGCATTTTTGATCTCGCTTTGCTCCACGACGCTTGAGTGTACCTGTGGCGCGCTAAAAAGGCGCGAGATCTGCGGCGGAATGTCGCTGCGAAATTCCTTCGAAAGCGCGATCATATCGGCTCGCTCGTCCTCACAAGCCCTGCCTTTGATCGCGCCGATCATCGACGGCGTAAATTTGATCCATTTTGCGGTCGAGATAACGAGATTTAGGCGGCTTTCGTCAAGCAGCTTGAAGCAGGTCGCCGTGTGCGGGTCGATCAGCACGCCGCGGCTGCTTTCTTGCTTGATAAATTTAGCGCACTGCGCATCGTCGCAAAAATCCGCCTCGAAGACCTCGCGCAGCTTCGCAAGCTCGCTCGCGCTAAGCTGATAAAATTTATCTCGCGCCAGGCTTTGCATCAGCTCGCTCGTGCGCGCATCGCCGAACATATCGCTAAGCAGCCGCTCGACATTGGAGCTAACTAAAATATCCATTGCAGGGCTGATCGTGCGGATGAGCTCACGATTTCGTAGATCATAGATCCCGCTCGTAAAAAGCTCGGTCAGGATATTGTTCGCGTTTGAAGCGATCTTGATTTTGCCGATCTTTGCGCCCATCTTTTTGGCGAAATACGCTCCCAGCGCGTTGCCGAAATTTCCGCTAGGCACTATGACGTCGAAAGTATTAAATTTAGAGCCCTGTTTTACGCTCTGCGCGCTGTTTGCATCCGCTGCGGCGCCAAAATTTTTACTGCCCGAAGCGTTTAAATTTTTGCCGCACGCCTGGCACTGATCGCTTTGCTTTAAATTTTGCTCGGGGCTCAATACGCCGTGCTTTGAGAAATAGATACTAGCGTAGAGGTAGTAGATGATTTGAAATAAAATCCTGCCGAAATTTACCGAGTTTGCGGCGCTTAAATTTAAATTCGCCCGCGCGAGTTCGTTTTTGAAATCATCATCAGCTAGCAGCGATTTTAGCGCGCGTTGCGTATCGTCGAAGTTGCCGCGCACGCCTAAAATTTTAAGATTTGCCGCGCTTTGTTTGACCATTTGCTGGCGCTGTATCTCGCTCGTGCCTCCCTGCGGGTAGAGGCAGACCGCTTTGATATTTTCGTCGTCCGCAAAAGCCTCCAGCGTCGCAGGCCCCGTGTCGCCGCTCGTGGCGCACATTATTAAAAATTTTTCATTCCTGGATTTTGCGATGCTCTTTAAAAGCGCGCCGAAGGGCTGTAGCGCCATATCCTTAAACGCGAGCGTCGGGCCGTGGTAAAGCTCCAAAATATAGGCGTTTTCGCTTAGTTTTTTGATCTGGACGGGGCAGGCGGGGTTTTCAAATTTATCGTAGCGCTTTAGCGCGCTCTCAAAAATCTCGCTGCTTACGTCAAAATCGAAACTCTCGATGATTTTAAGCGCGATCTGTTTGTAGCTCAGCTCCTCGCACTGCTTAAAAAAATCCTCGCTCAAAAGCGGCAGCCGCTCGGGGCTGAAAAGCCCGCCGCCGCTCGCGCTCGGATTTAGCAGCGCGTAGCTAAGATCCGCTTTTTGCGAAAAATCTCTCGTACAAACCAGTTTCATCTTTTTCCTTTTTAAAATTTTAAAATTTACGCCCGCCTAGGCGCTTTAAATTTGATCGCTTAGACTGCTTGCGCAGACTCGCGACATCCCGCTTTAAGCCTACCGCCTCCGCGCTCGCGCCTAAATTTCTTCCTTTATCAAACTTCCTATGCCGCCGTCGGTAAAAAGCTCAAGCAGGATCGAGTGCGGAATTTTGCCGTTGATGATATGCGCGGCATTTGCGCCGTTTCGCACGCACTGCAAGCACGCATCGACCTTTGGGATCATGCCGCCTGCGATCGTACCGTCCTTTTTGAGTTTCGAAATGAGCGCGGCATCAAGCTTGCTGATTAAATTTCCATCTTTATCAAGCACGCCGTCAATGTCGCTTAAAAATATCGCCTTGCTCGCTTTTAGCGCGGCTGCAATCCTGCTGGCGCAGAGATCGGCGTTGATATTAAAGCTCACGTTTTCGTCCGTCTCGCCGCCCGCAAGCGGGGCGATCACCGGCAGATAGTCCTTTTGCAGCAGGTCGTTTATCAGCTTGGTGTTTACCTCGGTGATCTCGCCTACGAAGCCGTATTTTTTCTCATCGAGGAATTTCGCTTTCAAAAGCCCGCCGTCCTTGCCGCTGATGCCGATCGCGGGCGCGCCGTTTTGGTTCAAAAGCGCCGTGATCTCTTTATTTACCGCGCCGCTTAGCACCATCTCGGTAATTTCGATCGCGTCTTTATTTGTTATGCGAAGCCCGTCCTTAAACTCGCTGCGCACGCCGATCTTATCCAGGATCTGATTGATCTTTTTGCCGCCGCCGTGCACGACGATGATCTTGATACCCACCATATGCAAAAGCACGATATCGCGGGCAAAATCAAGCTTAAGCGTATCGTCGGTTTGCGCCGCGCCGCCGTATTTGACGACGAAAATTTTATCTCTAAATTTACGGATATAGGGCAGCGCGGAGATGATGACTTCGGCGGTTTTGCTCTTTTTTATCATAAAATTCCTTTAAAAACCTTATTTTATCATAGCTTGGTTTATGTAGTTTTGAATTTTGCGGATAAAGTTTTCGCTTAGCTTCAAATTTAACAAAATCACCGAAATTTCTGCGCTCAAATCCCTCAATTTCACGTAATCTTTCGCCGTGCAAAGGATATGCTCCACGCTCTCGCGCCTTAGCAGCTCTAAAATCTGCTCTTTTTTGAAATCGTAATGATCGGGGAAAAATGCGTGGGCTTTTGCGAGCGGTAAAAACTCTTGCAAGCGCCAAGGCTTGGCGATAGCGCTGATTAAGATCGTGCGGGATTTTTCAAAACCAGCCTCTTTAGAATTTAAAATTTTATCCGCGGCCGTGGGGTTCAAATTTGAAATTTCATCCGCGGTGGAATTTGAAATCTCATCCGCAAGATTTAAAATTTCATCCGTGCCGTTTAGCTTACTTTGCAGATCTGCCGCCGAAACAATTTTAAACTCCTGCGAAATATCGCTCGGCGCGGGTATGAAATCCGCAAATTTATAAAAAAACGGCGGGTAGCGATACGCGGCGAATGGCAGGCAAAAGGGCAGCTTTGGCGCGCTTTGCGGGCGCAGCAAGATATCAAATTTAAAGATATTAAATTTAGAAAATCCGTCGTCCAAGATAACGAGCTCAAAGCCGAGAGTTTGCGCGCGCAAAATCCCTGCGGCGCGATCTTCGCTGACGATCACGTTTGCGCCGCGCAGAAACAGCGCGTATTCCATCGCCTCATCGCCGCTTTGCCCCACGTCGCAAAGTATCCGCCCGTCGAGCGCTACTTCGAGCAAGCCTCTACTTTTGCGTCCGTATCCGCGAAGGATGATACATGTTTTGAGCCCCCCGTTAAATTCTTTAAAAAGCGCCCGCACCAGCGGGGTTTTGCCGCTTCCGCCGAGGGTTAAATTTCCGACGCTGATTATTGGAATTTTAAATTTTTGCGGCTTAGCAAAGAGCCTTTTTAGGCAGACGATAAGCGTATAAAGTAGCGATAACGGCGCTAAAATCACTCCGAGCGCAAGCCATGCGGGGCTAGGGTCGTATAAGTTTCGCTCGATTAGGAGTTTAAACACGATTTTGCGCTATCTCTTTAATCTGCTCGCAGATGTAGCTCACATCGTCGTCGCTAAGCGCCGTGTAGATCGGCAGGGATAAAATTTGCTGATAGTTTTTAAGCGCATTCGGAAAGTCATTGACCTTGTAATTATATTTGCTTTTATAGTAGCTTAGCAGATGCACCGGCACGTAGTGCAGCGATACGCTCACTCCGCGCGCTATCAGCGCTTTGGCGAAATCGTCGCGGTTTTTGTCGATCTTTACGATGAATTGAGTGTAGATATGCTCCTCGCTGTCGCTTGGAAGCGTCACGTGCGGGCAGTTTGCGAGCTGTTCGCGGTAGGCTGCGGCGATCTGCTTGCGGCGCTTTATAAAGGTATCGGTTTTTTCAAACTGTGCGATGGCGTAGGCGGAATTTATAGCGTTAAGATCGTATTTTTGACCGATGCGATCGACGTCGTAGGTAAAGGACATATTGCCGTCTTTGTAAAAGGCGTCCCCTACGATGCCGCCGTTTCTTAAAATTTGTGCGGCGTTTGCGATCTCATCGTCGTTCGTAACGAAAAAGCCCGCTGTAGAGATCGCGTCTTGCGCTTGAGGATTGATCTGAAAGCACGATATGAGCGAGCTTTTAAGCGCTCCGATTTTTGCGCCCTTATAGGTAGCGCCCATAGCTCGGCACGCATCGTCGATGAGGATGATATTTTCGCTTTTGGCGACTTCGCTGATGGCGTCTATATCCGCAGCAAGCCCAGCGATGTGCGAGATGAAAGCGCATTTTAGTTTCTTGTGGCGGTTCTGATCTATCGTGCGAGCAAGGCTTTCGCTCGTAATGTTAAAGCTTATCGGATCGATATCTACGAAAACGGGCTCGGCGTCGAAGTGGCGGATCACTTCGGCAACGTTGGGGAAGGAATTTACGGAGCATAAAATTTTATCTCCGCGCTTAATATCCATTGCACAAAGCGCCAGATGCAGCGCCGTCGTGCCGCTCGTGGTAGATACGGCGTGCTTTACGCCAAAATATTTACAAATATCCTCTTCAAAAATTTCGCTATATCTTATATCGCTGTTGTAGAGGGCGCTTTTGATTAAGTCTTCCTCTTTTTTATCGATTTGAGCCTTATAAAACGGTATCTCTTTCATAAATATCTCCTTAGTGTGCGGGCTCTATGCGGGCGACCGCGGGCGCGCGAAGCTTAAAATTATTTTTAAGAATTCTACGGACGATAAATTTCACCAGCTCTTGATTGTGGCGCGAGTTTTGCAGATATTTTAGATCGTTTGCGGTTATTTGCTCGCCTGAGCGAAATTTCGTCCGCAGCGTTTCGTGCGAAAAAATATCTCTTAGCACGCTATCTAAAATCTCGTAGCTGTATCCAAGCTCGCGCTCGTCGCTTTGGTCTTCCCATAGATCGGCGCTTGGGGCTTTTTTGATGATCGCATCGTCTATGCATAAAATTTTTGCGAATTTAAACAGATCGGTTTTTAAAATTTCGCCGATTGGATTAAACGCGCAGGCTAGATCGCCGTAGATCGTGCCGTAGCCGAGCATCCGTTCGCTAAGATTGCTCGTGCCTACGACTACGCCGCGTTTAGCCGCGCTGTAATCATAAAGCAAGCTCATTCTTGCGCGCGCGGCGAAATTTCCGATGCGAAGAGCGCTTGCACCGGGATTTAAAGCGGTAAAATTTTCTACAAATGGCGCGATCTCTTGGATTTCGTAGGGGATATTAAAGGATTCGCAGTGAAAGATGCCGTCTGCCATATTTTCTAAATTTGAACCCGCACTGGGTAGGATAAGCCCGTAAGTGGGGATCTCAGTAAGTGCACAAAGCGCAGAAACCACGGCGCTGTCAAGCCCACCGCTGATACCCACTACAAAGGCATCCGCGCCCGTTTCATCGAGTCTCTCCGATAAAAAATCGGTCAGTTGCGGCAGCAAATCGTCCAAAAACATAATATTTAGCCTTAAAATTTTACGTTAAATTGCGCGAATTTTAACTATTTTTGGCTAAATTACGGCTTTAATTTAAGCTTAAAAGGAGGATTTAAATGCAAATTTTAAAAAAAGCTTTCGGTGAATACGCGACGAACTGCTACATTCTAAAGGGCGAGCAGGGCGATCTGGTGATCGATCCGGGCGAGGGCAGTTTTGATTGGGTTATGCAAAATACGGGAAAGATCGCCGCGGTTTTGAATACGCATGGGCATTTCGATCATGTTTATGACGATGCGAAGCTGCAAAGGGCGGGCGCTAAAATTTATATCCACGAGGAAGACGCCTTTATGTTGCGGGCGGATCCCTTTGAGACGATGCCAGAATCCATAGAAGCGGACGTGCTCATAAAAGGGCAGGAGCAAAGCCTTGAAATAGCGGGCTTTAACGTTAAATTTAGCCTCTTCGCCGGGCACACGCCGGGCAGCTGTATGATCGAAGCGGACGGCGCGATCTTTAGCGGCGATGTCATATTTAAAGGCTCGATCGGCAGGTGGGATTTTCCCTTTTCAAGCGGTGCGCAGATGAGAGAGTCTCTGCATAAAATTTTGCAGATAAAGGGCGATTTTACGCTATATCCGGGGCATGGAGCAAATACGAGCCTAGCGGCCGAGAGGCAAAATTTAAAATATTTTTTGCAGCTTTTTGAGCGCTGATAGTTTAAATTTAATTGCGTCTCGCTATGCGAGAAGCGGTGAAGTGGCGTGAAGCTGTTCAGCGCCGAAAAATTTATACCGCTTTGTTCGCGGGCGCTAGAATTTATACCGCTTTGCTTGTAGGTAGCGGAATTTATGCAACTTCGTTCGCATTACAGGCGTCAAATTTGCCGCTTTATTTACGGCCGCGGGCGTTAAATTCTACGCTGCGTTCGCACTACGCGCGCATTGGCGAAGATGCGCAGATAAAATTTTAAAATTTGCCGCCGCTTGATTAAATTTAGCAAAATTCCGCGCCGCTGCGCATGCAAGACGCAAAGCGTAACGCAAAAGGCGAAATTTAAAATTTGCGCCGCCATACCGATCCTAGCAGCTACAATGCGATCTAATCCAATTCAAGCTCGCTAAATTTAGCTAAATTCCGCGCTCTGCCGAACGTAAAATTTTCCCCCGCGAGCCGATAAATTCGATAAAATTTTGCGAAAATTTTACGCGTTTTAAAGGCGTAGATCCCATTGCATATCAGTGCACGGGTACGCGAAAAATGTTTCAAAGGCGCGCATCACGTCCGAAGCCGCACGTAGATACGCCTCGGGGCGGGGTAGCCCTCGATCGTGCGCGAGCCGTCGAGCGGATCTAGGAAATTCTCCAAGCTCTGCCCGTCGATCCACTCCGTTTTGCGCTGCTCGCTAGCATCCGTGGGCTTTTGAGCCAAAATTTCAAAATCTCTAAATTTCGCCCTCTCGCACCAATTCTGTAGCGCGCCGACGGTCGGGACGAAGTAGATATTTGAAATTTTTGAGTAGCTGTTTTTCGGACACAGCGCGAAATCGCCCGCTCCTTCGATATACATCGTGTCTAAAAATACCTCGCCGCCCGTATTTAGCGAGGCGCGCAGATCTTTTAGCATCTTTACGGGGTCGCTGCGATGGTAGATGACGCCGAGGCAGAAGATCGTATCGAATTTATGCTCGTAAAACGGCAGATGCTCCACGCCCAAAAGCTCGAATTTCGCGCCGCTGCGGAGGAATTTCTCGATGAAGCGAAACTGCAGATAAAATAGCGCGCCGGGATCGAACCCCACTAGCCGCGCAGGCGCTAGCTCGCTTGCGCGAAACATATAGTAGCCGTTGTTGCAGCCCACGTCGGCGACGGTTTTGCCGCGCAGATCTAAAAACGGCCGCAGCAGGTTAAATTTCATGAAGCTTCGCCACTCGGCGTCGATAAAAAGGTCATTCAGCGCAAAAGGCCCCTTGCGCCACGGCTTTAGCGCTCGCGTGATACGCGAAATTTCATTCTTTTGCTCCGCGCTAGCGCTAAAGCTAGCCCGCACGACGTCGCCGCACTCGCAGTCGCACTCGCCTATTTGTAGCGCCTCGATCGCGCTTAAAATTTCGCGGTTTTGCCCGCTTTGCAGCTTTTTAAAGTTCTCGTCTCTGATTTTTTGCAGATCCATTTTTAATCCTAAAATTTCAAATTTAGCGCCATTTTAACATAAAATTTTATCCATTTTAAGGCGCAAAGAGATAAAATCGACTTGCAATTCAAGCAAAGGAGCAAAAAATGCAAGAAGCAAAAACGAGAAAATTTAGTCTCAGGTTTAATCACGAAATTTCAAGTAGCGGCGCAGAGGTACGGCTTTGGCTGCCGTTAGTGCTGCAAGAGCCGTATCAGAGGTTGCTTGGCGAATATCATGCCCGCTCAAATGCGCAAGAGTCTGCTATCTGCGGAGATCATATAAGCACGTACTACGCGCGCTTCGCACCCGATAAAGAGGCAAGAGCAGGCGTCGGCAAATACGGCGAGCAAGGTGTCGTAGGCGAAGAGGATGATTATTTTGAGCTTAGCTTTGATATTGAAATTTCGGAGCGAAATACCGATTTTAGCAAGGTAAGTTTTAATGAAAACGAGCGCTTGAGCCCAGAGATCGAGGAGTTTTTAAAGCCATCAAAGCTAATTCCGGTAGAAGGCGCTGCGAAACAAAAATCAGACGAGATCACCGGCTCGCTTAAAGGCGATCTGGAAAAGGCGCGCGCGATTTATGAATGGGTCGCAAAAAATATGAGCCGCGATAATGGCGTGATCGCATGCGGCAGCGGCGATGCAGCGACAATTTTAAGCAGCGGCAAGCTAAGCGGCAAATGCGCCGATATTAATAGCGTGTTCGTATCGCTCTGCAGGGCAGCTGGCATTCCTGCTCGCGCTATTTACGGCATCCGCACGGGCGCAGCGCAGAAATTTTCGCCTGAAATGGGTGTCATGGGCGCCCTAAGTGGCGGTGCGCTTGAAATTTCGGGCGCGCAGCACTGTAGAGCGGAATTTTATCTAAAAGGCTATGGCTGGATCCCCGTCGATCCCGCGGACGTTACGAAGGTGCGACTCGGCGAAGGCTTAAGCGAGGATGATTCTAAGCTGGCGCAGGTGCGCGAGTATCTTTTCGGTAACTGGGAGCCGTGCTGGCTGGGTTTTAACTATGCTCGCGAAATCGTGCTAAATCCGCGCCCGGCGCACGTTCCGATTGAAATTTTTTCGCATCCGTATTGCGAAGTGGGCGGCACGCCGAAAGATCCGTACTCGCCTAAAAATTTTATCTACGAGTATTTTTCGCGAGAAATTTAGCCTTCTGACGGCTTGCATTTTGCTGCCGCGATTTGCTTAAGCTAAGCTGCCGCGCTTCGTCAAAGCTTAACCGTTTCATCGAAACGCACGCTTGGCTTTTGCGACAGCGGCGCTTTTTGCGTGGTTTAGCCTACGCCGCCGATACATACTGCCTGCGCGCCTAGTTTGCGGGCTATCATGCCCGCTTTGGCGAAATTTCGCGCTATATCTTGAAGCGAAATTTTAAAATTTTAAAGCTGGTGAAATTTTAAATTTAGCGATTTCAAAGCCGCAAAAGGTTAAAATCCACGCGTAATTAGGGCTAAGGCTTAGCCATTTTATTTTGAAGGCATTTCATGCAAAGACGCGATTTTTTAAGAAACACTGCGATTTTAGGCGCCGTTATGGCAACTCCGAGTACCATTTTGGGCGGGGAAAAAGTCATTGGCAAAAAGAGAACTTTCGGGCTCTCGCTAAATCACGAAATTTTGGAGAAGGGCAAGCAGACGCGGCTTTGGATACCGCTTCCTCTTATCACGGAATATCAAAAAGTAAGCGACGTAAAATTTGACGGTAATTTCAACGATCCGTCCGTGGACTACGGCGAAATTCCGACGCTCTATGCCGGCTACGTCGGTGTGGCAAAGCCCACGCTAAATATTAAATTTAGCGTCGAGACCTTTGAGCGTAACACCGACTTTAGCAAGGTAAAATTTAATCCGAACGAAAAGCTTAACCCCGAGGTGGCGAAGTTTTTAGAGCCTAGTGCGCAGATTCAAATCGACGGCGTCGTCAAGCAAAAATCAGACGAGATCGCAGGCGGCATAAAGGGCGATTTGGAAAAGGCGCGCGCGATTTATACGTGGGTGGCGAACACTATGCAGCGCGATAACAGTGTGCTAGGCTGCGGGTTAGGGGACGTGAAGCAAATTTTAAGTAGCGGCAAGCTAAGCGGCAAATGCACCGACATAAATAGTGTTTTCGTTGCACTTTGCCGCGCGCAAGGCATCGCCGCAAGAGAGATGTTTGGTATCCGCGTCGGCGCGTCGAGATTTAGCGCTCAAATGGGCGTCGCGCCTAAAGACGGCGTCAGCCATATCTCGGGCGCACAGCACTGCAGAGCGGAATTTTATCTAAAAGGCCACGGCTGGATCCCGGTCGATCCCGCAGACGTTACAAAGGTACGATTGGGCGAGAAGCTAAGCAATGACGATAGCAAGCTCGCTAAAATCCGCGAATATTTATTCGGCAACTGGGAGATGTGCTGGATCGGCTTTAACTACGGCAGAGACTTTACGCTAAGCCCACGCCCGGCGCAGTTTCCGATCAATAATTTCGGCTATCCTTACGGCGAAGTGGACGGCAACACGCTTAATTATTACTCGCCGAAAGATTTCAGCTACGATTACAGATCGAAGGAGCTGTAGCGGCGCGCATTTTGCTATGCGGCACGCCAGCTTGGGCTTTTTGAGTGGGCATGTAGAGGGACTTTCGGCTAGGCGGTTTTAAAGCGAATGTATAAAAATGCGCCTAATCTGCGCGCTACCGCGCCTGCATCGGCAAAAAATTCCGCGCTTTATTTGGCGTGGAATTTTAAAATTTTTTAGAATTTTGTGAGCGGCGAAATTTTAAAATTCCAAGATGAATAAAATTTTGAAATTTTTCGGCGCGCAAAATTTTGAAATTTACGGCTTGCGGAATTTAAAATTTCGCCTCTTTGCCACTCTGTGCGAAATTTGGTAGCGGTAAAATTTGCAGATAAAATTCCACGTCTAAAGCTGACGAGGGTGCGACAAGATTATTAAGATTATACTTAAAGGTAAAATTTGAAAACCGAACTAGAAAATCCCGCGCAAGAAACCTTGACGCAAAAGCGAGAATATCCTGGCAAAAATCGCTTCAGCACGCGCAGTCTGTGGCTGATATTCGCCGCGATTTTTAGCGCGGTTGCGGCGACGTTTTGCTGCCTGCCCGCGCTTTTATTTTTGATTTTCGGCGCGAGCTTTTCCATTTTTTCAGGCGCGGAGGCGCTGGAAGGTTACCGCGCGCCACTCTCTGTGCTAGCGCTTTTTTGCTTCGCGCTTTCTGCATTTTTCTTTTTCAAAAAGCCGCGCGCATGCTCGCTGCAAAGCAGGCGCAAAAAGTGGATCCTAATCTACGCGCTCTTAGGAGCCTTGCTTGCATTTATGCTTACATATCCCGAAATTTTAGGAGGGCTTTATGCGTAAAATTTTGTTTTTGATGCTTGGATTTACGGCACTTTTTGCCGACAAAGAGGTTAAAATTTACGTGGAAAAAATCCACTGCCCGCTCTGCACTACGATCGTGCGAAAGGCGCTTTTGCAAACGCCAGGCGTGATAAGCGCGAAGGTTTCACAGCAGAGCAAAACCGCGACCGTCGCGGCAAAGGATGATGCAAACGAGACCGCGATGCTTGAGGCAATCGCTAAAACGGGCTATGAAGGTGTAATCGTAAAATAAAAATCCCCGGCAAAATTCTGACTAAATTTTAAATAAAATTCTTGCTAAATTTCGGTAAAATTCATGCGACTTTGCATAAAATTTCATTTTGCGGGGCTTGCCTGCAGCGTAAGCTAGTGCAATCGATAAAGTCTGCGCGTATTTTGCGGAAGCGCTATGCCGGCGCGGTCGCGTTTAAATTTATCAGAATTTCGTAAGCGCTTAAGCGAGCGCGGTCGCTTTTAAATTTAACGGGTGTGTCGCAATAACGCGCGGATATAAATAAATTCAAAAGGAGTAAACATGCAAAAAAACGAGGTTATGAATGATTTTAAGAAGCTGTGCGAGATACCTCACTGCAGCTGCGAAACGGAGCAGATGAGGGAGTTTTTGGCGGATTTTGCGCGCTCTCAGGGCTTTAGCGTAAACGTCGATGAGGCTGGTAACATCCACGCCGTAAAGGGCGAGCCTAAAATTTGCCTGCAAAGCCACTACGACATGGTTTGCGTGGGCGCGGCGCCGAATTTGCAGCTCATCGAAGAGGACGGCATCCTAAGGGCGAAAAACTCAACTCTGGGCGCTGATGATGGCATCGGCGTGGCGATGATGATGGGCGCGATGCGGGAGTTTGCGAACCTAGAGTGCCTATTTACCAACGACGAAGAGGTAGGGCTCGTGGGCGCAAATGCCTTTAAGGGTAAAATTCTATCTCCAAATTTGCTAAATTTAGACAGCGAAGAGGATGACCGCGTGACGCTAGGATGCGCCGGAGGCATAAACGTAAGCGCAAAAATCGGCGCCGCGAGCGTCAAAAAGAGCGGTAAAATTTACGAGATCGGCGTCACCGGGCTTAGCGGCGGGCACTCGGGCAACGAGATACATAAAAATATCCCAAATGCAACGAAGCTGCTGGCGAAATTCCTCGCCGAGGAGGGCTGTGAGCTCATAAGCTTGGATTTTGGCGAGAGGAGCAACTCGATCCCCGCAAATGCCGTATGTAAGGCGCTGTGCGCGCATGAGCCGAAGCAGCGCGGCCTGGCGTGGGTAAAGAGCCTCGGCGAGGGCGAAGCGGACGTACTGGTAAACAGCGGCAAAATTTTGGCGCTAATTAACTCCTTTGCCCAGGGTGTGCGCAGCTACGACACGCAGCTTGGCATGGTAAACGAAAGCATAAATCTCTCGACCGTCAAGCAGAAGGGTGAAGTGATCGAGTTTGACTTTTTCGCTCGCGCGATGAAGCGAGAGGGGCTAGAAAATTTGGGCTTTGAGACCGCTACGCTAGCTAGCGCGCTGGGCTTTGAGGTTAGAATAGCCGACCGCTCGGCGAACTGGGCGCCGTGCATCAGCGACTTTGCCCATCTGGTGCTTGAGGAACTGCAAAAACAAAAGCCGCAGGCGAAATTTGCCGCCGTGCACGCAGGCCTTGAGTGCGGCGTGCTGGTCGCAAAACAACCCGAGCTGCAAGCCTGCTCCATAGGCCCAAACATCCACTCGCCTCACTCCGTAAACGAGCACTGCGAGATAGCGTCGGTGGAGATGGTGGCGGAAGTCGTAAGAAATATAATCGCTAGGCTTCAGTAGCTCGGAACGGCTTGTCTTTTGAGCGTCTTTACAGAAACCCCGCCTGCGGTGTCGCTACGCTGGTTTTGAATGAGTTTGAAATTTTAAGTCTGCGGCAGACTACTTGTCTAGCCTTGACTTAAAATTTC
>NZ_CALKZP010000010.1 GCF_938002845.1 uncultured Campylobacter sp.
AAATTCCAAAATTCCAAAATTCCAAAATTCCAAAATTCCAAAATTCCAAAATTCCGTCTGCGAGGTTTTCCGCTAAAATACTGCACAGCAAAATTCCGCGCTTAAAATTATAAAATTTTATGCAGCAAATTCTGTACACTAAGCTAATCCCACATAAGAATTTTCGCGTTATAAGCTTGATGCTAAAATTCCTTGAGCCGAAACTAAAGTCTGAGAAATTTTAAAATCCGTGCAGCCGCTTGATCTCCGCGCTGATAGGCTTTTTTTGGCCTGATTTGGTCACGCTTACGTAGGTTGCGATTGCGCTGGTTACGTGCAGACACTCGCGAAATCCATCCTCGCCCAGCCGCAGCGCTGCGACCTCGATCTGCACGCGGATAGAGGTATTTCCTACGCTTAGGACTTTTGCGTAGCAGCTGATGACATCGCCGATAAATACTGGCTGCTTGAAAGTTACCTCCTGCATCGAGATCGTCACGACCCGCTCGGGCGCTATCTCGCGCGCCGCCGTCGCGCCCGCTAAATCGATCTGCGCTAGTATCCAGCCGCCGAAAATATTGCCCGAGCTATTCGTATCCTTAGGCAGCGCTACGACCTTGATGCGCGGCTCGCCGAAATCGTCCAAGTTTAAATCGCTCATTTTTACTCCTTAAATTTAAAAATCTCGCATTTTAACCGCGCAAATTTAACACTTTTTCGATACAATCGGCAAAAAAGCTATGCCGAAATTTTAAAATTTTAAGCGGATGCGAGGATGGAATTTTGCTCGCGAAGCAGACACATTCCGCTCACAAAAAAGACGATAAAAACGGCAAAAAGGATACGCGATGAACGATTTTGCAAAACTTAGCGAGATGGCGGCGGCTGCTAAAGCGCAGCTAAACGCCCTCTACGACGAGCCGCGCGCCGAGCTGATCGCGCGCGGGCTGGAGATCTGCGGCTTTGAGCCTAGCGATACTGCGCGCATCGCCGTGCTACGCCGAATCGTCGATCTCAAAGAGGATCCGCTACTGCAAGAATTTCGCCGCTTGGGCTACGATGAGGCGCGACAGCGCGAGCTAAAGAGCAAAATGTATGATTTCACGCGCGAAATACACGAGGGTATGCACGAAGCGCTCATCGCCGAGGCGGGCGCGCAGGGGATTTTGCAGCCGTTTTATCTAGAGCTTTTAAAGGGCGTGCACCGCATCGGGCTCGTGATAAGCGATATGCAAAAAAGCTGGCAAGCCCTAATCATCGAAGGCACGAACAAGCGCTGGGAAAAGGAATTTAGCTCGCTTGCGCAGGCGAAGGAATTTTTGCTGCAAGAGGAGCTGTTTATGCGCACGCCTCACGGCGAGATCTGCGAGCGCTGCTACGGCGCGATAGTGCAGCGCGATGGCAAATCCCAAATGGTACCTTATGCCGTGGCCTTTGCGGATGAGACGGCAAAGCTGCAGAGTGAATTTAGCGATCTTTTAGAGCGCCTGGTGACGCTTGCCGAAGATGAGAGCGAACTAGCCTACATCGCGTATCTAAGCAAGCTCAAACAGGCCTTTTGCGAAAAGGACGCTAGCGCGGTGATCGGCGCGTGGCGGGATGCGGAGATCGCGTGGATGGATATAAAAACGCCGCTTCAGATCGGGCATCCGCTTGAGTACTACGAGGACGCCTATACGCACGCAGTCGCGCTAGAATGGGATGTCAGACTTGCAGGCGCGTATGAGTTTAGTGCGGAGGAATTTAAAGCGCGCGTAAGCGAGAGCTTTGAGCGCGCGTATGAAAAAATAGACGCGAACAACGCCGTCATGCACTCGCTCGTGCTCTCAAACATCGCCAAGACCCAGCTTTACGTCTGCGCGCCGCTGATCTACTACGGAGCCGATCTTAACGGACTCTTTTCGGCTCAGGTCGTACCCAACGACGAGTTCGTAAGCACCAACTGCGGCAAGAAAATTTTCGCCTTTGTAAATTTCGTCTATGAAAGCGCCAAGGCTAGACCTTTTATGCGGCTAAGCGGCGAAATTTTCGACCTTGAGTATCTAAATTTCGGACGCGAAATTTTATTTAAAAAGCCGCAAATTTGGCGCCGCGTCTATGAAATATCGACGATCGGGCACGAGTTCGGGCATATATTTTTCATCGACGCGGACACCGAGGCGCGCATGAACCGCTCGGGGCTTTTTAAGCTCATCGAGGAGTACAAGGCGACCACCGGCGGGCTCGTGAGCTTCTTTTTCCACGAGGAGGCGGAGTTTTGCCTGCCAGTGCTGGATGAGCTGATCCGCCGCGCCGTGGGGCTCATCGCGTGGCAGCGGGTGGAGGAGCTCAAGCCCTACTACTGCGAGGCTCTGATACATCTGAACTTGCTTTTTGCATCGGGCGTTTTGAAATTTGAACGCGGGCAGTTGGCGGTTAAATTTGACCGCGCGGGCTATGAGAGCTTCAAGGCCGCGTGTTTGCAAAACTACGAGGATCTCGCGCGGCTTTATTGCGACAAAAAGGACGCGGCGGAATTTTTATCGCGCTTTGCGGAGCTTAGCGGCGGCGTGTATCTGCCGCGCGAGGCGCAGGTGCGGGAGTTTGTGGAGTTTTACTACTCGCGCTATGAAGCGATCGGCAACGAAACGGATCCTAGCAATGAACGAGCAAAGTGGCTTTAAAATTTCGAACCCAAACCGCGCCTTAAAATAATGGAAAGTGGGCGGGGTTGCGTCAAATTTCAAAACCCTATGCCGTAAAATTCTAAATTGAGCGATAGAATTTAGCATCTGGAAATTCTAAAATTCTATTCGCAAACTACGCACGCGAAGTTCTTTCGGAATTATAGAATTCCGCGGAATTTTAAAGGGGAAGCATGAGATATTTTAAAAATTTACTCTCTGATTTAAAAAGCGGTAGGCTCGCGCTGCACCCGATTTTACTCGTGGTGACGTTTTGCATAGTGAAGTTTTCGTGGCCTAGGCTAATAGGTAAGTACGGAGAGACGCTCGGCAGTTTCATATTTATGGACTTTATTCAATGTGCCTGCTTCGTAGGGTTAGGCGCGCATCTTGTCTATGTCGCGGGGCGCGGCAGCAAAAACAAGCAAAGGGGCAGCTGCGAAAACAGCGACTATGAAGGCGCGATACGACCCCGCGGGCTGCGCTATTTAGCCGTGCTGCGGGCTATCTTATGCACCCTGTGCATCATCGCGTGCGTAGTGGGCTATCTTAGCGCGGATATAGACCATCAAAAATTGGGCGTTCTGAATTGGTTTTTTCCGACTGCGCTAGTAAGCGCGTTCATATATTTGGTTGCGATCTGGATTGTTACGACCGGCTCTGAAGTACTAATTTGGGGCGTTGTCTTCGTGATAAGCTACGTGGCTGCTTACTATGCGGTTTGGATAGGTTTTTTTACCATTCCTGGAGAGTATAGCGGGTTTGTATTTTGGAAAGGACTGGAGATAATATTTCCGCTAATTTGGGCATTTTATTTCAAGCGTACCTACAAAAAGCGCCTAGCAGAGGAGATGCGCGAGGCGTAATGGCGAGTTGAACGCAGAATTTTAGCCAATTTTTTTCTGCCAACTGCAGTTTAAAATTAGCGCGAGCGTAGCTCGCCCTTTGAGCGTGCCAGGGGTTGGGGGATTTTAAGGGGGAAGGGGAGCGCCTCGCAAGTAGCGCCCCTTCCCCCTTAAGAGAAAACGCTGCCACGCCCCAAATTCTAGAGGCAAATTCTACATAGAGAAATTTTAAATTTATTACAAAATGAAATTCCGTTTAAATTTTAATTCGTGATATATCTTGGGGCGGGAAGAGGGCTTGAATTGCGAGGTCACACCTCTCGCAGAGGGTGGCGCTGCCCCGCAGCACCACATTGCTCTGCTCGCCCACAAACCCCACCCAACCCCCGACGACGCTAGCGGTGCAGGCTACGCCTGAGTTTAATTCTAATGAAACAAACAGGAGTAAAATTCCTCATGTAGTAATCCAAGTCATATTAAATTTTAACGCGGACGGAGTCGCCCCCCCCCTTGAGCGTGCGAGAGGTTAGGAATTTTAAGGGGAGCGCCCCACAAAACGAGCGTAGCGACGCAAGGCTCTTAGCCTGGCGGCGTTTCTTGCGAGCGCAGCGGAGCAGAGTAAGCAACACCTCTTCCCCCTTAAGAGAAAATGCCATCACGACCTAAATTCTAGAGATAGAATTTTATATAGCAAAATTCCAAAGATAGAATTTTAAATTTATATCGCGAATTTTACGAGCCGCAAATTTAAAAACAAAGCTCTTAAATTTCAACATCCATATCCACAGGTTCGATCTGCAGCCCGCGTAGATCCGCGAGATGCCGCACCGCGGCGTCCGTTTCGGCGTTTTTTGGAAGCACGATATGAAAGCCGCGATCAAACGCCAAGAAAAAATTCTCCCCGCCCGCAGCGATTCGATTTAGCGAGCGCGCGGCAAATTTCTCGCTTGCGCGCGGCTCGCCCTTTGAAAATGAAATTTCATCTTCGCCCGCGATAAATTCCATCTCTATGTTTGAGTTTTGCGCGAGCTTAGCAGCATCCAGATGCTTTCTTAGCATGCGGCGATAAAATTTCGGATAAAAAATAAGCCACGCCGCACCCAAAATAACAGACGCCACGCTCGCAATCGGCGCCGTCTTTAAAAGCCCGTCGATGATGATGCCCATGAGCAAAAACTCAAACGGTATGGCGTAGGTGCTGACTAGGCGCTGCTTGCGCGCCTTTTTGCTGTAAAGCAGCATAAATTTATTGAGGTTATTGACGTCGCGATTTGTGATTTGCACTTTCATATTTTTCCTTTAATTTTTGCGTAATTGTAGCGAAGCCGCCTTAAATTTGCGTCTATTAACTTCCGTGAGATAAAATCCCGTTTTTAAAGGAGATAGCTTGAAATCTTTATTAAAAATCAACGGATTTTTGCCGTTTTTGGCGATTATGTTTATCAATGCAAGCGTCGATCTAGGCCATAAGATCACGATCCAAAACGTCCTTGTCAAAAGCGCCGATTCAGGCGCTCTCATCGCTCTAACATCGCTTGTAAATTTGCTGATTTTACTGCCTTACGTATTTCTTTTTAGCGCCAGCGGCTATCTCAACGATAAATTCTCGCGAACCCGCATTACGCGGATCTGCGCGAAACTCGGCGTCGCGCTTACCGCACTCATTACGCTCGGTTATGCGTGCGGGTGGTTTTATTTCGCATTTTTTATGACGATCCTGCTTGCGGCGCAAAGCGCGATCTACTCGCCCGCCAAATACGGCCTGATTAAAAAGATCGTCGGCGCGAAAAATTTAGGCGCGGCAAACGGCCTCGTGCAGGCTCTTACCATCATCGCAATTCTGCTCTCATCGCTTGCGTTTTCGGTGATTTTCGAGCTGTTTGCGACGCGCAGCAGCGACGCGGGCGAGCTAATGAGCTCGGTTTGGTTCATCGGCGTGCTTTTGGTCGCGGGCTCCGTGCTTGAAACATACTACTCGTATAAAATTCCATTCTTCGACGCCGCGCAGCCGCAAGCGGAATTTAACAAAGACGACTATCTTAAGCTTCGCTATCTAAGGCAAAATTTAAATTTTGTGCTAAAAGACAAAAACGTCCTGCTCTGTACGCTGGGACTTTCGATGTTTTGGGCGGTCTCGCAGCTCGTGATAGCGACCTTTCCGGCTCACTACAAGAGCCTTAGCGGCAGCGACAACGTAATGGTGATCCAGGTGATCTTGGCGCTTAGTGCGATCGGAATCGCGCTAGGCTCGATCTTTGCGGGCAGCTACTGCAAAAAACATATCGAGCTCGGTATCGTGCCGTTTGGCGCATTTGGTCTTGCGCTCGCGCTAATGGTGCTAGCCAACGCGCACTCGGTATTTTGGCTCGGCGCGGCGTCGTTTTTCTTCGGATTTAGCGGCGGAATTTTCATCGTGCCGCTCAACGCCGTTATTCAGTTTTTTACCGCCGACGAGCGCATGGGGCGGGTGCTCGCGGGCTCAAATTTTATCCAAAATATCTTTATGGTGCTGTTTTTGCTCATCGCCATCATCTTGGTGCATTTTGCGGTCGCCAGCGGCGAAATTTTCGTTATGGCGGCACTGTGCGTGCTCATCTGCGGGATCTTCGGCGCGAAATATTTGCCGCAGCTTTTCGTTAGAATTTTACTCATTCCGTTTATGAAATTCGGCTACCAAGTCCACGTAGACGGTATCGAAAACATCCCGCAAAAAGGCGGCGTACTGCTTTTAGGCAACCATATCAGCTGGATCGATTGGGCGGTGGTGCAGCTTGCGTGCCCGCGCGGGGTGCGCTTCGTGATGCATCGCAGCTACTACGATCTGTGGTATTTGAAGTGGTTTTTTAAAATTTTCCGCGTCATTCCGATCGGAGCGGGCGTGAGCAAAAGCGCGATAGAAAGCATCCGCGAGGCGCTAAATGCTGGTGAAGTAGTCGGGCTCTTCCCAGAAGGCCACATCAGCTACAACGGCCGCATAGACGAGTTTCAAGCGGGCTTTGAGCTCGCCGCGCACGATACGAACTCCGTAATCGTGCCTTTTTATATCAGGGGGCTTTGGGGATCAACGTTTTCGCGCGCCAGCGAACATTATAAAAGAACGATCTCACAAAGCGGCAAAAATGCACTTCGCGTAAGTTTCGGCGCGCCGATTGAGGCAAATTCCAAAGCGCACGAGGTAAAGCGCGCAGTAACGGAGCTATCGTTTTTCAGCTGGGGCAAATACCTCGCAAGCCTAAAGCCGCTTGCCTACAACTGGCTAAATCAAGCCAAAAGATCGCCTTTTAAGCGCGTGGCGGTCGATAGCACTGGAGTGAGCTTCACAAATTTAGCGATGATGAGCGCCGTTTTGATACTTCGCAAAAGACTAAAGAGTCGCATAAGCAGCGAGGAAAACGTCGGTATCATTTTGCCTAGCTCGGTCATCGCAAGCGCCGCAAATTTAACGCTTTTTACGATGGGCAAAACGAGCGTAAATTTAAACTACACGCTAAGCGAGGAAAATTTAATCTACTGCGCGGATAAAGCGAATATCCGCACGATCATCAGCTCGCGCAAATTCGTAGAAAAGCTCAAATCAAAGGGCTTTGAGCTGGAAAGCTCGATCGGCGATCGGCTCGTGTACCTTGAGGATCTAAGCGAGGGCGTCTCTAAAAACGAGCGCATAGCCTGCGCGCTAAAATCGCTGCTAATGCCTAAAATTTTATTTCGCGCGCTGTATTTTAAGCCGCACGCGATAGATGACGTAGCAACCATTTTATTTAGCAGCGGCAGCGAGGGGAAGCCCAAAGGCGTGGTTTTGACGCATAAAAATATAATGGCGAACGTCCGTCAAATTTCGGAGCTCATAAACGCCACCGAGCACGATGCGATTTTAGCGTCGCTACCGATCTTTCACTGCTTCGGGCTTACCGTAACGACGCTCTTTCCGCTAAACGACGGAATCTTAAGCATCCACGTGCCCGATCCTACGGACGCCTTTAGCGTCGGCAAGATGAGCGCAAAATACGGCGCTACGATAATGTTCGGCACGTCGACGTTTTTTAGACTCTACACCAAAAATAAAAGGCTCAATCCGCTTATGCTAGGAAGCATTCGCCTAGCGATTGCGGGCGCGGAGAAGCTAAACGAAAACGTCCGAAAGGAATTTAAGATAAAATTCGGCATCGAAATTTACGAGGGCTACGGCACGACCGAGACTGCGCCGGTGGTGAGCGTAAATACGCCGAACGTCCTCGAGCCCGATTTTTTCAAAGAGCTTCACTTCAACCGCGAAAAGAGCGTCGGCTTGCCGCTTGCAGGCACGGTCATAAAAATCACCGATCCCGCCTCGCTTCAGCCGCTATCAAACGGGCAGGAGGGGCTTATCTTAATCGGCGGACATCAGGTTATGAAGGAATACTACGATGAGCCGGCAAAAACCGCCGAAGCGATCGCGCAAATAAACGACGTGCGCTACTACAAAAGCGGCGACATCGGCTATATCGACGACGACGGGTTTTTATTTATCACCGACCGCCTTTCGCGCTTTGCTAAAATCGGCGGCGAGATGATTAGCCTCGGCGCAGTAGAGAGCGCCGTGGGCGAAATTTTAGGCGAGAGCGCGATCTATTCGTGCGTGAATCTAAAAGACGAGAAAAAGGGCGAAAAGATCGCTCTGCTTTACGTGGGCGAGACGAGCGAGGATGAAATTTCGCGCCGCCTGAAGGACTCCGCGCTGGCGCCGATAATGCAGCCAAGCGTCGTGAAAAAGGTCGAGCAAATCCCGGTGCTCGGCAGCGGTAAGGTAAATCTCAAAGCGGTCAAGGATATGGCGATAGAGCTCGGGCTGTAAATTTTAAGCCTTAAAATTTGCGCCCTAAATTTTAAATTTACGCTTTGCCGCGCTATTTGCGCGAAGTAGCGTAAAGAGCAAAATTCCTCTTTTAAATTTATTCTTTGTCGCGCCGCAGGGCTTTGCGGCTTTAGCTCCTAGCGGCGGGCGATCTCGTGGGTTATGCTGCGGTTTATTTAAAAAACGATAGCTGCACGCGGCTGCGGCGCCAAATTTATGCTAAATTTTACGGACAAACGGCAGCCGCTCGATGCGTGGATAGGCAAAATTCTTATATCAGACGGCTGGCTAAATTTCATGGCGGAGCTGCGGGGAGAGTTTTAACAGCGTGTGAGTGGAAAGAAATTTCAATGGCGTATGTGCGGAGAGAAATTTTAGCAACGATGCCTCTCGCTTCGCTTTTTATAAAATTTGTAAATTTTATCTCCCGAGCGTTCGCCGATAAGGGTTTATAAACCGCGACGCAAACTCCCAGCTTCGTCCTTCCGCCATAACGGCGGCTTAAATTTTATCTACTCGCGCTAAGTGCGCCTTCAAGTCGGCCTCTGTATTTACATGAGCGCAAAATATCGCACAGCCAAATTTAAAAGATAAACTTCATTCTCGCAAATTAAAATTTTAAAATTTAAAAGCCGTTTAAATTTAACCGAAGTCGGCAGAGCTAAATTTTAAAAAGGTCTAAGCTTTAATGATTTTAAAAAGGATGAAAGTGCCGCGAAGTGCACGCTCCACGGCAAATTTAAAGGAGGACTATTTAAAAGATGGAGCGATCTGCGCTACCCAGGCCTCGATGCGGCTCTCGGTGAGATCGCTTTGATTGTCATTGTCTAGCGCGAGGCCAACGAATTTGCCGTCCACTACAGCCTTGCTCTCGTCGAATTCATATCCGTCGGTAGGCACTGCGCCTACGATATTTGCACCCGCTTTTTTGAAGTTATCATATAGCTCGCGCATTGCGTTGCAGTAAGCGTCGCTGTAGCTTGAGCTATCGCCCATGCCGAAAATCGCGACGGTCTTGCCCGCGACATCAAGGGCTGAGAAATCAAAGCCCGCCCAGTCGTCTTGTAGCTCGCCGTCGTTCCATGTGGAGCTGCCGATGATGAGCGAGGTGTATTTATTTAGGTCTGCAGGCGCGATGTCCGCGACGTTTTTTAGCTCATTTTCGATGCCGAGCTTTGCCGAGATCAGCTTCGCAGCGTCTTCGGTATTGCCCATCGAGCTTCCAAAAATAATTCCAACCATTTGTGATCCTTTTAATAAATTTTGTCGGTGAGCTTGTATGGTACTAATTTCATAATGAAATTTCCCTTAAAGCATTCGCTTTTTATCTCGATGTGGCGGTTAAAATTTTCATTTTTTGGATAGATAAGATACACGGCATCGAGGTTTGCTCCGCGGCAAAGCTCTAGCGCTTTTTTTATATCATTATCATAAATGGCTGGATTTTGAGGTAAAATTTTTTTAAAGCTCGTAACCACGCCTAGGCTAAAACCGCTCTTGCGAACTACGATGAGCTCGCCTGATTTGCCCACAAATTGCAGCTGTGCGCCTGCATTGCGAAGCGCGATTTTGCAAAATACGAAGTTGCGAAACGCATCGTCTCCGTTTAGCAGCAATCCGCTACGTAGGCTCACGATTATGCGAGTTAGCTTATAGGCGGGCTTAGTGGCAAATACGGGCAGCGGCATGCCGCGCAGATAAGAAAAGATTATCGCATTATCCGCCGCGCAAAATTTTACGGCGGGCTTGAAACGGTAAATTTTACGAGCCCCGCGCCTAAGTTCGGAAGCGATAAAATTTAAAAATGCCGCTCGGAACTGCGAAGCGCCCTTTAAATTTGCGGGCGAAATTCTATAATCCGCATTAACGTTAAAATTATATAGAGCTAGCATCGCCCGCGCTCGCGAAGCCGCATTATAATCCCGCAGCGCCTCTGACGCAATCTCGCGCCCGTTCGCATCAAAGCCAAAAATTTCGCCGCCAAAGAATTCTTTATTAAAAACTTCAGCATTTAAAATTTCATCATCAATAAGCTCATTGTTACGCCACAGATCCGCTTTTTGGCGTTTTTTGCGCGCCGCGATATCTCGTTTTGACGCGGTAGTATCTTGTAATAAAGCTGATTTTTCATCCGAACGCTTAGTGCAGAAAAAATTCTCTTGCGCGAAGCCAGTGTCGTAAAAAGCCTTTGCTGTCAAATTCCTATTTGCACCGCCTTTTTGCGCGCTCTTTGCAGCGCACGGCTTAGAGGCATTATGATTAAGCGCGCCCGATTTACCGCTTGAAAACTTTTTAGATTTGCCGTTAAATTTCTTGCTTTCGACATGCGCAAGGCAAGTAGCGTTAAATTTGCTAGAATTTAAAAAATCCTTGGAATTTAGCTCGCCTGTTTCATCGTCGTAAGCATTTGATTGCGGCGTAGTGCGCGATTTTTTAACCGCTTGCTTGGGCTTGCCGGCATTATTTAAATTCCTTGGAATTTTAATCATCTTCGCAAGGTCTGCAACCAAATTCTTGATTTAAATTGAAAACCTTACAGTATTCGCAAAATACGCAGCTAACGCTTCTTTTAGCGCATACGAGCGGGATTTTGCGCTTTTTTACTTCGCCTTTGATTTTTTTCATCGTGTTGTGGTTTAAAAAGCTCGTAAGCATCACGACACACTCGGTATCTTGCGGGATCGGCTTACGATTTACACGATTTTCGTTTCGTGCATCCCAGTGCTCGATATTGCTCGCGCCAAGATCCTTTAAAACCGCCTTAATGGGCGTAATCTCATCTGCTCCTATAACTAAAACGTTCATTTCATCCCCTTCTATGATTGATAGTCGTTATTATAACAGAGAAAGATTAATTTTAACTGATAATATATATAAAAATTTGAAATTATAAGCTGGAATTTTACCGGCTCATATTTGATATTTACTCGCTTAAAGCTAGACTTACTGCCGCATCGATGTGGATCTGCGTAGTATCAAATAACTGCACGGCGGTATCTGCTTGCGATACGAGCAGCCCGATCTCCGTGCAGCCCAGTATCACGCCCTGCGCACCGCGAGCTCTAAGCCCTTCAATGATCTGCAAAAATTTCTCTTTGGATTGCGGTAAGATTTTACCAAAGCAAAGCTCATCAAAAATTACTTCGTTTACCGCTTCCATTTCGTCCGCGTTCGGTACGAGCACCTCTACGCCGCCATCTATCAAGCGCTGTTTGTAAAAATCCTGCGTCATCGTGTAAATCGTGCCGAGCAGCCCTACTTTTTGCACGCCACGTTTTCGCAGCTCACTTAACGTAGCATCCGCGATATGCACGAAAGGCACGGATATAGCGGCTTTTATCGCCTCGTAGCACTTATGCATCGTATTGGTGCAAAGAAAAATATAATCCGCGCCGCCGCCTTGCAAAACTCGCGCGTGACGAGCTAAAATTTCACCTGCCCTGTCCCACTCATTATCTCTTTGACACCGCTCGATCTCGTCGAAATTTAAGCTACTTAGCAGGATTTCGCCGCTACTTAGCCCACCTAGACGCTCGTTAATTTTGCGATTGATCCCATCATAATAGGTAATCGTAGATTCGTAACTCATGCCGCCGATTAGTCCAATTTTTTTCATGGATTTTCCTTTTAAAATTTATACGGAATTTTATGCAGTCCCGCGAAATTTAATAAAATTCCGGATTGCAAAATTTGCAGAGCCGGAATTTCAACAAATAGCCGCAAAGCTTAAGCATTCTCGCTCGCGACGCCCGCAGAGGCAACCTCATCGCCGAAATCGGCATTCGCAAGCCGTTTGAGCTGGCGGTAGCGTCTCATCGCGTCGGCTTTGTTGGCTTCATAAAGCTTGCCCGCGTGCTCCGGATCGATCTTTTTAAGCGCGTTGTAGCGCACTTCGTTTAGCAAAAATTCCTCATAAAGGCTCCAATCGGGCTCTTTGGATGAAATTTTAAGCGGATTTTTGCCCTCCGCCGCAAGTCTTGGATCAAAGGTATAGGTCGGCCAATAGCCGCATTTGCTCGCAAGCTCGGCTTGATCGCCGGAGCTGCCCATGCCGCCTTTGATACCGTGCGCGATACACGGCGAATACGCGATGATAAGGCTAGGACCGGGGTAAGCCTCCGCCGCCATGATCGCTTTTAGCGTCGCGGCTTGGTTTGCGTTGGAATTTACCTGCGCGACGAAGATGTTGCCGTAGGTCATCGCGATTTGGCCTAGGTCTTTTTTCTGAACGCGCTTGCCGCCTGCAGTAAACTGCGCGATCGAGCCGCGGCGGCTAGCTTTGGAGCTCTGCCCGCCTGTGTTTGAATAAACCTCCGTATCCAGCACCAGCACGTTTACGTCCTCGCCGGTAGCCAGCACGTGATCGAGCCCGCCGTAGCCGATGTCGTAGGCCCATCCGTCGCCGCCGATGATCCACTGCGATTTTTTGTTTAGATACTGCTTCAGCTCTAAAATTTCGCGAACCCCGGGCGCGTCCAAATTTTGTTCTAGTAGCGGCACCAGCCTATCTCTAATCTGAGCGGATTTTAGCGTATCGTTTCTGTTTTCGATCCAGTCGTTATAAAGTGCCTTTAGCGCATTTGGCACGCTTGAGAGCGAGTCTAGCATCAGATCCTCGATCTTATGGCGCAGCGTCTCGCTTGCGATCTTCATTCCCAGCCCGAACTCGGCGTTGTCCTCAAAAAGCGAGTTCGCCCACGCGACGCCGCGACCGTTCTCATCCTTGCGGTACGGCATCGAAGGCGCCGATCCGCCGTAGATCGAGCTACAGCCCGTGGCGTTGGCTACGATCATATGATCGCCGAAAAGTCGCGTGATCAGCGTGATATACGGCGTCTCGCCGCAGCCCGGGCACGCGCCGTGAAATTCAAAATACGGGCGGGCAAAGCCCACGCCCTTGACGCTTGATCTGTCCATCAAATCATCTTTGTATCTTACGTGCTCGAATAAAAAGTCTGCGCTTTCTTGCTCGCCCTTTGCGAGTTCTTCTTCAAGCGGCACCATGACGAGCGATTTTTCCTTGCTCGGGCAGTTTTCGGCGCAGAGCGCGCAGCCCGTGCAATCTAGCGGGCTTACTTGGATCTTGTATTTTAGCCCCTTCAGCTCCTTGCCCTTGGCTTCTAGCAGGTGCTCTTTTAAATTTGAAGGAGCGACGGCTTCGTCCTTTTCGTCTAGCAAAAACGCTCTGATTACTGCGTGCGGGCAGACGAAGGCGCACTGGTTGCACTGGATGCAGTTTTGCTCGATCCATTTAGGCACCATGACGCCCACGCCGCGCTTTTCAAATCGCGTCGTGCCCGCATTAAACCCGCCGTCCTCGTGCCCTAAAAACGCCGAGACCGGCAAGCTATCGCCGTGCGCCGCGTTCATCGGTTTTACGATCTTTTCTATAAATTCGTCGCCCTTGTATTTGTCGTTTGTATCCGTCGCGTCGTCCTTTAAATTTACCCATGCAGGATCGATCATTACCTGCACCAAAGCGTCCGCTCCCCTATCGATCGCGTCGCAGTTCATCGCCACGACCGCCTCGCCCTTTTTGGCGTAGGTTTTCTTGGCGTATTCCTTCATATAGCTCTGCGCCTGCTCAAACGGGATGATGCCGCTAAGCTTGAAAAACGCCGATTGCATGATCGTATTGGTGCGGCCTCCGAGCCCTATATCGCGTGCTAGTTTGGTGGCGTTTAGAATGTAAAATTTTACCCGTCTTTGGGCTAGAATTTTTTTGACCTTGTTTGGAAGCTTTGCCGCCGTCTGCTCGGCATCCCAGATGGAATTTAAAAGAAAGGTCCCTCCCTCTCGGATGCCCCCGATGACGTCGTAGATGTCCAGATACGCAGCGACCGAGCAGGCGACGAAATGCGGATTTGAGACGAGATAGGTCGAGCGGATCGGTCTTTTGCCGAAGCGCAGGTGCGAGCGCGTGTAGCCGCCCGATTTTTTGCTGTCGTAGGCAAAATACGCCTGCGCGTAAAGATCGGTTTTATCGCCGATGATTTTGACGGAATTTTTATTCGCGCCCACGGTGCCGTCCGCGCCAAGGCCATAAAACAGGCACTCGGTCTCATCCTCGTAGCCGAGCGAAATTTTATCTCCCACGGGTAGCGACAGATGCGTCACGTCGTCGTCGATACCGATCGTAAAGCCGTTTTTAGGCTCGTCCGCCTTTAAATTTTCATACACGGCGATTAGCTGAGCAGGATCAACGTCTTTGGAGCTTAGACCATACCTACCGCCCACGATGAGCGGGGCGTCCTCGCGTCCGTAAAATGCGGCCTTTATGTCCAGATAGAGCGGCTCGCCGAGGCTGCCCGGCTCCTTCGTGCGGTCGAGCACGGCGATTTTACGTACGCTTTTAGGCATCGCGGCGAAGAGATATTTGAGGCTGAAAGGCCTGTAGAGGTGGACTTTTAGCACGCCTACCTTCTCGCCCTTCGCGTTTAGATGATCGACCACCTCTTCAAGGGCTTGATTGACCGAGCCCATCGCGACGATCACGCGCTGCGGCTCACTTGCGCCGTAATAGACGAAAGGCGCGTACGACCGCCCCGTGATCTTTGAAATTTCGCTCATATACTCCGCGACGATATCCGGAAGCGCGTCGTAAAATTTATTGGTTAGCTCGCGCGTCTGAAAATACACGTCGTCGTTTTGCGCCGTGCCGCGAGTTTTAGGGTGCTCAGAGCTTAGCGCGTCCGCTCTAAATTTACGCACGGCCTCACGATCCAGCAAGCGATCAAACTCGGCATAGTCCATCACCTCGATCTTTTGAATTTCATGGCTCGTGCGAAATCCGTCGAAAAAGTGCAAAAACGGCACGCGCCCCTTAATCGCCGCAAGATGCGCGATACCGCCCAGATCCATCACCTCCTGCACGCTGTCGCTTGCAAGCATCGCAAAGCCGCTTTGGCGACAGGCGTAGACGTCTTGATGATCGCCGAAAATGGAGAGCGCCTGCGCCGCAAGCGCGCGCGCCGCGACGTGAATGACGCCCGGAAGCATCTGACCCGCGATCTTATACATATTTGGAATTTTTAGCAAAAGCCCCTGCGATGCGGTGTACGTCGTCGTAAGCGCGCCCGCTTGAAGTGAGCCGTGCACAGTACCCGCTGCGCCGCCCTCGCTTTGCATCTCGACTACTTTAACGGGCATGCCGAAGAGGTTTTTCTTGCCCTGCGACGCCCAAATATCAATGTAATCCGCCATAGGCGAGCTAGGCGTGATCGGATAGATGCCCGCGACCTCGGTGAAGGCGTATGAGACGTAAGCCGCCGCCTCGTTTCCGTCCATAGTTTTCATAACTTTTGCCATTTTTCGTCCTTTGGAATTATCAAATTTCGCTAATTTTACATATTTATTGCTTAAAAATTTAAATGCTTCGCAAACCGAATAAAATTCTAAAGCTTTATCACAGCAGGCGGGCTACAAGCGCGATCTGCTGGCAGTTTTAGACGAGCATTGCGGACGATTTGAGACGAGCTCTTTCGCCGCCTTGAAAATAATTTTTGCATACTTTAAGCGCGGATCGTAAGCAGTGAGTAGAGATTAAATGCAAATTTAGCCGTCTGACTCGAAATTCTAACCTAAATATCAAATGACGGGAATGCGCGAAAATTAAGAAATTTAAAAATGCACTTGCCACAAGATAAAAAGACCTCATATCGCAACAAGACTGGATAATAAAATTTAGCTACTACAAAGCCTCAACCACCCTACGCATCCAAGCTCAACGTAGCGAAATTTTATTTATGGCTTATAACATCGCAGCATATAAAATTTCAGCGCATTCTGCCAAATATAAGAAATTTTATTGCCACCTACCGAGCGCGATGCAAATTTCATTTTAAATTTTCATCGATCGATCGCTACGTGAATTTTACCCCATGCGACTTTGCGTTTTGAGCGTAAATTCTATTTCCGCAAGCTGCGCGGAGGATAAATTTAGCTATAATCCCCCGTTTAGAATTTAGCGCGGCACGTATATATGGCGCGGAATTTTAAAATTTC
This sequence comes from uncultured Campylobacter sp., assembly GCF_938002845.1. Classification (GTDB taxonomy): domain Bacteria; phylum Campylobacterota; class Campylobacteria; order Campylobacterales; family Campylobacteraceae; genus Campylobacter_B. Next base: position 16,323 of record NZ_CALKZP010000010.1, read on the forward strand.
AAGCAGAACTCGAAAAGCTAAAAACCGCTAAATGTGCTAAATTTAAAGTCTAAATTTAAAAGCCGGAGAGAGAACCGATGAACGTCCATAAAATCGCTTACACGAGAGTTATCGCGCTGGCGTTTGCCGCCTTTATTTTTAACACGACTGAATTTATCCCCGTGGCCCTGCTAAGCGACATCGCGGCGGATTTTAAGATGGATGTTACGAGTACGGGCCTAATCATCACGATCTACGCGTGGGCGGTGAGTATCCTTTCGCTGCCGTTGATGCTGCTAACCTCAAAGCTCGAGCGTAAGAGGCTACTTTTGCGGCTTTTTGTGCTGTTTACGCTAAGCCACGTCCTGGCCGCCATTGCGTGGAATTTTGCCGTTTTGGTAATCGCGCGACTTGGCATCGCGATTTCGCATGCGATCTTTTGGTCGATCACCTCATCGCTCGTCGTGCGCGTAGCGCCGATAAATAAAGGCTCTCAGGCCATCGGCATGCTGGCTTTGGGCACTTCGCTGGCGATGGTTTTGGGGCTTCCTTTGGGGCGCGCGGTCGGCGAGCTTTTCGGCTGGAGAATTACGTTTTTTGCAATCGGCGCGCTTGCGGCGGCGGAAGCGCTGTTTCTTTGGAAAATTTTACCGTTTTTGCCAAGCAGGCGCGCGGGCTCTCTTGCTAGCTTGCCGATGCTTGCAAAGCGCCCTATGCTGCTTGCTTTGTATCTGCTGACGTTTTTGATCGTAGGCGCGCATTTTACGACCTACAGCTACGTCGAGCCCTTCGTGGCGAAATTTAATCCCGCAGGCGATCACTTCGTAACCTACGTCCTGCTTGCATTCGGCGCTTCGGGCATTCTTGCTAGCATGCTTTTTTCGAAGCTCTACCGCCCTTTTCCAAACGCTTTTTTAATCTGTTCGATCCTCTTTATTCTAGCCTCGGTGCTGACGTTAAAAGCTTTTGTCGCAAATGACGTAGCGCTACTGCTTGCAGCTTTCGTCTGGGGAGTGGGGATTTTCGGCTTCGGACTCTGCTTGCAGATCAAAGTCCTGGCGCTAGCTCCCGACGCTACCGACGTCGCGATATCGATCTACTCGGCGATCTACAACGTAGGCATAGGCGGCGGAGCGCTTTTGGGACATCAAGTCGCAACGAGATTCGGGCTTTGGCACATAGGCGAGGCGGGCGCGATACTGGGCGCGCTAGGGTTTGCAAGCTACCTCTACGCAAACGTGAAATTCGCACAGAAAAATAGTGCGTAGGCTAAATTTGCGAAAGAGCTTTGGCGGGCTAGAAGCGCCGTTTTTAAAGCTTGCGTTTTAGAAAATAGCAGCTTTATGGGTCTAAATTTTTAAAATTTATCCCTCGTGACCAGCTAAATTTGCAGATAAAATTTAATTAATCTCGCGCCTAATTACACCGTTTATAATATGCGTTTCTTGCAACGACACGTCTTTGCCGTCAAGCGCAATATCCGAAGTGCTTAAATTTAGCGTCAGTATCGCTGCGATCGATAAAACCTTAAGATTTTTTATCAATTCCCCCTTGATATAATTTATGTGATTTTAAAAAGCAATTTTAGAAGCTATTTGATCGGGAAATGTTTTAGTTGATGTAAAAATGGGCATAAATTTAATCTCGATAAGAATTTAACAAGTTTGTTGCGACGCGAATGCTACACTTTGTAAAAAAATACTTAAAGGCTATTTTTTATCGCATCTTCTAAAATATTTTTCGTCTTATTAGTATGTGCTGTGTTGAGATGAACTAATTTTTTTAAGTCTTTTTTCTGATACGCTTCTATTATCGCCTTGTGCTCCTCATTTGAGGATTTTATATGAGTTTTTTTATAAAACAAAGACAGTGAAACATATGGGATTGCCGCCATTATAAGGGTTTCGACGATATTAAACGTCCTGCTGCCGCTTTCGCTCTGCCAAAAGCATCGATGAAAATTGGCATTTAACAAAGCCCATTCGTTTAAATCTGTGCAAGTTTCGATCTGCTCTTGGATATTAATTGCTTTTTGTAGATACTCAGTATCATATTTTTCAAACGCATCCGTTATAAGTTTGCTTTCCAATAAAATTCTGAGTTCATAAATTTCTTTTGCTTCCTTGTAGCAAAGCCCCTTTACAATTGCGCCTTTAAATGGATCGAAACTGATTAAGCCTTTTGCCGTCAGAATTTTTAGCGCTTCCCTTACCGGCGTAGCACTAACGTTAAATCTCTTTGAAATTTCATTTTGTTTTAGCTTGGAGCCGGATTTTATATTTCCGTTTAAAATATCTTGACTAAGACTATGGACTATAAATTCTGTTGTGGTGATAGGACGATCCGAATTGAGATGTATCATTTATTCTCCGTTTTTTAGGAGTATTATACAAAAATAATATAAAAACAATCCAGATCGGCGCCTTAGAAATTTCCAAATTCTTTTTTTATCTGTTCCAAATTCATATTATTTGCCAGCAAAAGCATCAGTAAAAGCCTTGATTTAATCGGCGATAACCAGCCAGACATTATACAACCAATACTTTGTAAATCCATCTCTGAGCCTTTATAACCGTATGTCTTAGTAGCACAGATCCCACTACCGGTGCGAGAAGCGACGACGACCGGAATTTGAGCACCTCTTAGTTTATCCACCATATCATATGATACGTGTCCGGCACCTACGCCACTAATTACGATACCACTAAAATTAGCACGTAAGGCGAGCTCAATCATCTCGCCGTCACAACCCAAATAGCTTTGTATAATCTCTACTTTAGGAAATTTGACGTCAGGCAAAGGATAAATTTGACGCGATACGGCAGGAGTTATAAATTTTACTCCATTCTCTATCACAAGCCCCTGAATACCGGCATTTATCGATATAAAAGTTTGCAGAGAAAAGGTATTGCTCTTATGAACCCATAGTGCACTATGAATCGTATCGTTTAGTACTACCAGCACACCCCGATCTCTACTTTGCGGACTAATAGCGGTTAACACGCTAGCATATATATTGCCGGCACCATCCGAGCTAATAGAATCGGCATTTCGCATAGCGCCGGTAATAACCAACGGAGCATGCTCATCCCAAACTAAATTTAAAAAGAATGCGCTTTCTTCTAGCGTATCGGTTCCTTGCGTAATGACTACGCCTGCTGCCCCTTTAGCTATCTGCTCTTTCGCCCATTTATAAACTTCTACGAGATCTTGTACCTTTAAACTACCGCTAGGAAGAGCCAGCAAGGTTTTAGCCTCTATTTGCACCATCTCCCTTAAAGCAGGTACTGCGCCTACTAACTGTTCTGCACTAAAGCTAGGTTTAACTCCGCCTTGTCCACCGTTCGCGCTCATACAAATCGTACCGCCCAATGCGCCGACTGCAATTTTTGGCTTTGACATTTTTTGCTCCTTCGCTTTTTTAGTTTGGGAAATTATACCATATTTTAAAATTTTTCAATACAAAATACTAAATATTATATATAATTTTTTAAAAAAATGTTATAATGCTCAACGAAATTTTTAAAAAGGAGTTAACAATGTTAGTCGCAGCTCAATGCGTCATGATTTTTACGCTTATCTTAATGATAAGCGGTAAGACGCCGTTATATACTACGGCTATAGTCGGTTCGGCAATTAGCGCGCTAGTAGCAGGATTTCCGGTAACAGGGCCAAAAAATGTCGTATCTTTGGCCTCTCTTATTATCGGAGGTTTAAATCCGGTTATTGCCGATATGACAGGAATTTTAATGTTTATCGGCGTTATGCAAGCAAGTGGCTTCATGGACGTAATTATTCGAAGTATTGTAAGACTAGGAAATAGGCTGGGCGGCGGCGTAGGTGTAGCGACTGCCGGCGGTATAGCGGCTGCGGTAATAGGTATGCTTACCGGTTTTACGCAAGCGGTTTTACTCATCCTACGCAAGTAGCCGTCGTAGCGGTGTCAAATATCGGATTCGGACTAATTAACGTTATAGGTACGTTTGTCGGACTTTGTGTTTTTGCTTGTGCCTTTTTTAGATTAAAAAGAATGCGAAGCGGCACAACGCTTAGCAAAGAGGATATCGAGCGCATTTCAAAAGAATTTGAGGCAAAGGCTGACGAAGCTCCGGTTTGGAAAGCGTTTTTGCCTTTTATTGTGCTTTTCATCGGCTTTATTGCAGGATTTCCAGTCTTTGTAGTAGGTATTGCAAGTGCGATTATCACAATTTTGCTTTCCGTCTTAAATTTTCAAGAAGGCGAAAAAAATATGCTTGAAGGCGTCGGCAAGATAGCTACTCCACTTGTAGCTACGATAGGTTTTTTATTTATGAGCGGCGTTATAAAGCAAATTGGATTAGCCGATCTTATCGGTCAAATTTTTACCCCGATGCTAACTCATGCGCCTATACAAAGTATGCTAATAGTATCGGCGTTAGCAGGTTTTGTAACTCAAAGTAATGCTGCATCAGTAGCCATAACCATACCATTTTTGCAAGCCGCTCTTTCGCTAGGCACGGCGACACCATTATCATTAGCCGTTATGGCTGCCGGCGGTAGCGCTATGATGCAATACTATCTCACGGGAGGTCCGGTCGCAGCACTGGCAACCGTAATTCCGGTAATCCCGGGATCGGAATTAAAAGCGGCGAATAAATTTCAACGTCCAAATATGCTATTCGGACTATTAGTATTATTCGTTTTGTCATTTATGTTTTCGATATTTTAATTTGCATAAGCCGTCGGCTAAATCTAGCCGACGGTTGAGCTTTAGTCTATTATTAAATTCAAATATTTTAAAAATCTGATTGTTTAATTTTACTTTATAAACCCGACCTGTGGTAAAATTTCAGCTAGCGCCGCGTCCTTTTTCTCGTTAAATTTGATCTTATTCTGCTCGAAAAGATTATTTCCGTGCGCGTCTATGGAGACGATTAGCGGGCCAAACTCCTTCACGCGGCACTTCCACAGCGTCTCGGGCATCCCAAGCTCCGTCCAGTCCGCACTTTCGATCTCCTCGACCTTCGTCGCGGCGACCACCGCGCAGCCCGCGGGAAATACGCAGTGTATCGCGCCAAACTCCTTGCAGCCGCTCATCGTGCCCTCGCCCATGCCGCCTTTGCCCACGATCAGGCGCACGCCCGTTTTGGCGATAAATTCGCGCTCAAATTTCTCCATCCTCATACTCGTAGTTGGCCCAACCGAGACCATCTCAAAGCTTTTTTCGCCCGTTTTTCTGATGATCGGTCCCGCGTGCAAGATCGCGCCGCCTCTGATATCTAGCGGCAGCTCGCGACCCTCCTGCACGACGCGTCTGTGCGGTACGTCGCGGCAGGTGACGATGTGCCCGGTTAGATAGATCACGTCGCCGATCTTGATATCTGCTAGATCCTCGGCGCCGATCGGCGTGGTTAAAATTTTCTTACTCATAGCGCGAACTCCTTGTGCGATTTTACGGCAAAATTTAGCTCCGCGTCCCAGACGATATGGCCTTTGCGGTGCGACCAGCAGCCCACGTTTACTGCAACGGCGATGACGCTTGGGTGGCGGGCACAGTTCTCGATATGCACGCCCATGACCGAGCTTGCGCCGCTCATGCCTTGCGGGCCCAGGCCGATTTTATTGATACCATCTTCGAGCAGCTTTTCGGTTAGCGCGGCACGGTCGTTTGGATTGCGCGAGCCAAGAGGTCTCATCAGTGCTTTTTTAGATAGCAGCGACGCCACGTCGATCGAGGTGCCCACGCCCACGCCCACTAGCAGCGGTGGACAGGCGTTTATGCCGTAGCTGGTCATGATATCCATGACGAATTTCACGACCCCCTCGTAGCCCATGCCCGGCATCAGCACGGTTGCCTTGCCGGGCAGACTACAGCCGCCGCCCGCCATATAGGTGTGGATCTCGCACTCGCCGCTATCCGGCACGATATCCCAAAATACGCTCGGCGTGCCCTTGCCGACGTTTTTACCGGTGTTGTACTCGTCAAACGTCTCGACGCTGTTGTGGCGCAGCGGAGCCTCGCGCGTCGCTCGCAGTACGGCCTCGCGCAGCAGCTCCTCAAGCTCGCCGATGAGCGGGAAATTCGCGCCGCAGCGCACGAAAAACTGGATCACGCCCGTATCCTGACAGGACGGACGGTCTAGCTGCTTAGCTAGGCGCTGGTTTTCAAACATCGTTTTGTAGATCTCCTTTGCCAGCGGCTGCGTTTCGCGCTCGCTAAGCTCCAGCAGCTTCGCCGTCACGTCGTCGGGTAGTACTTTGCCCGTGTAGCCGACGAATTTCGCCATGATCTCGGTCATCTTTTGCACGGCTTTTTCTTTATCCATCGCTTCTCCTTTTAAATTTCGTCCTCTAAAAACGGCTCGGGATTTTTAAGCAACCAAAGCACGAACAGATATCTAAGCTTACCTACATCTTCGGCACGCCAGCTCTTTCTTAGATCATAAAACATCTTATCAAGCACGCCGTCATTTAGCTCATCTAGCCTATTGCCTAGCTTAAAATATTTTTTGATTTCGACGGCAGCTTCATCGGTATAATCGTCATCCCATAAAATCCAACTTCCGTATTCCCCGTTATAGTCCCAATGCCAATATAAATTAGTAGCCGCATGTATCATTTTATACTGCACGCTATCTTTTTGTCTTAAGAATTTCATCCAAAAATCATAGGTAAATTGACTGTATTCTTGCGGATCGTGTTTTTCCATATCCGTTGGATACTCGGGCACATATAGATATTCCAACCTTTTGCCGAAGCGGCGCCAAATATAAATTTGCGATTTTTTAGGTAGAAGATTGTATATATAGTTATACATTATTCCAAAATCGATATTAACGACTTCATTTACTTGTTCTACATATACCGAAGAAGCATAACCTTGATTGCCTACGATTATTAACTTTTGATACGGTTGTAAATTTTTATATACATACCACATAAAATTTCTAAGGGGCGTCTCGCCCTTTTTATTTTTAGCGTTTATGTCGCCGCCTTGCATGATGATCCATTCGATTAAATTCGCGCCCATATACACATAGGGTGAGTTTGGGTCTTTTTTCTTGATATCTTTGTCCGCATGTAGCATATGAAGTATCGTGTTGCCGTCTTTGTCAGTCGCATTTATATCGAGGGCTTGAAATACCGCTTTGATCTTTTCTTCATCGCCGCTTTGCAAAATTTCATTAAAATTTTTAGGCAACCTTTTACGCCTCCATAGTCGCGCCTTATCATAAATGATACTTTCAGATGCGTAAGCTAAAGCGCAGCCTATCGCGTAGCAGGCAATGTCCGTCCAATCAAACGTTCCACCAAAAATTATCCGCAATATAGAATTTTGGACGCCTAAAATTTCAAGCACTTTAAAATATTGTGCGATTTCGATAACTAGAAAGAGGGCAAAGATTGCGAGCGCTAAGGCTTTAGGCGATAAATGGCATGAAATTATGCTAATTACAGCCCTCACGAATGCATAAAATAAAATGGCTGCCATAATGCCTTCAAAGCCACTATTTGAACCTGCAACAATGTAAATTGGAATTGCTAAAATCACAAGTTTTGCCGCGGCGTCTCCATAATCGCACTCGCTTGTTTTTAGTTCGCTTAAAATTTTATCTTGCAACTTTTTCCTTTTAAATTTACTCGTCAAATTTTACATTCGTATGCTTAAATTTAGCCTGTTCATGCAACAGAGCGGCGGGCGTAAATTTAGAGATGATTTATCAGGCTCGCGTTATACGCGGCGCCGAAGCCG
>NZ_CALKZP010000011.1 GCF_938002845.1 uncultured Campylobacter sp.
AAAGTATCGCGTGGAGCAAAGAGGAAAACGGCGGATTAAAGACGGTCAAGATGGTCTGCAACTTGGATATGGAACTTATAAACGCAAGAAATAAGGAAATCAAAGCAGATGAGTTTAAATCATCTCAAAAAACAATGATAGACACATGTTTAGACAGCGTTAAAACCTTTTACAAAGGTAAGACTTATGATGCACAAGGTCTGTTTAAGCTAGCAAAAGAATATTGCAAGTTTAGCGAGGCAACCTTTCAAGAAGTACTTAAAACTAAAGGCAAAATAAAATTCAAAGATATATACAAGATAGTTGATTGCGATAATAAGTTAAAAGAGGAATTGCAAAAAGAAGATAGCGTTGATTATATTATAGAAAACCTTAAAGAAGCCATCTATTTCTCGCAGCTAACAGTAGAGCAATATGACGCAAGTATCGGACTTAAGGCGGGGGAGGGTTCGCCGTCGCAGGCTACTATCGAGCTAAATTTCATCGTAAATAATGATAAGAGTGCAAGTCTATCGGATAAATTTAAATTTACCGCACTTACCGCAGACGGAAAAGAGGATGCTAATAATAAAATGAAATCACAAGATCTTCTCGCGGGCTTCTACGAAAGATAAAAACACTTTTTTCTCTCGGCTAAATTTGATGAAATTTTAAAATTTAGCCGAGTTTTTATATCAAAATTTCATTCAAAATTTTACCCGCGGTTTTAAATTTAAAACGCAATGCCTTCTCGTCGTCAAGGCTAAATTTAAATTTTAGCTTTATTGCGGCGCGCGGATAAGCGAGCGAGCCGAGCTCGCAGTTTTAGATAAAATTCCGACCTTGTACGAACTCTTACGAGATGCGAAAGCGCGATTAAAATCCCGCAAGCAGCGCAAGAGTAGACCATAGCCGCGAGTGCGAGCTGTGGGCTATTAAAATTCTTGTTAGCTAGGCAAAAAGCGGATTCCGCTCGCCAAAACTAGCGATTGTCGTATCGGCTAAAATCGGCGTGCGTTGCCTTCAAATATGAGTTTCGGCGCCGTTTTCCGACGGAGCATCAACCGAAATCGGCGGTTTTGCCTCGCCGATAAAGCAGGCTTGCTGCCGCGTTAATCAAACAGCGAGGGTTGCAGCGATTTGATCTTGTAGCTTGCGCGGTGAAACGGCGTGAGCCCGTACCGCTCGATCGCCGCGATGTGCGCGCGCGAACCATAGCCCTTGTTTTGCGCGAAGCCGTATTGCGGGTAGCGCCGCGCAAGCTCATTCATCGTGCGGTCGCGCGTGACTTTGGCGAGGATGCTCGCCGCGCTTACTTCGGCGATTTGCGCGTCGGCTTTTACGAGCGTCTGAAGTCCGCGTACGCCGAAGTTTGCGTTGCCGTCGTAGATGATCTGTCCGCTAAAACCCATAAAATACGCGAGAATCTGCTCAAGCGCCAATTTTAGACATGCGCTGAGTCCGATCTCATCGACCTGTGCGCTTGAAATTTCGACGATTTTGTAGCGCGAGTTTTTGACGATCAGGGCGTAGAGCTCCTCGCGGCGCTTTTCGCTTAGCTTTTTGCTATCGGCAAGGCCTGCGATCTCGCGCTGCAGCACGCAGCCCGCGACGCAAAGCGGCCCTGCAAGGCAGCCGCGCCCAGCCTCGTCGATGCCGCAAATCTGACCGCTCACTGCGCGTCCTTTCGCACGACGGGCGCGGCTCCGCTTAGTAGGTCGTGTAAGTTTAGATGATCTTTGCGAAAGAAGCAGATCAAAAGCCCGATGACGCTAAAGCCCGCAAGCACGAAGCAAGCAAAGCGAGCTAGCGCCCTAAAAAAACTTACTTTGCGTCCGCTGCGAACGTCGATGAGGTAAAGCCCCGCGAGCTTGTAGCCAGGTGTCTGGGCGCTGCGAGTGTAGAATGCTGCGCAAATAGCGCCGTAAGCAAGCCAGATAAGCGCGATCGCGGCTTGGTTGTGCCACAGAGCCTCTTTCGAGCCCAAGACGAGATAGGTAACGCCGTAGAATAGGGGCATCGCGATGATGAAAAGGTCAACGATGAAAGCCTTTATGCGCAGAAAAATCGGTGAAATTTTAGCTTTTTGCTTTGCCATTTTGATCCGTTTCGGATTAAATTTTAAAATTCCGTCGCGCTAAAGCCGAAGGATAAAATTTAATCTCGTTGCGGTTTGTTAGCAGCAAATCGGCGCCTAGTTTCCGCGACTGCCGGGCTTGATCGCCTTGCTTCCGGCAGCACAAAGCGGGCAGGTCGCGGGCTCGTAAATTTCAAACTCGAAATTGCCTAGCGCAAAAAACGGCTTATCTGCAGGCAGCTTGGCACCAGCCTTAGCGACGCTGCCCGCTAAATTTGCGACCTTGCAAAATCCGCGATTGGCAAGCGCGGCAAAGCCCACGACCTCTCCGCCGAGGTTTTCGATGAGCCTAGCGCTCTCAAGAGCCGAGCCACCCGTCGTGACGATGTCTTCGCAGACGATAAATCTCTCGCCCTTGCGCACTTCAAAGCCGCGGCGCAGGCTCATCACGCGATCCACGCGCTCAGTAAAGATGAAGCGTTTTTTTGCCGCGCGAGCTAGCTCGTAGCCCGCTAAAATTCCGCCCAGCGCAGGCGAGCAGACGCTATCAAACTCCACGCCCGCTTTTTCGATGATAGCGGCGAGCTCGTCTGCGAGCTGCCCCGCGAGCTGCGGATCTTCAAGCACTTTGGCACTTTGCAGATAGAATTCCGAGTGGTTGCCGCTTGAAAGCAGAAAATGCCCTCGCAGATATGCGCCACAGTCGCGATAGATTTTTTCTATATCCACAGCTCAAACCTTCAAAAGCTCGGCTTCTTTGGCCTTGACTGCGTCGTCGATCTTGGCGGAGTATGAGTCGGTGATCTTTTGCACCTCGTCGTAGCCCTTTTTGGCGTCGTCTTCGGAGATCGCTTTGTCTTTTTCTAGCTTTTTGATTTCGTCGTTAGCATCTTTGCGGACATTGCGAATGCCGATTTTGGCCTTCTCGCCCATCGCTTTGGCCTTTTTTGCGTTTTCTTGGCGTTGCTCGACCGTCATCGGCGGGAAAAACAGCTTCACGCTCTCGCCGTCATTATTCGGATTGACGCCGATATTTGCCGCTGCGATCGCGCTTTCGATCGCCTTTAGCATCGGTTTCTCCCACGGCGTGATCGAAATCGTTACCGCATCGGTCGAAAGGACGGTCGCGACCTGATTTAGCGGAGTTTGCGAGCCGTAATAATCCACGAAAATATGATCCAGGATCGCCACGCTCACTTTGCCGGTGCGTAGCGTCGTAAAGTCCTTTTTCAAAGCCTCGATAGCTCGATCGCCGTTTGCTCTTTGCTCTTTATAGATAGCTTCTAGCATTCAAATCCTTTAAATAAAATTTGCGGAATTATAGCGTTAAAAAAATAAGAATAGCATTTAAAAGCGCGGATTTTGCGCTTTTAAATTTTAAAATTTAGAGTTTATTTGGTTGTGTTTTGATCTGCGGAAGCGGCGCTGGCATTGGTATCACTTGATGCTTGCGACCGAGCAGGCGCGCTAGCTGCGGCGGTATCGGTAGCAGGAGCTGCGGGCGCTTCGATTTTCGTATCCGTCGCATTGGTCTCGCCGCTAATTATAGAATTTGACTCAGTGCTTGCAGGAGCGAAATTAGGCTTTATGCCAGAAGTAGGGATAGACGGCACGCCAGGGACAGCGTTTGGTACGGATTTAGTAGCATTTGCTTCGATCTTTACGCGATCGACTACGGAAGATTTAGCATCTTGCTGATAGAAATACGCAAGCACCAGTGTATTTATCACAAATAGAATTCCCATCGCGGCGGTAAATTTAGCTAAAAACCCCGCAGGCCCCTTCGCACCAAATAAGCTTTCGTTGCTTCCGCTGTATGCGCCAAGCCCAATAGAAGAGCTCTTTTGCAGCAAAACGGAGATCGTAATTATCACGGCGAAGACGACTTGTAAAACCAAAAATAACGTAGTCACTATAAAACCTTTTGAAAAAATTGAATTCGCGATTATAATAAAAGATTTATAAATTTTAAGTTAAGAGTGCACCGCACGAAGCGGTGCATAGAATTTAGTCTCTGCTTGCGCCGAAAATTCTTAGTAGCGCAAGGAAGAGGTTGTAGATGTTTAGATACATATCTACGGCAGCCATTATCGGTGAAGTGTAGGTGCCGTTTATAATATTTTTAGTATCGTAGATGATATACATCGAAAAGATTAAGGCCGAAAAAGCTGAAATCGCTATATCAAGCACGGTGCTTTTGAAAAAGAAGTAGTTCAAAAGGCTTAGCACGATAATAGCCACAAGCGATACCAATAGCGGCTTGCCCCAAGAGTCGAAATTTGTCTTTGTATTCATCGCATAAACGGTAAGAGCACCGAAAGTAATCGCCGTAGCTACAAACGCATGCGTTACTACGTCTCCAGCGCCTGCTGCGATATAAATAGCGATCAATTTACCTAGAGTAAGACCGGTAATAAAAGTAAATGCAAAAAGCAAAACCAGCGCGATCGTATTAGCGCCGCGATTTACAGCTGCTTGCATACCGAAGATCAGCCCCATTAAAACTACCAGATATAAAATCGGATGAAGAGCGAAGCTCACGCCGAAGCTCATCGCCACAAAAGCCCCTGCCGCCGCAGCTATCATCGAAGCGGTTAGAAGCGCGTAGGTTTGTTTAATAGTCTGAGAGATTCGTCCTTGTTCCAGTGATGCGTCCGATAGCTCGTAGCCGTCCGCGTAATTTCGTCTGTCGTATAGACTCATATCTTTCTCCTTCTTTTGATTTATGAGCGGGGAGTTTAGCGAAAATTTGGTAAATATATAATTAAAAATTCCCAGAATTCTATCTATTTATGAAAGTAATATATAATTCCCGACTTTTTTAAGGAGAAAGTATGCCCAGCCAGTTAATAAATGGAGCTATTAAATTTATGGAAGAAAATTTTGCCGAGCATGCCGAGCTTTTCGGAAGTCTGGCAAATCATCAAAAGCCCCACACACTTTTTATCGGCTGCTCCGACTCGCGCGTGGTGCCAAGCCTAATTACTTCGACGCTTCCAGGAGAGCTTTTCGTCGTACGAAATATTGCAAACGTCGTTCCTCCATACCGCATTAGCGAGGAATTTTTAGCGACTACCTCAGCGATTGAATACGCGCTATATTCGCTAAAAATCAAAAATATTATCGTTTGCGGGCACAGCAACTGCGGCGGCTGCGCGGCGCTGTTTTATGACGCAAAAAAGCTCGAAAAAATTCCAAACGTAAGGCGCTGGCTAAATTTAATGCAGCCCGTAAAAGACGAGGTCGAAAAGCTAAAAGATCTCGGCGCCGACAAGCGCGAGTGGATCACCGAGAGATTAAATATTATAAATTCCATGCAAAATTTACTTAGCTTTCCTGGCATCAAAGACGCCTACAAAAACGGCGAGATTAAAATTTACGGCTGGCACTACGTCATCGAAACGGGCGAGCTATTCAACTACGACGACGAAGGCGCACATTTTACGCTATTAAATAAGGGAATGGATTATGAAAAAATCTATAATCAGCTTTTTAACGATTAGTCTTTTTAGCGCCGCTTTAGCGTTTGCAGACCTCAACACGACCGGCGAGGGAAGCTTTGTAGAGACGAATTCTTCTACTCCAGAGGCAAATCTTACTTTAGAAAACAACAAAACCGAGATCAAAAAAGAAGTCGCTAAAATTCTATCCAAATCTCTCGGTGCAGAGGATGGTAATAAAACTGAAGTAATAAATATGATCGCAGAAAAGGTCGCTAAAACGGAGACTTCGCAGAAAAAAGCTCCTAACGGCGAGACGCTTATCTCTGTAATCAAAGAGATTAAAAAGCTAAATTTGCAGCGCAGCTCCCTGCTTAACGGCGGCGACGCCAACGCGAGCAAAAACGAACTGGACGCCATCGATCGCAATAAAGCTAAGCTCTTTGATCGCCTACCTTTTGCGATTACGCAGCAGGATATGGATATCGAAAGCATAATGTCGTATGCGCAAAATAAAAAGAACATCCAAACTACGCTAAAAAAATACGCCAAAAAGCAGAGCTCTCCCGAATACGTAAATGCAAGCGCGGATTTAGAAAAGATGGAGATGGCAGAGATCTTTTATACCTCACTTATGAAAATTGAGGATATGTTTGTAAACGGCGCAAGCAGAAGCGCGCTTGAAAGCGAGCTAAGTAGCACGCTACTAAATATCCAAACTAGGGATTTTAGCAAACTTAATGATTTGAAAAATAATCTAAGCAGTCAAGAGCAGATAGACGCCTTAGAGTCTAAAATCAACGATTTGAAAAACGACAAGCAGACCTACGACGAGGTGCTTACGTATCTATCGCGAAATAGCGATCTACTCGCAAGCAGCGTGGTTTTTACGAGCTTAAATTTTAAGTCGGTGATCGATTATATCAACGATAAAATTCCGTTTAAGCTCAGCCACGTAAATTTCGGCAAGCTCATTCTAATCACGCTGATTACGCTATTTTTCTACTCGCTTCGCAGGCTACTTGCCAACATCATCTATTTCGTATTTAAATTCTTTAATAAAAGCTTTTCGCTGGATAGCGAAACTCTAAAAACGCAAGTAGTGGGCATCATAAAGCGCCCGATGGGTATTTTGCTGATCGCTTATTCGGTCGATATCTGTCTTAGTATCTTTTATTATCCAGCGCCTGTGCCGATAAAATTTGCAAATTTATTCTCGATCGTTTACGTGGTGCTTTGGGCATGGCTCATCATCGAAATCATCGATGGTTACGGTATTGTCGTGCTTGGAAACATCACAAAAAAAGGCGTCAGAAAAGATATCATAAATCTAGTCGTTAAAATTCTATACGTCATCGTAATCATCATCGCCGCACTTTTAGTGCTAAAGCGTCTAGGCTTTGACATCTCGGCGCTTATGGCATCTCTTGGAATCGGCGGACTTGCGATCGCGTTTGCGACCAAGGACATCATCGCGAATTTCTTCTCATCCGTGATGTTATTATTCGATAACTCGTTCTCGCAAGGTGATTGGGTCGTATTAGGCGACATAGAAGGAAACGTCGTAGAAACGGGCTTTAGAAAGACGACGATCAGAACCTTTGATAACGCTCTTGTTTTTGTGCCGAATTCCAACATAATGGCGCAAAATATCAAAAACTGGAGCCGTAGGAAGGTAGGGCGGAATTTAAAGCTTACCGTAGGCGTCGAATACGGCGCGAGCACGGATCAACTGCGAAAGTGCGTAAACGACATCAAAGAGATGCTAAAATCTCACCCGGGCATCGCTCAATCTGCAGATACGGCATTAAATTCCAAAGATTTTCGTATGCGCTATAGACAAAATATGGTCTCTATCGACGATTTAGCGGGCTATAAAAGCACTATGTTCGTGGCGCTAGATAGCTTTGGCGATTCGTCTATTAATATTTTAGTTTACTGTTTCACAAAAACCGTAATATGGGCAAATTTCATCCAAACGAAAGAGGATGTTTTATTTAAAATAATGGAGATTGTGGAGCAAAACGGACTATCGTTTGCCTTCCCATCGCAGAGCGTTTATATCGAAAATATCCCGGAAATAGCAAGCGAATGCGTAAAATCAAAAGTAAATTCCAACGACAAAGGAGAACAAAATGGCTGATTTCGATGACTTCGAAGACGAAGAGTTCGATGAGGACGAATATGAGGACGATGATTTAATCGGAGGCGACGAGAGTTACAACTACAACTACGACGAGGATGATTACAGCTACGAAGACGACGACGGTTTTAACGATTATAGTGATTTGGACAGCGAGGATTATTAGTGTTTAGATCCAGGGCGCTGCCTTTTGATCCGCGCGCGAATAAAATCGCGAGCTTGCAGAGTTTGAAATTTCACCACGGCGGGCTTTACGAGGACTACGTCTCTGCCTTAAATCGAGATATTGCGGACACGCCGATACAAAACGCGGATCTTTTTATGATCATCACGCAGTCGTTCAAGGATACGCGCGGCGAGGAGTGCGAGTTTTCGCAAATTTCAAAGCTTTATAAAATTTGCCTAGGTTTTAGCCGTATTTTTAACAACGCCTCTGAAATTTACAACCACGATTTTTACTTCGACTGCATCGCGCAGCCAAGCGAGCCTAGTGGCGAGCTCGCGGATGCTTTGGCGCAGGCTTTCGGCGGGATGGAAAATTTTAAAAGCGAGTTTTTAAAGCGCGCGATGGGGCTTTTCGGCAGCGGCTGGTGCTGGCTTGCGTGCGACGAGCGTGGCGCGAATTTAGAAATTATCACGACGCAAAATGCGGACACGCCGATCGCTCACGGCAAAATTCCACTGCTTGCCTGCGATCTTTGGGAGCACGCATACTACGCCGATCATCAAAATGCACGCAAGCCCTACGTGGAGAATTTCCTGCGCTTTGCGGATTTCGGCTTCGCAAGCGACGCCTACTTCCAGGCGAAAAAGCAGGGACTTGACTCCGTAAAGCTCTACATCAGCGAGCTTCATCCCGTCGCCTCCTCTCGCTGCGATTGCGGCTGCTGCGGGTAAATTTGGACTTTTGCTATGCAGCCTTTAGCGCGCGATATTCTAGCTCGCTATGACCGTCGCGCGCTAAATTTCAAATGGCTACGTCTTTCAATGCCTGTATTTTGCCGCACGAATACTGCGCTATACGGCCTGTAGTGCTCTGAGAGCGCTCCCGGCTTGCCGCGCTCTAAATTTACGTAAATTTGATTTTGAACCCATTTGGCGTCCACGGATTAAAATTTAAGATTTTTAATTTGAAGTTTGTTTGACTATAATTCACCGCTCGTTACGCGCCAAATTCCGAGTGCTTCTCCTTTTCAGCGCTTATATCTTATGCGCAAATACCGCGTTGCACAGACCTTATGCGAAATTTCGCTTTATCTAGCTCTGCTTTCTTAAAATTTCCACCGCTCGCGTATTGAAATTTAACGCTACGAGCGAGCATCTTGCAAAATTTTAAAGTTGCAAATAAGCCCATGAAATTTTCATACCGAAATAAGCAGCGCATTCTTTGCTTCCGTAATTATATAGGGAGGCGCTCTCTGCCTCCCTGCTTTGTTCACCCATGCCCTATTCGTAAAATTTTGTTTAGTAAAGCGGTCGGCAAATTTTAAAATATAAGCCAACTAAAATTCTGCCGCGCTAAAGGCAAGGTTGCAGTAGATTTGAAATTTAAGCCTGAATAGCATGGCTTGCGAACCGCGGTCTAAATTTAACAAAATTTGATCGTCAAATTTTACTTTTTGGCAGTTGAAATTTTTAGCGTCGTTTCGGCTTGAAATTTCGCTTTAAATTTTAAAAATTTGCGCCCGTTAAAGCTGGCTCGTTACGCGGGAAAAACAAACTGTATCGAAACAATCTATGCCGCGTCGAAGCGATACCTGCGCGCTATGTGCGCCAAAATACAGCGCAGAATTTTCCGCATCGACTAAAATCGTGCAGCTGGCTGCGCTGCACGAAGCCCCGCTTGTTTAAAGAGTCAAGCCGTATTCGCGCACCGTATAAAGTTACACTCGTCCAAAGTCGTGCTCAATCAAAATTCAAAGCCGCATCTGTCCGAAGCGCAAAATATAAAGCCAAAGTTGCTTAAAAATTTAAACCTATCCAAAATTCCAAATCCGCTTAAAATTTTAAAATTTAGCCCGCTTTACTCCCTTGCCAGCCCGTTTTTATCGGATTTGTCGCTGATTAGTTTGCCGCTTTCGTCGTATTTTTTAGCGCGCACGAGCCTGCCGCGCTCAAACTCGCCCTCGGCTTCGAGCTTGCCGTCTGCATAGTAGTGCTTCGCCGTGCCCGTCTCCAGACCATCCTTGAACGTAACTCTAGCCTTGAGCGCACCGTTTTCGTGATATGTTTCGTATAGCCCGTGGTTGCGCCCATCTCTGAACATTACCTTCGCCGCAAGCGCACCGCTTGCGTAGTATTGCTTACTCGTGCCCATTTGCCTGCCGCGCTCAAACTCGTATTCGCCCTGCAGTGCGCCGCTTGCGTAGTATTCGCGCACGGCGCCGTCGCGCTCGCCGTCTTTGAAATTTTCGACTACGCGCGTTTTGCCGTCCTCGTAAAAATACTTCCAAACGCCCTGTTTGCGGTCGTCCTTGTATGCGCCCGTCTGCTTTAGCGCGCCGCTTTCGTAGTACCATTTTTCCGCGCCTTGGCGCTTACCCGCTTTGTATGTTCGCACGCCGCGCACTTTGCCGCTTTTATAATAATCTACGTCCTTGCCGTTTCGCAGCCCGCCCTTATACGGGTGGCGCGCGCTTACTTCGCCGCTTTCGTAGTAGTCGGTGAAAACGCCCTCGCGCCTGTCCGCTTTATACGCGCCCCGCTGCTTTATCTTGCCGCTTCCCTGATAATACAGCTTGTAAAAACCCTCGCGCTTGCCGGCTTTGTATTCGCTCTGCGATCTCAGCTCGCCGCCGTCCGCGTAGTAGCTCTTCGCGACGCCGTCGTACAGGCCGTTTTTTAGCGGATATTCGTTTGAAGGCTTATCTCTGCCGTCAAAGTAATCGCGCTCGCGCACCGCGGTGCCGTCCTTTACGTCGATCTCGCGAATTAGTGTGGGCGGTAACGGCTTTGCTCTGGGGTAGACGACGCCCATAAAATTTACGTCGTAAAGGTCTTCTACGCTGTAGTGCAGCACCTTGAGCGTCCCGCTATAGGGCTTGTCCGCTACGAAATACAGGCCGTTTTTTAGGACCGGCTCGGGCTGCATTACGATTTTTGGCTCCAGAGCTTGCGCGCCCAGCGCCAAAAGCGGAAGCAGAAGCAGGAACTTTAATGCGCTTGGAAAGCTAAAATTTCGCATTAAATTTAAGCCCAAATTGAGCGAATTTTGCGCGGGTTTGCGGGTTTTCATATTTTGCTTCCTTGTGGCTCGGTTAAATTTGAAGAATTTTAAAATTTGAAGCTAAATTTTAGATAAATCTTCGCGGAGTTTGGGCTGTGGATTTGGTTTATGATGCGGGCGGAGCGCAAGCCGTGCCTGTCAGCCTCTCTCGCTGTTTAATGGAGCCGAGCCCGAGCGCTAAATTTCGGCGCGCTTTAACACATTCACGACGATCGTCCACTCGCGCACGAGCCTTTCAAAACTAAAATTTGCATTCGCTGGGCTTGTAGAGGGTAGTTTGATCGGCTCTCTGCACGTTGCGTTTAAAATTTGATTTTTTAGATATTTTTCGCAGATTTCATACGCCTTGCCGCCATTGGCGAACACCTGCACGATGCGTGCGCCGCTAAAGATCGGCTCTAAATTTGCAGGCTCGACGGAGGTCATTTTAGCATCGCTCGAGCCCTTTATCTCGCAGGATATCGCAGCGTCGTAGATAGCAATGCGATGAGCGAGCAGGAAATTTATCTTTTCATCCGTGCTCACAGGCATCGAAGCATTTAAAATCCCGGACAGCAACCGCCAAAAGCGATTTTGCGGATTTGCGTAGTAAAAGCCCAGTTTGCGAGAAACTACGGACGGAAAGGAGCCGAGAATTAAAATTTTAGAATTCTCATCGAAAATCGGCTTAAAAGGGTGGGTTTGGCTCATTTTGCGCTTGCTTTGTATTCATCAAAAACGCTTGCCGGAGCGCTATAAAATTTATCTTTCATTTTCGCTTTATCTCTCGTAAATTTCGCAATTTCGCCCGCGAAGTAGCTTGAAGCTTAAATTGCGCGGCAACAAAGATTTCGGCGCGCCTGTTTGCTCTGATACGGTGCGCGGTAAAAATTCTACTGAACCTGCCACGGCGAGCGATTTGGGTCTAAATTTCAGCTTTTGCAAATCCCAAATCAGAGTTTTTGCGACTAAATTTAGCGCTTCGCAGCGGCAAAATTTTAACCTTTGCGGCAGTTAAAATTCTATCTACCGCCGCAACCGCCCCCGAAACCTTGCGCCCTAAATTTTAGGTACCGAGATTACGCGCACGAGCTCGCCTTTTTTGAGCTCTTTGACCTCGAGCGGTGCGACGAGCAGGACGCTACCCTCGTCTAAATTGTTCAGAATCGCGCTGGAGCCTTGCTTTTTGCTTTGCAGGCTAACAAAAAGCCGCCCCTCTCTGTTTTGCAAGACGGCGGGCATAAACTCCAAAAACGGCGTCTTTTTTACGTAGTCGTGATCCAAGATCGCGCTAAATTCCGTGTTTTCGCGCACGCCGAAGGATCTTTGCAAAAATACGCGCAGGAACAAAATGCACGTAATGAGTGCCGAGAGGGGGAAGCCCGGGAATGCGAAGATATATTTTTCGCCGGTTTTGGCTACGCGCACGTGGCGGCCCGGTTTGATCGCCGCGCCTTTCACGATTAGCTCAAATTTTGATTGTAGCGTGCTTTGCACGAAGTCGTAGTCTCCGACGCTCACTCCGCCGCTGGTTAGAAGTATGTCTGCGCTCTGCAAAGCCGATAAGATCGCGCCTTCTAGCTCTTTTTCGTCGTCGCGCGCGATTGGCATTATCATCGCTTCGCAGCCTAGCTGCGTCACTAAATTTGCAAGCGCGATGTGGTTGGAGCTGTAAATTTGAGCGTCGTTTTCGAGCCTCTCGCCCAGATCCTTAATCTCGCTGCCGGTGGCAAGGATCGCTACTTTGGGGCGGACGAATACGCTTATGTGAAAAAGACTCAGCTCTGCTAGCAGCGCGATTTGCGAAAATCCGAGCTTCGTGCCGCTTCTAAGCAGAAGTTCGCCCTCGCGGTAGCTCTCGCCCGCCGCGCGCACGGCAAAACCCGCAGAAACAGGCTTTTTGACGACGATCTCGCTGTCTTGTACCTGCACGTTTTCGATAGGCAGAAGCGTGTCGCTACCCTCGCACATTAGCCCGCCGGTGAAGGTTTTGACGCACTCGCCCGCCTTTGCCGTGGCGCCAGGCATCTTGCCTGCAGGCGTAGTGCCGACGATCTTAAATTTAGCCCCTTCGCTTAGATCCGCGCCCTTTAGCGCATAGCCGTCCATCGCGGCGGTCGGACGGCGCGGAGTGCTAAAAGGCGCTGCGACGTCGCTTGCTAAAATACGTCCCAGCGCCTGCGTGATCGCGACTTTTTCGATGCGCGAAGACTTTTGCACCGTCTTTGCGAAGCGCTCCATCGCGCTTTCAAATTTTTCAAATTCCATTTTGACCCTTTAAAGTTCTGTATATCTGCTCTTCGTTTATTAAATTTGAGTTGAATTTAACGACTAAGTTTTTATCGGTTTCGTAAATTTCAATTACACCGTTTTGATCTTTAAGCGCGGCAAAATCGCCGTCCGTGCCCTTTTGAAAGTATAAATTTTTAAAAATTTTAGGATCGGTAAGGCTTAAAAGCAAAATGAACCAAATGCAACCAAGCGCCGCAACCGCGATGCCTAGGGCAAAAATACCGATTTTACCGAAAAGTATGCCGCCGCAAAGTCCGCCGACGAAGCTACCGAAAAATCCGAACGAATTAAAAATCCCGAGTGCGGCGCCCTTTTGGCCAGCTTTGGCAAATTTCGACGCGAGGCTTTGCATGATGGGTTCGTGTACGTTAAACCCGACGAAAAATATCATCACGCCCACGATAAATATGCCCGCGGAATGCGCGAGCGCAAAGATCAGATAGGAAAGCACGAAAAAGCAGATTCCAAGGAGCAAAAGCTGCTTCGCAAGCGCCTTTTTTTCGCCGAGCGCGCCGCTTGCGCCCATCGAGGCAAAGCCGAAAACCGCCGCGAGCGCGTAAACCTTGATGAGGTCATTTTTGCTAAGGCCCAGCTTCTGCACGAGCAAAATAGGAATGAGTAAAAACGCCGTCGTCATGAAGGCCTTTTGGAAAAAATTCGTTAAATTCATCAGCATCAAATTTTTATCTTTTAGCAGCAGAGGAAGCGGTATTTTTTGTTTGAAAGAGCGGATCTGCGGCTCTTTAGGAATGACTAAGAATAAAAGCAACAGACATAAAAACGTAAGCGCCGAGCTTAGGTGAAAGAGGCTCGCAAGGCCGTATTTTGCGCTAAGATAGGGACTTAAAATCATCGCCGCGCCGAAGCTCACGCCTATCATCGCGCCCATGATCGCCATCGCCTTGCCGCGCTCCTCCTCGGTCGTAAAGTCGCTTATCAGCGCCGTTGCGACCGCACCGACCGCGCCGCAGCCCTGTAAAAATCGCCCAAAGATCATCGCGTGGATCTCCTCGCTAAATGCACAGACCGAGGAACCTATGATGAATACGCAAAGCCCGATCGCAAGGGTGTTTTTGCGCCCGATCTTATCGCTTAGCACTCCAAACGGGGTTTGCAGAATCATCTGCGTAATGGCGTAAATTCCAAAGAGCAGACCGATGAGATCTTCGTTGGCGCCGCGCAGGCTAAGGGCGTAGAGGCTGAGCACCGGCAGCAGTATAAACAGCCCGAAAAATCTGGTAGCGATTATAAAACTAAGTGGTAGGACGCTTTTTAGCATTGTTGTGAGCCTTAAAAGTATAAAATTTCTGGCGATTATAGCCAAAAATCGTAATGAATTCTTTGATTTTGGGTAAAATGGCGCATTAAATTTAAGGAGGGCGGATGAAAATTTTACTTGCGACGAGCAACGCGGATAAAGTAAAAGAGATAAAAGAATTCTTTGCAGAATATGAAATTTACGCGCTCGGCGAGGTGCTGGATCCTTTTGAGATCGATGAGTGCGGCACAAGCTTCAAACAAAACGCGCTTATCAAAGTTCGCGCAGTGCATGAGGCGCTAAAGAGCAAAAATTTACAGAGCGAATTTTTTGTGTTAAGTGACGATAGCGGTATCTGCGTGGATGCGCTGGGCGGGGCTCCGGGGATATTTTCGGCGCGCTTTAGCGGCTCAGATGCAACGGACGCGAGCAATCGCGATAAATTAGCAAGCGAGCTGAGAGCTTTAAATTTAGACTCCTCATCCGCGCATTACACGGCGGCGATCGCGCTAAAATGCGCTCTGGGCGAGTTTTGCACGCATGGTTTTATGCACGGCACGGCGATAACGAAGCAGCGCGGTCGCAACGGCTTCGGATACGATTTTATGTTTATTCCGCGTGGATTTGACCGCACGATCGGAGAGCTGCCCGCTGCGGTAAAATTTAAAATTTCGCACCGCACAAAGGGGCTAGCGCTGATGCAAATTTTGTTGAAAAATTTAGAAAAACAGATGAGGCTTGCTAAATTTCATTAAATTTAAAGCCGTAAAAAGCGGAATTTAAGAAAAAATATATATAATACGCTTTTCATTCAATCCACGAAAATCTTCGGAGCGTAGCGCAGGCTGGTAGCGCATCTGGTTTGGGACCAGAGGGTCGAAGGTTCGAATCCTTTCGCTCCGACCATTGTGGTGAGTTTAGCTCAGTAGGTTAGAGCATCAGATTGTGGTCCTGAGGGTCGTGGGTTCGATTCCCACAACTCACCCCACTTTATGCGCTCGTAGCTCAATTGGATAGAGCAACAGACTTCGGATCTGTAGGTTGAAGGTTCGACTCCTTTCGAGCGTACCACTGATTTGATATTTTGCGCTCATAGCTCAGTTGGATAGAGCAACGGCCTTCTAAGCCGTAGGCCAGAGGTTCGAGTCCTCTTGGGCGTACCATATTAAGCTCATATTAAGAGCTTTTTGGCTAATATGCGCTTTCTTTTTTGCGGATGTGGTGAAATTGGCAGACACACCAGACTTAGGATCTGGCGCCTCACGGCATGAAGGTTCAAGTCCTTTCATCCGCACCATCCATTCTACGCGTTCCGGATTAGCTCAGCGGTAGAGTAGGCGGCTGTTAACCGCTTGGTCGCTGGTTCGAATCCAGCATCCGGAGCCATATATACTCAAAAATTCCTTTAGACCCCTGATTTTATCGATGTTTAAAGAGCTTTAAGTTTTCTTAGTTTTATAAAAATTTGTTCCAGAAATTTTTTAATATTCTAATTTCTCGTTATGCTTTCTAAGCAATCTAGAATACCTTTTATAAAATTTAAAATTCTCATTTTGTAAATAAATTTGATAAAATTTAGCCATTTATTGATTATAATCAATTTTTTTGCCTAAATAAAATCTTAAAATTACCAACTAAATTTTTTATAAAGGATTTCTATGAGCGACAATCTAGAGATGTTCTGTCATCAGTGCCAAATGAGCGCGCCCGAGGGCTGCGGCGCAAAGGGCCAAGACCGCGGCACCTGCGGTAAAACCTCCACGCTAGCATTACTTCAAGACACTATGGTTTTCGGACTTAAGGGTCTTAGCGCCTACCGCCACCACGCACACGAGCTCGGCGCCGATACTAGCGCGGTCGATACCGTTATGGCGGATACGCTGTATTTCACGCTGACGAACTCAAATTTTAACTTTGACGAGCATATCGCGCAGCTGATGGCCGTCGGAAGTGCGGGCGTGCAGATTATGGATATTTTAAGCGAGGCGCATACCGCAAAATTCGGCGTGCCGACCCCGGTTAAGGTCAGCCAAAACAAAGTCGAAGGCAAGGCGATTTTGGTTAGCGGACACAACCTTCACGCTCTTGAGGCGCTGCTAAAGGCGACCGAGGGCAAGGGCATCAATATCTACACCCATTCAGAGATGCTTCCTGCGCACGGCTATCCGCAGCTTCGCAAGTATCCGCACCTAAAGGGCAACGTCGGCAAGGCGTGGTTCGATCAGACCAAGCTTTTTAACGAATTTAAAGGCGCGATTTTGATGACTACTAACTGCATCGTGCCGCTTCGCTCGTCCTGTAGCTACGCAGACAGGCTGTTTGGCTACTCTATCGCGGGTACCGACGGGATCAAGCATATCCAAAACGACGATTTTACGCCGCTCATCGAGTGCGCGCTTGCGTGCGGCGACGTGAGCATGGATAGCGACGAGAGCTTGGTGACGGGCGGACACTACAAGACGATTTTGAGCCTCGCGCCGCAAATTTTAGACGCGATCAAATCGG
>NZ_CALKZP010000012.1 GCF_938002845.1 uncultured Campylobacter sp.
CAAAAATTTGAGGCGTGCAAGCAAAAGGCGCGGGAAATTTTAAATTTATAGGTATTGCTCGTCAAAATTTTACTCTTTGCGGCGAGCTAAATTTAAAACCGTAAATTTCTACAAAAAAAGCAAAGAAACCTTAAAATAGTAAAATTCAGGTCGTAAAATTTTACGCATTTTTCTAGTGAAAATTCTCATACCTTTTTCAAATATGCGCCCATATCGCTGCGGCGTGCGCATCACAACTAAAT
Organism: uncultured Campylobacter sp.; assembly: GCF_938002845.1. Taxonomy (GTDB): domain Bacteria; phylum Campylobacterota; class Campylobacteria; order Campylobacterales; family Campylobacteraceae; genus Campylobacter_B. Next base: position 243 of record NZ_CALKZP010000012.1, read on the forward strand.
CGGCTAAATTTAAAGAGCCGATTTGCGCTTGCGGCGACGGGGCGCGTAAAACGCCGCAAAATATCAGACAAAATATCCGTAAATTTAGCCGAAACGCAGTAAAATTCGAGCGACAAATTTAACAAAAGGAGCGATCGTGGAAAATTTATTACTGGCGCAGCTGCGCGAGGCATTACCGCAGGGTATGCGCGTGCCGAGCGAGACCCAGGCGCTTTATGCGTGGGTCGAGGCAAACGGCTTTTATGACGACGCGGGCGGGCGCAGACGAGGCTATCTCTACCCGCAGGATCGGCTACGGCAGAGCTGGAGCGACGATGAGCGCGAGGGCGGCACGGACATCGTATTTTTCACGGATGAGCCGAAAAATCGCGGCGAGGAGCTAAGGTATTGGTTTTACGGCGAGGATCGCGAGCTTACTGCGGAGATCAAGCGGCGGCTTTGCGTATTCGCAGGCAGCGGCTCGGAGGGCTCGATGTGCGCGCTGTGGCTGGACGATGCGGGCGAGGCTAGACCCCGCACATGGGCTCCGGCTCGGGCTCGAGCATGACCTGCGTTTTGGCTCATAGCGGGCTAGATTTTTTGCGACTGCTCGCGATCGGATACGATGAAATCTGCTGGGACGAGGATTTTAGTGCGCCGCCAAACAGCGACGACTTTATTGTGCATCCAAACGTAGAATTTCAGCAGTGGCTCAAGGAGACGTTTAAAACGACGATCCCGCAAACTGCGCTTGAGCTCGTCACGCCCGCGCATATAGACGACGAGAACCCGAGCGATGAGTTTTTGATCTGGGTAAATCGCGTCACGGAGTAAAATTCAAAGCGGCTTTTGCGCCGCTTGATGAAGCGTTGTGGGCTTTACTTTAGCAGGAAACCTTGAAATTTAAGCTTTTGCTGGCTAATTTAAAGAGCGTAAATTTAATGGATATCTTTTTATTAAAATTTGGCGTCGGTATCTATATAGAAAAGCATTAATCATCTATTACTACTTCTGCTACTCTTAAAATTTTTAATAAATTTGCTCGATAGAATTTAACTCTTTGCAGTGTGGGGGTAGAATTTTGCTGTTATCCGAAATAAGACGCGATAGAAAAGTTGGCACGTTTTTAAGAATCTAAATAAAAATTTAGCTAAATTCCGCGTGGATGAGCTGATATACCAAACGCATGGAAGTTCTGTCGGTTTATTAGCAAAGAACTGATTGAGACTAAATTCTAAAGCAGAAAAAACAAGGCTAAAAGCTTTTCGGTAGTTTTGGCGATAGGTTGTCTTTAAGTGTCGTATCAGAAAAATTGTGACCGCAGCGACGCAGGCAGCGCGCGCAGAGCAAAAAAATGGTGCGCATCTGTATCGGCGTAGCGTTTTTGGGCTTCATATGAAAGATCGTATCCAAACGATCCTGCTGTCAAATATCTACATAAATTACGGCGGATTTTTATCGAGGGCATGAGGGGGGCGAGCTACAAGGCATATCCAGCTAATACGTCTTTGCAGCTAGCTGTATGCAGGCATTTAAAGACGGAAAGTAAAAGCGAACAGGTTGAAATCTGAAAGCATTAATAGGCGCGCAATAGGCAAATTGCGCTCAGTGGCGAAGTGAGCGCAAACTTTTTGGCAGCTTTGAGCTGTTTGCACGCGCGTAGGGTGGCAGGCGCTACTTTACTTTAAATCTCTTTTTGGATCTTGGGTTTGCGCGCGCAGAGCAGCAAGTACTAAGCAGCTCGGCGCGGAGGTATCGTATTTTGCACCGCTTTCGCAGTAACTCTCCTTGATACCTGCCAGCTGACGCACTTTCTAGCAAGATGAGTGATTGTTGTTTTGACATTGATGAGGATGAGCTTGGCGGACTCATGACAGCATATACAGCTCAGTAGCGGTAAACGCGTAGTTCGCAGCGTTTTATGAATTTAGCGGAGGGTTTGAGCCGGGTGGGCATGCATAGTTTTTTAGCGCCTTGTGGAAATTTAGGACGAGTATTATTGCGAGCGGGTGCAAATTTTTAGGTAAAATTTTATGCTCATTGATTTTTATATGGTTGTACTAAAGCATGCTTCATACAGAAAAATTTCGTATAAATTTTTAACGTAAACTTTGCCCATTTAGGGGAGAAGAGAAGGGAGTAAAATTTTACGATCAAAAGAGCGGGGGATTATGTCAGCAGGCTGCGTGTGCAACGCAAAAAATAGCGATACAGGAAGCGTATCGAGTAGTGTGGATGAAAAGATGATTTTCATCCGTCACTTTTTAAAATAAAATTTCTCGACTAAAAAGCGATTTTGCCTTTGTAAATTTTAAAATTTTGCTAAAAATTCTTCGTATTTTTCTGCACTTTTTGCGATATATTCGCTATCTGGATGAAATGAAAATCCATAGCCAAAGTGGCACGGCAGCAGCTTGGCGCCTGTAAAATTCATCGCGCATTTAAAAGGCGTGATAACTTCCTCTATGTCAAATCCGATCGTGCCGTCTTTTTTATAGTTGTTTCGCTCATCGCCGATAGTGATCGCTAGGGCGAATTCTTTACCTTTTAGCTTGTCGCCGGTGCTGCCGTAAGCCCAGCCGTAGGCAAATACATCGTCGAACCATTGCTTTAAAAGCGGCGGATAGCTGTACCAATAAAGTGGAAACTGAATGATAATTTTATCGTGGCTTAAAAGTAACCCCTGCTCGCGCGCTACGTTTATTTTGCCGTTCGGATAAGCGGCGTAAATTTCGTGAATATCAAATTTATCCGCTTGCTTTTTGGCTACCTCGCGCCACGCCTTGTTTGCGTGCGAGCTTGCCATATCGGGATGAGCGATGATGATGAGATTTTTCATATTTTATCCTTGTTTTAATTTTCTTACATTATATGTTTTTTGGCTGAAATTTTGATTTATCATCCAGCATAATATGGGTATGAAATTTCAAGTGAAATTTTACTTCCACTCAAATACTACTGGCAGGCTTATAGTTTTTGTATGTAATTAGAAGTTAAATTTTATAAGCAAGTACGGCAGGCCCCAAAATCGATAGAATTTTACCTACTAAATTATATTAAAGATTTTAAATGTGGTTAAAAATGCGCCGAAAAATTCGGCGCAAATGAAAGGAATACTAATCTTAGATTAGCGCAGGAGCTACTAAAAATCCTAGAGCGACCGAAATCGCAACCATAATAGTTCCCGGAAGGAAGAATGAGTGGTTAAATACAAATTTACCGACTCTAGTCGTTCCGGTATCGTCCATGGCGATCGCGCCGAGTGTCGTAGGATAGGTAGGGAGCACGAACAAGCCCGAAACGGCTGCGAAAGATGCGACCAAGATCCAAATTTGACCGGAATTTTCAGGGCTAGTCATTCCAAGCGCGGCAGCAACTGCAGGCATCATAACCTTTGTGGTCGCAGCCTGCGAGTATAGCAAGCAGCTTAGGAAATATAGCGCGACGGCTAGTACGAAAGGATACTGCGTAACAACGTTTTTAGCTACCTCTTTGATGCTGTCGATGTGACCGTTTACGAAAGTAGTACCGAGCCACGCGATACCGATGACGCAGATGCACGCATTCATACCGCTTTGGAAGGTGCTGGTAGAGAGCAGCTTGCCCGTATCAATCTTGCATAAAACAGCGATAAGAAAGCCGATAGTTAGCATAAAGCTGATGATCGCGCTATCTCTTGAAAGGATCGGTTTTTCTACCAAGCCGACGCTCTTTGAGATCGCAAGCGCATAGCAAACGACGATCAAAACGCCGACGGCAAATATCGCAACCGATCTTTTCGCGTAAGGTTTCGGCTCTTTATACTCCTCGGCTTTGATCTCAGCTACAAGACCTTTTGAAAGTCTTTCTTTGTAAACAGGATCTTTTGAAAGATCGAGATCGTAGAATTTATTTACGATAAAAGCCGTAATCAACATAGCTACAAAGGTAGTAGAGATGCAGATAAACAAGAGTTTAGGATAGCTAACGCCCAGCTTCTCGCACAGACCGCTCATAGCGACGAACGCCGCCGAAATAGGGCTCGCAGTGATCGCTACCTGAGACGAAACAACCGAAAGCGCAAGAGGAGCGGAAGGCTTGATGTTCTGCGTCTTTGCGACCTCGACGATAACCGGGATCATAGAAAACGCAGTATGTCCGGTGCCCGCAAGTATCGTAAGTAGATAGGTAACGATAGGCGCTAGGAAGTTGATCTGCTTAGGATTTTTCCTTAAAATTTTAGATGCTACCTGCACCAAATAATCAAGTCCGCCTGCGACTTGCAGCGCCGTAATCGCGGAGATTACCGATGCGATAATTAGGATAACGTCAATCGGGATATCCTTCATATCAACCTTCATGCCCAAAATGGCTAGGACGATAACGCCCAAGCCGCCTGCATAACCGACGCCCATGCCGCCTAGCTTAACGCCTAGGTAGATGCCGCCGAGCAACACGATAAATTGCAATATCACCATAAAGTCCATTGCAAAACTCCTTATAAAGTAATTTTTTTAACGGCGCGCAGAATTCTAAAGATTTCAGCAGGTAAAATCCGAATTATCTTTATAATTCAGTGGTCGGAATTCTATGCGGAATTTTATCCTAAAATTTCGCAAGTGGAATTTTACTCCACGGAAGCTAAATCTAACTTGATGAAATTCTGCATCTACGGAATTCTGCACGATCAATCTTATCTATTTAGAATTCTACTTTGCGGAATTTCGCCTATTAAATTAACCGACGAAATTCCGCGCCGCACCTAGTTTGAAACTATTTTTTGCTCATATGTGGGTTGAGCATAGATTTAGGCTCTAGGATCTTATCGATCTCCTCTTTTTTCAAATATCCGCGCTCTAGGCAGATTTCGCCGACGGATTTTCCGGTCTGAAGTGCCTCTTTGGCGATACTTGCGGATTTTTCGTAACCTATGTAAGGATTAAACGCCGTAACGATACCGACGGAATTTAACACCGATTTTAGGCAAGCTTCAGGGTTTGCCTTTAGATGTTTGATAGCTTTTTCAGCTAGTGTATTCATCGCATTTTCCAAAAGCACGATCGAGTTAAATAACGCATATGCGATGCCAGGCTCAAACGCATTAAGCTCGAATTCTCCGCGCTCTGAGCAAAGCATAATCGTAACGTCGTTGCCGATAACCTCGTAGCAAGCCTCGCCTACGACCTCGGCGATGACCGGATTTACTTTGCCCGGCATGATGGAGCTGCCCGGTTGCATCTTAGGAAGCTCGATTTCGCCTAGACCGCATCTAGGACCGGAGTTCATAAGACGTAGGTCGTTTGCGATCTTGCTTAGGCGAACGGCAGCTGTTTTTAGCGCGCCACTAACGTGAACGAAGTCTGCGGTGTCTTGTGTAGCGGCGATGAAATCCTCTGCGGCTTTAAATTTAACGCCGGTGATTTCGCCTAGTTTTTTCTCGACTACGTTTTTGTAATCAGGATGGCAGTTGATACCCGTACCAATCGCCGTAGCGCCCATATTTAGGTAAGTCATCGACTCTCTAGCAGCTTTGATAAGCGCGATATCGGTTTTGATGTAGGTAGCAAAAGCGTTGAAAGTGTTTCCAAGAGTAGTAGGAACGGCGTCTTCAAGCTCCGTCCTTCCCATTTTGATGACATCTTTGTATTCTTTGGCTTTAACTTCAAGCTCTTTTTTCAAATTTTCCATAGCTTTTAGTAGATCGGTTAGCTTGGCGTAAGCGGCGACTTTGATCGAGCTAGGATAGGTATCGTTAGTGCTTTGACCCAAATTTGTGTGATCGTTTGGATGGAGGTATTGGTATTCGCCCTTTTTGTGTCCCATGCTCTCCAAAGCTATGTTAGTAATGACTTCGTTGGTATTCATATTCGTCGAAGTTCCGGCGCCGCCTTGGATCATATCGACTACGAATTGATCTCTGAACTCTCCTGCGATGAGCCTGTCGCAAGCTTTTGCAATCGCATCGGCTTTTTGTGCGTCTAGGACTCCGACCTCTTTATTGGCTAATGCAGCTGCTTTTTTGATTTGTGCAAATGCTTTGATAAAAAACGGATAGTCTTTGAGCGCTCGTCCGCTTAGATGGAAGTTCTCTAGTGCCCTAAATGTCTGCACACCGTAGTAAAAATCGTCGGAAATTTCTAATTCACCGATGAAATCGTGTTCTTTTCTGGTCTTTGCCATAATAAGTCCTTTCGTTGAAATTGTTAATGGAATTTTAAAGCTTTTAGTATTAAAAGTAGCTTAAAACGTAACGAAAAATTAAAATTTAGAAATTAGTGCGATTGTTTAAGGCTTTAAATAGAATTTTACTTAAAAAATATTTTGGAATTCGCTACTAAGGCATAATTACACTTTAATAGAAATATCGTATTATAGGTAAATTATGAAAGTGAAATTATAAAAATTCTTGTTTAGCTTAAATTATAATTTGAAAAATTTGAACTTAAAGGCGATAAAATGGAATTTTTCATTGTATTTGTATTTACTAGCGCGGAGCTATCTTTTGCGTTTTATAAAATAAACATATAGAAGCGAGATTATAATGACGATGGCGAACAAAGCGATCGTAATTAGATGCAGATCTTGCTTGATTAGTTCCTCGTTTTCGCCGATGAAATATCCCAGGCTCATAAGTATTAATGTCCAAATCGCAGCCCCAAGCCCGGTAAATAGCACGAAGCGTGCGACATTCATCTTTGCAAGGCCCGCAGGAAGGCTGATGTATTGACGAATGCCCGGGATCAAGCGGCAGTTAAACGTTGAAATTTCACCATGGCGGTTAAAAAAAGCTTCGAATTTTGCAAATTTCTCCTCGGTGATACCTACGTATTTGCCGTATTTAGCGATAATCTTACGTCCAAAAAAATAGCATAGATAGTAATTAAACAGCGCGCCGGTGATGCTGCCGCCAAGCCCACAAACAAATGCCGCAACAAAGCTCATCTGCGATTTTGAGGCCAGATAGCCCGCAGGGATCATCACTACTTCACTTGGGAAGGGAAAGAAGCTGCTTTCTAAAAACATCATCACAAAAATGCCAAGGTATCCCCAACCTGCGACAAATTCTACGATAAAATTTACGATATTAGAAAGCATTTGAATTCCTTGATTTAATGTAAAAAACCGACTGCGCTTAAAATTTCGCGAAATTTAGCATCAGCAGAGCGAATAAGTTTGTAATTTAACAATCTGTCGATATAAGAGTGGCTTAAAATTTCGCGAAATTTAGCGCATATAAAACAAAGGCGCGGGCTAAATTTTATCCTTGCAAGTTGCCGCTGCAGCGAACTTGCATATAAATTTAATAGCCTCACGCCTTAAATAAACTATTTTGCGTATTCGATGTTTAGTTTGCCGAATAGCTCATTAGCCTTGTCATCGATTTTTTTGTTTACTTTGCTTGGAAGTAATTGATTTTTGATGAGATCTTTTACCTTTTCAAACGGCATAGTCTCAGCCTTTTTGCTGCTTTCTTTGTAGATTATATGATATCCGAATTGCGTCTTTACCGGCGTTTTGCTCATCTCACCATCTTTTAGCGCAAACGCCGCTTTTTCAAACTCCGGCACCATCATCCCTTTACCGAAAGAGCCCAAATCGCCACCGTTTTCTTTCGCACTTGGATCGATTGAAATTTCTTTAGCTAGCTTATTAAATTCCTCTTTTAAATTCTCTTTTTTGACTTTTGATAGCTTCGCAATCGCGTTTTTAGCAGCCTTTTCGTCTGCTACTAAGATATGACTTGCGGTAACGGAATCTGGTTGCATGAAATTCTGTTTATTTTCATCATAAATTTTTTTAGCTTCCTCGTCGCTGACGCTTACGTCTTTAGCCTGTTCGCGTTGCCATAGATTAAATGCGATGCCATCTTTAGCAAGCTCTAGCTGATGCTTATATTCGTCGCTGTTTTCAATGCCTGATTTTTTCGCCTCTGCGATTAGAAGTTTGTATTTGATTAGATCATCGATTAGTTTTTTCTTCTCATCGGCGGTCGGTTCCTGTCCGCCGTGCTGCATACCTTGAGCTAAAAACGGTGCAACATCCTCATCTGTAATAGTGATATTCGCGTCTTTTGCAGTAGCCAAAACGCCTGCATTAAGCGAAGATATAGCCATAGCGGCAACAAAGCTGAAAGATAAAATTCTTTTCATTATTTTTCCTTTACTCGGTAAATTTCGCGCAATTATAAAAAAAGATAGTAAATAAAATAGCGAATGCCAGCAAATTCGGCGCGAATCGTGCGCCGAATTTTAAAAAGAGAGGAGTTAAAACGATGGAATGATTGCGCCTTTATATTGCGTCTCGATGAATTTTTTCACTTTCTCGCTTTGAATTGCTTTATCTAGCGCCTTGATTTTAGGGCTGTTTTCGTTGCCTTCTTTAACGCTAATAACATTTGTGTAAGGGTTGCCCTCAGCCTTTTCTAAAAATAGCGAATCCTTGATTGGGTTTAAATTTGCGTTAAAGGCAAAATTTGAGTTGATAACCGCAATATCGACATCGCCCAGGGTGCGTGGAAGCGCGGCGCCTTCAAGCTCTAAAATTTCTAAATTTTTAGGATTTTTCGTGACATCTAGCGGCGTGCGAAGCTTAGCGTTTTGATCTACTTCGATGAGCCCCGCGGCTACGAGCAGATCAAGAGCGCGGCTTTCGTTAGTCGGATCGTTCGGCACGGCAACTTTGGCACCGTTTTTAAGATCTTTTAAATTTTTAATCTTATGGCTGTAGATGCCCATCGGCTCTAAGTGCACACCCACGGTCGCTTTTAACTTCGTGCCTTTATTAGCGTTAAATTCCTCCATATATGGCACGTGCTGGAAAAATCCCGCATCCACGTCGCCGCTATCAGTAGCGAGGTTAGGGGTTACGTAGTCGTTGAAAACCTTGACCTCAAGATCGTAGCCTTGGGCTTTTAGATCAGGCTTAATCTGCTCTAAAATTTCGGCATGCGGTATCGGAGTAGCGGCGACTACGATTTTTTCGGCAAGAGCGAAGCTGACGACGCTGGCGCTAAGAAGCGAAGCGAGAAGAAATTTCTTCATATTTAATCCTTTTGGTTAAAATTTCGCAGTATTATAGCAGGTAGAATTTTTAATGTCAAGTGTTTTTATATGATTTTTTAAAATTTTATCTAAAATATTCTAAAATTCGATATTTATATATATATTTAAATACTACATTTTATTGTATAATGCAGAATTGGCACGCTTTAATGAGCGCTTTACATAAATTCCGCTAAAATCGCAAAATTTAAAATTTTAAAAAAGGGCTGAAAATGGCAGATTTTTACGACGCGAAAGCCGTAGAGGAGAGCTTTTATAAAATTTGGGAGCAGCGCGGTTATTTCGAGATCGACGGCAATAAAGATATTCAGCAAAAAGGCAAAAACTTTTGCATTATGATGCCCCCTCCAAACGTCACCGGAGTGCTTCATATCGGGCATTCGCTCACTTTTACGCTGCAAGACATAATGACGCGATACAAGCGAATGGACGGCTACCGTACGCTTTGGCAGCCTGGACTCGATCACGCTGGCATTGCGACGCAAAACGTCGTCGAGCGCGAGCTTTTGGCGCAAGGGATCAAAAAAGAAGAGATAGGGCGCGAGGAGTTTTTAAAGCACGTTTGGCACTGGAAGGAGCAAAGCGGCGGGCAGATCGTAAAGCAGATGAAGCGCCTTGGCGTCACGCCTGCGTGGAGCAGACAGCGCTTCACGATGGATGAGGGGCTTAAAAACGCCGTGCGTAAAGCCTTCGTAAATTTATACGACGCGGGGCTCATCGTGCGCGGAAACTACATGGTAAACTGGTGCACGCACGATGGCGCGCTAAGCGACGTGGAGGTCGAACATAAGGAAAACAAGGGCAAACTTTATCATCTGCGCTACTACTTTGCGGACGCGCAAGATAAATTTATTGTTGTTGCGACGACGCGCCCCGAAACCTACTTCGGCGACACCGCCGTCATGGTAAATCCAGCGGACGAGCGCTATAAAAATTTGATCGGTAAAAAAGTCGTGCTGCCGCTAATCGGCCGCGAGATCGAGATCATCGCCGACGAATACGTCGATATGAGCTTCGGAACGGGCGCCGTGAAGGTCACGCCGGCGCACGATACCAACGACTACGAGGTCGGCAAGCGCCACGAGTTGGAGTTTATCACCGTTTTTGACGAAAAAGGAATTTTAAACGAGCGGTGTGGTAAATTCCAAGGCTTAGAGCGACTTGCCGCGCGCGATCAGATCGTAGCGGAGCTTGAGAGGCTAGGCTTTATCGAAAAAATCGAGGACTACGAAAATCAAGTCGGCTACTGCTACCGCTGCAAAAACGTCGTCGAGCCGTACATCTCGCAGCAGTGGTTCGTGCGCGCGGATATCGCAAAAGAAGCAATTACCAAAGTAAATTCCGGCGAGGCGGAATTTTTCCCGAAGCACTGGATTAATAGCTTCAACGCCTGGATGCGCGAGCTGAAGGACTGGTGTATCAGTCGCCAGCTGTGGTGGGGGCATAGAATTCCCGTGTTTTACTGCGACTGTGGCCATCAGTGGGCGGATGAGCGAGAGAGCCCCGATACTTGCCCGGAATGCGGCGGTAAAAATTTTACTCAAGATCCCGACGTGCTCGACACGTGGTTTTCAAGCGGTCTTTGGCCGATCAGTACGCTTGGCTGGGGCAACGGTGAGGCGCTGAAAAACGAGAAGTGGTTTGAGGAGGATTTGAGCGAATTTTATCCGAATACCATGCTGATTACCGGCTTTGACATTTTGTTTTTCTGGGTCGCGCGCATGATGTTTCAGTGCCAAAACGCCATGGGCGATCTGCCGTTTCGCGACATCTACCTGCACGCCTTGGTTAAGGATAAAGACGGCAAAAAGATGAGCAAATCGAGCAAAAACGTAGTCGATCCGCTGCTAAAAATCGATGAATTTAGCGCCGATATTTTGCGCTTTACACTTACGATTTTGTGCGTGCAGGGGCGCGATCTGCGCCTTAGCGACGATAAGCTTTTGATATATCGAAATTTTACGAATAAGCTCTATAACGCGAGCAAATTTTTGCTTTTAAACGCTTCTAAATTTGACGATTTGGACGCGGCGCGGATCAAAACGAGCCTCGGCAAATATATGCTTTCGCGCTTTAACTGCTGCGTGGGCGCGGTGCGGGAAAATTTAGACGAATACCGCTTCAATGACGCTGCGACCGAGCTTTATAAGTTTTTTTGGGACGAGTTTTGCGATTGGGGCATCGAGCTTAGCAAGGCGGACAAGGCCGCGATCGGCGAGCTGGGGATGATTTTTAAAGAAGCGATGAAGCTGCTAAGCCCGTTTATGCCGTTTTTAAGCGAGTATCTGTATCAGGAGCTAAGCGGCACGAAGCTGCAAGACGCGCGCTCCATCATGGTGATGCGATACCCACATCCTGGCGAGCGCGACGAGCGGATCGAGGAGCTATTTTCGCTTCTTATAGAAGCGATCGTTAGCATTCGCCGCGCAAAGGCGACGATCGAGCTCGGCAATGTGCGCGTAGCCAAAGCCTACGTCAAATCCGCAGTCGATCTAAGCGCCGCCGCGGATTACATCAAAACGCTAGCAAAGGTCGATGAAGTGGAATTTACGCAGCAAAACATCGCAAATTCCGCTCGCGACGTAAGCGAGAGGCTAGAAACTTTCGTACCGCTTGAGGGGGTCGATCTTAGCGGCGTGATTTCGCGACTTAACGCGCAAAAAGCCAAGCTGCAAAAAGAGATCGAAAAGCTCTCAGGCATGCTAAATAACGAGAAATTCGTGGCCTCCGCCCCGCAAGCCGTAGTCGAAGCCAACCGCGAAGGGCTGCAAAGCGCGCAGGAGAAATTCGCCAAAGTATGCGACGAGCTAAAGGCGTTTGGCGAGTAGCCCGCTAGTTTGAGCTTAAATTTTAAATCAAGGAGAAAAATATGTCAAAAGGTAGTATAGGTGGATTTACTTTAGGCACGGTCATAGCCGTTGCACTATCATGGGGAGTCAATAAAAGCATAATGTGGGCGATAATCCACGGATTTTTAAGTTGGTTATACGTGATTTATTATTTCCTACTGAGGTAAAATTTCATCGGCGGCGCGCCGTTTTACGCGCTAAATTTTAAAATTTATCAAGGATAAAAAATGAGCGAAAAAATAAAAATAGCGGTTTTGGGATATGGAAATTTAGGTCGCGGCGTGGAGCTTGCCGCGCGAAATAGCAAGGATTTAGAGCTTTCGGCAGTCTTTAGCCGCAGAAATCCAAGCGAGGTAAAAACATGCGGCGCTCCGGTATTTAGCGCGGATGAAATTTTATCGCACAAGGGCGAATTTGACGTTTTGGTGCTTTGCGGCGGTAGCGCGACGGATCTGCCGACGCAGACGCCAGAATTTGCAAAGAGCTTTAACGTCGTAGATAGCTTCGATACGCACGCGAAAATCCCTGAGCACTTCGCCGCGGTAGACGCCGCAGCCAAAAAAGGCGGAAAAGTTGCCATCATCGCCGTAGGCTGGGATCCGGGACTGTTTTCGCTAAATAGACTATTTGGCGAGAGTGTACTGGAAAACGGCAGCAGTTATACGTTTTGGGGCAAAGGCGTAAGCCAAGGCCACTCCGACGCCATCCGCAGGATTGAGGGCGTCATAGACGCACGCCAATACACCGTGCCGATAGAAAGCGCCTTGAAGCGAGTTCGCGCTGGCGGAAACCCGAGACTTAGCACGCGCGAAAAACACCTGCGCGAGTGCTACGTCGTAGCCGAAGAGGGCGCCGATAAAGCGCGCATAGAAAAAGAGATAAAAACGATGCCCAATTACTTCGCCGATTACGACACGAGCGTGCATTTCGTAAGTCTTGAAACGCTTAAAAAAGAGCACGGCGGCATCCCTCACGGAGGATTCGTCTTGCGAAGCGGAGCGACCGGCGAGCGCGGCGAAAATAAGCATCTGATCGAGTTTTCGCTAAAGCTTGATTCAAATCCCGAATTTACCGCTAGCGTACTAGTAGCCTACGCCCGCGCGGCGTATCGCTTAGCAAAAAGGGGCGAGCGCGGCGCGTTTAGCGTATTCGATATCGCTCCGGCGCTTCTTTCGCCAAAGAGCGCAGATGAGCTAAGGCGCGAAATTTTATAAATTTCCGGGGGCGTTTCGGCGGAATTATGAACGAGGAAATCTGAGTGATAAAGATAGAGAATTTAAAGAAATTTTACGGCAAAACCTGCGTGATCGACGATGTGAGTCTGGAGGTAAAGCAGGGCGAAATTTTTGCCATCGTCGGTCGCAGCGGCGCGGGTAAAAGCACGCTGCTGCGCTGCATAAACGGTCTTGAGGACTATCAAGAAGGAAGCCTTAAGGTAGAGGGCAGGGAGGTAAGAGAGCTAAGCGCCGCTCAGATCCGTGAACTGCGCAAAAATATCGGTATGATTTTTCAGCACTTCGCACTAATGAGCCGCCGCAGCGTCGCGCAAAACGTTGCCACGCCGTTAGCATTTTGGGGCCATCCCGAGGATCACACGAAGCGCCGCGTCGCCGAGCTTTTGAAGCTCGTGGGGCTTGCAGATAAAGCAAATGCCTACCCCAGCGAGCTTAGCGGCGGACAGAAGCAGCGCGTGGCGATTGCGCGCGCGCTTGCATTAAGCCCTAAAATTTTGCTATCCGACGAGGCGACTTCGGCGCTTGATCCCAACACTACCGCGCAAATTTTATCGCTTCTGCGCCGCATCAATCGCGAGCTGGGCATTACGATCGTGCTCGTCACGCATGAGATGGAGGTCGTAAAGGGTATCGCGCAGCGCGCGATCCTGCTTAAGGGCGGGCGCGTGAGCAACTCGGGCGATATCGTCTCGCTGTTTTTGCACCCGGATGAGAATATGAAGGAGTTTTTGGGCGAGGAGGAGGTGCTGCCCGCAAGCGGTGTGAATATCAGGCTCTTTTTCCCGCCCGCAGTCGCGTTTGACAGCGTGATCACGCACATGGCGCGCGCTTTGGAGATAAATTTTAACATCGTTTGGGGCAAGCTCGAGCGCCTCGATAAAAACGTCGTCGGAAGCCTCGTGATCAACGTAGAGCCCGCACACGTCGCGCGCGTGGAGGAATTTATCAAAAACGCGGGCGTGATCTACGAGATCGTAAGCGAGGATGAGATCAAAAGCTGCGCCGCGATCTAGGTGCGATTTCGCGCCCTGTGCGCTCGCGCCGCACTAAATTTAAGGGCTTATGCGGCATGGCGAATTTAAAAGCTCGCGCGATGCCGCAAATTTAAAGACTCGCGCGGCGTTTTAAATTTAATGACCGAGCCGTGGCATTATAAATTTAATTAGTTTCGCCGGCGGTTTAAATTTCTATTTTGCCTCGATAAAGTAAGCTCGGCGATGCGCTGTTGGCGTGCGCTCTGGCTAGCTTTGATTTGCGTTTAGAATTTGACTAGCCGTAGCGAGGCGATTTAAATTTCAGAGATCGCGACCGACCGAGCGCATTTAAGCCGCTCCGCGTTTGAAATTACAGGCGTTTAAATTTAAATTTGAATTTTTTCGGAATTTCACACTTACTTCACTTTTACGGAAGTATAATTCCACTAATTTTTTTTAAGGAGTACGTAATGAAAAAACTTACTTTGTTTGCGCTTAGTGCGCTATTTGCTGGCACTTTTGCCGTAGCTGCCGATATGGGCATGAAAGATGAGATGAAGGACGCCAATACATCAATGCATAATGGTGCGAAAGAGGTGAAAGCTGAGATGAAACATATGAAGCACGAGACGCATGGTATGAAAAAAGATGCCGTTAAAAAGGGCTCTCATGCAAAAAAAGAGATGAAAAAAGAGATTAAAAAAGAGATGTAGTGAGTAAAATTTTACTCGTAGAGGACGATGAGACCCTTTGCGATCTCATCGGCGAATATTTAAGAAATGCAGACTTTGATGTGTGCGTTTGCAGCGACGCTCAAAGCGCTGCAGATCTTGCTTATGAGCAAAAATTTGATCTTTTTATCTTTGACGTAAAAATCCCCAAAGGCGACGGATTCTCACTTTTAAAAGAGCTACGCAAGAACGGCGATCACACTCCTGCGATATTTGCTACGTCGCTAAATACGCTCGATGATCTTGAGGTCGGTTTTAAAAGCGGCTGCGACGATTATCTCAAAAAACCGTATGAATTAAAAGAGCTGCTGCTGCGCGTTAATTCGCTCATAAAGCGAAACTTCAGCCATAATTTTGATGATTTTGTAACTATTGACGACGAGTTTAAATTTTACTTTGCAAGCAAAGAGCTACGCAGATCGGGCGTGCCCGTCGCGCTTTCAAACAAAGAGCGCGAGCTGCTGGCGCTTTTTTTACAAAATAAAAACAGGCTTTTAAGCAAGGATGAAATTTTCTCCGCGATCTACGCTTTTGACGAAACTCCGAGCGAGGAAGCGCTGCGAACTTATATCAAAAATCTACGCCGCGTCCTAGGCGAAGAGCACATCATAAATCGCCGTAACGCAGGGTATCTGTATGTCTGAAAAGACCGCTTTAACGCTTAAAATTTTATCTTTGTATCTCATTTCAAGTGCGTTGTTTTTGGGATATTTTTTCAACATAAATTACAGGATGAACGAAGCCGCGCTACTTTCGCACAGGATAAAAGAGCTAAAAGAGATCAAAATGATGATCTATATGAAAGCAAGCATGGACGGGCTGGGCTCACTGGCGGACTTTGAGCGCGAAAAGGGCGTGAGTGCGTGTATATTTAAGCCAAACTCTGATGAAATTTACGGCTGCAGTGGTGAGCTTGGCGCACTTGATAAAGCGAAGCTAAAGGCGGAATTTATAAGTGGCGGTAGGCTAGGAATTTATGAGAATCTGCAAAATATGGAGGAGCGAAACGCCTTTTCCAAGGCTAAAATCATTCTGCTTGGAAGTAGCGTGCAGGGCGAAATTTTAACGCTTCGTATCAAAACCGCAGCGATGATGATAGCGCTTTTGGGTGTGATATTAGCCGTGGCGTTTTATCTGGTGCGGCTAGGCACCAAGCCGCTTTACGATAAGATCGATACGCTAAATCGCTTCATCAAGGATAGCACCCACGAGATCAACACTCCGCTTAGCATCATCTCCATGAGCGTCGAGACGATGCGGCACGCGGAGCTTGGGGAATACAACGCCAAACGCATCGCTAATATCGACCTTGCCGCTAAGACGCTTTCGCGCATCTACGAGGATCTCGTGTTTTTAACCTTCGGTATGAATAAGGAGGGCGAGATTAGCTCGATCGATCTAAAGAGCCTCGTCGCTTCGCGCTGCGAATACTTCGCGCCGTTTATTCAAAAGCGCAGACTAAGCCTTAAAACCGATCTTGCGGATGCGAGCATGAACGCAAACGTCTATGAAATTTCGCGCCTGATCGACAATCTGCTAAGCAACGCCGTAAAATACGCCGATGCAGGCGGCTACGTGGATGTGCGGCTAAGGCACGGCGAGCTAGCGATCTCAAATAGCGGCGAGGGGATCGACAGGAAAAAGGGCGACGAAATTTTCAGGCGCTTTGCGCGCTTTAACTCAAGCGAGGGCGGCTTTGGAATCGGGCTTAGCATCGTAAGCGAGGTCTGCAAAAAATACTCCTTTTCTATCTCCTACGACAGCGTGCCGGGCGAGATAACGACCTTTCGCCTTACGTGGCGAGAGTAAAATTTTAAAATTTAGTGAAATTTAAAATTTAAAAGCGGTCGCTTGCGGTTTAAATTTAATCGTAGTTTGGTCGCTTAAATTCCGCGCAAAAGGGCTCTAATTGCTGGAGCGTTTAAATTTAATCGTCGCTTGTTTTTGTTCTAAAACGAAGCGCGGAATTTTATCAGTCGTTCGCTTTGCGCTCGTAAAATGACCCTGAAAGTTATTGGTGCGGAATGTTATTCGTCCATGATTTTATAAAATTTAGCTTTTATTTCTCGATAGATATATCCAGTGGACTATATCGCTAAGCGAAATCACGACAAGCATACTCATAAACATCGAGGTGGCTGTGAAAAACGATATCCAGCCAAATAGGCTCTCTCTGCTCGCAAAAGTAGGAAATATCCGTCCGCTGCCTACTCTGTGCGGGATGCCGTTTACGGCAAAATCGGCGTAGAAATAATTGTTTAATTCCCAGTAAGCGAAAGGTATAGCGAGCAATATCACAAATAGCTGCGTCTTGACGGCGGGAAGCTCTTTTTTGTATAAGAATACGGCGATTGGATAATACACGCAGCTTAGCGCGAAAGCCGTTAAATAGGTACCCACAATGCTACGACGTAAAATTCCGCAAGCTGCGTATGCGGGCTTATTTTGCCGATTGCGGCGATGTTTGGAAAAAACCGCTTCATAAATCTAACGAAGTCCGCGCATGCCGCGCTTGCGTCTAAAATATTTTCGGGTAGCACGAATACGCTAAGCGCCGTGATCGCAAACAGCGCAAAAACCGCCGCGTAAAGTCGCCCGAAAAATTTAGTAAATTTCGTATCGGGATATGACGCCTCTTGCTCTTGCGCGCCTTGAGAATTCGGCAGATCGCTCATCGTTCGCTCCTTTAATAAAGTTTGCGTGCCAAAACCCGGCTTGCGCTAAATTTTAAAATTCTATGCCTTATTATCCGGTAAATTTCACAATAAGGACCTGTTTTGGAATTTTGCGGTTAAATTTGAAATAAAATTTATTAAATTTAACCGAGCAATGCTTTTTTACAAACAAAGAATTGCCGCTTCTAACGCGCAGTGATCTAGGCGGGGTTTGGGCGGTAGACCTGCTTGCGGTTGCTAGCCGAAGCAAAGTAAAAGGGTGCTTCGCAAGTATAGCCCCTTCCGCTCCGCCTCTTCCGAGCAAGAATTTAAGCCTTATCGGAAGCGACAAATAAAATTTAAACCCGTGCGTAGCGTAGCAATTTCTCGTATCGTCGGAGCCAGAAAGCCACTAAAATAAAGAAAGCCCTTTCATTTCACGCAAGCTCGCAGCCAAAACCTAAAATTTAATTGCCTAACAAAAAAGGCAAGTTGGTATCGTTGCTCGCAAAATAACCGCGGAATCCCGCTAGATAAAATTTAAAATTCCGAGTATTTCTGATAGTCGATCTGCGCGGAGTTTTTGTTGATCGTATCGACCGTAGCTTCAGCGATCGCAAGTTCCTCGTTGGTAGGGATTACGAGCGTTTTGATTTTACTATCCGCCGCACTTAAATTTCTAATCGAGCCGGTATTTTTGGCGTTTTTTGTCGCATCGATTTCGATGCCGATATGAGCGAGCTTCTCGCAGACATTTTGCCTAAAATGCGGCGCATTCTCGCCGATACCGCCGGTAAAGATCAAAGCGTCCACGCGCCCGAGCACGGCATAATACGCTCCGATCATCTTAACGACGCTGTAAACGAGCATCTCAAACGCAAGTTTCGAGCGCGGCTCGCCGCCTTCCATCTTTTCATATACCTTTCGCAGATCGCTTGCACCGCAGATGCCCAAAAGTCCGCTTTTTTTGTTCATTATGACGTCCATATCCTGCGCGTTGTAGCCCGCGACGCGCTCGATGTATGGGATGATAGCGGGATCGATCGAGCCGCATCTGGTGCCCATGATGATCCCCTCAAGCGGCGTTAGCCCCATTGAGGTGTCGATGCATTTGCCGTTTTCTATGGCGCTCACGCTCGAGCCGTTGCCAAGATGTAGCGTAATGGCGTTGAAGTTTTCGTATTTCTTACGTAAAAATTTCGCTCCCATCGTCGAGACGAACCAATGCGACGTGCCGTGCGCGCCGTAGCGGCGAACTTTGTATTTTTCGTAGAATTCATATGGCAGCGCGTACATATACGCATACGGTGGGATACTTTGATGAAATATTGTATCGAAAACCGCGACGTTTGGAATTTTAGGAGCGATCTTCAGGCAGGATTTGATACCCGCTAAATTTGCAGGATTGTGTAGTGGTGCAAGCGGCGCAAGCTCGGCGATTTTAGCCATTACGTCCTCATCTATGAGCGCGGGAGCGTCGAAATAATCCGCACCCTGAACGATGCGGTGTCCGATGCCGCCTACTTGAGTTAGATCTTTGATTACTCCGCTTTGTTTTAAAAGATCAATCGCGATTGCGATCGCGGTTTCGTGATTTGGAATTTGCTCGTTTTCAACCTTTATGCTTCGTCCGTTGGCGCAATTGATGCTTCCGCTTGCGTGCGTCGAGCCGATCTCCTCGATGAGCCCACTTGCGATGCAGGCGTGATTTAGCATATCGTGGAATTTAAATTTAACCGAGCTCGAGCCGGAATTTATGACTAGGATATCCATTTAATTATCTCCCGCTTGAATTGCGCTGATAAGTATCGTGTTTACGATGTCGGCGACCTTGCAGCCGCGACTTAGATCGTTTACCGGCTTTTTTAAGCCCTGTAAAATCGGCCCGATCGCCACGGCGCCTGCGGTGCGCTGTACGGCCTTATAGCAGATATTTCCGCAGTTAAGATCGGGGAAAATAAATACGTTCGCGCGTCCTGCGACCGCAGAGCCCGGCATTTTTTTCTTTGCTACTGCGGCATCGACTGCGGCGTCGAATTGCAGCGGTCCGTCGATTAGAAGCTCCGGCGCCTTTTCGCGCGCTTTTTGCGTTGCAGTTTTTATGAATTCCACGCTATCGCCGTTGCCGCTATCGCCGCTTGAGTAGCTTAGCATCGCCACGCTCGGCTCAAGCCCGAACGCCTTTGCGGTCGCGGCGCTTGAGATCGCGATACCTGCCAGATACTCCGCGCTCGGGCTCGGCGCCACGGCGCAGTCGGCAAAAAGCAGAGCCTGCGTATCCAGGCACATTATAAATGCGCCGCTAACGCTTGAGATGCCGGGCTTTGTCTTGATGATCTGAAGTGCGGGACGGATCGTCTCTGCGGTAGTCGTGCCGGCACCGCTTACCATCGCATCGGCTAGCCCTTCATACACGAGCATCGTGCCGAAGTAGGTGCGATCGCACACTAAATCGCGCGCCTGCGCCTCGCTCATACCCTTTGCCTTGCGAAGCTCATATAGATCGCGCGCAAATTTTTCCAAGCTCGCATCCGTCTGCGGATCTAAAATTTTAACGCCCGCTAGATCGAGACCTAACTTGCTTGCGCTTTTTTGCACTTCGTCTTGCTGCCCCAGAAGGATCAAATTTGCCGCGCCGCTTTGTTTTATAATCGCAGCCGCGCGCAGAATTCTCTCATCGTCGCTTTCTGGTAGCACGACGGTTTTAACGTTCGCGCGAGCCTTGGCGTAGAGCTTGCTTTCAAATTTCAACGGGGTTAGAATTTCACAGCGCGTGGAGTTTGCGGCGTCCGTGAAGTAGCTCTTGTCGGCAACGACTTTATCAAGCTCTATCGCGCCGCTTTGGCAAGCGGAATTTTCGTCGTGAAATTTTGCATCGCTTTCGCAAGCAGAATTTTTGCCGCAAAGCTCCGATTTTTTAGAATTTGCACCCTCTTGTGCAGGTCTTAGCGCAGAAAATGAAATTTTATCCTCATATATGCTGGCAAAGCTTACCGCTTTTGCTGCGGTGATCAAGCGCGTGCCGATGCGCGCGGCAATTTCGTTAGGATAAAATCCGCAAACGGGGATATTTAGATCCTTTGCGATTTGTAAATTTAGCTCGCGCAGATCAGCTCCCGCTACGCCGCGAACCAGCACAAAATTACACTGCTCTAAAATTTGTGCGAAGCGCTCTATCGCCGCCTTTCGCACGCGCTCATCTTGCCCGTTTGCGAGCGCTTTTTCAAGTTCGCTCCTGCTAAAAAGGGCATTATCGCCAGCGATGCAAAGTTGCAAAACGTTGTGAAAGCTCATGGATAAAATTTTATCTAGTTTTTTTAGCTCGGATTGGTAGGCGGCGGGTTCGTCGCATAGGAGCAAAATTCCGTTCATCGGTTGATCCTTTGAAATAAGATAGGCAATTGTAGCAAAATTTTGCTTGCGTGTTAATCAAAGATTTATCGTGAGGGTTTAGAATTTGGTAACTTCCAACAAAGGAGCGCACATGAAAAATTTAGTGATTTTGGCTCTTTTAGTGAGCCTCGCCGCGGCGAAAATCAACATAAATGAAGCTAGTCGCTACGAGCTGATGACGATCGGTGGGCTTGATGCGGGCAGGGCGGATATGCTTATGCAATACCGCCAAAAGCGCGAAATTTCAAGTCCAGATGAGCTAAAGGGCATTAACGGCTTTGCAAGTTACGATACCACTAAACTGCAGAAGAGCTTTGAAATATCGCCTAGAGCTAATGTGCAGCAGCCGGTGCAGCCTGAGCGCGATATAGTCGTGGTCGAAAAGACCCGCACCCGCACGGTTTACGGAGGCTCTACTTACAGACGCGTTGAAAATTACGGCAATGGCATCACGATCACAGAAACCGGCACTTTACCGCCACCTCCTCCGCGAGGATATGGTAGGCATGGCGGCATGATGCCGCCTCCTCCCCCGCCTCCTGGCGGTATGCCACCACCTCCGGGAGGTATAAAACCACCTCCTCCACCACCGCCACCTCCGCGCGATGATTATTCTCGCAGGAGAAGTTCTGGCAGTACGAGCGATAGCGAAATCGGCGGAAGCTCGCGCCGTAACATGCCGGTGCCTATGCATATGGGAACGATCCGCTCGAAAAGATCCAGCAGCGTCACAAGCTTCGGCGACTGCGATCCGCAAAGCGGTAACTGTGCTAGCGTAGGCGTAGGCGTGCAGGTAGATAGAGGGTTTTAAAATTTAATTTTACGTGGGCGGAATTTTAGAATTTTATAATCGAGATTCCGCCCGCCCTAAATTTACGGCTAAATTTTAAAATTTTGTAGCGATGGAATTTAAAATTTACGCTGGCATCGCTCTGCGCTACGATAAAATTTCAAAGAATTTTGTAAATTTAATCGAGCCTAGCGTGGTAAAATTTCAATCTAAAATTCTATGTTAAAACTGATGCGCTGTGTTTTGTCAAGATAAAATCTGCACTTTAAAATTTTAAATCCGAACATCCCGTCCGTTTTAAATTTATGGCTAAATTTTAAATTTGCCTTTTCTACTCTCGCTAAATTCCGAAATTTTGCCCCAGTCTGCGCCGCTATTAAATTTTAAATTCGACCCGATTTAGCGCCTAAAATTCGTGAAATTTAATTTACAAAATAATATAATCACAAAATTATTCCAACGAAACAGGATGGGCGTATGAAAGAAATTAGCGGATCGCAGATGATCGTGGAGGCGTTGCGGCAGGAGGGGGTCGAGGTGGTTTTCGGCTATCCGGGCGGCGCGGCGCTTAACATATACGATGAAATTTACAAACAAAAATACTTCAGACACATTTTGGTGCGCCACGAGCAGGCCGCGGCGATGGCTGCGGACGGATACGCGCGCGCTAGCGGCAAGGTCGGCGTGGCTGTCGTCACGAGCGGTCCTGGATTTACGAACGCGCTTACGGGGCTTGCTACGGCGTATAGCGACAGCATCCCGATCGTGCTTATTAGCGGGCAGGTTGCGACCTCGCTCATCGGCACCGACGCCTTTCAAGAGATCGATGCGATCGGAATTTCGCGCCCATGCGTCAAACACAACTATCTAGTTAAAACGATCGAAGAGCTGCCTAGAATTTTAAAAGAGGCTTTTTATATCGCTCGCAGCGGCAGACCGGGGCCCGTGCATGTCGATGTGCCGAAGGACGTGACGGCGAAGCTGGGCGTTTTTGAATATCCTAGCGAAATCAAGATGCAAACTTACAAGCCGAATTATAAGGGAAATTCTAAACAGATCAAAAAAGCCGTCGAGCTAATCGCAAGCTGTAAAAAACCTATCCTCTACATCGGAGGCGGCGTCATCAGCGCGGGTGCAAGCGAGCTGGTGCGCGAGCTTAGCGAGTTTGCGCAGATCCCTGTCGTTGAAACCCTTATGGCGCTGGGGGCTATGCGAAGCGATGATAAAAACCGCCTCGGTATGGTAGGAATGCATGGCAGCTACGCCGCAAATATGGCGCTTAGCGAGTCGGATCTGATAATCTGTTTGGGCGCGAGATTTGACGATCGCGTCACCGGCAAGCTTAGCGAATTCGGCAAAAACGCAAAGATCATCCACGTCGATATCGATCCTAGCTCGATCTCAAAGATCATAAACGCGGATTATCCTATCGTGGGCGACGTGAAATCGGTGCTAGAGGAGATGCTGCCTCGCATTAAAAACGAGGTCAGCCCTGCAAATTTCGAGCAGTGGCGCGAGCTCATCCGCAAATACGATGAAATTCACCCGCTTAAATTTAACGACAGCGATGAAATTTTAAAGCCGCAGTGGGTTATACAAAGTACCGCAAAAATCGCGGGCGAGGACGCTATCATCGCTACGGACGTGGGACAGCATCAGATGTGGGTCGCGCAGTTTTATCCGTTTTGCAAGCCGCGCACTCTGCTAAGTAGCGGCGGGCAGGGCACGATGGGATACGGGCTTCCTGCAGCATTGGGCGCGAAGGCTTATGCGGGAGATAGACCCGTTATAAATTTCAGCGGCGATGGCTCGATATTGATGAATATTCAAGAGCTGATGACGGCGAGTGCGAGCGGTCTAAACGTCGTAAATATCGTATTAAACAACAATTTCTTAGGCATGGTGCGGCAGTGGCAGAGCCTATTTTACGGGCAGCGTTTCTCATCGACCGATCTTAGCTCGCAGCCCGATTTCGTAAAAATTGCGGGGGGCTTCGGCGGCGTGGGCTTTAGCGTTAGCACCAAAGCGGAATTTGAGGATGCGCTGAAGCAGGCTCTTGCGAGCAAAAAGGTGAGCGTCATCGAGGCTAAGATCGATCGCTTCGAAAACGTCTGGCCGATGGTACCCGCAGGCGGCGCGCTTTATAATATGATTTTTGAGCAGGAGTCTTAGGATGAATAGCATAAGAAGAGTAATTTCGGTCGTCGTTACCGATGAGCACGGCGTTTTGTCGCGGATCTCTGGGCTTTTTGCAGGGCGCGGCTATAATATCGACAGCCTCACCGTTGCACCGATCCCAAATACCGGTCTATCGCGCCTTAGCATCGTCACTTCGGGCGACGAGCGCGTCATAGAGCAGATCACTAAGCAGCTTCATAAGCTGATCCCCGTCTACAAGGTCATCGATGATGCAAAATTCGTCGAAAAGGAGATGGTTTTGGTAAAGATCGCGCTGGGCGAAAATTTAGCGGGGCTTGACGCCGTTTTAAAAGCCTACAACGGCAGCATCGCAAACAGCGACGACAGCAAGATCGTCATCATGGCGTGCGACGACGCAGACCGCATCGACGGCTTTTTAAAGACGATAAAAAAATACAATCCGATCGACATCGTCCGAGGCGGCAGCGTCGCGCTGGATATGTGAGCGGCGATAAAATTTAATCAAAGGAGCGCAAATGAAATTATCAAAAATTGCCGAAATTTTAAACATAGAGCTTAACGGAGCGGACGCGGAGATTACCGCGATAAATTCGCTTCAAAACGCAAAGCAAAGCGAGCTAAGCTACTGCGATAGCGACAAAAACGAGAAATTTTTATCTGCCACCAAAGCAGCCGCCGTGCTGGTAAAAATCGGCACCGCAGCCCCAAGCGGCGTGCGAGCGCTGGAGTGCGAAAATCCGCATCTAGCTTTTGCGATCTTAAGCGCGCATTTTGCCAAGCCGCTCATTCGTAGCGGCGCGCCAGCAAAAATCGCCGCTAGCGCACAGATCGGGCAGAACGTGCATATAGGCGCAAATTCCACGATCGGCGAGAACTGCATCATCTTAAGCGGCGCGTATATCGGCGATGACGTGCATATCGGAAGCGGCTGCGTGATCCACGCAAACACCGTCATCTACAACGACACGATCATCGGCGAGCGCTGCATAATCCACGCAAACGCCGTTATCGGAAGCGACGGCTTCGGCTACGCGCACACCAAAACGGGCGAGCACGTTAAAATTTATCATAACGGCAACGTCGTGCTGCAAGACGAGGTCGAGATCGGCGCGTGCACGACGATCGACCGTGCGGTGTTCGGCTCTACGATCGTTAAGCGCGGCAGCAAGATTGACAATCTCGTTCAGATCGGGCACAACTGCGAGCTTGGGCAAAACTGCCTCATCGTCTCTCAGGTGGGGCTTGCGGGCTCTACGACGCTCGGGCGCAACGTCGTGATGGGCGGACAGAGCGGCAGCGGCGGGCACGTAAGCGTGGGCGATTTCACTCAGATCGCGGCGCGCGGCGGCATAAGCAAGGATCTGGCGGGCGGTAAAAACTACGCCGGGCACCCTATAATGGAGCTTAACGAGTGGTTCAAGCTGCAAGCTAAGATCGTTAGATTTTTTAAAGATAAAAAGCACTAGCCGTTTTTACCTTGGCTGACTTGCCTTGATCGGTTCGGTCGATTGGCTTGATTTGATCGTTTTGATCGTTCGCTCTGATCGACTCCTCTAGCTAGCTTAATCTAGCAGGCTCGCGTCGTTTCAGTGAAGTTTGAAATCGCCAGGCAGTTGGCGATTGTGGAGTGATTTGCGCTGCGTTCGGTTTTTGCATAGTTTGCAAACTGCTGCGGCGGTAAATTTTGCCCTTTTATCGACAGAATTCCGCCCGCGCCGTTTTTTGTCGTGCGCTTGCTTTGTGGGCGCGGTAGAATTTACTCTGCTAGTTTGGGTTGCGTTTGTTAGCAGTCATTGCGGCCAAGCTTTACGAGCGCTTTTAAATCAGTGAAAATTTAATTAAAGGAAAAACAATGATAGAGATGTTTTTATGCTCCTATTTTGCGGGTGCGGCGACGCTTTTTGAGGACTATGCGAGGCAAAATATCCGCGCCAAAGAGGTACTTTTTATCCCGACCGCCGCAAACGTAGAGGAGTACCGAGACTACGTGGACGAGGCGAAAGAGGCGTTTGCCAAAATGGGCTTTACGGTTCAAATTTTAGACGTTTCAAAAGTGAGCGAGGCCGAAGCCAAGGCAAAGATCGGCGCAGCGCAGGTACTTTACGTAAGCGGCGGCAACACCTTTTATCTTTTGCGCGAGCTTAAAAAGAAAGGTCTAGCAACCCTCATCGCAGATCGCGTCCGAAGCGGCGAGCTCGTATACGTGGGTGAGTCGGCGGGCGCGATGATCGCCGCACCCAGCATGGAGTACGCGAGCGTGATGGACGATGCGGGCGACTACGGGGCCGCGGCGCAAACGGGGCTTGATCTGGTTAAATTTTACCCCGTGCCGCACTACGGCGAGGAGCCGTTCGTGCAAAGCGCGGCTGAAATTTTAAAAGCTTACGGCGGCAAGCTAAATTTGACGCCGATAAATAACGCCGAGGCGATCGCGGTGCACGGCGATAAATTTGAAATTTTAGGGCGTTAAGTTTAGACGCGCGTCATTCTAAGAGAGCGCCTAAATTTAGAAAACGACGCTTAAATTTTACGTGCTAAAGCCTGCGTAAAATTTAAAAACGGCGGAGCTTGAGGCGAGCCGAAAAATACAGCCGACGACGCGAGCTAAATTTACTCTTCGCAAAAATCCCGCTTAAATCATCCTCTAAATTTGCCTTTACGAACTTGAATTTACCAATTTTTGTGAGCGCGTCAAGCGCCTTTAGCACGTGAGAGCCGATGTAACCCCCTCCGCCTGTTATTAAAATTTTCATTACCCTGTTTTTAGCGCAAAAAGTTAGGCTGATAAATGATAACCCAACTTTTAAATATGTCTAGAAAACATTTACTTAGTTCTTGTTTGTTTTAGTGTTTGCAGAATATCAAAATCCAACACTTCACGCGTCGATGAATAGCCTTCAAAATAACCTTTTCTTCTTAAATCATCACGCCATTCCACAAGCATCTTATTCGCCAATATTCTAGCCGTAGCAAAATCGTGTTTTTCATAATATTCACTTAGTATAAAGCAAGTTGTTAGCATCGTTAATGTGGCGCGCTCCTCTAAGCTAATATTTGTATTTCTCAACATTTCAACGATTTCTAAAGCATATCTCGTCATTAAATCATAAATTTGAGAATTACTTAAACTTGTATGATATTTTACAAATCTTTTATACTCTAAGACTACTTCAGGGTCAAGATCAAGTCTTGGTTCACTGTTTTTTATCTTATATATTGTTATTGCAAGTGCAATCACCAGCGAAAGTCCATTGGTTGCCTGAACCAAAACCAAAGCCGCTACCCATATCCAAATCATGTTTAATCCTTAACTATGATAATAAATTTAAAAGCAGTGCTATGCCTAAAATAAAAGTGGCATAATTTATAAAAATAGCACACGGAGAAGTTTCAAAATACGGATTATTTAGTTTTACCAAATTCACCAATAAACAAAGAACAAGAAAAATGACGAATAATACTCCTAAAAACATATCGCTTTTCTCCTATTTAAAAATATCGGCAATGATAAAAATCAAAGAAATTACTATTGCCCACTTTGATATAAATCTAAAAATCGTTGCATAGCCGTTTACCTTTAGCGTAATGTCACGGCTTGGAAGCCCCCTTAAAAAGTCTTCTTCCATTCTCACCATGGTTGCCTTATATATTGGGTTAACAAAAATAAACATTACAGAAAAAACAATCAGACAAAAAATAGCCACAATCAATCCTTTTACATTTCATTATCTCTATAGGCATAATCGCCATAGCAAGTTGATAAAGAATTATATGAGAAATAAACTTATAGAAAACTTTTCTATAGGAATGAACGTGTTAAATTTACCTGAGATAACGACGGACGAGGAAAACGAACGGTTTTTTGATACCGTGGCTTCAAACGTAAAACGGATGCGACAAGAAAGAAATCTAAGCCAGTTAGAGACGGCTCTAAGTATCGGACAAGCCTCGGGCGGATTTTACGCGAATATGGAAAATAACGCCCACGGCAAGCACTTTAATCTACTTCATCTTTTTAAGCTTTCAAAACTTTTTAACTGCAATATAAACGAGTTTTTTAAGGAAATAACAGAGAGCAATGAAGATAGATAAGAGTAAATTTGACGTCAAATTTAACCAAAGTATCTGGCAAACTATGACTTAAATTTTTTCAAAGCGCTTTCGTATTTTAAAATCAGCAAAGGCTTAAAATCAAAGCAGCATAACTCATCAAAAATAACCAAAAAAAGAGCTTCGTTTAAATTTAGCTGATTTTTACCCACATTAAACACAATTACAACCCAATCCAAAAAAAGCGGCGTGGATTTACCGTCTCATCTTTCTGCCAATCAGCGCAAAAATCACGATCACGCCGGCGATCATCAGCCCAGCCTTGACGTAAAACGCCCTCCTCTCGCGCACGGCTTCGGGCGAGCTGGTTTTGAGCCGCACCTTGACGCTCATGCCGCCCGCTACGATGCTTAGCGTATCGCCCACCATGCCTTTTAGCTTCACGCTTAGCGTGTTTGTACCGCTTTGCGCGACCGTAGGCGTCATAAAGCCCGAGGCCTTGTAAGAGTAGCGCGTCATGAGGTCGTTGCAGTCTTTGGGGCGGAAAAATATCTCGTAGGTCTTATCCGCATCCACGCCCAGCACGTCGCCGTCGCGCGCGTCAAAATACGGATTTTGCGGAGTTTTGGTTTTAAAGCTCCATTTTATCTGCTTTACCTGAGCGCCCGCGCTTTGGGTGTTTTGATTTCGCGCACCTACTTGCTCATAGCTAAAAACCGCCTCATACTGCGCGCCAAAGTCAAAAACCTCGCGCGAAAAAACCGCAAACTGCTTGGACGAAAATTTGGAGTTTATGTCGTTGGTGCTCGTGATGACGTGCAAATTTTGGATCTTTTGCCCGTCTTTAAATATCTCAAAATCTTTAAATTTTACATCGCCAGCGTTTGCGTTAAACTCGATACTAACGGGGTTTGCCGTGATCTTGCACTCGGGAAATGGGTCCGGGATCTCGCCGCTAAAATAGGGCGTCACCGCAGTAGCGTCCGGGAATTTGACGTAGGGCTTCATTGAGCCTGTGAAATTGTCAAATTTGGCATCTTTGATTTTTAGATTTTTATCAGCGCAGACATTTGTATAAAACCGTCCTGCGCCCGTATCGCTAGCACCTTTAGCGCAAAAGCCGTTTAACCGCGAGTTACCCATTTCAAAGACGAAGGCGTTAAATTTATCCTTGGACGCGAGTGCGTAGCCTACCTCATCGACGCTCAAATTTAAAAACGCAAACCGGTGATAGATCGCCGCAAACAGCCCGTCCACCGCCTCTTTAAAGTCGCTTTTATAGGCGATATTTTCAAGCACTAGAGTTGATTTATAGCCTACGGCTAGGGCTCTATCGGCCGGAGTCGCGCCACTAAATTTCGCCCGTCCCGCCACTTCGTCGTGCCCCATATATTCGTTTTGGGCACTGTATTCGGCGTGATTTTTAGCGGCCTGGCTTAAAATTTGATTTGGTTTTAGGGCGGAGAGTCCGGAGCCGCGGCGGTACTCGTTTAGATACGCGACCGCGTCCGAATCGGGAACGAAAGAAAACTCGGGCTGCTTGGCGGACTTTAGCGCAGAGTTTTGACCCTGCCCGCCAAAGATATCGCAGCCAGATAAAAAAAAGGCGCAGGCTAAAAGGCCGAATTTAAGCCCGCGTTTTACAGAGTAAAATTTCAATCCTGCGCCCTTTAAATTTAAGCCTTAGGACCGGCTTTTGCGTATTCTACGCCCTCTTTTACGTCCTCGTAGCGTTTAAAATTTGTCTCAAACATGCTCGCTAGTTTATCGCGAGTCGCGACGTATTCGTCCTTATTTCCCCACGTATTTATCGGATTTAGCAGCTTCGTCTCGACGCCTGCGAGCTCTTTTGGGATCGCTAGATTAAATTTCTCAAAATTTTCAAATTCGCACTTTTTGATGCTGCCGTCCAGGATCGCATTTATGCATGCGCGAGTGGCTTTGATGCTCATTCGTTTGCCCACGCCGTACGCACCGCCGCTCCAGCCGGTGTTTACGAGATAGACGCTAACATTGTGCTTGTCGATCTTTTCGCCCAGCAGCTTAGCGTAAACGGTCGGATGTAGCGGCATAAACGGCTCGCCAAAGCACGCACTAAATGTCGCCACAGGCTCGGTGATACCGCGCTCGGTGCCCGCGACTTTGGCCGTATAGCCGCTTAGGAAATAATACATCGCCTGCTCTTTGGTTAGTTTTGCGACCGGAGGCAAAACGCCAAATGCGTCGGCTGTTAGGAAGATGATGTTTTTCGGATGGCCGCCTGCAGAGCTTGGTTCGTAGTTATCGATATGGTAGATCGGGTAGCTAACGCGGGTGTTTTCGGTCTTACTACCGTCCTTGTAGTCCACGACGCCAGCCTCGTTGGCGACCACGTTTTCAAGTAGCGCGTCGCGCTTGATCGCGGCGTAAATTTCAGGCTCGCTACTCGGGTCTAAATTTATGCATTTCGCGTAGCAGCCGCCCTCGAAGTTAAATATCCCCTCATCGTCCCAGCCGTGCTCGTCGTCGCCGATCAGCTTGCGGTTTGGATCGGTCGAGAGCGTCGTTTTGCCCGTGCCGCTTAGACCGAAAAATAGCGCCGTGTCGCCATCTTTACCCACGTTTGCCGAGCAGTGCATACTTAGCTTGCCCTCGAGCGGCAGCCAGTAGTTCATCATCGAGAAAATGCCCTTTTTCATCTCGCCGCCGTACCACGTGCCGCCGATAACAGCGACATTTTCCTCGACGTTAAAGATAACGAAAACGTCGGAGTTTAGCCCATGCTCTTTGCACTCTTCGTTTTTGCATTTGCACGCGTTGTAAACGACGAAATCAGGGCTAAATTTAGCCAGCTCCGCTTCGCTTGGACGGATGAACATATTTTTTACGAAATGCGCCTGCCATGCGACTTCGGTTACGAAGCGGACGTTTTTGCGGCTGGATTTGCTAGCGCCGCAATAGGCGTCTTGGATAAAGATTTCTTTGCCGCTTAGTTGGGCTTTTGCCTTAGCTAAAAGCTTATCGAAAAGCTCTTTTGAGATAGGCTGGTTTACCTTGCCCCAAGCGATGTATTTTTGGCTCGGGTCTTGCTTTACGAAGTACTTATCCTTTGGGCTGCGACCCGTAAAGATGCCGGTATCAACCATAAAGGTGCCGTTGCTTGATACGCGCCCCTCATTCATCGCCTTTTCAAGCTCGAAAAGCTCGTCGTAGCTTAGGTTGTGGTTGATTTTTTTGATATCCTTAAGACCTAATTTTTCTATTTCGTTTACCATTTTTCTTCCTTTTTTGGATTAAATTTTCGCTAAAATTTGACCGTTTGCTACGGTTTGTCCTTGCTGCACCTCGATAGACGTTACCAGCCCGTCTTTTGGGGCGTTTACGTCTATTTCCATCTTCATGGCCTCCAGGACAAACATCCTTTGCCCCTTTTTCACGCTATCGCCCACTGCGACTAGGATTTTAAACACGTTTCCCGGAAGCGTGCTTTTCACCGGCTCGCCGCTGCCGCCGGTCGTTTTGGCCGGAGAGAGCTCCGGAGGCGGCATGTGCGCTACGCTTGCGGGTTTTACGCTTTTTATCTCGGCTTTGCCCTCAGCGTCCGCGACCTCGACGTCAAATTTCTTGCCGTTTACGGTGATGCTATATTTTTCGTTTATCGGAGTTTTTGCTCGAGGGGTCGGTGCACTCGTTTCGACCACGTTTGCGGATTTTTTTCGGATATTTACTTTGCCTTCGCCTTTTAAAAACGCGATACCTTTTTCCTTGCACGCCGCAGCGATAAAGATATTTTCCTCGCTAGGCTCGATACCCTCTTTTTTAAGCAGCTCGCGCGTAAATTTAAGCGACTTACTCTCATCTTTGTCGGCAATATCCATGGCGTGTTCTTTAGTCGGTTTTAAGCTTAACTGCTCGCTAGCTAGCTTAACCACGCTCTTATCTGGCTCTACGGGCGTCTTGCCAAAGTAGCCTAGCACCATTTTACCGTAGCCTTCGGCGATCTTTTTCCACGGGCCAAACATCACGTTGTTAAACGCCTGCTGGAAATAAAACTGACTCACCGGCGTCACGCTCGTGCCGTAGCCGCCCTTTTGCACGACTTCGCGCATAGCAAGGATGACTTCTGGAAATTTATCCAGGATATTATTATCGCGCATCATTTGGGTATTTGCCGTTAGCGCGCCGCCTGGCATCGGGCTAAACGGTATGAGCGGGCTAACCTGCACGGCCTCAGGCGGCAGGAAATAGTCTTTCAAGCACTCATTTAGCACGCTTTCGTATTTTAGAATTTTCTCCACGTCAAGTCCGCCCAGATCGTAGTTTTTGCCCTTAACGGCATGCAACATCGTTAGGATATCTGGCTGACTGGTGCCGCCGCTAACGGGACTTGCGGCTAGATCTATGCCGTCTGCGCCAGCCTCTAGAGCGGCCATATAGCACGCGACGCTAACGCCTGCGGTTTCGTGAGTGTGGAGTCTGATGTGAGTGTTTTGCGGGAGGAGTTTGCGAGCCATTTTGATGGTCTCATATACTTTTTGCGGACTAGAGGTACCGCTGGCGTCTTTAAAGCAGACGCTGTGATACGGTATGCCCGCGTCTAAAATTTCGCGTAAGATCCGCTCGTAAAATGCCACGTCGTGCGCGCCCGAACAGCCTGCTGGCAGGTCCATCATCGTGACGACCACTTCGTGCTTTAGTCCGTGATGAGCGATACGCTCGCCCGAAAATTTTAAATTTTCCACGTCGTTTAGCGCGTCGAAGTTTCGTATCGTGGTCGTGCCGTGCTTTTTAAAGAGCTTTGCATGCAGATCGACTAGCTCGCGGCTGCCCGTATCTAGCGTCACGGTATTTACGCCGCGGCTTAGAGTTTGCAGGTTTGCCTCAGGTCCGACCGTTTCGCGAAATTTATCCATCATCGCAAACGCGTCTTCGTTTAGATAAAAATAAAGGCTCTGAAATCGCGCCCCGCCGCCAAACTCAAAGTGCGTTATACCAGCCTCTTTAGCCGCGCTAACCGCGGGCAAAAAGTCCGCCATCGCCACGCGCGCACCGAAAACCGACTGAAAGCCGTCTCTAAAGGTAGTGTCCATAACGTCTATAAATTTTTTCGCCATTTTGCCGCCTTGTCAAATTTCAAAATCGTGCTAATTTTACCTTGTTTTAGATTAAGTGGATATAATAAATCAAAGCATTATCGCAAAAATGTTTAGCAAGGGGAGCAAATGCAAGAGCGCACGCTAGAAGAGCTTTATAAAAAGCTAAAAGAATTTGGTAGATTAGCCGATAAAGAAGAGTTTTTGTTTTACGAGATAAGAGACGCCGTAGAGGCGCAGGATTTGGCGTTTGCCGCGCAAATTTGCGACTTTGTGCTAAACGAGGAATTTGAAAAATTCGGCGCATTTTTAAGAACCAGAGCGCTAATGTGGCTCACGGGCTACATCGCGCAAAATTTAAAAGAAAACGAGAGCAAATACCCGAATTTTAACGACTTTGTAGACTGCCTGTGGAAATTTAAATGGATCGTCTCGGGCGTCGCCAAAAGCTCCATGATAGAAAAAGAGCTCATAGACAAGGTAAACGGAGCGATGCTGTTTTACTACGAGCGCTTGGAGCTCTCGCTGGCAGCCTACTACAAGGCCTTGATGAATCAAAACATAGACATGGGCGACGCTAGGGAGGCGAAGGCAAACTATGAGCTGTGGAAAAAGCTCGCCAAGGACGATATGGGTGATTGCGAGGCGTGCGAAGCAAGCGATGAGATCGCGTATTTAAATTTTGCAGGCGAGCACGAAGCGGCGCTAAGCCTAGCCGCGCCGATACTCTCTGGCGAGCTAACCTGCGGCGAAGTGCCTCACACTACCTACCCGCCGATACTTTTTAGCATGATTAAAACAGGCAAGATCGAAGAGGCAAAAGCCCTTTTGCCAAAGGCCGCGGCGACGATCGAGTCAAATCCTCGCGTCATAAACGAGATCGCGCCGCTAATCGAGATCGCCGTTAGACTGGGCGAGCGCGAGACGGCGCTAAATTTGGCGCGCAAGCACTCCGCGGCGATCCTTGATGGCAACGACGATCTAAACGACCTGCGATTTTTCATCGCGGTTAGCGCGTTTAGCGACGAGAACGACTACAAAACGGCTTTGGAGCTGGCGGGTAAATTTGACGCTAGAAACGGCAACACATACTACTCGGACTACCTGAACGAATTTTATGCTGAATTTGGTTTTTAACTTTTGCGGGTTAAATTTTACGTATAAATTCGGCAAATTCGACCGAGATAAATTTAGCAAATTTTACTCGCCGAGACCAGCATCTCGACGATAGTAAATTTGGCTTGGTTAATTTTAGGTTTTTTGCTTCATGTAAAAAGATGGGGGGGGGGGGGGGATGGCGCTCTGTTGGCAACTCCCAAAGGGAGTGCAAGCGCAAAGTGAGGTAAAACCGAAGCAAAAGAGCTCCTTAGCAATTTATCTGTTTTCTTTTCTTTGGGAGAGGAAGGGGCTCTACTTACGGTCTGCTTGTAGCTACGAGCGAAGCAAAGTAGAGCGTCGCCTTCCTTTGCTTCGGCTTTGCCTCGCAACTGCAAAGCAGACCCTCTCCCATACCCTCTCTAACCCCACTGCACGTTAAAAGTTGCTGCACTACGTGCAGGTTTATCCGGCGCTATCGCGCCGCAAATTTAAATTTACATTTTCGCGGTGCGGGTCTCGGCGAGTCAAATTTGACTTCAAATTTGATCACAAAAGAGATAAGGCGAAGTATCGCGAGATGATTTTTCGAGTTTTGAAGCAAAATTGAGCGTGCGCTAAGCATATAGCCTGCGGAGCGAAAATTTTGCAAAATCTCGGAAAAGCGCTCGCAAGACAAGCCGCAACAAGAAATTTACAATCTTATTCGCTCGGCTTAGTTAACTCATATGAGAAATTTACTTCCTTGCTCTCGTTCGGCTTAAGCGCAAATTTCCACGTTACCTTGCCGTCTTTGCCTATCTCGTTTTCTTTTGGGTCGTTTTTCACGCTCACGCTTACGCTCTCGTGCGTGCTAACTGGCGCTTGCTCCTCCAAAACCACGTCCCACGCGAGTTTTGAGCCGTTTTTGATGCTGTATTTATATCCGCGCGAGATCTTGTTCTTCGAGCCGAAAAACGACTCTTTCGTATATTCGCCGTTAGCTTCTTTTTTCACGCTAACAAGCTCGTTTTTGCCGAAAAACTCCTTCGCCTCCTCGCCCGCGGCGTAGCCTACGTATCTTTTGCCGATATTTATACCGTCAATCTTAAACTCGCTTTGCGCGCTCTCGATGCTTCGCTCCGGCTTAAACGCAGCTCTAACAAAAGCGCCCGCGCTGCCGTAGCCGTCGATCACGAGGTCAAATTTAGCATCTAGGCTCTGCTTGTCGTAGGCAAAATCAGCCGTTTCATCCGCTTTTAGACTCACGCCCTCGATTCGCCACGCGTTTGCGAGCGCGTTTTGATCATTGCTGGCTTGCACGTCTTTGACGCTATTTTTCTTTGCGGGCGCCCTAGCCACGGCCATATCGGCGCTCGCCTCCATCATCGGCGCAGCTGCTAGCGGCATCATATTTCGTGGCTTTGGCTTGCCCTCATAGCGCGGATAAAACGGCGCTGGCGTTAAATTTGACGAGTAGTAAAACGGATAAAGCGCGATGGTTAGGGAGTTTAGATCGATACCCAGAGGATTTGTCACGGTTAAATTTTGCGAGATTTCGACCTTGCCTTTGGCGACGTCGGCCTGGATTTTGTTTTTCAAATTTACGCTAACGCTCACGGGATAGGATATCTTGACCTGTTTTGGGTCGCATTCGAATTTCAAATCAAGCTTTTGAAAATTTTTAACCTCAGCCTTGTTCATTTCCTTTTTCAGCTCGTCGATTTGCTTTTTGGTTTGCGAAATTTGAGCTAGATTTTTTAGCACGGCTTCGTAAAATTTATCGCCGTCAGCCTCCAAATTTGCGACGCTTTGCTCTTTAAAAGCGGGAAAATTATTTAAAAAAGCGTTTTTGGAGTTTAGCGCGTTTAGTTTATCGTTTAGCTCCCCAAGCTCTTTTTCGTTTTGCTTAAATTTAGCATAGGCCTCGTTTTCTGCGGGCTTTGCTTCGTTTAAATTTAGACTCACTAGCTCGCACGACGCAGCCACATCGATGTCCTCAAGCTCGATGAAATCGGGCAAATTTAAGCTAAATTCGCTTTTTTGGTCGGTGAAATTTTGATGGATAAATGAGGCGTTTTTGTAAATTTCTATCAGGTTGCTTTCGGCGCTCGCTATCAGCGCAAACGCCGAAACTAAGGCTATTTCTCTCATTTTCTCTCCTTTGGATGATTTTAAGAGATTATAGCCTTACAAAGATAAATTTTAGCCTAGCAAGATGATCGTGAAAATAATCAAAACTAAAATTTGTATCGCGATAAAGGGCACCACGCCGCGGTAGATGTCGGAGGTCTTGACCTCTGCCGGAGCCACGCCTTTTAGATAAAAGAGGCTAAAGCCAAACGGCGGCGTGAGAAACGAAGTCTGTAAATTCATCGCGATAACGATAGCGAAATATAGCGGATTTATGCCTAAATTTACGGCTATCGGCGCTAAGATCGGTAGCACGATGTAAGAAATCTCGACGAAATCTATAAAAAATCCGAGCGCAAAAATCGTAATCATAGCTAAGATGATAAAGCCCCATTTTTCGCCAGGCAAATTTGACATCACTTCCTCTACGATCTCGTCGCCGCCGGTGTAGCTAAACACCATCGAAAACGCGGTCGCTCCGATAAGGATAGCAAAGACGACTGCCGTGGTTTTGACGCTCTCTTCGAGCGCTTCTTTTAGCATTTTAAACGAAAAAGTCCTGTAAAAAACCGAAAGCAAGATCGCACCCACACAGCCAAACGCCGAGCTCTCCGTTGGTGTAGCGATGCCTTCAAATATCGAACCGAGCACCAGCACGACGAGCACCAAAGGCGGTAAAATAGCAAGGATAGCGTTTAAAATTTGCTTTGATTTAGGCACGTCGCTCTCGATGGCGACGGGCGGCGCGTAGTCCTTTTTGACGTAAGAGACGATGAGGATATAGACTATATAAGCGCCCACGAGCGCAAGACCCGGATATATCGCTTCGCGGAAAAGATCGCCCACAGGCACCGTAAAGACGTCGCCCAGGATAATTAGAACGATGGAAGGCGGGATGATCTGCCCAAGCGTACCCGAAGCACAGATAGTGCCGCAACCTAAGGCTTTATTGTAGTTGTATTTTAGCATCACGGGTAGGCTCATAACGCCCATGGCTACGACGCTAGCGCCCACAACGCCCGTAGATGCGGCTAACAGCGCGCCCACCAAAACGGTACTAATCGCCACGCCGCCGCGAATCTCGCCGAATAAAAACGCCATAGACTCGAGCAGCCTCTCAGCTAGTTTGGTCTTTTGTAAAATAATACCCATAAAAACGAAAAGCGGCACGGCGATGAGGATTTTATTTTCCATTATCGAGTAAATGCGGTAAGGCATGAAGTTAAAGGTCTCTTTAAATATCTCAAGCCCGCCCATAAAGCCGTTGCCGCCGCCAAAGCTCTCGACCATGCCGCCGATGAGTCCGAAAATAACGGCTATCGCGCCGAAGGTAAATGCGACGCTAAAGCCGATAGCAAGCATAAAAAGCGCGGCTAAAAACATTACGATGCCGGTCATTTTCCCTCTCCTTGTTGCGCAGTTTGGTTTAAATTTGCGTCAAATTTGCCCGCCTCGCTTAAATTTGAGCGAGCGTCCAGATAAACGTTTAGCCACTTTATAAAGTAGCCGACGCTAAAAAATATAAGCAGCCAGAAGCTAAACGGGATAAAGGCCTTGATAACCCAGCGATACGGCAGACCGCCAGGATCGGCGCTACCCTCGCCGCTTTCATACGCCTCTATGACGTAGTCCCAGCTCAGCCACGCGACCAAAAGCGCAAGCGGCAGGATAAAAAGGATGACGCCAGCCATATTTATGAGCGCCCTTTTTTTTACGCTCATCTTTTCGTAAAATATATCCACTCGCACGTGCGTATCGTCTTTTAGCGCGTAACTCATGCCAAGCAGGATGATGACGCTAAAAAAGTGCCACTCAAGCTCCTGGAGGCCGACGTTGCCGTATTTGAAAAAATATCTCGCCGTGACGTTAAAAAAAACGTCCGCGATCATCAAAAACATCACAAAGATACAGACGTAGCCCACGATGTTGCCGAATTTATCGAAAAGCCTCTCTACTTTTTTTAAATTTCGTTCCATTTAACTCCCCAAAATTTGTCTTATCATTATCGCCAAAATGCAAATCGGCGCAACGAATCGCAGTAAAAAATACCAAATTTCAAAAACCGTCCTACCCATATAAGGCAAAAATAGCTCCTCTAGGCTGCCTCTTTTCATCGCGTAGCCGACAAATACCGCGATCACGATACCGCCCAGCGGTAGCATGATATTTGAGCTAAGATAGTCTAAAACGTCGAAAAATCCCTTGCCGAAAAAGGTGAGCGCGTCTTTAAATTCGGTAATATTTGAAAGAGCGCAAAGCGTACCCAGGCAATAAACGCAAACGCCCACGATCGCGATCGCGCCTAGGCGGGGGATCTTAAACTCGTTTATGAGGTAAAAAACGAGCGGCTCGACCATCGAGATAGCCGACGTAAGCCCTGCAAAAATAAGCGCGGTAAAAAACGTAAAGCTTAGGACGTTTCCCATCGCTCCTAGCTTAGCAAACAGCGTAGGCAGCGATATAAATGCAAGCCCCACGCCCTGGCTAGGCTGCTCGCCGTACTCGAAAACAAAGGTAAAAACGATGAGTCCGATGACGACGCTAACGATGATATTTAGTGCGACGACGTAGAGCGAAGAGGTGAAAAGATTAGTCTTATCGTCTAGACTAACAGAATACGTCGCA
Source organism: uncultured Campylobacter sp. (assembly GCF_938002845.1). GTDB lineage: Bacteria > Campylobacterota > Campylobacteria > Campylobacterales > Campylobacteraceae > Campylobacter_B. The sequence continues at coordinate 39,003 of NZ_CALKZP010000012.1, forward strand.
ATCGCGCCGATACCGACGCACATCGTAAAAAACGCTAGGCCAAGAGCTACAAACACCGCCTCGCTCGTGATCTTAGAAAAATCAGGCACCAGCAAAAACTCCGCCGCCTGCGAAAATCCGCCCATCTGCATCGAGTAAATCAGCATAAAAATAAGCAATAAAAAAAGCGTCGGCAAAAGCCATAAATTTATGCGCTCGATGCCGCCTTTTATGCCCTTTGAAAGGATGAAAAAGTAGGCCGCAAACGCAATGCTAAAGTATAAAATTTGACCCGAGATATCAGAGCTTATAAATTTGCCGAAATTTTCGCCAGAAACCGCGATACTTTGCGGAAGCTCGCCAAGGGATAAGACCGAGTACCTAATAACCCAGCCGATGATGACCGTATAAAACGACGCCACCAAAACGCCGGTTATCATTATGACGCCGGCATACCCCCAAAATTTACCGTTTTTAGGAGCGAGCGAACGAAAGGCGTTAACGGGATCGGCGTTTGAAATTTTACCCATCGCCATCTCGGCAAAAAATATACTAAGCCCGACCGCAACGGCAAAAACAAGATACAAAAGCACGAACGCCGAACCGCCGTTTGCGCCGACCATGTATGGAAATTTCCACGCATTACCAAGTCCGATCGCGGCACCTACGATGGATAATATAAATCCGATTTTAGAAAATTTATCGCTTGCCACGCTTAGCCCCTTAGCGCATTTATCGTGATGATAACGATGCTGATGGGAGCAACAAATCTAATCATAAAATACCAAATTTCAAATACGACCCTGCTCATATACGGCCCAAAAAGTATGTAAAGCGCGTCTTTTTTGATCACAAAGCCGACAAAAATCGACACCGCGATGCCGCCTATCGGCATAATAATATTTGAGCTTAGAAAATCAAGGCAGTCAAAAAGGCTCTTGCCGAAAAATACCAAATTTTCTTTAACGCCATCTATGCTTGAAAGTATGCACAAAATGCCCATGCAGTAGATAAAAGCGCCGATTAGCGCGAGGGCTTTTTTACGAGAAAAGCCAAATTCGCGGATGAGATAGTGCGTGAAAGGCTCCAGCATCGAGATAGCCGAGGTAATGCCAGCAAAAAGCAGAGCAGAAAAAAACGCAAACGCCAGTACGTGCCCGAGCGTGCCTAGTTTCGCAAACAGCGTCGGCAGCGAGATAAACACGAGTCCCACGCCCTGACTAGGCGTCGCGCCAAACTCAAACACAAAAGTAAAAATAACAAGCCCCATCAAAATGCCCATCACGACGTTTATGACGACGATGATGATCGAGGAGCTAACTAGATTCGTATTATCAGGCAGCGACGCAGAGTAAACGATAATAACGCCAACACCCAAAGACAGAGTAAAAAACGCCAGCCCAAGCGCGGTTAGAATGCTGCTTACGCCTAGTTTTGAAAAATCGGGAACCAGCAAAAATTTCGCCGACTGCACGAAGCCGTCCATCGTAAACGAGTAGCTAAGCATGATGATAAGCAGGATAAGAAGCGAAGGCATCATCCAGACGTTTACGCGCTCTATGCCGCTTTTTATGCCCTTTGAAACGATAAAAATGCAGAGAAAAAATACGATCGTGAAGTAAAAAATTTGAGACGCGGCGTCGTTAGCGTAAAAACTGCCGAAAATTTTCTCGGAAGCCTCAACGTCTTTTGGCAGCTCGGTTATTACCATAACTGCGTATTTTAGTATCCATCCGATGATGACCGTGTAAAAAGAGGCGATGATGATCGCACCTATCATCGTAAAACCCGCAAATTTCCACGCTTCTTTGTGCTTTGGAGCAAGCTTTTTAAAAGCATTTACGGGGTCAGATTCGGAAAGCTTGCCGATAGCTATCTCGCCGAAAAATATAGCAAGTCCGATAAAAAACGTCATAAAAAGATACAAAAGCACAAAGGCCGAACCGCCGTTTTGACCGACTAGATACGGGAATTTCCACGCATTTCCAAGCCCCACCGCAGAGCCCGCGACGGCTAAGATAAAGCCGATTTTAGAAAATTTATCCTGCGCCAAATTTAACCTTAGTATTTGAAATTTCAGAAGCGAGGCTAGCATAAAAAAGCTTTTAAAATTCTAATTTTTAAATAAATTCGTGGAAAAACGAAACATCGCTGAAATTTTTTGTAAATTTGTAGCACTAGTGGCGGCAAATTTGACGAACGGAAAATTTATGAAAAATTTTCTCGGTTTTAAGTAACTCAAAGCTAAATTTTTATAAAATGCGCTCTCAAAGCTTCAAAGTAGGGGTCTGATCCGAAATGGCTTAAATTTATAAGGAGACTTTATGAAAAAAGTTGTTTTCTTAATGATGGCTTTTGCTAGCTTCGCGTTTGCGGACGGTGGCGAAATGCTAAAATCTTACTCTGTTCTTGCAGCAGCAGTTGGTCTAGGCCTAGCGGCTCTTGGCGGCGCTATCGGTATGGGAAATACCGCATCTGCGACAATCTCAGGCACAGCTAGAAATCCAGGCGTGGGTAGCAAGCTAACTACGACGATGTTCGTTGCTCTTGCGATGATCGAAGCGCAAGTTATCTACGCACTAGTTATCGCGCTAATCGTTCTTTACGCAAACCCAATGTTATAATCTCGGGCGGGTTCGTCCCGCTCTTTCTTCTTTAATTTAATCTACGTGCGACCTTGGTGGAACGGTAGACACGCTACTTTGAGGTGGTAGTGCCGAAGGGTGTGCGAGTTCAAATCTCGCAGGTCGCACCATTATTCATTTTTCTAAATATTAATCCCCATAAATACGACGTTCAAGCTAAGTCAAAAAGTCAAGCTCCCCTACAAACAGCTGGGAATTTGGCCGAAAACTACCAAAATTCGATACCCAAGCCTATTTTGGGTATCGAATTTTGGGTATTTTGTCTCTAAAAACGAAAATAGCGAGCTCCGCAGATATAATTACTTGTGATTCAAATTCACTACAAGGAGTTCAGATGAGACAAAATGCTCTCACAAAATCGCCGAAGTTTAAGCTTCAGCCAGACGTCGCGATAGAGGAATATCGCTTACCAGTAGGCACGGATTACGCCCGAATAGTTTTGAAGGATAAGCTATTATTGCAAATCCGAAAGGTAACAAGGTCTGGTCGCGTCGCTAGATACGACAAAGATTTTTACGTGAAAACTGGCGCGACTAGCCGAATCAAGCTCGGCCGCTTTCCTGAAATGAGCTATGCTGCCGCAATAGCCGCTAGCGAAAAAGTGCAAAAAGAAGGCGAGAATAAACTCGCTCCAAAAGACGCTCTAAGCGCGGTTTTTGAAGACTTTTTAGTGTTTAAAGGTTCAGGGCTAAAACCTGCTACCGTCTCCAAAAAACATAAGATTTTTAATTCTAAGCTCTCTGCATTTAAGGCCACGCCTATAAGCAAGATAACACTCCGAGACCTACAAGACGTCGGCCGTGGAATCTTGCAAAAGGGCACATATTCGGCGCTCGAGGATTACTGCCACTTTGCCAATCAGCTCTTCGACTTCGCGTATGCGCGAGGATACCTACAAGCTGATATTTTCCGCGGGGAAAAACTTATTGAGATTTTCGCTCTGCCGAAAGATAGAGTGAAAGGCTATCCGTATATCAAAAACGAAAACGATTTGAGGGCGCTAATCCAATACATTAGCTCGTATCCTCACACTGGTAGCGTTCGCAATGCCCTAAAATTTGCCTTCGTTACAGCCTTACGCTCCGCGAATGTGCGAAATTTGAGCATCAAACATATAAAAATAGACGCAAACGGCGAATACTATTTGCATTTCCCAGCAAAAGATATGAAAATTATGGAAAATGGGGATATGTATTTGGGGCTTCCGCAAAAAATCGGTGAATGGCTCGAGGGGAAGAAAAAATTCGCAAATAACAAGGCCGAGCTACTTTTTTCAAATATGAATGGGAACGTATTAAGCGACGCGACTCTGTCAAAATCTTTGCGTTCTTGCGTTCTAAAAGAAGTTCTGCCTATAAAAAATCCTGACGACGAGCCCCGACATATCGTATGCCACAGCTTACGCATCATAATGTCGACTTTCGCGAACCTCGAGCGAAAAAAGGGGCGAAACGACCTAAGCTGGGAGTCCATAGAATGTGTGCTCGACCACGCCGTGGGGCTGAAAATAATTAGAGACTATGATAAATCGAGTACGGACGAAGAGCTACAGATTGAGCTAACTAGGAAAGTTTTAACTTGGTGGCTAGAATACATCGAAGAAAAAGGTTTTAGGTTATGATTTTTAAAAGAAGCAGGGTTCGAGCCAAAATTAAGAATAATCTAAACTCAAACCAAGCAGAATTATGCCGTTTTCTTGCTTATATAGGCGTTATAAAATCTGGGTATTTAGTATGAGCTATCCAAACGCATTAATCGGCGAAGTAATCGAAACCAAGGAATTACGCGCGGGGTCAAGTTCGACCCCTGCCGTAATAGCCAAAAAAATGAGCGTCGCGCCTTTGTTGCGCGAGCTCCAATTTACGGCGCTAGCTCTTTGTTTGACGGAGAAAAACACGCGCTATCCGCTCCAAAAGGGCGGCCGAGCGTCAAACAAAGAGCTAGCGGAGCACTTAAAAGAAGCCCTAAAAGAGCTTTGCGATTATATAAATTCAATCGGCATTCCGTGTCTCATAGCTTGGGTTTTTGAAAAACATCAAAACGGCTCGCCGCATATCCATTGTATTTTGTTCACGCCTATCGCATTACGCGAGCTAATGATAACCGAAATGTCGCAATATTTGGGCGAGGAAGCAATCACGCCATACCCAAAAATCTCGTATCTCTTAAAAGAAATAGCCCAAACTCATCGTAAGCCTAAACCCGTAAAATTTAACCTAACGCGAAAAACTAAAACGGAATATACCGAGGACGGCAAATCGACGTATAACTGCGCGAAAATCAAAGACGTACAGAGCGAAAAAACCCTATATTTCGAGCAAAACAAGCTTATGGCGCGCAACTTCAAAGAAACAGCAACTATCCTAAAAGAAACGATGAAAGAGATAGCGGCCTACACAAAGAAACACCGTACGGGCAAACGCGGCAAAAGACACGCCGCTAACCAAGACGACGTAATCGTATACGACTACGTATATTATCCGACGGACGCGGCCGAAACTCGCGCCCAAGCCCGCGCTCAAGCGCAAAAACCCATAAAAAAAGAAAACAAATTAAAACTTCAAAAACTAAAATTTTCAAAAATCAATCCCGAAACGGGGCAAATAGAGCTAAAAACAAAACACTTAAATATTAACCTAGTGGCCGCAAACGGGGAAAAATATCACGCTAGCGAGAAAATCTACGTAACCACGGGCGAGGTTATCGAGCTGCGCCGCAAATGCCGAAAATTAAAGAGCAAAAAAGCTTTAAAAGCCTACGTCACGGCCTATAAAACGGTCAAGATAAAACAAGAGCAACGGCCAAAAAGCCGACTTCAGGAGCTAGAGGAGCGCAAACGCGTGCTAGAGGCGGACTATGCCTTAGATTACGAGCTAGGCCTAAGCTACTACGTTAAACGTTACGGCGGCGAAATCCCGCCCGACCCTAGAATTAACCCCGAGCACGAACGGAGCATACTATGGCGATTAGAAGAACAAATGCAAATCGACAAGTCAAATATGGCGCGCGCGATACGCCTCGGCGAGCCATTTTGGTCGCCTATCGAAAGCAACCCCGACGGCGAAATTTACTATTATGAAAAAATGTTCGCCCCCGCGAAAGACCGCCCGGGCGTGTTTTTAACGCTAGAGGATTGGTTATTGACCTCTCAAAGTCGAAGCATAATCGAGCTTGACGCATTAATCGACTTTGAACGCCGCGTAGTAGCAAACTACGGCGCAAAAAACTAACTAAAAAGGAGGCCTAAAACAGCAAAAAATCTAGCCCCTTACGGGGCGAAAATGCCCTAATATAGGGCACGTCGTCGTCTAAGCAAAATATCATCAATCGTTAAACGTCTCAAACCGTTCCATTTAGAACACCAAAAACATATAATTATAATAAAACATAAAGGAGACTAAAAAAATGCTAGACAACGAAGCAAGAAAAGCAAACCGCGAGGCGCTTAAAAAAATAGTCAAACTGACGACGCGCGCGCGAGACATTGACCGCGAAGTTTCGAGCGCAAAAATCAAGCTTGAAAAATTACAAAAAGAGCAGGACGAAATCTACGCAAAACTCGCCGTATTTTCAGACCCAAACAAGCCAGATACGACGGACACGCTCGAAGACGAGCCGACGGAAAGCTCGGAAAGCTATTCCCCGCACCCATATTCTTGACCCTTGCGGGCAAGAATATGCGCACCGAGGTTGGAGAATCCAACCTCTTAGTGCGCACTAAGAGGCTATACTAGCCTCAAGTGCCCTTTTTTCCGACCGCGAGGGTCGAAAAAAAGAAAAGAAAATCACTCATTTTTCTACGCTATTTTTTAAGAGGTAAACAATGCAAATAATCGAAAATAATGCGAAAGCTTGCGTGAGTATGCAGCGCTGCGATTTACGCGTGGCGGCGTTTCACAACAGCCGAGAGGGCTTTATTCCAGAAAGTTCGCGCCCGGAATTAGCCAAAAAAAATAAATGCAGTTGTAGCGCTTTAGCGGCATTGCAAAAAATCCAAAAATGGGACCAAAAAGCAGACGAAGCCTACGCGAAAACGCACGGGGGGAGAAAAAGCCCCGTTAAAGAAGCTAACAAGTGCTGGGAAGCGGTCATAAATTTGAACTCGCGGCACGATATGAAAGACGTAAAAAAACTCGTGAAAAAGCTCGAAAAAATCACGGGCTACCGAGCCGCGCAGATAGCGCTCCATAAGGACGAAGGCCATATCAACGAGGACGGCGACTTTGTCAGAAACATTCACGCCCACGTTATTTTCTACGCCCGGGATTTGAAAACGGGGCTTAGCCTCTCTGCGGCAAACTACGCGCGAAAAGACCTTATGAGGCAAATGCAGGACGCCGTAGCGGACGAGCTCGGTATGGAACGCGGCCAAAGTGCCGAAATTACGGGCAAAAAGCACTTATCGCCGAGGGCTTTCAAGGCGCAAAAGCGACAAGAGGCCGCACTCGAAAAAAACAACGCCGAATGGCAAGAAAAATTAGCCCAAAATAACAAAGAGTGGGAGCAAAAAAAGGCCGAATGGGAAGCGAAACAAGCCGAGAGAGAAGCAAAACGCGAGGAGTGGGAGCGCAAAATCCCCGAGGTGCTGGCGGCTAGGGAGCGGCGGTCAAAATATATCTCCGAACAGCTCGACTGGGAGCACGCCCGAACCGGCAAAATGCTCGCGAGAGAGATGCAAATGCTAGGGGTAAGCTTCGCTGGCATAAACAACCCACAAGGAAATATCCTCGTAGAGGCGCAAAAATCAGCCATACGGAACATTTTCTATATGCTAGGCGTTACCGCCCAGCTCGCCGTAGTTTTGATGAAAAAAACGATAGCGAATGACGAGAAACTCGCCGCCGACGCGAAAATTTATAACGTCGAATCAACGTTGCTTAGAGCCGTCGATTATATCGCAAATTCAGACAAAGACAACGGCGAAGAATTGAAAATAAGAATACAGCGGACTTTTTTAGGCATACCCGAGGACAAACGCGAGGAATTGTTTTTATATGCCCTCGAAAACGCCCCTACGCCCGAGTTGAAAGCCGATATTCAGGCACTCATCGAGGGCAGATTTAGCGACATCGCCAAATCGGCAGCCGCCCAAAAACGTATCGAAAATCGCGACCTGCGAGCCGAGCTCAAAGCATATTCAGAGGAAATCCGCAAAATAAAAGAGGACTTGCGAGCAATGGAGGAGGAAAACCGCATACTCGTAGCCGCGGAGCGCGCCCTGCTCCGCGAAAAAGGCGCGGAGAGAAGCGAATACGCCGAACAAGAGGCCGAGAACCGAAAGAGAATCGAGGAGCTAAAAACGCTCAAAGACGAAGCAAAACTGATAAATAACGACCTCCGCGACCAAAAACAAAGCCCAGACAAGGACGCGCAAACAATCCGAGAGCAAGCCGAGAAAATCGAGGAGCTAACGAGCAAAATCGCGCAAATTTCGGCCGAAAACGCCAAAAAACAACGCGAGCTAGAGGAAGAGCTAGAGCAAGAAAAAGCAGCTAGAGAACGAGCCGAAATCATCACGCCGCAAATGTTAGACGCAGCCTTCGAGAAAATCGACGAGCTAGAGGGGCGACTAAAAGGGCGCGAAGAGCAAAAACCCGAGCCAATCCGCGAAGAGCCTAAAATCGAGCCCGAACCCGTAAAACCCGAACCCGAGCCCGAGCCCGAGCCGATAGCGAAAAAAGCCGACGACTTCACGAACATATACGGCTACGCGAGGCCGCAACCCGAGCCGCGCCGCCGCCTAGACGAATACGAGCGAAAAACCTATGACGACCGCCCGAAATACGAGCCTATCCGCGAGCCCGAACCCGTAAAACAGCCTGAAAAACCGCGCGACGAATGGCAAGAAATCGAGGACGCCATCGAAAAATGGCGAAAAACCGAAGATGTAGGCTCAAAAACGCTAATGACCGTTGATATCCTAGGAAAGCTCAACGCCTACGAAAAAAGCGGCTGGGACATATCCCTCGAAAAACAAATTCGTATGAATAACTTTCGCCGAGTCGCAAACTATGACCCCGTTGCGGACGAGCTAGAGGCGCAAAAGAACGCCGAAACGATACGAAAAGTAGCCGCCATTCATCGCGAGCTGGACCAAAAACGCCAAGCCGAAATACAAATCGAAACAGCCATAAAATACGAGGACGTGAAGCAAAAAAGCGTCAAGCAAGAAGCCGACGCGAGGCAGCACAATATAAAGAAAAAACGAAAAGACGAGCTGGAATTTGGGTCGATTTAGCCTGAAATAAATACGCGTGCAAGCCTAAATTTGGGGCTTTGCACGTGTTTTTGCCATTTTTCTTAATTCCGTTAAATTTTAACGCGCGTACGCGCGCGCGTATAGTATAATATCGCCTAAAAAACCCCAAGCAAAAACCGAAGTCAACCTCACGGCACGGTAGGGGCTCGGACTTTGTTTGCAAAGGACGAGAACATACCGCGACGGGAGAGCCCGCCGGCTTAAGGCTTACCTGTTTAGCCTCTGTATCAACACGTGGAAGATACGGCATTCTTATAGCGTGCTAGGGGATTAAATCTATCTCTAATGCTACTCCATAGGCGGTAAAAACGGAGCGGGGGCGCGTCGCGAGCCCCTCGCGCAGGACGATAGGGGATAAATAGCGCGCATTGTAACGTTTCATAAAAAATAACGCGTCAGGACAAGAGGGGCGACTCGCTCTTGGCGCGCGGCACCGCGTTTGGAAGCTTCCTACACCCCATTAGACGAAACGGCTAGACAACTTCCTTATTTTCCGGCTTGACTTTTTAGGAAATCTAAGATAATATTCACCTCAAGCAGGGTTCGCAACCGAAAAATTAAGAAAATTTTTTAAGTTTTCTAAACTTAAAATTGAACGCTACAAGACTATCTGATTAACTTTCTGTTAATCCTTCTTTATGCTTTTTCTTAAGTTTCGACCCGATTTCGTTATTTTTAGAGCCAAAGCTTAATCGTTTTTGGGGTCTAGTTTCCTAAATACCCAAATCCGATTAAAACGCCGAAAATATGGGCTAAAAATGACTAATGCAGTGCACGCAGGTCGCACCATTTAGACAAATTCTCCCAAAGATATCCCAATATCCGGCTTTTGCAAAATAGGCATTAAAGCTAAGTAATCCGAAATTTATCGAATTGCTTTCCTAAAACTTCCTTGACGGCTTCCTATCTCGGTTAGGAAGTATTTTTTTAAAAAACTCGCGCTACCCGTCTGAAATCTTATAATTAAGAGAAAAAGGACGCGCATGCGATTAACCTCTCAACTTGACAAACTTACGGACTTCGTCGGCTTTAAAGCTCACCCTGATGAAACTATTGCCACATACACGCTACCGATCGGCAAAAAAGAAAGCCGACAAAAGCTCGACGAATGCGGGCTTTGGGTGAAAATCCTAAAAACGACTGCCCGCAAGAGTAAAAAAGTCAAGCTCAAGAAGGACTACTACTACGGCGAACAAGGGAAGTTGGTCAAGTTTTTAGGCTCTGCAAAAGACCTAAGTTACAAAACCGCGCTAAAAATGGCTAAAGAATTGAACACAGGGGCTACGCCTAACGGAAAAGCATTTGCTACCCTTGCTTCGGTTTTTGACTCATATCTTAGCTTCGGGGCCAAGCGCTGGGCGCCGCAAACGATGGCAAAAAAACTCAAAATCTATAAAAAATTCGCCCCTATAAAAGACAAAGACATAAGCCGTATAAAAGCCGATTCGATATTTGCTATCGCGGACGAGCTTTATCATGCCGAAAAGTTTGCTGCTTTGAAGGACTTTCTCATCGAAGTGAAAATGGTTTTTAGCTATGCAAAAAACCGCCAAAAAATCGACAAAAATCCTTTAGCTGATGTCGATTTCTCTAAAATTTACGCCGTGCCCGAGAGTGACGGCTTTGGGTATGTCGAAACCGACAATGATTTACGCTCACTCATTGCTTATTGTTGCGGTTACGAGGGGTCTCAAGACGTGCGCAACGCTCTAGTTCTCGGCCTCTGCACGGCATTACGGGCGGCAAATGTTCGCTTTTTATCTCGGGAAAACCTAGCGCGCGACGAAAACGGCTATTACCTCGTTTTTTTAAAAGACGAGATGAAGGTAAAACGCAATGGCGATATGTATCTCGGTATTCCTCAAGAACTTGGCGAGTGGCTGGATTCTATGGACGTCGGCACGTATTTTTTTATGGGTCGGAGCGGGGAAAAGGCGCTCTCCGATGCGATATTATCAAAGGCTCTAAAAGACTATACGCCTGAGACGCCGAAGGGTCGTATTGTGTTTCATTCATTCCGCGGCATTCTTTCGACCTTCGCTCACGAAGTGGACGAAGGCGACGTTAGCGACTATGATATGTCTCGGACTTTGTCACATGCAATAAAAGGTGTAGAGAAACGCTACAACAAATCCAAAGCAATCACGACTACGCGTCGGGTTTTGACTTGGTGGTTTAATTATCTAAAAGATAGGGGATTGAAATTATGAGAAACAAAAGAGGCGGGCAAAGAGAATTAGCTCTTTGCCATAAGAACAAGCAAATTATATTCAATGTTTCTTTATTTTTCAATAATATATATCGGGAAGTGGGCGTAAATGAATAATTTTCACTCTGATCTCGATAAATTTAATCCTCGCGAGCTTCACTTAAAACAAAAGTTGTTAAGCAAAGAAATAAAACAACCTCTTGATTCCCGTGCTTTGGAAATTTCGACCTTCGATATCTCTGCTGATTTCCTTTCCCTCGGCTTTTCTTGCATAGGGCTTACTCTGACGGCAGACAATACGGGCGTTTGGCGAAACGGCACGCCGGGGCGAAAGAACAACAAAGAGCTTGCCGAAGCTCTAAAAAAAGAGCTCTATAGTCTTGTAAAAAAGACACTCTCCACTATCCCCCTTTGGGTTGCATGGGTCTATGAGCGACACCGAAACGGGAGTCCGCATATTCACGCTATGCTCTTTTGCCCTATTCGAGATCTTGCCCACGTGATCTCTGTTTGTAAAAAGCTCTACAACGATAACTCTGTGGTGATAAATACGTTAGCTCCTGCCTACATATTCAAAAACGAAAAGTGGCACTGGGAACTCGTCAAAAAAGAGACCAATTTTCCTGCCGCTCTTTGCTCGAAACTCCTCGCCCGGACTGCTGTCGATTTTGACAAGGAAAAAAAACAAGCTAGTTCGTAGAAATGTAGCAAAGGTACGAGACGTTCAAACTACAAAAGAGCTCCATAGTGTATCGAATGCGAAGCTTCGCAAAAAATATCCTAACGCCGAGCTAGCCTTGGGTAATCTTTTTTTCGAGTTGTGGAGATATTGGAAATACGCACATTGCAGATCAAAACGAGAAAGAGTCGCCGAGGATGTGAACCGATACGATAGGCTTATTCTTGGCATAAAGGACGAAAACGAAAATGACGACTTGGACGATGAGCCTTTTCCAGTAAACCGATTCGTTATTACTCAACCTGTACTCGGGGCTTTCGGTCGTGACGTAGCTTGCAAATTAAAAACCAAAGCTGACGACGAACTCGTGCAGCTCGACGTAACTCTTTGGTGCCGTGATAATATCGAACGTTATCATGTGAATCTGAAAAACGTCTATCTTACCGAAACGCGGATTAAAAACCTGAAACTTTGGGGCAAGCGATGTAGAAACAAAAACGATTTAGTAGTACTTTGCCGTACGCTTTTTAGCGGTAAAAAAATATGCGGTCGCGATCCTCTGCGAATGCTTGATTTTGCTCCCCAAAACTTAAGCGAATACAACCTTGAGCTTTTACAAAATCGCTACGACATCCGCTCTTGGTTTGGGCATATTGCTCCAAAAATAAAAAAAGAAACAAAACCTCTTGATCCCGATGTTCAGGAATTGCTAGCATTGCTTGAAAACTTTGCCTACGAAAACAATAGACCTGCTACTGTTGTAGACCGTGTAAAATTTGAAGTATGCTGCACTTGATTTTTAGCCGATTTCCGGCATGATCTTTATAATTAAATCAAAAAACAAAGGAGTTTTAGATGGAAAATTTTCAAAAACCTAACCCAATCCCAAATGTTGCTCTAGCGCAAGCGAGCCAAAATCAAAAACCGCAAGAGCAAAAAGCAATCGAAACAAAGGACAAAAAGCCCCTTAGTAAGAATGCACAGCTTGTTCAAGAGCTTAAAAAAATTTTGACGAAATTGAGCTCTATCGAAAGGCGCGAAAAAACGGCTCAAAATGCTATCGAGAAGGCACAAAAAGAGCTTGCTGCAATAGCCGCTGAAAAGGCACAATATGAAGCGATCGCCAAAAAGTTCGATGTCGTGGCTGTTTGACCTTCGCCTTTCCCCTTGTGGGCGCGTTTTTCAGTATGGGGCTTGTCCCCTACTGAAGTAATGCGCATTACTGCAATAAGAGGGGCAAGCCCTCATTATTGCGCATTGCTAGACCTGATACCAAAAAGGATTAATTTAAAATGGATAATAATGCTAAAAGTAGTTTTAACATTGACTTCACGAAGGCTGGGAGCTTCTGGCATAATTTTCGCCGAGGTTTTTTGGCAAAAGACGTCCGAGCTGAATTATCACATTTAAACGAATATACTTGTAGCTTCGAGGAAGCGCGACAAAAAGCGAAACAAATGAAAATAGACGCGGATATTGCATATCTTAGACATCGCGGCCAAAAGCCGAAATATGATCCTGAAAAAATATATTGGAGCGCTGAAGTCAACGCTCGCGAATGGCACACTATCGAGGATTTAAAACGTGTTGCTGAAGTGATCGAGAAAGAGATGGGCTATCGCTTGATTTACGGCGCGCTCCACAAAGACGAGGGGCATTTGAATGACGCGGGCGAATGGGTTATGAATTGCCACTTTCACCTTGAATTTATCAGCCTAGACGAAAATGGAATATCGCAGCATCGGAAAACTTTTTCGCCTAGCTTGATGTCAAAAATTCAAACAAAAATTGCGGCTGTGCTAGGAATGGAACGCGGTATCTCGAAAGAGATTACGGGGGCGCGACCATTTGACGCCGAAACAGTATAAGCAAGCCGTGAAGCTTCAAGAGCCTATTAAACAAGAATTGAAACTTACGAAAGACGAATTGAAAGAGGCTAAAGCGAAAATCAAAGCGCTAGAGTCTCAACTCAAAGCTGCAAATCTTGAAGCCCGCGCCGACCTGCAAGAACAAGGAGCGAGTCGCCCTTCCTATGCTTTGCTTGAAGCCGAAAACCGCAAGTTGAAAAACGAGCTCGACGAGCTAAAAAAGGCGCCCGATCTTGGCAACCTTGAGGACTTTGAAAAAACTTTTAAGGAAAAAATCACAAAGTTTCGCAATCACCCCAAAATCGACGTCGAAGTCGAAAAGACTATAAACGCAAACAATTTAAGAAGCGGTGGTATTTTGGGCGGTTTTGATAAAGACAGTATGATGGCTTATGTCGCTGATTCTGTGGCTATTAAGTACGCTGCGCAAGCCACAATAAAAGAGGCTCAAACTGCTTTGACTGAACTCGCTGCCAAGAAAGAAATAAACGTGCGCGCGCAATTACGGGCTTTGCAAGAAAACCGTATTCTAGGCTCGTTTCTCGGGGCTACTAGCTCAAAGCCTGCTGTTGATGTCGAGGCTTTGCAAGCTGAAAATTTGCAAATGCGTCAAAATTTTGATAGGTTACAAAAACAAAACGCCGAGCTACAAAGAATGCTAAAAAGCTCTGTTGACCTCGCCAAACAAAAGGACGTTCAGATCGCCGAGTTAACGAAAGTGAATCAAGAGGGTTTAAAACCTGCTAACGATCACTTTTTTATGGGGCAAGCAGTCTTGCTCTCCGAGCTTGTGGGCTCGGGAAAGCTATCCGTTGAGCCGAAGGGTAGGTATTTGATCGAGAGTCTAGATAGTTACCTAAAAGGCGAATATCCCTCTGCCGACTCTTTCCCGGGTATCAAAAGCGGCCTCCTTAGTTATTGTCCCGTGATTCATGCTTCGAAAAACGATCTAACTTACACTCGATGATCCTCTTTGCCCCTCGATAAATAGGGGCTTTGAGGCACTTTTTTCGCGTTTCTTAATAGTAATAATATAAATTTAGGCAAAACCAAAAATCTATAAAAGCGTCCAATCAAAAAACAACTTCAAAGCAAAAGAGCAATACGCATTAAGGCACGGTGGCGGCTGTTTTTTGTTTTTCCTTAGCTTCGCGGTGGATGCGAACGGCTTTTATGAGTGTCAAGGGTTAAATTTTACGTGGCGAGCTTCGAGCCCGTAAAATTAACCTGCTTTGCCCTTGACACCATAAAAACGGCTCGCTACAATTTTAGCGATAAAAGCGAAAATGCAGAGCGACTTTTGCAGGCTCTGACGCGCCGTCCGAAGTTTGCGGCGTGGCACAGCTTGCAAAAGGGGCTTGAGCTCTACAAGCGAAAGCCGAGCGCCCGCCCGTGCCGTCTTTTGTTGCTTATGCTATAAAGTTGTATTTTTTTAACGCTTCGCCGATCAGCTCGAAGTGCTCACTGATACGGCTACGCTTGACCGTGGTATTAGGAAAAAAATGGGTAATTTGACAAGCTTTAAAAAACATGCTAACATCCCAACTCAGAACAGGCGGGTAAAAGAATTAGTTTTACGACTTAAGGTTTAACCCTTAAATGGTTTATTTTTTGTTTAATATAAACTCAAAAATAACCTAAAACCCTTTAAGCTTCTAGCTAAAATCTTTTAAAAACGCTACGTTTTCTTTAAAAACCTTAAAAACCTAGGAAGTCGGTTTTTTCACTTCCTATTTTTGCGAAAGCCTCGATTTTTTGGGCTTTTTTCTCTAAATTGCAGACACGCAGGTCGCACCATAATTCTTATTAACTCCCAATAAAAATCCTTCAAGCTATCAATGATTGAATGCTTATCATATAAAATAAGTAGGTGCATACAACCATTTTTGGTTGATATTTGCCATCGCTCACGATCAAATTTAAAAAACAGTTTTTAAATTTGAAATATATTTTATTAAATTTAGCACCTTGGTACTTTATCAACCGCAAAATATCAAATCAAAAAATTAGGTTGAAAAATTTCCAAAAAATGCAGTTGTCTCGCAAGACAAATTTAATCTGCTCATTCATGTCTAAATTTAGAACAATGATAAAACATGAGAAAAGGAAAATCTCAAATTTAATCAGCAAGCGCCCGAAGTCAGTCACAAAATTAAAAAAGCAACCGACCTCTTATAAAAGGCCAGTCACTTAAATTTACCTCGGAGCCAAACGTCAAATTTAAAAATTTGGCTACGAATTGTGTCCTACATAAAGACCGGTATCGTCGTATTTTTAAGAAAATATCTTGAAGTACCACTCAAAAATATCTCCAAAAAGCCGTTTTCGCCGTATCTGCCCGCCACGATCAGATCAAATCCGCCCTCTTTAGCGCTTCGCAGCAATGCCTCGCCCGGTACCGAAGTCGTGCTAACGACCTCGTAAGTCGCCTGTATGTCGTGCAGTTTTAGGTACTCTTCTAGTTTTTTTAGATTTTCCTCTGCACTACCGTCGCCAGAGTGCGGCATGCAAGTGATACAATGCACTTTTTTAGCTTTTTTTAGCAGTTCGATCGAGCTACTTACGGCGCGCGAGTTTTGCGTCGAACCGTTCCAGCTAACTAGGATGTTATCAGCCTTAAAGCTCGTTATGCGCCTTGGTATCGTGATAGCCGTTTTACCGCTTTTTAGCACCGCCGCTTCAAACGTACCCGTGATCTTGCCGTCAAGCGGCACGGCAGCCACTACCATATCGCAAAATTTAGACTCCTGCTCGACCACCACGCTTCTTTTGCCACTTTTGGTGACAAATTTAGCCGTCGTCTTGCCCTCGATCGGCTCGTCGCTGACCTGCACGCCAAGCTCTTCGCAAAGTTTGTGAAAAATAGTCTCGTTGCGCTCGTGCTCGACGCCAAGCTCAGCCTTCGCCGCTTTTAAAAACTCATCGTAAAGAACTCCGCCCCTAAGCGTCATTTTCATATTATAAA
>NZ_CALKZP010000013.1 GCF_938002845.1 uncultured Campylobacter sp.
GGCGTTTCGGCTAAGCTCGCGCAGCTTGGGCTAAACATAGACGACATCAGCCAGACGGTTTTGGATGAGTTTTTCACGATGATGGCGGTGGTTTCCAGTGAGGAAAAGCAGGACTTCACGGCTCTAAAGGGGGAGCTAAACGAGCTAGGCGAAAAGCTAAAAGTAAAGATCAACATCCAAAGCTCGGCGATCTTTGATGCCATGCACAACATCTAAGGCGCGCAAATGGACATCAAAAACGTAACCGAAACGATCGCGATGATCGAGGAGCAAAATTTCGACATCCGCACGATCACGATGGGCATCAGCCTGCTTGACTGCATTGATCCGGACATCGACAAGGCGGCGGAGAAAATTTACGCCAAGATCACCGACAAGGCGCGCGATCTGGTAAAGGTCGGCAATGAAATTTCAGCCGAGCTCGGTATCCCGATTGTAAATAAGCGCGTTTGCGTAACGCCTATCGCCATCATCGGCGCAGCGACGGATGCCGTGAGCTACGTGCCGCTTGCTAAAGCGATGGACGAGGCGGCCAAAAAGGTCGGCATCGACTTTATCGGCGGCTTTTCAGCGCTCGTGCAAAAGGGCTACGCAAAGGGCGATAAAATTTTAATCGATTCCATCCCTGCCGCACTCGCCGCGACGCAGAAGGTCTGCTCGTCGGTAAATATCGGCTCGACCAAAACTGGCATAAATATGAGCGCGGTCGCCGATATGGGGCGCGTGATCAAAGAAACCGCGCGGCTTTCCGATCTTGGCGCCGCCAAACTCGTCGTGTTTGCCAACGCCGTCGAGGATAATCCCTTTATGGCGGGCGCATTTCACGGCGTGGGCGAGGCCGAAGTCGTCATAAACGTGGGCGTTAGCGGCCCGGGCGTCGTAAAACGCGCACTTGAGAAGGTGCGCGGGGCGAGCTTTGACGTGGTCGCCGAGACCGTGAAAAAGACTGCGTTTAAGATCACGCGCATCGGACAGCTCGTCGGTCAAATGGCGTCCGAGCGGCTGGGCGTGAAATTTGGCATCGTCGATCTCTCGCTAGCTCCGACTCCGGCGGTGGGCGATTCGGTCGCGCGCGTGCTTGAGGAGATGGGGCTGGAGCGGGTCGGCACGCACGGCACGACGGCTGCGCTTGCACTACTAAACGACGCAGTCAAAAAGGGCGGCGTGATGGCGTGCAACCAAGTAGGCGGGCTTAGCGGCGCGTTTATCCCTGTCTCCGAAGACGAGGGCATGATAGCCGCGGTGCGCGCAGGATCGTTAAATTTAGAAAAGCTCGAAGCGATGACCGCGATCTGCTCGGTGGGGCTCGATATGATCGCGATCCCGCAGGATACGCCCGAGCAGACGATCGCCGCGATCATAGCCGACGAGGCCGCGATCGGCGTGATAAATCAAAAAACGACCGCCGTGCGCATCATTCCAAAAGGTAAAGAGGGCGACACGCTCGAATTTGGCGGGTTACTCGGTAGCGCGCCCGTGATGAGCGTAAATAAAAACTCATCGGCCGACTTCATCGCCCGCGGCGGCCAGATACCGGCACCTATTCATAGTTTTAAAAACTAAATTTAACCCGCTTAAGGAGGAAAAATGAGAGCGTTTGCGTTATTTGCGGCAGCTTTGCTTTTAAGCGGCTGCTCCATAATTTCGGCATTTTATAGCAAAGAGAAAAAATTCGAGCTGGCGGGCTTGGGGCAAGACGGGGTTTATAGGACTTCGGACGACAGCGCAGACACGCTAATAAAAATAACGTCCGCCCGCACAAAAGAGGGCGAGCCGTATCGCATAATCCACACGCTGGAAATTCCTAAAAATTCTACCCAGACGGATTTTAATAGCAACGATAAAGAGGTATTTAAAATAGACTGCTCCAAGAATCGTTGCTCGCCCGAATATGACAGGGAGCCGAAAAGAATTGCCATTTCTTGGCCTGCGCCGAATGGAGGCGGCGTTTTTGACGGCGTCATATATCTAAAAAATTTACGGCTCGTAAAGGCGTATTAAATTTGCGGATTTAAAAGCGCGCAAAATTCGTAAAATTTAGCGAGTAAAATTTTACGGCGTCGCGGCCGAGATAAGCTCTAAATTTTGCGTTTGCGGGCGTGGAATTTTGAATTAAAATTTCGGCGCGGAATTTCGCTTTTAAATTTTACGGCGTGCTGTCTCTACGGCGCGCTAAATTTTAAAATCTCCCCGCAAGACGCGGCGTTAAAATTTCATTGCCGTGCAAGACGGACAGCGGCGGGTCTTTTGAAATTTTAAATTTTAAAACGGCTTGCATTGAAATTTTAAAATTTAAAAGCAACCTGTTTCGTTATCATTGCTCGTCCGCTTAAGAAGCGAGCCAAATTCTATTTCGGCGGGGATTAAACACAGCGCGCAAAAAACGGGTGTGGCATCAAAATTTTAAAAGATGACGCGAAAATAGAGGCGGAGATAAAATGCAAAAAATGGCTTGGGAATTTGGCGAGCTTGAAAAAGTCGCGACGGACGAGGGCTTTATTTGGTACGCGGAACTGGCGTTAAAAAGCGAAAGCTTCGGCGAGGTGCTGTTTTGCCTCGTGTCTGCAGATACGGCGGATGTGGACGATGAGACGATTTCGCTTGCTCGGCGGATCGCCCGAGACATCGATCGGTACGTAAAAGACGCTCTTGTCTTCCTGCGAGACGAGCTTAGGCGCGAGTATCGTTTGGGCGAGGATGAGCTTAGACTGCTTGACGTGCCCGTTTGCGATCTGCCGTTTGGGTTGCCGCAATGCACGTTTTACGCGCGCGATACGCAGTGGCTGATGAGATTTGCCGAGGGCGTGCTTGATATTTGCGAGCCTTTCGGCATCGGGGTGATTTTCGAGGGTGAAAGACCGCTGCGCGTGGAAAATTTAGAGCTTAGCAGAGAGTATTAACTGCGGATAAAATTTTAAATTTAGAGGCGATTTTAAAATTTATACAGCGCGAAAATCGGCGCACTCTCGCGGATAAATTTAAATTGCGGCTCGTTGTCGTTTTTGAAATTTTGTGGCGCACTGTAGCGGCTAAATTTCATTTCCCGCGCTGTGTCGCGCAAATATTTCGTTCGTGCCCTCAAAGCGAGCGTTTATAACGGCGGCGCGAATGTAGGTGCAGGCAGGTTTAGAATTCTACGTAAAATTTTGAAAGTATCCGCGCACAACGGCGCGTAAAAAGCGCGCGGTGGTATAGAGTGGGGTAGTGCGACTGCTGTAAATCGGGCTCGTAAATTGCGGATCGAAAGCGAGTTGAAACAAAAAGCTCGGCGCATAGATTTACGGATCGCGCGTCCAGCGCGGTAGGGGGGCGGAGTAAAATTTTTCGCGAGAAAACGAGAAAAATCGATGTATAAATTTCGCGCGCAAACCACCCTAAAATTTAACGAACAAATTTTAAAACCGCTCTCGCAGCAATCCGCCTCAAACTATCTAAAATTTAATGAGTAAATTTTAAAATTTCACCTTGCGGCATTCCTGCGCGAATTATTTAAATTTAATGATTAAATTTCAAAACTCGCCATATCGCATCACGCCCAAATTTACGCTCTGTTTCGCGGCATTTGCCGCGCATATCGTGCAAATTTAATGCTCTGCATGGACGGCATTTGGCGCGCAAATTTCGCTCTGTGTCACGCGCGCAAATTTTACGCTCTGCCAGGTGGAATTTCACGTGCAAATTTCACGACGAAATTTCAAGGCGTTTCGAGTCTCGCGATTTACAGCTTCCTAAGCTTTGCGATCTCATCGCGCAGCGCTGCGGCCTTTTCAAACTCCAGCGCGGCTGCGGCGTCGAGCATCTGCTTGCGAAGCTCCTTTACGATCTTGGCGCGCTCGGCGGCTGGCATTTTTTCGAGATTAGCACCCTTTCTTAAAATTTCGGTGCCGTCCTCGATCTTTAGGCTCTCCTCGATATTGCGGCTCGCAGAATGCGGGGTTATGCCGTGGGCGCGGTTGTATTCATCTTGAAATTTGCGACGTTTTTGGGTGATGTCGATCGCCTCTTGCATCGAGGCGGTGATCTTTTTGCAAAACATCACGACCTGCCCGTGCACATTTCGCGCGGCTCGCCCCATCGTCTGAATGAGGCTCGTGCGCGAGCGCAAAAAGCCCTCCTTATCGGCATCCATGATCGCGATAAGGCTTACTTCGGGCAGATCGAGCCCCTCGCGGAGCAGATTTATACCGATTAGCATATCGTATTCGCCGCTGCGAAGGCCGCGGATGAGCTCGTTGCGCTCGATTGCGTCGATGTCCGAGTGCATATATTTGACCTTAAGACCAAGCTCCAAATAGTATTTGCTCAGCTCCTCCGCCATCTTTTTGGTTAGTACGGTTACTAAGATCCGCTCGCCGCGTGCGATGACCTCCTTTGCCATATCGTGTAAAATTTCGACCTGGTTGTCGCTATCTTTTAAGATAATCTGCGGATCGAGTAGTCCCGTAGGGCGCAGTATCTGCTCATATACGGCTCCGCGGCTAAGATCTAGCTCGTAATCATTTGGCGTTGCAGAGACGAATAGAAATTTAGCCTTTTTATTGATAAACTCATCAAACATCAGCGGGCGGTTATCAAGTGCTGATGGCAGGCGGAAGCCGTATTCTACGAGCGTTTCTTTGCGGCTGCGATCTCCTGCGAACATCCCGCGAAACTGCGGCAGGCTCACGTGGCTTTCATCGACGATGACGAGGTAGTCCTTGCCCTTGCTCTCGTAGTAATCAAAGAGCGAATAGGGCGTCTCGCCCGGCTTTTGACCTGTCAGATAGCGCGCGTAGTTTTCGATCCCCTTGCACATCCCCGTAGCGCCCAGCATCTCAAGATCAAACTCCACTCGCCCTTTCAGCCGCTGCGCCTCGACGAGCTTGCCCGCGTCCTCGAAAAATTTTAGCCTCTGTTCAAGCTCATCCTCGATCCCTTTGATCGTCGATTTCAGGCGCTGCTCGCCCACGATGAACTGGCTAGTCGGATAAAGGATAAATTTTTTGGCGCTTTGCGTCTTTTTGTTTTCGAGCACGTCCAGATGATACATCGCCTCTATCTCGTCGCCGAAAAACTCGATCCTAAACGCCTCGTCGTTAAAATACGCGGGGTAGATGTCGATCACATCGCCGTTTACGCGAAAATTCCCGCGATCAAAAAAATCGTCGTTGCGTTTGTAGCCCATATCGACGAGCTTGCGAAGTAAAAATTTAGTACTAAATTTTGATCCGATCTCAAAAAACAGTACCATGCCTTTGTATTCGGCGGGATCGCCCAAGCCGTAGTTTGCCGAAACCGACGCTACTGTGATGACGTCGTCGAAGCTTAGCAAGCTCGCCGTGGCGCTTAGTCGCAAGCGCTCGAGCTCTTGGTTTACGTCGCTGTCTTTTTCTATAAAAAGATCCTGCCTGGGGATGTAAGCCTCAGGCTGATAATAATCGTAGTAGCTGATGAAGTACTCGACGTGATTTTGTGGGAAAAAGCCCTTAAATTCGCTATAAAGCTGCGCTGCGAGAGATTTATTATGCGTCATTACGAGTGCGGGAATTCCGAGGCGTTTAATAATATTTGCCATAGTAAAAGTTTTGCCCGAGCCGGTAACTCCGAGAAGGGTTTGGTATTTGTTGCCGCTTTTAAAGCCCGCGACGATGCCTTCGATCGCTTTTTCTTGATCCTCGCTCGGAGAGAATTTGCTCTCGATTTTAAAATTTTGCAAAATTTTTCCTTTTTTAAAGCCAAAATTGGGTAATATTTTCATTTAAATTATATCAGAAAAGGCGAAATAATGGAATCAATCTTTGACGAAGAGAAAAAGGTCGAGGGCTTAAGCAATAAAGTAGCAGAGCTGATTAGACGATACATCGAGGCTAGAGACGAAAACGAAAAGCTACGTACCGAGCTAGCGACGGTCAAGGCGCAAAACGAGGCTTTGGGAATGCAGCTTGGCACGCTTGAAAACGATCTGGCGTATCGCAAGATGAGCGATGAGGATCTAAGCAAGCAGATCGACGATATTTTGGCAGGCGACAATTTAGGCGAGAAATGAAAGAAATTTCAGTTCAGCTGACGAGTAAGTCTTTGACGAAAAAATACGCGATAAGCCTGGATGATGACTTTGCGAAGGTCTTCGGCAGGGACTGGCGGATTTTAACTCGCGGCAGCGATCATCTGGATGCGGGCGAACTGCTTGAAGCCTATATCCAAAAAAGCTATGAAAATTTTATGCTTAATAAAAAAATAGATGCCTTGGTAAAGGACATCGACGAAGGAGTAAAATGATGAAAATGAGAAAAGGTGCAGCAGTGGGCGGCGGCGTAAGCGGAATAATATTTTTAGCTATTATAATCTTCGTGATAGTAAAAATAATATATCCTAAATTAAGCGGTGCTAAGGATGAGGTTTTAGTAAAAGCTTATGCAGTCGAGCTTGAAGGCGTATTTAAAGATATACAACGCGACTACTTAAATCAAGGAAATTTTCGCGAGCTAAAGAGCATGACGGGCTCCAGACAGTTTAGTGATAGTGATCTAGAAAAAACCGTCACTTTAAATCAATCCTTTGATTACGGCGTAGGACCGAAACTCAAAAACGATATGATCTTTTGCGCGACGATCACCTTACGTCAAGATAGTGATGGATATTTTTTCGAGACCTCGAATATCAATCGCAACAGGGAGCGATGCGAAGCATTTCATAAAGATACGACTTATATGAAGTTAAATGGCTTTAGGATAGGCAAATAATTTTTAAAATTTAATCGCGCGACTGCTATGGGTTCGTAAAGCGTCCGTGTAGCAAAAGCGCGATAGTGCTAGTGAAGTGCGATAAGCTGTCATTGGCTCGCACCTCGTGCCAAAAACATGCTAATATTTCAAGAATTCATCTTTATAGGTATTTTTTAAAATTTAGCTTTAAAATTGGCATTTTTACATTTATATTGACAGCTTATCGGCTAAATTTTAATCATATTTTAGTTTGTAATTCATATCGGTCATGATTTATGCTATTGCGGTTAAATTTATGAAATGGGTGCTTTGAAGCTATGCCCCTCGCGTGACGCGATGCGAGCTGAGATTTACGAAAAGCGCCTCATAAAACAAGCGTATTAAAGCAAAATATCAAGATCATCTTAAATTTATGAAATTTGCACCCCGAAGACGCGCGGAATTTTATCGGTGCGGGCTTGGGCGTGAGTTTTAAAATCTCTCATAGAATTTTATCGCCGATTCTCAACCGCCAATTTGATCCAACTACGCAAATAATCTAGCTGCTGCGGCGTATGAAACCAATGCTCGCCGTTTTTCATAACGCTTAAGGTGCAGCCAAATTGTTGCGCAAAATTTTTGACGATCTTCAGAGGCGTCATATCGTCGTTTTCTGCATATAGAATTCTACTGGGCGTTTTCCACTTAGTGATCGGATTGTTCAAAACAAAACTCCAATATTCCCAAAAAAGCGGTTGCCTAGCAGGGGTCAAAATCATCCGCTCTTGCTTCAATCGTTCCTGGCTGATACCGGCCCTACGCATAATATTTGAAATAACATATTTCATATCAAGTATCGGCGAGACGAAGAGGCAGTCGCTAAGCTTTTCGTCGCGGAAGCTTTGCAGGCCGAGCCATGCCCCTAGGCTAACGGCAAACAGCGCGACCTCGTCCCAGCGCTTCTTTGCATACGATAAAATTTCGCGAAATTCTAAAATAGCGCGCCGCGGATCGCAAGAAGCGGGCTCGTGCCGCCTCTGTCCGTGCTCGGACAGATCAAAGCTAATTACCTGCCAGCCTTGCTCGCAAACGACGGAAGCTAAAAGTTCCGCATCATCTTTGCTTCCGCCTTGCCCGTGAGCGTAGATATAAACCTTTTTCGAGCGGCTCCCCCAAACGGCGGCGGGAATGCCGCGTGTCTCAATCGCGCTCTTTTGCATTTTTCGTTCCTTTAAATTTTTTGCGTCGATACCCGCATTTGCGGCAATGTTACAAGCAAAACCATAAATATTGCTGGAATTTAATAGCACGCCCCGCTAGACTGCCTGCAATTAGCAATAAATTTTAAAATTTTACGCGCGAGCTGTGCCTGCCGCTTTGTTTTAAAATTCTGTATCGTAGAAATTTTGCGCGTCAGACTGCAAAATTCTTGCTACGAAATTCTGTATCGCAATTGCATGCGCCGTGAAATTTGCGTATTAAAATTTTCACGCCGTAGAATTCTGCAAGCTGCGAAATTTAAAATTTAAGACCACGCAAATTTTATCGCCGCCTCTTGCAAAATTTTAAAATTTTACGCCTGCTTTATTTGCAGGCTGCGCGAATAAATACCGCTTAAATTTTAAATTCCAAGCGGACTCACGCCTTAGAAGTTAAAATTTGCACTAATTTCATAAGCCCCGCTTAAGATGCGGTTTTTAAAATTTCGGTGCTCGATAGCGCCCGCAATCGCGCCGTGTTCGCTACAATCGCGCCTTAAAAGCTTAAAAAATCAATCCCGCGGCGCCGAGCTTGACCCCTAAAGAGATAACTATCAAAACCCCAAGCCCCGCGAAAAAGCCCGCCAGCACGTCATCTAGCATCACGCCGAGCCCGCCTGGTACGTCGCGATCCACGCGCCCGATGATCGAGGGTTTGCGGATGTCAAACGCCCTGAAAAACAGCAGCGCCAAAATCATCGAAAGGATCGATATCCTGCTGCTCTCAAAGCCCGCGATCAGCTCTCGTAGCGGCAGCGAAAAGATCTCGCCCGCGGGCGCGGCGACGCACATCGCGATCCACACCCCCACGACCTCGTCGATGACGATCTCGCTGTTATCGTGTGCGCCTACCCGCCTTTCGTAATCGCTTACGATCTTAAGCGAGACGAAAAAAACGAGACCGGCGCACAAAAACAGCGTCACCTCGCCCGCCAGCATCAAGACCACCAGCCCCACTATCCAGCCTGCGATGCTGCCCCAGGTGCCGGGTGCGGGTTTTAGCAGCCCTGCGCCGAAAAATGTAACGAAAATTTTATCCATAACTGTCCTTTTAAATTTTGCTTTTTAAAATTTTACCGCTTATTTTAATTAGAGCATCTGCTCGCGCGAAAATTTTAAATTTCGTTCGTACATATAGAATTTAAATTTCGCCCGCCTACACGAAATCAGTTCTACTCGCCACGAATTTTGCTCACTAATGTAGGAATTTTAAAATTCTACTCATTTGCGTAAAAATTTTAAAATTTTGCTCGCCTGCGCGGAGATTTCAAACCCGTCCGCAAACGCACGGCATTTTGCGTGGGCGAGCAGTCGTTGCGCTGCATCCGAGTTTTGCGCTGTAACTTGCAGCAACTGCTTAATTTTAAAATTTTAGGTTCGCTTGTCGAAAACTTAAAATTTAGATTTGCCGTGCTGCTTTACATATCCATCGCGCCTTAAAATTTTAAATCCGCTTCGCCGCAAAATTTTACTGCGCCGTTATAAATTTGCTACGAAGCCAAGACTTTAAAATTTAAAGCTCGTTTTATCGTACCGCTGCTAATGCTCTAACAATTTAGTTTCATTGTACCGCAAAATTTTACGCCAAATCTGCATTCGCCGCTCTTTATGCTATAAAATTCCGCACAGTCCTTTCTTCCCGCACTATGAAATTTTACTTTACGTCTAGCCGCCGTAAATTCTAACACCACGAAATTTTACTTTCGCCTAGATGCCGCAAATTCCACGTCATTTTTTGCGTTACGCCCTCAAACGCTACGTCTTTAGCGCGCTGGTTTGATACAGCTGCATCAGCTGCTCGTAAAACTCGCTCTCGCCGTGGCTCTGCAAGATCCCGCTGTTTGGAAAAAGCTCGTCGTAGAGCTTTTGTAGATCCGAAAATCGCGCGGGAAAAAGCTCGCTTAAAATCATCGCCGAGATCTCTTTACGCATAAAAATCGCGGGCGGCAAAATCCCCGCGCGCAGCAGTGCTTTTAGATTTTGCGTGCGGTAATGCACGTGATGATGAGCGCCGTGAGGGCAGTTTTTGGTGCTTACTAGCACCTTACACTTCTCGCAATAGACGTATTCGGGCATCAGCAAAATCTCGATTTCGCCGCGCTTTTGATACTCGTCCAGCACCGAATGCACGCCGCCTCCTTCGAAAAATAGCTCCATATTTGCGTGATTTTGCCCAAAAATTATTTTGTTTATACCTAAATTTTTTGCGATCGCGCACTGCAGTGCGGGCTTGTCGTCAAAAATCGCAAGCGAGCCCAGATCGATCATCATAGCGCGTTGCGCGACCAAAAAATTTTGCAGTAAATAGCTTAGTGTTTTTTTGCGTAGCTCGTAGGGCAGGGCATCCGCGCTGCTCGTGCCGGTCAAAAAAATCACCACGAAATCCGCTTTGTCGATCATATGCCTAATCAGCCGCTCATGCACGCGGTGGATCGGATCGGCGCAGGTAAAAAACGCTGAAATTTTAGGCGCGGCAAGCGAGCTTGCGACTTTTTTTATGCGCGCGATTTGCTCTGCAAGCCCATTTTTTAGCAGTGTGATGCACCCCTGCACCGCAGTTTGCTCTGCGTACGCGTTTTGAAATACCGAGCCTGCAATCTCGCTTGCGCTTGGGGCATAAACGTCGCTAACGTCTATGCGCGCGACAAGCTCGCAATAGGCGGGATTTGCAGCGGGATTTTTGATGAAATTTTCGGTGGAATTTGAGATAAAATTTCCCGCCGAATTTGCTACGGATTTTGCATCTGCGCTGCAAACGCGATTGAGTGCGGAATTTTCGGCAAAGCTCTGCGCGGAATTTACCGCAGAATTTTCACTAGAGCTTTTCGCCAAATCCAAAGCGGCATTGTTTGCAGATTTTACATCTGCGCTGCAAGTAAAAATTTGATCGTAGCTCGCAGCAAGGCTTTCTATATGGTCTAAGTCCTCGCTTGTGGCGTTTATAGCGCTTTGCGCACTTGCAGTGCGCGCAAAATCCGTGCCGCTTTTCGCAAAACTCTGCTCGTTTTGCGCCGCGGCAGAAACTCCATCCTGTAAGTTGCGCGATTCTTTAGCTAGCAAATACGCACCGCTACTGCCGCTAAGCAAATTTTCGGTGCGTTCAGCTATGCCGTCCTTGCTAAGATAAAGCTCCAAAATATCGCCCTTTTTTGCGTCCGCGCAGGAAAAAACGAAATTTATACCGCAGATGCTAAGCTTGCTTGGGCGCAGTAGCTCGCAGCTCTTGCCGAAAGCGCCGTTTGCGAGCAGGCTCAGGACGTTTAGGTCGGAGCGCGAGATCTCTATCTTGCGGATTTGCGTTGCACTATTATTTGCGCCTTTGCTCTCGCTTCCGGCTTGCTCTGCCTTTAAATTCCATGCCGCTCCCTTAGCTTGCATCTCATCTTTTCTAGCATCGCCAGCCCTTGACGCTTTTAAATTTCGCACCGTTTTTAAATTGCGCTTTGCTTTTAAATTTTGCTTTGCCTTTAAAAAATTTAGCGCCGCGTCGCTCGAAGCTTTTGCGGCGTTTAGAATTTTTGTGCTATTTGAAATTCCTTCGCTTTCAAGCGGTTTTATTTCGTGCAAATTGCCGGTATCGCGTGAAATTTCTGTCTCGCCTGCGATCCGTACCGGATGCGCGCGGCTATTTTTTTCTTGCGATGCCATATTTTTTCCTTTTCTCCCAAAGCGATTTTCGAGAAATCCCAAGTGCCGCCGCCAGATCGGAGTCGAAATACTCGTCTTGGTGCGCTACGATCGTGAGCTTTACGTATTCTTCGATGCTTAAAATTTCACTGCGTTCTTTGCTGTTGCCAAGCGTAATTTCGTCGTTAAAGCCCTTTTGCGCGCCGATGGATCCGGCAATTAGGCGCATGGATTTGGTTTTGCTTATAAATTTTTCCTTCTGTGCGCCGCTTAGGCTATCAAAATCTGGTGCGTAAAAAATCTCCGCGCCGCGTTCTAGCGGCTCAGGGTCTTGTGCGGATAAAATTTTAAGGCGCGATTTTAGCGCAAGCGCGATCTTAAATACCGCCGCAGCTCGCGCTGCCGCATCGCCGCGCAAAAGAAGCGGAAATTTTATCTGCGCTAAACGCGCGGGCGGTATTTCGCACGAAAGAGAGATCTCTTTAAGCAACGCTTCGTAGGCTTCGTTTTGTGATTTTAGCGAGCGAAACTGCGCGTAGTGCTCGATCTTTTTGATGAGCTCCTCTATCATAAATGGCTTTTGGATATAATCCGTAGCGCCCGCTTTTACGGGGCTTAGCACTGTTTCGCTATCGACGTAAGCGACCATTAAAATTATGATCGAGCGCCTAAATTTCTCGATCAGCGGATAAAAACTCGCGCCGCTCCAGCTCGTAGAGAGCAGTACTGCCTCAAACTCCTCTGCAAGGCCCGCTGCGGCCGCCAAACTCGCCACGTTAGTGCATTCATGCCCCAGCGCGCCCAGCTTGTTTGCGATACTTTGAGCAAGATAGCTTTCGCTTTCGATTATTAAAATTTTCATGCGCCCCGCACCTTTGCTGCGTGCTTTTGCCAGTTGTAAAATTTCAAGCTTACCGCAGCCTGCGCGGCGATGCCTTCGCTTCTGCCCGTAAATCCCAGCCCTTCGGTAGTAGTCGCTTTGACATTGACGCGCGCGCAGTTTAAAATTTCGCTTAAAACCTCCTGCATCTGCGCTTTGTAAATGCCGATCTTCGGGCGCTGCGCGATGATTGTAATATCGGCATTTACGAGCTCGTAGCCGTAGCCCCTGACGCGCCGCATTACCTTTCGTAACAGCTCCTTGCTATCCGCACCTTTAAATTTAGCGTCGCTGTCAGGGAAGAGCTCGCCGATGTCGCCCAGCATCGCCGCGCCGCAAATAGCGTCGATTAGGGCGTGGATCGCTACGTCGCCGTCGCTGTGCGCGATCAGTGCGAACTCGCATGGAATTTGCACGCCGCCAAGCACGATGCCCGCGCCTTTTTCAAGCGCATGCACGTCGTAACCCGTACCGCAAAAAATATCGTGCGAGCAGGGTTTTAAATTTAGCGCCGCCAGATCGCTTGCGCGCGTGATCTTAAGCGCGCCCGCTTCGCCTTTTATAAATTCCAATCGTCCGCCCGCGCTGCCGATCGCCGCGCTGTCGTCGGTAAAAATTTCGCTTCCATCAAGTGCCTTTTTAAGCAGCACCGTGCGCGAAAGCTGCGGCGTTTGGATGAGGCGCAGCTCCTCCCTCTTCACTACGTCCTCGCCGAGGTAGGTCGTGTCGTTTACGCCAAGATAGGGGCTGATACAGTCCGCGCCGCCTAAATTTCGTATCAGCGAGGAGATCAGCCCTGGCGAAATTTGCGCGCGGGCTACGTCGCTTACGAGCACGAGCTCGCTATCTACGAGCCGCAGCGCGTTTTTTAGCGAGTTTTGGCGATTTGCGCCGCCGGGGGCGAAGTGAAATTTTAAATTTGCAGAGCCGCATTCATCTGCGTTGCATCCGACTTGAGCTTTAAAATTTTCCGCGCCCCGCGGCTTGCTTGCGTCGTTTAGATCATCTGCGCCGCATCCGATCTCGCCTTGCTTTCTTTGAAATTTATACTCGCTCGTGTCGCACTCCGAGTTTTCGCCGCGCGCCGAGGCCAAGCTGCACGCATAGAGGCGCTCGCAATAGCTCACGTCCTCCTCGTTTACGGCGATTACGATTTTTTTAAATGGATGCGTCCGTGCGATATTTTGCGCAACATATTGCCAAAGCGGCAGCTCGTCCACGCGTAACCACTGCTTTTTGACGGGGAGTTCAAACCTGCTCGAATCGCCCGCGGCGAGCAAAATCAGCGATATATCTTTCAAATTTTATCCTTGAAATTTTGTTACGAAATTATACGTATTAAAAATGAAAGCAAAATTAATCGCGGCTTGCGCGCTGAAATATCTTAAACTTAGGCGTAAATTTACGCGGCGCGGCGGTAAAATTTCAGCCTGCGTTACGAAAATAAACGATGAAAGAAAAGTAAGGATTAATGAAATTTGTTATATTATACGCGCATTTTTAAGAAACGAGGCGAAAATGACCGAAAGCTGCGTAACGCAGATCTATTTTGCAAAAAAGGGCGAGCTGACGCCGCAGATGAGAGAGGTCGCGCAAAGCGAGCGCATGGACGTGCGGGTCTTGTGCGATCTGCTCGCGCAAGGAAGAGCGATCATCCCCGCAAACGTTAATCACAAAAGCCTAAAACCTATCGGCATCGGACGTGCGCTACGGTGCAAGATCAACGCCAACATCGGCTCCTCGGGTACGACGAGCGATATTGAGGGCGAACTGGAAAAGCTTGAGGTCTGCTTAAAGTACGGCGCCGATACGGTGATGGATCTAAGCACGGGCGGCGATTTGGACGAGATCCGCGCCGCGATAATCGAGCGCTCGTCCGTACCCATAGGCACGGTGCCGATCTATCAGATGATCCATGAGCTGGGCGATATTAAAAATTTAAAAACGAGCGCTATTCTTAGCACGATCGAGAAGCAGGCGCGGCAGGGAGTGGATTATTTCACGATCCACGCGGGCTTTAAGCTCGAGTTTATGCCGCTGCTCTCCCGTCGCAAGATGGGCATCGTAAGCAGAGGCGGTTCGCTGATAGCGTCGTGGATGATGAAATTTCATAAGCAAAACCCCTTCTACGAAGCGTTTGATGAAATTTGCGATATCTGCGCCGCCTACGACGTATCGCTATCTCTAGGCGACGGCTTGCGTCCGGGTTGCTTATACGACGCGACCGATAGGGCGCAGCTTAGCGAGCTTGAAATTTTAGGCGAGCTAGCCCTGCGCGCGAATGAAAAAAACGTGCAGGTGATGATCGAGGGGCCGGGGCATATCCCGTTTAACGAGATTGAGCTTAATATGCAGCTAGAGCGCAAGCTCTGCCGCGACGCGCCATTTTACGTGCTGGGGCCGCTTCCGACCGACATCGGCGCGGGCTACGATCACATCAGCTCAGCTATCGGCGGGACTATGGCTGCGTATTGCGGCGCCAGCATGCTCTGCTACGTAACGCCGAAGGAGCATCTGGGGCTTCCCAATGCAAAAGACGTCAGAGAGGGCATCATCGCGCATAAAATCGCCGCTCACGCCGCGGACGTCGCGCTGGGCAAAGCGGGCGCGATAGAGCGCGATCACGAGATGAGCGATGCGAGGTATAATTTTGATTGGAACAGGCAGTTTGAGCTTAGCTTCGATCCTGCGCATGCGCGCGAACTGCACGACGAGAGCCTGGGCGATGAAATTTACAAGGGCGCGGAGTTTTGCTCGATGTGCGGGCCGAAATTTTGCGCATATAAAATCAGTAGAAATTTAACCGAAAATAAGGAGAAAGAATGAGTAAAGACGAAGTCTTAAATTTACTTAAAAGCGTGATCTATCCGGGCTTTTCTAAAAGCATCGTGGATTTTGGATTTGTAAAAGAGGTCGAGATCGGCGATAGAATTTTCGTAGGGATCGAAATCCCAAGCGCTAAGCCGGAGATCGCCGCAGAGCTCAGATCGGCGGTGCAAAAGGCACTCGGCGCGGACGTGGAAATTTTAATCAAACAGCCCAAGATCGCCGAGGAAAAGAGCAACTCTCGCAGCGGCAAAAATATCGCGCCGCAGATCAAGCATTTCGTGATGATCAGCAGCGGCAAGGGCGGCGTAGGCAAGAGCACGACGACGCTAAATTTAGCCATCAGCACGGCAAAGCTCGGCAAGAGAGTGGGGATTTTGGATGCCGATATTTACGGGCCGAATTTGCCGCGAATGTTGGGCGAAGATAAAACGCAAGCAAGCGTCGTAGGCCAGAAGCTAAAGCCGATCTTAAGCCACGGCGTGGAGATGATGAGCATGGGCGTGCTAATGGAGGAGGGCGCGAGCCTCATCTGGCGCGGCTCGATGATAATGAAAGCGATCGAGCAGCTGCTAAAAGACGTGGCGTGGAGCGACCTGGACGTGCTGTTTTTGGATATGCCTCCGGGTACGGGCGATGCGCAGCTTACGCTCGCTCAGAGCGTGCCGGTGACGGCGGGCGTGTGCGTTACGACGCCGCAGACGGTCGCGCTGGACGACAGCGCACGCGGGCTTGATATGTTCGAAAAGCTCCACATCCCCATCGCAGGTCTTATCGAGAATATGAGCGGCTTCATCTGCCCTGATAACGGCAAGGAGTACGATATCTTCGGCCGCGGCGGCGCGCAAAAGCTGGCGCAGCGATACAACACCGAGGTAATCGGCGAGATCCCGATCGAGATCGCTATCCGCGAGGGCGGCGACAGCGGCAAGCCGGTAAGCTTCTATGCGCCAGGTTCTTTAAGCGCAAAGCGCTACGAAGATGCCGCGCGCAAGCTGTGGGAAAAGATCGAGAAGATCGACCGCGAGGAGCTGGCGGATAACTCCGCGATCCAGCCGGTGATGGACGGCAAGAGCGCTTGCTCGAATTAGGACTTTGGCGGGCGCGGCGTCAAATTTCGCGTGGAATTTCTCGTGAATTTTGCAGATTGAAATTCAACGCGGAATTTAATAGTTTGGAATTTTACGCCTAATTTTGCTGCAAATTTTATAATGCTCGCAAAATTCCGGTATACGAATCTGTCATAGAATTTTGCCCGTAAATTTAGCGGACAAAATTTTACGCGGGTTTCGCGGCTCGGAATTTCACGCTGAGTTTTGTAGCTCGAAATTCTGCGTTAAAATTCCACTGCGATTTTGCCGCGAAATTTTATGGCGCCAGTAAAATTTTTGTATATAGAATTTCGTGCAGAGGTTGTAGCATTAAATTTTAAAGCTTGAAATTTCGAGCTACAATTTTACCAATCTCCGTTGCGTGAGGGTTCAGATAAAATTCTAAGCGCAGAATTTAACGGCGAAAATTAAATTCCAAACGCGCAATTCAGTGAGGTAAAATTTGCCGTAGAATTCTGCCTTGGAGTTTTAAATGTAAAATTTTAAGCATAAAGCTTTGCCGTAGAATTTCAAAATGCAAAATTTATCGCTAAAACTTTGTTTTAAAATTTTAAGATGGGGCTTTAGCGATGAATTTCTGGCTTGAAATTTTATCGCGTCTAGCTTTTTAGTGGTAGCCGCAGCATTGTGCTAGTTTAAATTTTATTTCGCCGGGCCTTATGGCGGTGGAGTTTATCTGCGAAAGCCTCTGTAAAGCTTATTTGGAGTGGAATTTTATCCGTAGCGGTCGCGGCAAGGAAATTTCTCGCGCAGCTGAAATTTAAGCAGCTGGAATTTTATTCGTATAAGCTGTGGAGCCAAGGCGGCAAAATCCCTAAGCCTAGGGATTTTACTTTTATACGAAATAAGAAAGGTCGGTAATGAGGTTTTTAATTATTTTGGTGCTTGCATTTGCGGCGTTCGCACAAGAGAGCAATATGCAAAAATGGGCGAAAGAGATTACTGCGGATGCGCAGATCCCGCAGGATAAGTTTTTGGCGTTTTATCTGAATAAAGATGAGCCTAAGAAAGTGGTTTTCTCCGAAAATGTCGATCGCATCAGCGTCAATTACGAAGGAAATTCCTTCCATGAAATTCCATCTCCAAATCTTATGGCGTATTGGGTCGGCGAGTTTAATTTTGACGCCGATATCGAAAAGATGGTGCTAGGAGATTACGGCTGGTCTACGCTGGTAATCGCCGTGGATGGCACGGACGTGCTGGGTGGGACATCTAGCAATCAAAAGCGCCCGCTTACGTATAAATTTAGCAAGGGCAAGCACAAGATCGAAGCGTGGTTTTTAAATGACGCGCATTCCAGTGAGCTTTTCGTAGATTTTAAAGATGTAGAGCCCTTTTATCGTCAAAAGGACGCCGTAGCTAAGATCCCTGCGGATAAGGACTACGATCTCTGGCTGGGCGCGATCTACGAAAGCGCGCAGATGAATAATCGCGTCAAGCTAAATTTAGCCAAATCCGATAAGCCCATCGTGCTGCTGCTTAGCTCATATCGCGCCGTGGAGTGGGAGATCTCAAATCCGCAAAAGAATGAAATTCTAGCCGTGTTAATTTACAATCCCATTAGTAGCGTCCGTGGTGTAAGCGGTGCGCTTTACGTCGAGGATTACAGATACACAGAGGCTGCGGATGGGCTTAAATGCGAGTGCATCTCCGGCAATGTCTTTCACTGCGACGGCAGCGAGATTTATGATATGAACGGGCGCGTAAACGGGATATTTGGCAGAGGCCTAGGGGCGTTTGCCGGCAAGCACGCCGTAAATTCCTTAGATTTGCCGGGGCTTGTTATTACACCAAAAATTTTAGACGAAAGCAAAGCTCGCCTACTCTCGGTAGAAGCGGACCGCAAGAAATGCGAAAGTACGCCGATGGATGATGTGTTTAGATAGGATGGAATTTAAAATTTGGAGGAAAAAATGAAAATTTTAAGAGTATTTTTACTGGCTTTTTGCGTATTTCTTGCTTGTGCAAACGCTAACGACACACAAAAATGGGCGAGTGAGATCACGGCGGGCAAGCAGATTCCAGCGGATAAGTTTTTGGCTTTTTACCTAAATAAAGACGATCCGAAAACCGTCGTTTTCTCGGAAACGGTCGAAAATATAAATTTAAATTTCGCTTACGACAAGTTCCACAAAATACCTTCCGAAAAATTTATCGCCTATTGGGTCGGGAATTTCGACTTCAAGCAGGATGTGCAACAGATGATTTTGGCGGATTTTAGTTGGGCGAATTTACGTATTGCGATAGACGGCGAGCAGATATACGACTCCGAAAATGCTAGAAACAAAGCCGTCGTACATAAATTTAGTAAAGGGCGCCACAAGATCGAGGTTTGGTTCGCCAACAATTGGCATACCACTAGCCTTTTGGTGGATTTTAAGGATGAGCCAAATTTTTATAAACAAAGCGAGGTAGCTGCTAAGCTAAAAGGTCAAAATTTCGATATATGGCTAGCTGCCATTTACGAAAGTGATGTGAATGATAATAAAGTAGTCGTCGCGCTAGAAAAATCGAAAAAGCCGCTTGTAGTGATGCTAAGTTCATATCGTGCCGTACGCTGGGAGGTGTCAAATCCGCATAATAATAAAATTCTAGCCGTACTCGTTTTTAATCCGATAAGCAGTATAAATTTGAAAGAAAACGTTTATTTGGTGAATCGTGTATACGATGATAATACCAAAATAAGATGCGATTGTGTTGGCGGCGGATCGGACTTTCACTGCGATGGCGGAGATATAAGTAGCAAAAACGAGCTCATTAAAAAAGATTTTGGACAAAATTTAAGCGGTTTTAGCGGCTCTCACGACGCGATTATGATAAATTTGCCGAGTACTTTGGTGGATGAAAGCGTGTTTGCCAAGGACGCCGAGCTCAAAAAACAAATCGAAATCGATCGTGAAAAGTGCCTAAAAGGCGGTAAAATAAACGATATTTTTAATTAATTTTAGGAGTAAGAATGTCTAAAGAATTTAAAACGATAGAGGAGTTGAATGAGCTTATACAGGGCGTGCGAGCAGCCAAAGGCTATCGCGATCCGATCATGTGGGCGGTCGGGCGCGTATTTAAGGGGTGCGCGGAGGAGCATAAAAGCCTAAGCGTGAATTACGCGCACGTAAATTTTAAAGATGGGCTAGTAAGCGCAGCAGTGCTAATCCATGCTCTAACCGAATGCGGCGAGGTCGTGGATTTTAGCGGTAGTGAGTGCGTCCTTCCGCTGACTCATAAAGCCCTAAAAAAGGCGATCGAGGCTTTAAAATTTCTACAGCTAGACGCCAAAGAGGGCGCGCACAAAAACCTACAGGTGCTGCTCGCGGTTAAAGAGGCGATGAAATCGGACGAGCACGCGAGCTTTTGCGCTAGTTTTATCTTTGAGGATGCCGCGCCAAAAAGCGTCGAGAGCGTCTATCTTAAGCTTTATGCGCTTTCGCTAAATCTCTGCGAGCCGCGCACGCTCAATCTAGACGGCGCATTTAGCGTGCTTCCGAATGTCGCATGGGACGAAAACGCTCGCCCGATCGAGCTTTGGTGGCTGCGTGAAAACGAAATCCATTTAAAAATGCAAGGCCGCTATCCGCGTATCATCAGCGTCGATAAATTTCCGCGCTACCTAAGCCACGTCGTACCGCCGCAAAACGTTCGGATTTTAGATGACGCGAAGGTGCGTTTGGGTGCGCATATCGCCGCGGGTACGACCGTGATGCCGGGCGCTGCGTATGTGAATTTCAACGCAGGCACGATCGGCAGCGTTATGATCGAGGGGCGCGTCAGCAGCTCGGTCGTCGTGGGCGAGGGCAGCGATATAGGCGGCGGCGCGTCGATTTTGGGCGTGCTAAGCGGCACCAACGGCAATGCTGTGAGCATCGGGAAGCACTGCTTGCTGGGCGCAAACTCCGTCACGGGCATTCCGCTAGGCGACCGCTGCATCGTGGATGCCGGTATTGCGGTACTTGAGGGCACGAAGGTTTTTATCGCACAAAAGGATCGCGAGGCGCTAGCAGCGCTAAATCCAGGCTTTGCGTTCGATCGTGAAATTTATAAAGGGCTTGAGCTTGCCGGGCTTAGCGGACTGCACTTCCGACAAAACAGCCAAAGCGGACAGATTACGGCAAGCATTAGCAAGCGTGCGATCAAACTCAACGCGGAACTGCATTAAATTTATAAATTTAAACGGCGGGCGCAGATCGGCTGGAGCTTTTTTAAGCTGCGTTAAATCTATAACTTAAACGGCGAGTTTGAAAAAGATACGGACGATCTCGCCGCACGCCGCTTTGAGCGAGCGCATGCGATCCGTCGCAAAATTTCTACTCATAGAATTTCACGCGGAATTTAAAGAATTTTTGCCGCGATTTAGAAAATTTCTAGCGGTGATTTATGGAATTTACGCCGCTATTTTAATGTAAGTAATTTTGGCGGCTCGCGGATTTTTGCCGCGCAGAGGGTTCTTAAATTTTAAAAATAGATTGAATTTAAAATTTTAATATGATAGATTTCAAATAAAAATAAGGAGATAAAAATGAAAAAATTTATACTCGCCCTGTTTGGCGTATTTATCTGCACTGCGGCGCTTGGGGGAGATGCCGAGCGCTGCAAAGCTTTGGCGGACGCCGTAAATGGGCACAGTCACCCCGCGACTAAAAATATGGAGTTGGGCGCGGCTACATGCGAGGGCGATAAATTTGTAATTCCCACGATTCTAAAAAATGAAATTTGGGACAAAGTAGATCCCAAAATCAAGCAAAATTTTGAAAGCATTTTGCGCGCCAACAGGCAAAAGGACGTCTGCGCGATGATGAAAGCGGGCGGTCTAAATCGCATAGGCGTACGAGAATTTCTGCAAAGCGGCGAAAAAATCGCCGATCTGGCCTATACGCGCAGCGATTGCGGCTTGGAATAAAATTTCAAAGGAAATAAATAATGGAAGTACCTCAAGCGGCGTATAGCAGAGATAAAATTATCGTTCGCACCGGTGTGATCGGTATCGTTTCAAATGTAATTTTAGCGGCATTTAAGGGCGTCGTGGGGCTGATTTCGGGCTCGATCGCGATCGTGCTTGATGCCGTAAACAACCTAAGCGACGCACTTTCATCCGTCATTACGATCGTGGGCGTGCATCTTGCTAGCAAGCAGCCCGATCGCGCGCACCCTTTCGGACACGGCAGGATCGAGTATCTAAGCGCGATCGTAATCGCCGTCATCATCCTCTACACCGGCGGCGTCTCGCTCGTTGAATCGATCAAAAAGATCATCCATCCGCAAACGGCGAATTATAATGCGGTTTCGCTCGCCATCATCGCCGTGGCGGTCGCGGCGAAATTTAGCCTGGGGCTCTATACGCAAAAGACGGGCGAGCGCGTAAATTCCGACTCGCTCATCGCTAGCGGCGTGGACGCCAAATACGACGCGCTCGTATCGCTAGCCACCCTCGTAGCGGCTTTGATTTCGCTTATTTTCGGGCTGAGCTTGGAGGCGTATCTGGGCGCGATAATTTCGGCGCTTTTAATCAAAACGGCGTATGAAATTCTGCGCGATACGATCAGCAAGCTTTTGGGTTCGCGCCCGAGTCTGGAGCTGACGAATGAAATTTACGACGTCGTGCGCGGCTTTGAGGGCGTCATCGGCGCGTATGATCTGATGTTTCATGACTACGGGCCCGATAAGATGGTCGGTAGCATCCACATCGAGGTCGCAGAGGACACGACCGCAGCGCAGATCGACGCTCTTACACGCCGCATCCAAAACGCCGTTTTTGCGAAATTTAATATCATCCTAGACACCGTAGGAATTTACGCGTTTAATAAAAACGATCCGCGCGCCACCGAGATCCGCGAACATATCAAGCAGATGGCGCTATCGCACGAGTTCGTTTCGCAGATACATGGATTTTATCTCGACGAGCCAAAACACTCGATCAGCTTCGACGTTATCGTCGATTTCGCAGCGCCCGACATGGAGGCGACGTTTCGCGCGGTCTGCAAGCAGGTACGTGCCGCGTATCCGAACTACACGCTCATCATCACTCGCGATAGCGATTACAGCGGCTAAAATTTAAATTGCTCTAGCTTTGGCGGTCTAAATTTAATCGTGCCCGTCCGCGCTCCTTCGGCGAAATTTCAGAATTTTAAGCTACAATAGGAGAAATTTATCGCAGCTCCGCGCGGCGCAAAAGCTGCAATAAACCGCGAGATGAAATTTGTGCGCAAAACTTAGCAGAAGCCCGCGCGCAAGGCAACGCAAAGAGAAATTTAAAAGGAAAAATATGGTTGAAATCAAAGATCTAACGATGCGCTTTGGCAAACAGCTACTTTTTGAAAACGTAAATTTGAGCCTCGATAAGGGCAGGCGCTACGGTCTCATCGGCGCAAACGGCGCGGGCAAATCGACGCTGCTTAAAATTTTAAGCGGGCAGATCGAATCTAGCAGCGGCGAAATTTTGATTGAAAGCGGGCTTAAAATCGGCGTTTTGGGGCAGGATCAATTCGCCTTTGAAAGCTTCAGCGTCAAAGACGCCGTGCTTTACGGCAACAAGCGCCTCTATGACGCCGTGCGCGAAAAGACGCAGCTTTACGAAGCGGGCGAGTTTAACGACGAGATAAACGAGCGCCTAGGCGAGCTTGAGATGATCTGTGCGGAGGAGGATCCCGCCTACGAGTACGAAACGCGGATCGAGAAAATTTTAAGCTCGCTGGGGCTGAACGACTTCGATAAAAAGATGAGTGAGATCGAGACGAGCGATAAATTTAAGGTTCTTCTCGCACAGGTGCTCTTCCCGCGCCCCGACGTGCTGTTTTTGGACGAGCCTACGAACAACCTCGATATCGACGCCATTTCGTGGCTTGAGTTTGAGCTAAATCGCCACACAGGTACGCTCGTAGTCATCAGCCACGACCGCCACTTCTTAAATCGCGTCTGCACGGACATCCTCGACGTGGACTTTAGGCGGGTGCGCGAATTTAGCGGCAATTACGACGATTGGTTCATAGCGTCCAATCTCATCGCCAAGCAGGCGCAGTTTGAGCGCGAGAAAAAGCTCAAAGAAAAGGCGGAGCTTGAAAAATTTATCGCTCGCTTCAGCGCCAACGCAAGTAAGGCGAAGCAGGCCACGAGCCGCCAAAAACAGCTCGATAAGCTCGATCTTAGCGAGCTTGCGACCTCTTCGCGCAGGGAGCCTAGCATTTTATTTAAACCCGCGCGCGAGATCGGTAATGAAATTTTAGAGCTAAGCGGCGTAGATATGAGCTTCGGCGAGATTGAAATTTTAAAAAATTTTAATCTCAAGCTCGCTCACGGCGATAAGATCGGCATCATCGGTCGAAACGGCGTGGGCAAAAGCACGCTTTGCAAGATCATCATGGGCGAGCTCGCGCCGCAGCGCGGCAAGGTTCACATGGGCGCCACGATCGAGCCCGGGTACTTCGCGCAGGATACGAATAATAAAATTTCAGGCGAGCTCAAGCTCTACGAATATCTACAAAGCCCGCAGAATAGGGATCTGGATGAAATTCGCAAATGCCTTGGGCGCATGCTTTTTAGCGGCGCGGAGCAGGAGAAAAGCGTGGGTAGCCTAAGCGGCGGCGAGAAGCACCGCGTGATGCTAAGCAAGCTAATGCTGCAACGCCCGAACCTACTGGTGCTTGATGAGCCCAACAACCACCTCGATCTTGAGGCGATCATCGCGCTCGGCGAAGCGCTGTATAACTTCGCGGGCTGCGCGATCTGCGTGAGCCATGACCGCGAGCTCATCGACGCGTTTGCAAATAGAATTTTGCACCTCAAAGGAGACGGCGAAATCGTCGATTTTAGGGGCACTTACGAGGAGTATCGCGAGAGCTTGGGGGCGAGCGATGATTGAGATCTGCGTAAACGGCGAGCCTCTGCAGCTCGCGCAGGATATGAGCGTGAGCGAGTTTCTACGCCGGCGCGGACACGATCTGCGCCTAGTGGCGCTCGAGCGCGACGGCGAAATTTTAAAAAAAGAGGCGTGGGAGCGCACGCAGATCTCAAGCGGCAAAAAATATGAGATCGTCGAGTTCGTAGGCGGCGGCTGAGATCGGAGCTTTGAATTGCGTTAAAAATTACGGCGACCGAGTTTTAAATCTGTTCGGAGGCCGCTAAATTTTAATCGGTACGGCGATACGACGACGGAGGCTTAAATTTGCACGTGCGTCGTTAAAATTTTAAGCGATACGGCGGAGCGGAGACATAGCGGTGTTTGGGATTTTTAAATTTATGAGGAAGCCGCGGTAGTCTGGCGCCTGCGGCGAGCTTTAAATTTTGTAAGCGAACTAAGCCGCGGCGGCGAAACGCAGAAGTTTTAAAATTCGCTCCGCGGCGATAGAGTTTAAATTTTTATTGCGGTAGCCGAACGTTAATTTGCGTCGCCAGCCGCGGCAGCAGGATGTGGGTTTTAAAACTGCATCGGCGCCGTAGGCTTGAGCATGGCTTTAAAATTTACGCCGAAGTTGCGGGATTTGGGTGCGGGGTTTAAAATTTACCCCGAGATTTCTGCCGCCATGTACGCTGCAACGTATGCTGCTGCGTGCCGCTTTTTCGTCGGTCGGGCTTGAAATTTTAAATTTAGCCGCAGCGCGGTTTATTCAGGCGTTTAGCGGCTTTTAAGTTTGGCGGATCGCTCTAGCGCTTCGCGAATTTAAATTTAACCGATAAGTTGGGTTAATGCGCTAAATTTAGCGGATTTGGCTTGTTCTGTGTTTTCGTACAGAGGCCCTACGATGGCGCCGTATTAGCTGAACGCAATGCGCGCAGTAGGCTTGAAACATTACGCGTTAAAAGCAGGATGAAATTTGCAGATCAAAATCGCGTGCGATGCGCTCGGTGCGCCCCGCGTGCATCGCAGCTCGTGCCAAGCGTTTGTGCGGTGCGTAGTAGCCGCGCAGATTTCTGTCGCAATCGCGCCGCAATACCGCATCAATGCGCGCTATGTTCGCGCAGATGCAAGGCGCCGCGCGCAAGTTTAAATTTGCGCGATAAATTTAAACGGCAAAAAGATAAAATTTAGGATCAAAATGCAGATAAAATTAAACGGCAAAGCTTACGAGACGGGCGCGAGCGATCTTGAGGGGCTGAAGCGCGAGGTTAAATTTAGCGGCGAGATCGCCGTGATAAACGGCTATGCGAGCACGCAGAATTGCGAGCTGAAAGCTGGCGATGAGCTTTTTTTGCTCGCGCGCGGTGCGGAGCTGGCGCCGCAGGAGCTTCGCGAGCTGATGTTTGCTCGCAACGCCCCCGCCGTAAACGAGGCGCTACAAGGCTCGCGCGTGGCGATCTGCGGGCTCGGCGGGCTCGGCTCAAACGTCGCGATCCTGCTTGCGCGCGCAGGCGTGAGCGAGCTCTTTTTGATCGACTTCGACGTCGTCGAGCCGACCAACCTCAACCGCCAGCAGTACGAGATCGGTGATCTCTACAAGCCCAAAACGGACGCTTTGTGCGAAAAAATCGCGCGCATAAACCCGTTCGTGCGCGTACGAACCTTAAACGAGCGACTTACCGCGCAAAACGTAGCCGAAATTTTAAAAAACGAGCGTATAATTTGCGAGTGCTTCGACAACGCGGCGGCGAAAGCGATGATTTTCGATGCGCTCGGCGGAACGGATCGCTTTTTGATCTGCGCTAGCGGTATGGCTGGCAGCGGCGACGCCAACGAGATCCGCACGACGCGGCTCGGCAAAAACGTCTTCGTATGCGGCGACCGCAAAAGCGCCGCGGCTCAGGGCGTGGGGCTGCTCGCGCCGCGCGTGGCGATCTGCGCCGCACATCAGGCAAACGTCGCGCTTAGGCTGATTTTAGGCGAGGAGGGCTAGGCCTGGCCGCTAATCGTGCGCTTTGGAGTTTCTAAATTTACGCGCTTGCATTGCCGCTGAATTTAAAGGCCTCGCGCGATTATTTTTGAGAAGCGGCGAGCGTTTCGGCGGGTATACAGCGCGCGTTTTTAAGACGGCGTGAAATTTACCGCGCGCCGCGTAAATTTAGCCGCGAGATCTAAATTTAAACGACGAAATTTAAACCATTTGTCGTGCGCAGCTCGCGGGTAAGTAGAATTTTAAAATTTATTCGGCGCGAGCGAACTACTTTTGAACGTAGGATTTAAAATTCCGCGCAGCGAAGCGAGCCGCAGTCTGCGCGTGAAATTTTAAAATTTTGTGTCGTGGCGTAAAATTTTGACAGGAAATTTTAAAGCTCGGGCGCGGCGTCGTGCAGCGCGTAAAAATAGCGATAGAAGCAAGGCGCACATCTGTGCCGCAATCTCGCGCTGTATATAATGCACTGCGAGCGCCGATATGTGTCATTTGCGCTGCGCATAAAACGAAAATTTAAACTAAAGAGGATAGAATGGACGATAAGCTGATCTTAGGCGGCAGGGAGTTTAGCTCGCGCCTGATAATGGGCTCTGGTAAGTTCGATCACGCGATGATCGACGCCTGCGTGCGGCACGCGGGCTGTGAGATCGTCACGCTTGCGCTGCGCCGCGTGAACGAAAGCAAGAGCCGCAATATCTTGGATTTCATCCCTCGCGGCGTCACGCTGCTGCCGAATACCAGCGGCGCGCGAAACGCCGAGGAGGCGCTGCGGATCGCACGGCTCGCGCGCGAGCTGGGCTGCGGCGACTTCGTAAAGATCGAGATCATAGGCGACAGCAAATATCTTCTGCCCGACAACGCCGAGACGATCAAAGCCTGCGAAGCCCTAGCGCGCGAGGGCTTCGTGCCGCTTGCCTACATGCACGCCGATCTGTGCGTCGCTCGCGATCTGATAAGCGCAGGGGCTGCCGCCGTGATGCCTCTGGCTGCGCCAATAGGCTCTAATCGCGGGCTGATGATGCGCGGGATGATCGAAATTTTGCTGGGCGAAATCGACGTTCCGATCATCGTAGATGCGGGGCTCGGCGCGCCTAGCGAGGCCTGCGAGGCGATGCAGATGGGCTGTGCTGCGGTGATGGTAAATACGGCGATCGCCACGAGCGGGGATCTGGCGCTGATGGCTCGGGCGTTTGCGCTCGGCGTGCAGGCGGGGCGCGATGCCTACCTGGCGGGGCTCGGTGCCGTTTGCAAAACGGCCAGCGCAAGCTCGCCGCTAACGGGATTTTTGCGCTAGCGGTTAAAATTTTAACCGCGCTTGGTTGCGCGAGCCGTGTTTTTTGTACCCAATTCGCTTTTCTTGGGTTTGTACAGATACATATTGCGCAAGCTCGGCGTGGCAGCCGATAGATGCGGCGTGGAATTTTAAAATTTCGCGCCGTGCAA
Organism: uncultured Campylobacter sp.; assembly: GCF_938002845.1. Taxonomy (GTDB): domain Bacteria; phylum Campylobacterota; class Campylobacteria; order Campylobacterales; family Campylobacteraceae; genus Campylobacter_B. The sequence continues at coordinate 27,646 of NZ_CALKZP010000013.1, forward strand.
ATTTGCGCCATGTGAGTTAAATCTCAGCACACTTTGTTAAGCCCTATGCCGAACGACCTAAATTCCGCACTTCGCTAGGCATCTTAAAGTGTAGTGGCGAAAAGTATAATTTGGCAGCGGTACAATGCGCGGCAAGCTCGGCGATCAAATTTTAAAATTTAATCGGGCTGAAAGCAGCCCGATCGAGAGAAACCCGATTGATCAGCGGGCTATTTTAGTATGTCGTATTTATCGCAGTATTCTCGTAAATAGTCTTTTTCATAGTCGAATAGCGGCTGATCCTTTTTGCCCATTTCGCAGGCTTTTTGATAGTATTGCGCCACCCTTGCTTTGTCGCCATCGGCTTCAAGGACTGAAGCAAAATTCCCGCACGCTACCCAGCTCCCCGCATCGCAAGCTCTTCCGGTATATTCCATAGCCCGTGTCATATCTCTTTTTACCCCTTTGCCATGCGCATACATACGACCTAAATTGTTGCAGCCGTCCACAAGTCCGCCATTGCAAGCTTTATCGAATAGCTCGACAGCCTTTTTATAATCTTTTTTTACTCCTTTGCCGCTAAAATACATTGCTCCCAAATCCGAGCAAGCAGCATAATCGTTTCCGTCGCAAGCTTTTTTGTAATAATAAAGCACTTTTTTATAGTCCCTATCGGATGCGTTTCTGCCAAATTCAGTCGGATCTTTATAAAGAGCACCGGCGTAACTGCAAGCCTCAAAATCACCCGCTTCGCAATTTTGCTCAAATTGTTTAACTTGCTCTTTGCTAAAAGTTATGCCAAAAGCCAAAGATCCCAACAGAGCTAAACCCAAGATGATTTTTTTCATTACTTCTCCTTAAAATTTTGCAAAAGTATATTCTTTCGTCTTTTAATAATCACTAAAATTTAAAATGCGAACGGGGGCATTCCGTTTTAAATTTTTTTTTTACCGAAATCCTGCTAAAATGCGCTCCTAAACCAAACGAAAAGAAACTTTGCGGCGCGTAAATTTACACGCAAAAGCGTGCCGCATAGAATTTAATAAAATTTAAAAGGAAAATTTAAAAGATGATGGGAACCGGCTATCTAGCGGGCATGGAGGATATCGGAAGCGAGATAATGCAGCGCACGCTTGCTCTGCGCGAGGGCTTTTGCGAGGAGGCGAGCGAGGCGGACGTGCAAAGAGCGATCGGCGCGAAAAATAGAAGTCTGCGCGATTTCGCCGCGCTACTTAGCGTGCGCGCGGGCGAGCATTTGGAGCAGATCGCGCAAGCCGCAGCGCGCGAAAAAGCGGCGCATTTTGGCAGCAACATCGCCGTTTTCACGCCGATTTACATCTCAAACTACTGCGACAATCTGTGCGTTTACTGCGGCTTTAACTGCAAAAACAAAATCGCGCGCGCAAGGCTCGATGAGGCGCAGCTAAAGGCGGAGTTTGAGGCGATAGCGGCGAGCGGGTTAGAAGAAATTTTAATCCTCACGGGCGAGAGCGAGAAAAACAGCCCCGTGCGCTACATCGGGCGCGCCTGCGAGCTCGCGCGGCAGTATTTTAAGGTGATCGGCGTCGAAATTTATCCGCTAAACTCCGCCGACTACGCCCATTTGCACGCTTGCGGCGTCGATTTCGTCACCGTTTTTCAAGAAACCTACGATCCCGTGCGCTACGCACAGCTGCATCTTGCGGGTAACAAGCGCGTTTTTGCGTATCGCTTCGCAGCCCAAGAGCGCGCGATTAGAGGCGGTATGCGCGGTGTGGGCTTCGCGGCGCTTTTGGGGCTCGGAGACTTCCGCCGCGATGCCTTTGCCACGGGCGTGCACGCGTGGCTGCTTCAGCGCAAGTACCCGCGCGCCGAGATCTCCTTTTCGGTGCCGCGCCTGCGCCCGATCATCAACAACGACAAAATAAATCCGAAGGACGTCGGCGAGCGCGAGCTGCTGCAGGTCATGTGCGCGTATCGGCTGCTGCTGCCAAGTGCGCAGATCACGATCTCTACGCGCGAGAGGGCGGGCTTCCGCGACAACGCGATCAGGATCGCGGCGAGCAAAATTTCGGCGGGCGTGAGCGTGGGTATCGGCGGACACAGCGAGCAGAGGGGCGACGAGCAGTTCGAGATCAGCGACGCGCGCAGCGTAAGCGAAGTCTGCGAGGCGATCCGCGCAGGCGGGCTGCAGCCGCTGATGAGCGAGTATATCTATGTGTGAGGCGCGAAATTCTGCCGCGTGCGTGGATGAAATTTACGGCGTTAGACGCGAGATTTGCAGCGTCAGGCTCGAGGGCGGATTTAGTGCTGCCCAGTGCAGAAGTAAAATTTGCAGCGCAAAATACGACGCTGAATTTTGCAGCGCCGCACGCCGAGATAAAATTTATGGCGTCATGACGGATGATAAAATTTTCTACGCCGCATTAGCGGGTGCGGGAAATTTTGAGTTACAAAATGCGCGTGTAAATTTAAGACCTAGGAACACATACGCGGATTTAAAATTTAAAGGTAGCGCAAATTTCGAGCCCGCGGGTGACGCAAATTTTAAATTTAAAAACGGTGCGAGCTTCGGGTTCTTATGCGGCGGCAACGCAAGGTCGCTAAAATCGAGGCGCCGGGCGAACGCTTTGAGTTTTAGCGCTGCGGCGGAAATTTCAGTCCTTGTTCCGGCGGGCGAAATTTTGAAATATGGCGTGACGGCGGGGGTTTCGGCGCTCGCCCTAGCAAGTAAAATTTTAATCCCTAGCATCGCAGGCGAAATTTTAAATTTGAGTGCGACGCCGTCCACGGGCTGGGATTTTGGGCTTAAGGGGGCGAGCGGATGCTAGATTTAGAGCTTGCTTCGCGCATTACGATCATCACAAATCGTGCGCTCTGCGGCGGCGAGGCGGCGCTGCTCGCGCGCATAGCGGATCTTGCCGCGGCAGGCGTAGGCGAGATCGTCGTGCGCGAAAAGGATTTAGACGAAGCGGCCTATGCGGCGCTGTTTGGTAAAATTTTACGCGCCTGCGAGAGCGGATTTTGTGCGGATAAGGCTTTTGCAAACGTGATTTTTGCAGATGAAGCTTGCACTGCTAAATTTGGCAAAATCCAAGCTCTTGAGGGCGAATTAGACATGAGCGCGGCCTACGCGGATAAAATTTTGCTCTGCGAGCGCGATGCAGACGAAGTTTTGCCAAAAAAGCTCCATTTGAGCGGCGGCAGGAACGAGCTTTGCGCGGATGCGGCCCGTGGGCACGGTGTCGCTACAGATGTGATGCAGCCTAAAAATTCCGCTTGCGTTTTAGATGAAATTTTGTCTGAAAATTTTACCGGCACTGCAAACTGCGCGAATGATAGCGCGCCTGGCGAGATTTCGCTTCGCGGCGTCGTATGCGAAACAAAACCCGCGGTTGAGATCGCACGGAGTGCAGCAAATGCGGAAAGTATGCAGGGTGCGCAAAGTGCAGAAAATGCGAATGATGTGCATAGTGCAAAAAATGCGGGGAGCTCACGGAGCGCGCAGTATACAGAAAACTCGGAAAGTATAGAGGGCGTAGAAAATTCACAGAGCGTGAAAGAGGCGGAAGGTTCGCAGAGCGCGGAGGGCGCGCAGAGTGCAGAGAGTGCAAGGCGCCTGCCCGCGATCTTTGTGCATAATTTTGCAGATTTTGCGCTGCGGGTGGGCGAGAGAAATTTATGGCTGCCGCTCGGGGTTTTGCGGAGCTTCAGCGCGGTGTGCGGCACGGAGTTTTTGCGCGCAAATTTCAAAAAATTGGTCGCTTCCTGCCACAGCGAGGCGGAGGCGCGCGAGGCGCTGGAGCTGGGCGCGAGCGTGATATGTCTGAGCCACATCTTCGCGACCGATTGCAAGGCGGGGCTTGCGCCGAAAGGGCTAAATTTGATCCGCGCCGTGCGTGGGTTTTATGATGGCGAAATTTACGCGCTAGGCGGCATAACGCCGCACAATTTCGCTTCCGTCCTACGCGCGGGAGCCGATAGGATCGCCGTTATGAGCTCAGCGATGCGAGAAAAAACACCTTGGATTTTATATTAGAATAAAGTGATTAAAATCCGATTTATAAATTTATAAAAAAGGATAAAAATGAGTATAAAGAAGAACAAAGAAGTTTTAGATAGCATAATGAAAGAAAATTATTTACGTCTTAGTAAAGAGGGCATAGTAAATGCCATGCTTAAACAAGAAGTTGCGGGGCAAAGGGTATTTTATGTTTTTTTGGCTCAACAAGGCTATGACATAAGTCCTGAAAGTATGGATAAAGATCAAAGCGACGGTATCGTAGGAAATACCATTATTGAATGCAAGCTAAACGATAGTGAAGGTGGTGGAACAAAAAAAGCTTATCAAGAACTTTATGATATTATACCAACTCGTTTGAAGCAAAATGGCGAGCCGATACCTTATTATCGTATTTATGTAGAGCTTGAAACGTTTTTAGTAGAAGTATATGATTGCCATTGTAAATTACAAGAAAAATTTGATTGGTATCTGGATCACAGTAAATTTAAAAAATATTTCGACGATAAAAAAGAAACATATGAGTATGATCTGACCGATGAGGAGGTGGATTTGGTAGAAGTCATACAAAATATTTATAAAATGATGGGTGTTAGCGCAAAGATAGAGGCATATGAATATTTAGAAAAGGGGATGAGTGGTTGGTTTAAGCCGTTTGATTATAAAAAGCATGATATAAATAGACTAATACTAAATAATGATAAAATGAATGAAAAATATGTCCAAAAAATGGAAGGTGCATTTTTTACACCGCCCAAATACGTTAAAATTTCTATGGAGTATGTTTTAAATGCGATAAGAAATTCTAAGAAAGACGGCTTCGATGATTATGTGATCATAGATCGTTGTGCCGGTGTCGGGAATTTAGAAAGTCAATTTAATGAAGAAATTTATCCACATTTGATACTGGGTACAATAAACGAAGCGGAGGCCTTGACGGCAAATATTCGTTTTAACGGTATGGCAAACGTTAAGGTTCTAGATGCCTTATCGCAAGAGGGGGTAGATTGGTATAAAAGAGCTATCAATGATTACAGACAAAAGAATAGCGTTAAAAGATTAGCGGTTATTTTCCTTGAAAATCCGCCTTATGCTCAAACAAATTCTAATAAAAGCGGCGGAATAAAATCAAAATACCAAAAAACTTGGGTCCATACGCAGATGAGCAATACAGGCGGCGGCGAAGATCTTGATGAGCAATTTTGCTTTTCTACTTTCAAATATTATGAGCCTTATGCATACATTCACTATGGACCGATAAAAATTTGGAAATCTAGAAATTTAATCAACAAAGAAGTAAAAGAGTGCTATCTTTGTAATAAAAAATATTTTAATGCAGTAGTAGAAAGCGCGATAGCCCTTTTGCATTGGAGTAATAAGGATAAATTTTATGATGAGCTACATTTTAAAAACGATATAGATAGTGATTTTATAGTAAAAAAGGTTAAAAAAACTATATCTGAGCTATACCAGAATGACGGTAGAGAAAATGGGGTTTGTGTAATAGAGGCGCGTAATTTCTCTTTCGCTTCGCCAAGGCTTACTGGAAGTATAAATTCCGATGAAAAAAGATATAGTAAAAAATGGGTTAGCGAAGAAAATTTGTTAAAAGTTTTGCCGTTATTTTGTGCCTCTCGCGATAAGGTTTCGGAAACGGGAATTATGGGAGAAACGAGAGATTACCGCATTGTAGACACTGTGTATAAAACAAGCGACGGTGGAATAAAATATCAAAGTGATGAGGATTTTTTACAAGATTGTCTTTTATTCGCACTTTGCACGCAATACAACGCTTGTGATAGTAACTCTAAATTTTGGGAAGTTGCTGAAAGAAAGCTAGATAAAAAAAGAAAAACGACTGAAATTTATGAAATTTATAAATTTTTATCCACTGAAACGAGTATCAACGGATTAAAAAATTTAGAATACTATAATAAAGATGAATTTGGTAAACTTTGGCGCGAGCATAATTTATACCCTAAAGTAACAAGATTAAAAATACTTTTAGAAAGATACAATCTAGAAAAAATTAGACCGAAAATGCTTAAGTATGAGTTGCTGAAGTGAATTTTTGAATTTTGTACTCGTATATTTTGGTACCGAATTTATCTACACTAAAATGTCCGCTAAAATTCACACATGCTTTTACTGTCTAGGCGGGGAGAGAGAGGGGGGGGTATGGCGGGCGACCTAAGGCTATAAAAATTTTAAAGACGGACTTATTTTTTAGTAATGCCTATTGTTAAAATTTTCATTCCACGAGCCGCGCGCGGATGTCGCCGAAGAGCAGCACGTCCTTCAAAACGGCGCGATCGGCGTAACCGCGCTCGTTTAGGCTTAGGTGCAGTTCGCCTCGGCTGCTCGAAAATATCGGCTGGTTGATGAAAACCACGTAGATCGCTGCAGCCTGCTTATCTGCGCTCGCGCCGTGCCCTTTAAAATTTACGTCCGTTGTGCCGGTTTTCGTGTCTGCTCCGCTAGAGCTTGCGCTTGCCGCTGCGCCGGAGTTTGTATCCGCCTCGCTAGGCGGCGCAATGCCGAGCTCGCTCGCGATATTTGCGGCGGCGCTTCCGCGCGGCCTTTCGATGTCGATCCTTCCGTCGGCGCTCTTTGCGCCCGCGGCTCGGACGAAAAACTTATCGCCCGAGTGCGGGATCTTAGAGAAATTGAAAAACAAACTCAGCAGGTCGTTCGTCGCGAAGTAGGGCAAAATTTCGTCGCTTACGAGCTGTAGCTCGCCGCCCGTACCCTTGAGCTTTTGAAATTTTATCGTTTTGCGCGCGTAGTCGAAAGCGTAGGTTTTGCGCTCGTTTTTCGTCGTTTTGCCCTTTTTGCGCGAGACCTCGTGGACGTAGAGATCGGGTACCAAAAGCCCCGCCACGACGCGCCCCTTCGAGCGGAAGCTCTCGCGCCTTTGCCCGCTTAAGCTGCCTGCGACACCCTGCGCAACGGCATCCATGACGATCTCGTAGCGATCGCCCTGCCGCACGAGCCGCGTATTTGCGCTGCCGACCGCGCCGAAAACGCCGAACGAAATCTCATATTTCGCGCTGATCGTCTCGCCAAAAAGCGCGCTCGCGCATAAAATCAAAATAGCAAAAAATTTCATCCCTACCGTCCTTCCGCTTTGCGGCGCCCTCATCATAAGGCGCCCGTTAAGTTTACGCTCTGCGCGCCGCTCTATTACATTGTGCTCGTAGAGCTCGCGCGGGAATCTGCGCCGCGTTCATAAAATTTACCATAAAAAGCAAAACTCGCGCCGTCTATTTCATTTTCTCCATAGCGTGATTATTAAATATCAGCCGCCACCGCTCACCGTCGTGAAAGGCCGCGCCGTGTGCGCCTAAAAACACCGACTGTCGCCGTTTTTGTATTTACGACGCGTATACGGCTTGGCGCGCGCTTGCCAGAAATCGGAGCGATTTTATATTTCGTGCAGGCTGCTTCATCGCAAAGCGTGCCTGTGAATAAAATCAAAATTTCATATTGCGGCTATATTTGTACTTCGCACTATCCGCTACGCCGCGCCCGTTAAATTTACGCTCTTCGCGTCACTTTATCGCATTGTGTTCGCAAAGCTCGCGCATAAAATTTGCGCCGTTCATTGTACTTGCTAGCTTGCACTTCCGTGAGGCACCGTTTCGTGCCGCAAATACAGCACGTCGATCGCTAGCAAATCCGCTCAAATTTAAACGACCTGCGCGGGTCAAATTTGAAAATTTAATCCTTCCAAAGCCACCATTTTAGCTTAGCTTTGTCGGGATGGGGCGTGCTGGCGTAATAACAAACCATGCGGTAAACGTAGAGGATGCACCTGTCGCTGCCGCGCCCGAGCGCCTTTGTGCGTTCAAACATCTCATCTGGATCTGCGTCTTTTAGCGAAGCGATATCCTCGTAAGCAGCGCCAACAGATCCGCCTCGGTCGCCTCGCCGACATAGGGGATTTTCTTAAAATCGCTCGCGCCTTTATTCAAATTTTACCCCAATCTTTATTTAAATTTCGCCAGGCTCGCCATTTGGATAAAATTTTAAAACCCCTTGAGAGTGCGGAATTTTAAAATTTCACTCGTGCGAGGCAAGTTTTAAAATTTTATCCACGCGGCGCGAAAAATTTTTAAAATTTTACCTCGCCGCCGGGCTGCCGCTGCGCTTATGCGCGCCTCTTTTTAGTGCTAAGACGCTCGCCGCCGCGCTCATTATCGGAAATTTTATCCGCGAGCTAGCAGGGGGCTTCGGCGCGGTAAAGCTTAAACGTTTTTAATCCCAAACGGAGTAAATTTACGCTTCCGCCTTGCGCCAAGTGCAAAAATCTGATACGTTTGTTTCAAACTCCAACGGATTTTGTAAAAAGATGACGACGGCGCTTCGACGTCATCCGAGCCACCTTTGTGCGCATTTTAATTAAAATTTCTTGCGCGCGAAAATTCCGCTTAAAACGAGCTTGCGTCAAATTTTATGCAAGCTTCGGCGCTAAATTTGATCCAAAATCCGCTCGCAAATTTCGCGCGGATCGGCGCTTTGATAGATCGGGCGACCGACTACGATAAAGTCCGCTCCCGCCTCGCGCGCAACGCCCAGATCCGCCACTCTCTTTTGATCCCCCGCACTCTCACCAAACGGCCGCAAACCAGGGCAGAGCGTGATAAAATCTGCGCTCGTTGCGTCCTTTATCAAGCGGCTTTCGAACGCAGAGCAGACCATGCCGTCAAGCCCGGCTTCGTAGCTCGCCACGCTAAATTTGCGCACGGCATCGCTCAAATTTTGCTCGTAAACCGAGCTGAATTCCGCCTGATCAAAGCTCGTTAGCGCAGAGACCGCAAGCACTAATGGACGCGAAGCTAGCCTATCCAGTCGCTCCATCACGGCTGCCATCGCGCGCTTGCCGCTACTTGCGTGCACATTTATCATATCAACGCCGATTTTAGCGATCTCCTCGGCGGCGTCCGCCATCGTATTTGGGATGTCGTAGAGCTTTAGATCGAGGAAAATTTTAAAATTTCCGAGCTTTTTTAGCTCCTCCAAAAATCCCGCTCCGTCGCGCAAATAGGTTCGCAGTCCAACTTTGAGCCAAATTTTATCCGAAAAGTCCGCAAGCCGCTCCGCCAGCTGTAAGCACTGCTGCTTCGAGCCCAGATCAAGCGCGACGCAGAGCCTCACCGTTTATCCTTGCCGCGCACTGCGCCTTTGTTGCCTGCTGGTCTTTTTGAGACGGTGCCTCTGCCGCCAGCAGATTTTTTCGGCGCGATAGAGCTTTTGCGCCCAGCGCTACTTTTCGGCGCAGTATTTTTACCCGCAACGCCCTTTTTCGGTGCTGTGCTTTTGCCGACTCTGAAATTTCTATCCGCGCCCTCTTTTTTTGGCGCGGCGTCTTTGCTTCGTTCGCCTGCCTTAAAATTTTTACCTCGCTCGCCAGCTTTGAAATTTTTGCCAGTTTTCTCTGTCTTGAATTTATCTCCAGTCTTGAAATTTCTCTCCGTTTTAAATTTTTTGCTCGCGGTGGATTCGGATTTTTTGGCGGGCGCACTGCGAGTTTTCAAATTAGCGGGCTTTTTAGACGGTCTGTTTCTGCTTGTCGTATAATTTTTCGGCGTACTGCTCCGCTTTGCCTTATTAAAATTTTCCGTCTCGCTGTCCGTGTCTGCGGGGATGAAATTTTTCGCCACAACGTTGCTGTCTGAAATAGCGGAGCTTTTCGCCGCAGTGGGCTTAAAATTTTTGACTGCCTCCGTGGTTGCTTCGGGATTTACGCTTGCCGTCGCAGTCGGCTTGGAAATTTTATCCGCCGCGATGTTTACGGGGCTATCTTTTAGCGCGTCCAGCACGCCGTTTATAAATTTTGGCGAGATGCCAAGCTCCTTGGCGGAGTTGATCGCTTCGTTGATGACGATGCCCGCATCGGTGTCCGTAAAGCGCAGCTCATACGCCCCGAGCCGCAGTATCGCGCGCTCCAGAGCCGAAATTTCGGCGAGCTTGAATTCCTTTAAATTTTCATCTATCAGCGCATCGACTGCGGCGAGATTTTCGCTAGCGCCGCGCAGAAGCGCCAGCGTCCAGTTGCGCTGCTCGTTGCGAATGCGCTTTTCTTCCAGATACTCGTCCACAAAGTCCTCGCCGCCGCCGTTCATATCCCGGGAGTAAAGCAGCGAGATCGCAGCAAGCCTGGCTTGGTGTCTGGTGGCCATTTTACGCCTTTATGTTGCGAAATAGACTTAGAAGCTCGATCGCGCCGCTCATTGCTTCAAAGCCCTTATTGCCGGCCTTTGAGCCTGCACGCTCGATCGCTTGCTCGATATTATCGGTAGTCAGCACGCCGAAAGTCACGGGTGCGCCGTATTTTAGCATAGTGTTTGCGATGCCCTTGCTTACCTCGGCGCTTACGTAGTCAAAATGCGGAGTAGAGCCGCGGATCACCGCGCCTAGGCAGACGACGGCGTCGTAGAGCTTGGAGCTTAGCGCCTTTTCAAGCGCGAGTGGGATCTCAAAAGCGCCCGGCACCAGCATCAGGCTTAAATTTTCCTCCTTGCCGCCGTGGCGCAAAAACGCATCGTGCGCCCCCTCGACTAGGCGATCGGTGATGATGTGGTTGAAGCGGGCGTTAATGATTAGAATTTTTTCGCTGCCCTTAAGAGCAAGCGAACCTTCGATGATTTTCATGATTTTCCTTTGCGTCAAATTTAGCGCTAAGCTTAGCTAAATTCGCCAAAATTTTAAATTAATTTCAACATCGCGGCGCTTGAAATTATGAGAAATAGTAGGTGCTTTGCGCGCAGAAATTTTCTCGCGGCGAACGAATATGCCTAAGATCACGGCACCGATTGTGTCGATGGCCGTTCATAGGCTTAGCGTGAGTATGAAAATATGCGAAGCAGACTCACCTCCGAGTCCTCTTCTAGCGCGACGATCGTTTCAAGAAAGATGATAAAAAGCATGCCGGTCCCGCGTATAGAACGTATGCGAGCGCAACGCTATGTATTAAAAGCAAGCATAAACATAAAAAAGCTCCCAACCGCGCAGATGACGGTAAGTAGCCGCTCGTGCGCACCGGCAGCGCGCTTAAGCCTGTACGTCCGGTCGCACATAAAAAGCGCTCCGATGAGGATGAAAGCAAAGCTTTGGTGTTCATAAACCGCCTAAATTTTAAATTTGAAACGCGATTATAGTAGGAGTGAGCTTAGATTGAAATTCGTCTTAAAATTAATCCTAAATAATAAATTTTATTATTCGTTTAGAAATTTTAGGCTATAATCGCTTCAAAATTCATTTCAAGGAGAGGAAGATGTTTAAACTTAGAGAGTTGCCGTTCGATGCGGCGCACAACGCGGTCGTAAGCAAGCAAACCTGTGATTATCACCACGGCAAGCACCACGCGACCTATGTGGCGAATTTAAATAAACTTACCGAATCGGGCGAGTTTGCGGGCAAGGGGCTTTACGAGATCGTAACGGCTGCTAGCGGCGAGCTTTTCAACAACGCAGCGCAGGTTTACAACCACGATTTTTACTGGGATTGCATCGCAAAACCTAGCGAGCCTTCCGCAGAGCTAAAATCGGCGCTAGCGGAAAATTTCGCGGATTTTAAAAGCGAGTTTCTGGCTGCGGCTACGGCGCATTTCGGCTCGGGCTGGGTGTGGCTTGCTTACGATCCGAAATCGGGCAAGCTTTGCATTAAAGCGACCCAAAACGCCGCCACGCCGGTGACCGAAGGGCTCGTGCCGCTTCTAGTCGTGGACGTTTGGGAGCACGCGTATTACATCGATGAGCACAACGCGCGCCCGAAATATCTGGAAAAATTCTACGCTGGCATCAACTGGGAGTTCGTCTCAAGCGCCTACGAATGGGCTAAAAAAGAGGGTCTCGGCTCTGTGAAATTTTACATCGACGAGCTTCACGGCAGAGATTAAATTTTAAAATTTAAGCGCACGCGGCGATACAAAAATCTGGGTCCGTCGCGCTTCGCTTGCGTAAATTTTAAATTGCGCGGGCACGCACAAACGGAAGCGGTGCTACCCGCAGAGATAAAATCCGTTTAAACGCATAATCCGAGTAGAGCGGATAGGGCTCGCGCAGTACACAAAGCTGAAATTCTCTTAAGCGCTCATAGGTTCGCTGTGGATTAGCTGCGGACACGGCGCGAATAGGGCAGTACTCACTATTCGTAGCACCGAAATCGCTTAAACGTGCCGCATGTTCGCCATGGACGCAGATTTGCTGCAGAGGACGTGAACGCCGCCAGCAAATCGCTTAGACGCACCGCAAGGGACCCTAGACGATAATCGCCGCCGCGCTTGCTGCACGCCACCGATCGCTTAAAATTTTAATTCAGAGCTAGCGGCTAAATTTTTAAGGCTTTTCTTGAGATTTAGCCGCAGCGATATCGCTTTCAATCTATCTTTTAAATTTAATAAAATTCCATCAAAGCTCGGGCGCTAAATTTAATCAAAATTTTAGCCCAAAATCATCCACAGCCCGATCGCGCACATCAGCACCGAGCAGAAAATTTCGAGGTATTTCAGGTGGGTTTTCAGCAGATTTTTTAGCACCGCTCCGCCCAGCGCGTAGATGCTAAGGCAGATGCTTTCGCTTACGCACAGCGTAGCGACGAGGGCGAAGGTGCGCGCGCCGAAAAGATTGTCCGCGTCCAAAAACGGCGGAAAGAGTGCGGTGAAAAATATCCACGCCTTGGGGTTTGAGACTGCGACTACAAAGCCTTGTAGGAAGATATTTTCGCTGCGCTTTTGTTTTTGCAGCTTAAAATTTCCGCGCGCTAAAAAGGTCGCGACGCCCAGATAAAAAATATACGCGCCGCCTAAAATTTTAATCGCGCTAAGCGCCGCAGGGTGCGCAAGCAGAATGCCCGCGACGCCGAATATACACGCAAGCGCCACGAGCGTGACGCCCAGCACCTGCGCGAGTAGCGCGGGCAGCGCCTTAAGATAGCCGCGCGCGATGCCGAGATTTAGCGCGTAGGTCATGTTGATGCCCGGCATCAGCGATATCGGAAAGATCGTAAGAAAAAATAGAAGCATTGCAAACCCCTAAATTGCGGCTAAATTTTAAATTTTATCTCTCGCGATACGGCGCCGCTGCGATAGATTTTAAAATTCTAAAATTTAACGCGCTGCGCTGAGGCGAATAAAATTTTAAAATTCCGCCGCGCCTTTTTGCGATTATAATCACGCTTACACGGCACGTGCAGATAAAATTTTAAAATTCCGACGCCCGCTTCGCTAGACGCGTCCAAGCTTTCTATGGGGCGGGAAGGGGCCCCGGTTGCGAGGTCGCACTTCTCGCAGAGACGGCGCTGCTTCTGCAGCACCGTATCGCTCTGCTCGCCCCAACCTCCGACGACGCCTTACAGGGGATAGGACGCGCTTGCGCTAAATTTATATTATAGCTGCGGCGCAGTGTGCCGCATCGCGTAAAAACTCATGCCGCAGTGTGTGTAACAGAGCGAATGAAATTTTAAAATTCCGCCGCAGCGCCGCGGACAAATTTAAATTTTAAAACTCTCGCGGCTTTAAATTTAGCCGAAAATACCGTACCCGAAGATCACCGCGATGATAAGCGGCAGGATAAATTTGACATACAAAAACCAAACTCCTGCGAGCCGCGCGCTTAGATCGCCTTCGTTGGTGAGCTCGTAGATCGCGTCCTTTTTTAGCACCCAGCCCACGTAGATGCAGCATAGAAGCGCCGTTAGCACGAAAAATACGTTCGCGCTTACGAAGTCGAAGGCGTCAAAAACCGAGCGCCCCAGAATTTTGACGTTCGCAAGCACGCTGCTTGAGAGGATGCAGGGCAGGTTGCCGAGCACGAAGACGCCGCCGAGCGTTAAATTTACCGCCTTTAACGTTGAAAAGCCGAAGCGCTCCTCGACGAAATTTATGATTACCTGATAGATCGTGATCGACGTCGTAAGCGCGGCGATGAGCAGGATCGAGAGAAAGACCACCGCAACGGCGTTGCCGAACGGCATGTGCGAAAACGCAATCGGCAGGCTCTTGAAAACCAGCGACGAGCCGCTGCTCGGCTCAAGCCCCGCGCTAAAGAGCGACGGGAAGATCATAAAGCCCGCAAGCACGGCGATGAGCGTGTTTACGACTGCGGTGATGGTGGCTGTTTGCATCAGCTTCTCGTCTTTGTTTAAAAAGCTCGACAGCGTGATCATCACGCCGAAACCGAGCGAGAGCGCGAAAAAGACCTGACCCAAAACGTCGATCAAAAGCTTGGGCGTAATCTTGGCAAAATCGACGCCGAGATAAAATTTCACGCCTTCCTTTGCCCCCTCAAGCGTTAAATTTGTAAGGATTACCGCGATGAAGCACAAAAATAGCGCAGGCATTAGAAATTTTACAAATTTTTCGATTCCCTCGATGATGCCGCTTTTCAAAATGTACCAGTTGATCGCTATGAAAACGAGCGTGTAAGCTCCGACGCCAAGCGGGCTATTTTCGATATGCTCTGCGTAGAATTTCTGCGTAAATGCGGGGTCTGTGATCCGCGCGGAGAGGTCGAAGTTGCCGCTTACGATGTTTACGATATAGGTTAGCACCCAGCCTCCGAGAACCATATAGTAGGCTAAAATTCCAAACGCGCCGATTACGCCCATGATGCCTACGATTTTCCATGCCGGCTTTATGCGCGAGCCGTCCTTTTTAGGCGCCGTGAAGGCATCGACGCAGTTTCTTAGCGCACGGCGTCCGATGACGTTTTCTACCAAGATCATCGGGATGCCAAGCACGATCATCGCGATGCAAAATATGAGCACATAGGCGCCACCACCATTTTCGCCGACTAAATACGGAAACCGCCACGTGCAGCCAAAGCCGATCGTGGCGCCTGCGACGGTTAAGATATATGTGAGCTTGCTGCTCCAGGTCTGTCTCGGCACGCTCCCTCCTTAAAATTGCTCTTTTTTGAGCTTGTCGAGGAAGTCCTCGATATTGTATTTGGCGCGGTAAGTCTCGCTGATGAGATGGACTATGATGTCGCCGAGATCGACGACGCTCCACTCATCGCCGCTTTCGATAGCCAAAAACTCCTCGCCGAGCGGCTTGAGCACGCTTTTTAGCTCCTCGATGAGTGAGGCTGCGTGGCGGGCGGTCAGCATAGTGGCGATAACTACGAGCTTTGCGATGTATTCGCGCCCCTCCATATCGATGATCTGGACGTCTTCGGCTTTCTTTTCGTTTAAAATTTCGGCGATCTTTTCCGCCCTTTGCTTTGGATCTTGCATATCTTTCCTTTTATAAAATTTTATGACCTCTGCTGCGATCTTGGGCGGGATTTCGCCTTTGAAATCTCGCCTAAAACCGCTTGAGCTTGCATCTACGGTAATCTCGATCCGCCTTAGGCTCGCCCATTGCCGCGGGATCTCATAACCGGGCCTCGTAAGCACCGCAAACTCCGCTAATTTCTGCAGCTCGCTAAAGTCGCGCCATTTATGAAGCTCCGATAGGTTGTCGGCGCCCACGACGATGTAGAGCTTTGGTGTTGTATCCGTGTCGCTAGCACTATTTGCTTTGCTTGCTTCATCTGCATTGCTCACATCGCTCGCGTCATGCACGTCATTTGCGACATTCATGCAATTTGCATCGCCTGTGTCGCCTGTATTATATGCGCTACCCATGAAATTTGCGCTACCTGCGTCAGCCATACAATTCGCATTGCCGTTTGGAATTTCGCTTGCGCTTGAAAATTTGCCTGTGGCGGCGCTTGAAATTTCATTTCGGGCAGCGCTCGGAATTTTGCTCGCGCTCGAAATTTTATCCCCTATGGAGTTTGAAATTTCACTCATGACGGCGCCGGACGCTCTGCTTGAGGCGGCGCTTGAAATTTTATCTGTGCTTTGGGTTTCGCTTGCCGCGACTGCCGTCTCGGACGTGATTTTGTCGTTTCCGCCGTATTTTTCGAGCAGAAATTTCACGCTTTGTATCGTGGGTACCGGGCGGTTTTGCGAAATTTCATAATCGCTCACCTCCACGTGCGGGGCGTCGCCCCACAGCGTGCGGCACCATTTTAGCCGCAGCTGCGGCGCCGCCGAAAAGCTCTTTTTAAACGGGTTTAGAAACGACGGCATTATGACCAGCAAATCGGGCTTTAGGCTTGATAAAATCGCCCTTACCGCGGCGTCGTGTCCTGCGTGCGGCGGATCGAAACTGCCGCCGAAAAGCGCGATCTTCACGCGCCCGCTCCGCGCCGTTTCGCGCCGTAAAATTTCTCGCTCTTCGCCGTAAATTCCGCGGCATAAAATTTTGCGCGGCGCGATCTTGCTTTATGAAATTTCACGTCGCAAAATCTCGCTTCGCCAAATTTTATTTCAAAAAATCCCGCGTTTTGCGGTGCGGCACAAAGGCTAGGACTGCGTCGCAGCCCTTTTGCGGCGATAAATTTAAAAAGCGCGCCGCCGCGGAATTTTACCCCGCCAAATTTCACTTCGCCAAATTTCATTTTAAGCTCTGAATTTGGCGTCTGGAGCTTTATCTCGTGAAATTTCGTGCCGTACAATTCTGCAGCGCGAGTTAAAAAACCTGTCTCGCGCAATCTAGCTTTATAAAATTTAACGCCGCGTGCCCTAAATTTTGATTTGCAGAATTCCATACGGCGAAAGTTCGCTCCTAAAAATCCTGTTCCGCAGGTTGCAAATTTTGCGCCATCAAATTTCTCGTCGTGAAATTTAAAATGCGAGTGCCGTGATTGCCGAATTTGTCGCGTATGACGAAGCGTTTCATTGCAAAATTTAAAATCGCGAAGCTTGGCATCGCGCGCCCTAGGCTCTGCGCTGCAAAATTTCGTGCTACCAAATTTTGTTGCGAAAAATCCTGCGTTTTGCAGCGCAAAAAATTCAACGCCGCGCTTTCTAAATTTTTCCGCGCAAAATCCAGCGGCTGCGAAGCGGGCGTTAGAATTTGGATTTTTGTAAGGCTCTCGCACGGGCCGCCTACATATATTTTTCTAAAACGCGCGGAATTTCGATGCTACCGTCCTTGCGCTGGTAGTTTTCCATCACCGCGATCAGCGTGCGGCCGACCGCGAGCGAGGAGCCGTTTAGCGTGTGAACGAGGCTGTTTTTCTTGCCGTCTTTGAAGCGGATCTTGGCTCTGCGCGCCTGAAAATCGCGACAGTTGCTGATCGAGCTGATCTCTCTGTATTGGTTCTGTCCCGGTAGCCAAACCTCCAAATCCACGGTCTTTGCGGCGCTAAAGCCAAGATCGCCGCTGCAAAGCAGCATGTGTCTGTGCGGAAGGCCAAGGCTAGCTAGCAGATCGCTCGCGCATGAAATCATCTCCTCAAGCATCTTTGCGCTATCCTCTGGGTGCGTGATGGCGACGAGCTCGACTTTTTCGAACTGGTGCTGGCGGATCATGCCGCGCGTATCGCGTCCCGCCGAGCCCGCCTCCTTGCGAAAGCAGTGGCTGTAGCTGGTGAGCTTGATCGGCAGCTCCTCGCTGCGCAGAATTTCATCATTAAAGAGATTCGTCGCCGTAACCTCGCTCGTAGGGATTAGGTAGAGGTTTTGCTCCTCGTCGTCTACGCGGTAGAGGTCGTCTTTAAATTTAGGCAGCTGACCCGTGCCGTAGAGGATCTGATCACGCACCAAAAACGGCATATTTACGAGCTCGAAGCCGCGTGAGTTGTTAAATTCGATCATGTAATTGATGAGAGCCATATTCAGTTTCGCGCCAAGACCTCGGATCGCGGTAAAGCGGCTACCGCTAAGTTTGACGCCGCGCTCGAAATCAAGCCATCCCAGCGCCTCGCCGAGCTCGAAGTGCTGCTTGGGCGCGAAGTCGAACGTGCGCGGCTGCAGCACCTTTTTGATACAGACGTTTTCGTTCTCGTCCGCACCGATCGGCACGTCGTCGTCGATGATATTCGGCACGCACGCGGCGATCGCTTCTAGGCTCTGCTCGCGCTCATTTACGAGCTCGCTTAGGCTTTGGATCTTTTGCTTGTTTTCCTCAAGCTGCGATTTTAGCGCGCCTACGTCCCTGCCTTCGCGCGCGGCGAGACCGAGCTCCTTACTCTTTGCATTTTGCACGGCTTGAAGATTCTCTAACTCCGTCTTTTTGGATTTTAGTTCGTTGTAGGCATCCAGTAGCGATTGCAGGGTTTGCGGCGGGACTTTTTTGGCGATGAGTTTTTTATTAAATTCGTCGAAATTCGTCTCGATAAGTTTTAAATTTATCATTTTCTGCCTCTTTTTGGTAATTTAAATTGCGACATTTTAACCAAAGTTTGCTTTAAATACTCAAAATAAACCCACATTTAAGCAATACGGATGAAAAAAAGTGATACAATTCCGTAATATTTTATTATGAAAGGTATTACATGAAGGCAAAATTTGCTTTTTTAGAAATTTTCGCGGCGAGCCTTGCGTTCGCGCATTTCGGCGTTCTTACGACGGATAAAAATATCGTAGAGGATCAAAAAGATGCTACTTTAAAGCTAAATTTGGAATTCTCCCATCCGTTTTTACAGGAGTCTATGAATCTACAAAAGCCCGCAGAATTCGGCGTTTTTATTGACGACGAGAAAAAATCGCTCCTAGGTAGCCTAAAAGAGCAGAAAAAGAGTGAAAATTCCTATTTCGCGGCGGAATTTAAAGCTGACAAGCCATCGCTTTTAGCGTTTTATTTCGATCCGAAACCCTATGCCGAGCCGGCCGAGCGCAAGATGATTCGCCATATCACCAAAACCTACGTCGATGCTTATGGCGCGGGCGAAGGCTGGGATAAGCCGCTCGGGCTAGAGGCGGAGATCGTACCGCTCGTGCGGCCTTATGCGCTGTATGCGGGCGAGATATTTAGCGGAGTTTTTTTATTGCACGGAAGGCCCGTCCCAGGCGCGGACGTGGAGATCGAGCTATATAACGATAAGGGCTACAAAGCCCCTAGCGAGGCGCATGTCACGCAGGTCGTTAAAACCAACGGCGCGGGCGAGTTTAGCTTTGTGATGCCGGTTGCCGGTTGGTGGGGCTTTGCGGCTCTTAGCGAGGAGGAAGCCGCCAAAGGAAGCGAGCAGCCCGTAAATGAGCTGGGAGCCGTGCTTTGGATCAAGGCGGACGAGCTGAAAAAATAGGGGAGCGGCTCGGTGAGATCTCTTTTTTCTGGCGAAATTTGCGCGGCTGCGGATAAATTTAAATTTACGCTTTGGCAGGGCTTTGAAATTTTATTTTCGCGCGTTTTGCTTTTGGGTGTAAAATTTCCAGCGAATTCTGCAGTTAAAATTTTAAATGGCAAAATTCCGCCGAGTAAAATTTTAAGTAACGAAGCTCTGCTGTGTAAAATTTTGCTCGGTAGGAATCCGCTCTTAGTAGCTTTGGTACGTAAAATTCCATACCCGTGGATTTACGAGCGTAAAATATCGGCGCGTAAAATTTCGTTTTTTGAAATTTTGCAAGCCCTGCCTTTTAAAATTTCGCAGGTCCTATTTTGCCGCGCAAGCACCGCGCCGAGATTGCTCGGAGCCTTAAATTTTGCGTCGCGAAATCCGCTTGTCGCTCTTACAAAAGTAGCGAGCGAAAATTCTTGCGCCATGCGAGCTGTAAAATTTATCAAATTTACTGGTTCTGCAAGCAGCTCCGAGGCCGCTCCGAGTCTTGCGCTGACAGCCGCCGCAAACAGGACGCAAGCCGCAAATTTTGCCGCGATTAAAGCTGTAAAGGCAAGATCCATAGCAATCAAAGCGATTATCGCAAAGGTCGCAAATGCCTTAAATTTAGCTAGCTCGCGCGTTTTTGCGCGTCTAAAAAGCGGGAGCGATTTAAAGGAGGCGAGCCGTGCACATTAGCGAAGGAGTTTTGAGCGCGCCCGTGCTGCTTGCCGGCTGGGCGGTTACGGCGCCTGCGGTAGCGGCGATTTTATGGCGCGTAAAGCAGGCTGAAATCCCTAGGATCGCATGTTTTAGCGCGCTGTTTTTCGTCGCATCTTTTGTACACCTGCCTGTGGGCGTCAGCTCCATGCACCTGATGCTAAGCGGGCTCGTGGGCGCGTTTTTGGGCTCGCGCGCGATCTTGGCGATTTTCGTCGCGCTGTTTTTGCAAGGGGTGTTTTTCGGCTTCGGAGGGCTTAGCGTGCTCGGTGTAAATACCGCAGTCATCGGCTTTCCGGCGGTTTTGGGCGGGCTCTTTGCCGCCGCCGCAAAAGCGCAAGAGCTAAAAGTGCGCACGCAAAAAATTTATCTATTTTTAGCGGGTTTCGTGCCGATCGTCTGCTCGATGCTGCTTCTTGATCTCGTGCTTTTCATTAGCGGGCGGGAGTTTTTTGCTATCGCGACGCTCATCTCGCTCGAAGGTGCGATCCTAGCTGTTTTGGAAGGGATCATCACTCTTTTTGCGCTTAGCTTTATTGCGAAATTTTACGGCGGACAGAGGCGATGAGAGCGCTATTTTTCTTAGCGGTTTTGAGCTCCTTCGCATTTTCGCATGCGCTTCATCTTTTTGCGACTCAAGAGGGCGATAGAGTGGCGATTTATAGCTATTTTTATAAAAATTCTCCCTGCATGGAGTGTGAAGTTTTAATTAGCGCGGACGGGCGCGAAATTTTGCGGACTAAGACCGATAAAGAGGGACTTGCGAGCATACGAATACCCGCTAAAAATTTTACTATTCAAATTTACGGAGGTGCAGGGCACGGCGCGCAGATGGAATTTAGCGCCGAGGACTTTGCGCCACAGAATTCCGGCGACTCCGAAAATTCCACGCCGCAAAATTCTGACGTTTCTAAAAACCCTATGCCGCAAAATTCGAACGCCGCTAAAAATTCCGCGTCCGAAAATATTGCGCCGAAAGGCAGTGTATCTAAAGATAAAATTTCAAGCGCTTCAAAGCCTTTGGAAAATTCCGTCTCGCGAAGCATCTTGCCAAAAGAAAGTCCTAAGGGCGATATTAGGAGCCTGGCGTTTCAAAGCCAGTCCGCCGAGGCGCCTAAAATCGCGCTTTGTTTGGCCTTGATTTTCGGCTTTTTTGGCTTAATGTGGCTAGCGAAAAGAGCGCGCAAATGAGTCCCGCCGTATCACTGCTCGCGTTTTTCATCTTCAGCTTCGGCGTCGGACTTAGCGGACAGCTTTACGCAGCGTTTTTTGCCCCGCCGCTACTTCTTTTTGCGCTTAAAATTTCGATTGCGCGCACGGTCTGCACAAGGCTTGCGGTATTAAATATCTTTGCTATTTTAAGCGCGTTAAGCCCCGCCATAGTCGGCAACTACGAGCTTGCGGGCGTGATATTTTTGCGCGCGAATTTGATAATGGCGTTTGCGATTTTGCTATTTTACGGCAAGGATGAATATTTTTTCGCGCGCGGATTTTACGGGCTGGGGCTCGGCGAAAAGCTAAGTTCTTTGGTGTATTGCTGCGGGCGATTCGTAAATTTTTTACGCTCGGATTTAGCGAGGCTGCAAGCTCTTTTGCGGATGCGCGGATTTGTAGGGACGAGCGGAATTTTCACCTATAAAATTTATGCGAATTTAGTCGGGATTTTAGCGATTTCGGCGCTTGAGCAAGCAAGAAATTTAAGCTTGGTGATGAGCGCGCGAGGATTTTGCGGTAGGCTATTTTACGAACGTTGCGAGGGCTTGAGCGTCTTGGAGGCCTCGTTTTTGGCGTTCTTGCTGGCGTGCGTATCTGTTAAAATCGGAGCGATCTTATGAGCTGCTCGCTTAAGGCGTATGGGATAAGCGCTAAAAACGGCGAGCGAGAAATTTTTCGCGGCGTAAATTTGAGCGTAGGGCATAAGGAAAAAGTGGCGATTTTGGGCGCGAACGGGCAGGGCAAGACGAGCCTGCTTCAAATTTTAGGCGGCCTAAGGCAATGGGGCGAGGGCGAGATCGAGCTTTTCGGCGAGAAGCTTGAGTGTGTGGAGGATTTTGCAAAATTTCGCCACGAGATCGGGTTTTTATTTCAAAACAGCGACGATCAATTTTTGTGCGCGAGCGTGTTTGAGGACGTCGCATTTAGCCTGCGTGCGCAAAATGAGCGGTTAAAACGAGCACAAAATGCGGAGCAAAGACGTGGAATTCTTTCTAAATTTTTTGGTCGTAAGGCGCAAATTTTAAGGCAGGGCAACGAAAACGACCATCTAAAAAAGCTTGAAATTTTAAGCGAAGAGCAGATCGAGCGCAAGGCGTTGGAGACGCTGCGACGCTTGGGAATAGAGCATCTGCGCGAGCGAGTGCCCTTTCATCTAAGCGGCGGCGAGAAAAAGCTGGTGGCGCTTGCGGGCGCGCTGGTGTGCGAGCCTAGGATACTGCTACTGGACGAGCCTACGACGGCGCTTGATGAGGCGATGCAGGAGCGCGTGGCGGGGATTTTGGCGGAGCTTGACGTAAGCGAGATCATCGTCTCGCACGATAAAAGCTTCATCGATAAAATCGCAGATAAAATTTATTATTTAAAATCTGATGGGCTGTATGAAAGTCCATGATAAAATCATAGATAAATTTATCGTTTAAAATCAAGAGGCTTGTATAAAAGTCCATAATGGCGACCCTTGCGGGATTTGAACCACGCGTTTTCGCACTGAGAATGCAACGTCCTGAGCCACTAGACGAAAAGGTCAAGAAGCCGCATTATAGCGACAAAAACAAAATTTTAGATAAAATGCCTAAATTGTTATAAGCTCTTAAAGGTTATTAATGACGTCATAATGCTAAAATATATAAAATATTCACTATTTGCAAAACACTATTTCGTTAATTTCTCAACTTCGCATTTTTCATAAATTTCGCTATTTTCGCCTTTTGTTATGATCCTATGCAGGTCTGAGATCAGAAATTTTAAACTCTCTTTTGCGTGAATACAAAATCTCCTATCCAAAGAATCAATCGTATTGCCTGCTTTTTCGTTTGCCGCACTTATCGGACAGCCGCCACCACAAATGCCAAGAGCTTCACATTCTTGACATTCATCCTTTTCAGGTGGCGAGAGATGGCGAAATCTTTGCCAAATTTCATTGGTCGTCGGATTAAAATTTTCATCCAAGACATTCGTTACAAAATATTTTCTATCATACAAACAGCCTTGGCAAATTCCCACATCTCCGTTTGCCGCAATTACAATCTGTCCACCGCTTGTGGCTGCACAATCTGAAAAATAAACGCTTGATTTTGCAAAGGATTTTACCTTTCTCATCATTCTATCTTCATAAATTCCAAGCTTGCGCAGTTCTTTAAACATTTCGATTAAAAACTCACTCGTTTTTTGATAATGCAAATCCGAGATATTCTTATCCGACATTAAAATATTAAAACCAAAGCCTTTTATATTGTATTTTTTGACAAGCTCAAGCATATCGTTTTTATTTTTGATACTATCTTGCGTAAGCGTTATGGAAAGCGAAATTGGAACCCCAAGCGACTTTGCCAAATCAAGTTTTTGTATAATTTTTTCAAATACAAAATTTCCGCCGACATCCACGCGCATTTTATTTGTTTCGTCATTACAACCGTCTATCGAAATACCGATATTTACGCCAAGTTCGTTTAGCTTTAAAAGCCTTTGTTTGTTTAATAAGAGCCCGTTTGTAATCAAATCGAATTCAACTTTTTCTAAAACTTTACAACTCTTTTTAAGCTCGTTAATTTTATTTACTATAAAAACAAGTGTTTCGAAATTTAAAAGTGGTTCGCCACCGTAAAATAAAATGGTAGGCTTGGAATTTTCATCGAAATTTGCACTTTCGAGCTGTTTTATGAAAAATAAAATTCCATCCATTGCCGTTTGCTTACTCATATTTTCTTTTTTGAAGCGCTTTCTCTTTTCCTGATTATTGTTGCCTAAAAAGCAATATTTACAGGCCAGATTACATTGTTCGCTTAAAATAAAATAGCATACGTTTATTTGCGGCTGAGGAATAACCGATTTTACAAAATTTAAAATTTTTTCATCATCGCCCTCTTTGACTAAAATTTTATACTTTATCAATTCATCGATTTCGCATTTTAAATCTTGTGATAATTTCACGTTTTTGTCAACGGTCTCTTTTATTTTCTTAAATTTGTTATCGCTTAAATAGATCGGCTTCATCCTTAAAGAGTTATATAATGCTACATCATTACCTACATGAAAGGCGAAGCCATATTTTGAAAAAATCATAAAAATCCTTGAAATAGTATCGGCGGATTTTGGTCCGCCGATAAATTTTTAGCATATTTCCCATGCAATTTTGTCGTTTTCACTTCTGCGACCGCGGCACGAGCATACGCACATGCCACAACTGCATGAGCAAAAGCAAGCGCAAGTTCGGCCTGCGACAGCTTCAACAATTTTGCCGAATAGCTTTTCATATTGATTTATAGTGGCGCTCATTTCTTCTCCTTTCTCTAGAAATTTACTAATTGCTTATCCTATAGGATATAGATTTGCGGATTTTATCCAAATAAAGTTTAATTTTTACTTTACCCATAGGATAAAAAATGAGTGAAAATTTAGCTTTTTTTGACGGCGACGAGATACGAAATTTTTATCTGCAAATCTCCTCCAACGTCCGCAAACTACGCGAAAGCAAGGGTATGAGCCAGCTGGATATGGCGCTAAGTATGGATATAAAGTCAGTCGCGTTTTACTCAAACTGCGAGAGTTGCCGCTACGACAAGCATTTTAACCTTGAGCATATTTATAAAATTTCAAAAATTTTAGGCATCGAGGTGGATGAAATTTTTAAATTTAAGGCTTAAAAATTTATAAGCTTGAAAGTTTGAATTCTTTGACAAAAACAGACAATGATCAAGCGCCACGATAAGTTATCGATTTATGCTTAGATGTTTTTACATTTTTAGGTGCGAACCATGCGTGTATTATAAAAATTTTAACCCTCGTCCGGCGAGCGTTAAAATTTCAAACCGCCTTTCAATAGGCATCAAGAAAAAGCAAATTTTGCCAATATATTAAAATTTTAAAATCCGAGCGCTTTTTGAATTGCAAGCGTCTGGGCTACGACGCGCTCTAGCTGCTGCAAATTTAGCATATTCGGTCCATCCGAAAGTGCGTGGGCTGGATCAGGGTGCGTTTCGTAAAAAAAGCCGTCCACGCCCACGGCCGCCGCCGCTCGCGCGAGATACGGCACGAAGCGCGAGTCGCCGCCGCTCGTAGCGCCGATACTAGGCATCTGCACGCTGTGCGTCGCGTCGAAAATGACCGGCGCAAACTCGCGCATAATCGGCAGTGAGCGCATATCGACGATCAAATTTCCGTAGCCGAAGGTACTGCCGCGCTCGGTAAGCCAAACGCCGTGGCGGCGCGCCAGATCGTGCATCCCTTCGCCGCTCGGCTGCGAGGCACTTATCGAGCCGTCTTGCGCGTTGAAAGCATGAGAGAGGTTTGGCTGCAAGGCGCTTTGCGCTTCGCTTTTGTTATCGCTTTGTGCGGCACAAGGCATCGCCATACCTTTAGCTGCATTTTCGGCGCCGCTTTGCGCGCAGCGAATTTCGGCATCGTCGGAGCAGGCGCTGTTTTGAGCGGCCTTTGTATCGCTAGATGCCGCGCCGCTTTGCGGAGTATAAACCCGCGCGCTGCGGGTTTGCAGCACCTTTTCGACGCTGTGTTTCATCGCCTGCGGCGATAGAAACTGACCTTTTTTGATATTTACTACCGCTTGCGTGCTGGCTGCGGCGACGAGCAGATCGGTTTGGCGGCACAAAAACGCGGGTATCTGCAGCACGTCAGCGACGCGCGCGACGGGCTCTGCCTGGTAGCTTTCGTGGATATCGGTTAAAATTTTATAGCCGAATTTTTCCTTTACCTCGGCTAAAATTTCGCAGCCGCGCTCAAGCCCCGGGCCGCGGAAGCTTGAGATGCTGGTGCGGTTGGCTTTATCGAAGCTGCTTTTGAAGTAAAATTCCACCCCGCTCATTTCGTTAAATTTGCGCAAACTTTCCGCGACTTGCATTATTAGCTCGCGGCTTTCGATCACGCAGGGTCCTGCGATCAGTATCATGAAATATCCTTTTTTAAAATTTGCGCGATTTTAGCGAAATTTTACTAACTCTTAATAGGGCTTGCCGAAAAATTTCTCGTAATGCTCGTAAAAGCGTTTGTAGTAAGGGTTTGAGTAGCGTTTTCGCATGCCGTAGTTGTAGCACTCGATCGTATCTTTTATATTTTTATTTTTGGCGTTCCAGCATTTGCGCAGGATCTTGGCGCATTTGGTGAGGTTGTACATTGGGTTGAATATATAATCGATCTCATTTTGGCTGAAATTTACGGCGTTTAGCTGCCCGAGCCCTACGTCTATGCTAAATCCGTCCTCGTACAGGTACTTGGCGATCTGCACGGCGTAAATTTCGTTTGCCGGTATGATCGTAACGACCCATTTGCTGGAATTTAGGCTGTAGTTGCTCGTCTTGATGCGGATATTTTGATTGCGCAGGCTCGCGAAATAATCGGCGTTTGCTTTGTTCGTCAAAAAGGAGATCGTGTAGGGCTCGAAGTCGCTTTCGATTTTGACGATAGTGTATAAAATTTCAGGCTTTACACCTTCGTTTTGCGCTACTGCGGCGATGGCGTTTACGATCTCGTTCGGCGAGTAGGCGGGGGCTTGAAGCGCTAAAAACAGGGCGAAAACCAACTTTTTCATCTAAATTTACCGAGCCTTTGATAAAATTTTATGTCGCAAGTATAGCACAATTTCAGTCTTTTCATCATTGTTTAAGTGAAAATTAATCGTATTGGATATATAATTACATTTCTTTTTTAAACCCAAACGGTCGCTTAGCTCAGCTGGTAGAGCGCCACCCTTACAAGGTGGATGTCGCAGGTTCGATCCCTACAGCGACCACCATTTTGAAATCCTTGGATTTCATACTTCTTTGGCACTTGCACTGCGAGTGCGATTTTTGGTGCGACGGTAGTTCAGCTGGTTAGAATGCCGCCCTGTCACGGCGGAGGTCGTGGGTTCGAGCCCCATTCGTCGCGCCACTTCTTACGATGTCTTGCTAGCTCAGTAGGTAGAGCATCTCACTTTTAATGAGGGGGTCGTTGGTTCGAATCCAACGCAGGACACCATCCACCAAATTTCCCCCCTAATTTTAGTTTTTTGATTTTTTTGAAAGCCCTGTTTTACGGCTTTTTCAAATTTTTTCAAAAAAATTTCAAATACTAAAAACGCTAGATTATACAGGCGGTTTAAGAGAAACTACTATATATTAAAAAATGTATAGTAGCTCTTAAGCTTGTTAAACTCTTTGGAAGCTTTTATAATTTGTCCTATGAAACTATATTAAATTTTTAAAGGATAAGTAGTTATGAAAGTTTTTTCTAAAATTAAAGACGATCCGGCTTTTAAAACGGACCCCGATAAAGTGATCAGAAATTTCTCCCTGCCTCATCGCAAAAACACTATGGTAGAAATGATCGATGAGCATATAGCAGTTAGACTTTACCGCTCATCTACTAAAAAGGGAGAGCAAACAATCCATAGGCACTATCACTATTCTTTGGGAGGAAAGCTGATTAAGTCTTTAGGCAATGCAGACGAGATAAGTCTTAATGAAGCCAAAGAAACTCTTAAAGGTTTAATGATAGATGATTCTGCTAAGCTGATCCCTGCTAAAAATACTCTAGCAAGCGTTTATAGACAGTTTCGCAGACATAACGGCAATGTTGCATTAGCAACCTCTAAAAGACGAGATATGAGCTTTAAGGCCTTAAGGGATATTTGTGACAAAGATATAAACAAGATAAGCAAAAAGGATATTATGCCGATACTGGATTATTATTACGATAATGAGAAGTACGCTTCCTTAGAAATTTTATTCAAACTTATTAAAAGACTATTCAGATATGCTCGTATAAGAGATATTTCTAAAAATCCATTATTTGCAGAAGAGGTATTTAAGGACTTTTATAATATACCTCGCCGTAGCGAATACCCATATATAAAAGATGACTTGGATTTAACCGTACTTATTAAATTTATCATAAACTATCCTCACCAAATAGGCGTCAAGAATGCTTTGATCTTTGGACTGCTTACGGGGCTAAGAAGCTCAAACGTAAGAAATTTAACCCATGAGCATTTAAAAGTAGGCGATGACGGAGAATACTACTTACTATTCCCGCAAGATGAGAATAAAGTAAAAAGCAATGGAGATGAACATCTAGGACTTCCTAGAGAAGTAGGGCAATGGCTGCAAAGGTTACACGCTCATAATAGCAGCTGCTTGCTATGCTTTGCTAATACGCAAGGAGAGGTACTAAGCGATATGACTCTAGTTAAAGCGCTTAAAACCTATGCTCCCGTAATAGCTAAGAATAGACTAGTTTTTCACTCTTTTAGAAAGATACTAGAAACCTTCGCTTATGAAAAAATCCATGAGAACAAGCTGGATCCTTATAGCATTGAACGCACCCTTTTTCATGCACAAAGAGAGATACAAAAGATTTATAACAAAGCTACGAATGTTGAGAATACGCGTAGGGTTCTAACATGGTGGCTAGGTTATTTAAAGGGGTTGGGGTTTAAATTTTAAGGGGAG
>NZ_CALKZP010000014.1 GCF_938002845.1 uncultured Campylobacter sp.
GAGGACGGTTACTATAAAATCGCTAAGAAATAGCGGCGGAATCGCGAGGTAGAATTTCGTTTCGCAATTTAATGGCAAAATTTTATCGAGATTTCGCAGGTGGAATTTTGCGTCCAAATTTTTAATAGGTGAAATTTTACGTAAATAACTCGTGATGACGTGATGAAATAATAGGGCGCGTAATTTGGATTTAAAATTCTCCAAAAAATAAATTTAATTGGCGAAAATTCTAATGGCAAAAATGCGGGCGCAAATGCTTCGGCTACAGAAAATTCCAATATCAAAAAAATATAATTTTAGAAATTCCGCCTCGCAAAATTCTGGCAGCGAAGATTAGAATGCCGAAAATTCTAATAGCAAAAATTCCGATATCAAAAATTCGGGTGTGCAGAATTCCGGCGCATAAAATTTAGCTCGCATGATGAAAAATAAAGCTACGTTAAAATTTAAAAATTTCACCGCCTACGCCGCGCGCTCTTTTTGGATCCGCACAAAGCTCGCGCGAGCAGGTGCAACTCTTTGCTACGTACGTCCCGCCGAAGCTGCTTGCCTAGAAAGATCAAGCGCCGATGCGACGCCGAGCGGAGTGGGTAAAAATTTAAAAAGTCAAAATTTTAAAAGCCTAAATTTTAAAAACCAAAACGCTACGAGTACGAATTGCGAGGCAGGACGCTACATAGATTTTAGCGCGGATTACGACATAAATCTCGTCAAGGGTCACGGCATAAACCAAAGTATGACTTACTACGACATACGCCCTAGTGCAGATCGCGACATAATTTCTAACGCAGATTATGATATAAATTCCAATAGGGATCGCGCCGTGAATTTTAAAATTTCAAACGCAAATTTAAAAACGAATTTAGCAGTTTTAAAAGCAGATTTAAGGACGGATTTTAGATTATGAAATTTTTAAATTTAAAAGTTGCTGCCACTATATTCGCACTATTGCTAGCGGGATGCGACGGATGGAAACACCATCTAAGCACTGACGGCACCTCGCTCGCCTCCAAGTTCGACCCCTCCGAGCGCACGCTAAAGATCGAGGGTAACGACAAGCCGTTCGTGCTATTTTTCTACGTAAGTAGCCGAATTTAGAAATTCTAAAATTTTAAAATTTAGATAAAATTCTACGATTTAGAATTTTGATAAAATTCCGTAACTACCAGCTTCCGCTAGCACCGCCTCCGCCGAAACTTCCGCCGCCTCCACTGAAGCCGCCTCCGCTAAAACCTCCACTTCCTCCAAATTTGCCAAAATCCCCGGATGAGCCGCCTCTAATGCGCGATGAGCGCGCGATTTCGCTTATGATGTCCGCGCTCGAGATTATATCCTCGTCACTTCTTCTGCGACGCGTCACGCGGCGGCTTAGTATCGCAAAAAGCAAGACTGCAAAAAGTACCATAAAGATC
Source organism: uncultured Campylobacter sp. (assembly GCF_938002845.1). Lineage (GTDB taxonomy): Bacteria > Campylobacterota > Campylobacteria > Campylobacterales > Campylobacteraceae > Campylobacter_B. The sequence continues at coordinate 1,413 of NZ_CALKZP010000014.1, forward strand.
GCAAAGTCCTTGTTGCTCGGATCCTGCTGCGCGTTGGCGTTAAGGGGATCAAATTTTATATCGCCGCCTTCGATCGTGCTGATGATCGCCGAAATCCCGCTAATGACGCCACTTTCGTAATCTCCCTGCCTAAAATAGGGCAGAATTTTATTGCTGATGATGCGTTTGGCGCGCATATCGGTTAGCACGCCCTCTAGCCCGTATCCGACCTCGATACGCACTTTATGCTCGTGCGGAGCGACGAGCAGCAGTACGCCGTTGTCGCGCCCTTTTTGCCCGATACCAAGAGCGCGCGCCTGCTCTACGCCGATTTCCTCGATAGAGTAGCCGCCGAGCGATTTTAGGCTTATGAACATGATCTGGTTTGTGGAATTTTTATCGAAAGTCATTAAAATTTCATTCAGACTCTCTCTCGCGGCTGGGCGTAAAATGCCAGCCTCATCGATTACAGCGGTGCCGTTTGGATGGGCCAGATACTCGCTAGGTGCGGCGACGCTTATTGCAAATAGCGCCATTATGGCAAAAGCAAATCTCCAAGCCACTCTCATTGCAGCTCCACCAAGGTCTCTTCTATCTCGTTGTTTTCGCTATCTTTAGGCACTTGCATGGCTAGCTTGCACAGCGCGTCCATCGCCTTTAAAACAGCAGGCTCAAGGCCTTGCGTGCTGGGGTTAAATTCTGTCGTGATACGTTCAAACTCACCCTTAGAGATAAACTCCGCCGCTTGCGCGCCGCAGATGATATGAGCGCAGCGCTCGCGGACGCAGACGCAAAACATTATTGCTTCTTTTACGCTGCCATAACGCTCGTAAAATTTTTGCATCGCAAACTCGCCCGAGAGCCGAAGTCTGCGATATTTAAGCGTGATTAGAGTTAAAAGCGTGGGGCATTTAGCTAGCAGAGCTTTAATCGCAATGAAGCTAAGTGCTACGATTTGCAGTAGCTCAGCTTTGCTTATTTGCGGCACGAAGCACAGAACGATGCCGATCGCAAACGCCGTCACTGCCGCCGCGCTATAGCTAGCTTCGCAGTCCTCGCTTGCTTCGCGCGCGACCACGCAGACGATCTGCGCACCGCTTGCGGCTTCGGCTTTCGTGATTAGCTCGTGGATTTTTTGCTTGCACTGCTCGCTTAGCATTTGCCGCCTTTAGCGTTATTTAAACGAGACGCTAGGGGCTTTTTGGCTTGAGCTATCAGCGCTAAAGCTAGGTTTGGCGCCGCCTAGTCCTACTATGCGCGCGATGATGTTTGTAGGAAAGGTCCTAATTAGCTTGTTGTATTCCTGCACCGAGGCGATGTAGTCCTTGCGCGCTACGGCGATGCGGTTTTCCGTGCCTTCGAGCTGATTTTGCAAGTCGGCGAAATTCTGATTTGCCTTGAGATCCGGATAGCGCTCGACTACCAGCATCAAGCGCGATAGGGCTGAACTAAGCTCGCCTTGAGCGCCGTTAAATTTCGCAAACGCCTCCGGATCTTGCGCTAAACTTTCTGCATTGATATTGACAGCGGTTGCCTTAGCGCGGGCATTTATGACGCCTTCTAAGGTATCTTTTTCATGGCTTGCGTAGCCCTTGACGGTTTCTACGAAATTTGGAATCAAATCGGCGCGGCGCTGATATTGATTTTGTACCTGGCTCCACGCAGCCTTAACTTCTTCATCTTTGCTTACGAGTTTATTGTAAACAGGCACTGCAAATATCGCAAACGCAATCACCGCAATCACTAAGACGATTAGAGCTTTGATTAAGATATGAAGCCCTCCTTTTTGATGCGGATACTCTCCTCCGCCAAAGCTCCCGCCTCGCGCAGATAAGCCTTTATCGTCGTAACCTATACGCTCGTTATTTTCTCCTTGCAGCTCTTTCATTGAAATCTCCTTGGGATGTTGGAATTTAATTTGACTAAAATTTCATATTCGATCGTGCCGAAGCGCTTAGCCCAAATCCGCGCATCGTCCAGCACGCAGATGCGCTCGCCGCTGAATTCTGCGCAGAAGCTATCCATCGACATTTTTCCGAGCATTTTTTGCCCGCTTGCAAGCGCTAGCTTGCCCTCGCCGTCGTAGCGAAATAGCCCATCGGCATAACCTAAATCGTATGTTCCGATCCTCATATCGCGTGGCGCTTCAAATTTCGCGCCGTAGCCCACGCGCTCGCCTTTTTTTAGCACGCGCGAGCTGATTAGATCGGCATAGAGCTTTAGCACAGGGCGTAAATTTAGGCTCTCGTCAAATTGCGGATAGCCGAACTGCGCCATACCCACGCGTACGTATTCGTCCTCAAAGCCTGCACTTCGCTCGATAGCTGCGGAGTTGCTCGAATGAAATTTTAAATTTTCAAAGCCCGCGGCGGCGGCTTTTTGCCTCGCGAGACGCTTAAATTCTATGAAATTTTGCCTTTGTGCGAAAAAATCTCCACTTAGCTCGTCGCTTGTGCGAAAGTGCGTGAAAAAGCCGTGAAGCTTAAATCCGCCCTGCTTGCATAGCCTAAGCGCCTCATCTAACTCGCTCGCACTGATGCCGTTTCTATGCATTGCGGTATCTGCAGCGATATAAATTTTAAGCCCTCGTTTAAGACGCGAGAAGTAGCTCATATCGTTGATTGCGTAGCAAAACCGCTCATCCTCGTCCCCGCGCGGAATGTGCGAGAGCACTAAAATTTCGCCGAATAGATCCGCGATCTGCGCAGCTTCCGCAGCACTTCGCGTTACGACGCGTACGAAGCCTAGCTTTGCCGCTTCCTCGCAGCAAAGCCTGCAGCCATGACCGTATGAATTATCCTTGGCTACCAAAAATACTCGCTCCGCTCCACCTACTTTGGCGGCGATTTGCGCTAGATTGTGCACATAAGCGGCGCGATCTAAGATGATCTCAGACATCGAAGTCTAGTCCGTAAGTGCGGTATAAATATGGCAGCAGCTTGCGCGCGGCGTAATCGTAGCCGTAGAATTTCGCGTAAACTTCCTTCAGGCTAGCCGCGCCTGCGCGCTCGAAATCAAACACGTCGGTACCCGCGATCTTAGGAACACGCTCATCTAAGAATTTAAAAAATTCCGCTCTCGCAGCCAAAAGCTCTTTTATATTTTTCTCAACCTCTTGCTTTTCAGATTCGTTCATCTCTGGTCCTTTAAATTTTCTAGTTTACCTAAAAATACGCGCTGCATTTCGTCGCGAAACTCGGGACTAGAGGCCTCGAAGCGAGTTACGATCACGGGCGTGGTGTTGCTTGCCCGTACGAGCGCCCAGCCGTCATCAAATCGTACTCTGATGCCGTCGATCTCGATAATATCGCGGATGGGTGGCAGCTCCGCGATACCTGCGTGGATTTGAGCTTTAAGAGCTTCGATGATCTTAAATTTCGCCTCCTCACTCGTATTAAATTTTATCTCGTCGGTGCTAAAAACTCGCGGTAGCTTGTCTAGTTCGGCGTCTAAATCATATCCTTTAGCTACGAGCTCAAGCACGCGCATCATCGCATATACGCCGTCATCAAAGCCAAAATATCGCTCTTTAAAATAAATATGCCCGCTAACCTCCGCGGCAAGATCAATACCGAGCTCCTTCATCGCCTTTTTGATATTGCTGTGGCCGGTCTTGCCCATGAAGCTTTTGCCGATCTTATCGATGGTATCGTACATCGCCTGCGAGCATTTGACCTCGCCTAGGATGCGCGGGCGGTGCATGTTTAGAGCCAGTAGGCAGGCTAGCTCGTCGCCTTTGATATTGCGGCGCGGAGTTAGCACGGCGATCCTATCGGCATCTCCGTCAAAGCCGAAGCCCAAAGCCACGCCGTCTTGCTTCATCGCGACTTTAAGATCCGCTAAATTTTTCTCCTCGCTTGGGTCTGGGTGGTGGTTTGGAAAGTTGCCGTCTGGCTGCGGGAACAAAACTTTAGCGTTTAGATCCAGCCTTTCGATGATTTTAGTAGCGGTAACGCCTGCGGCTCCGTTTGCGCAGTCAATGATAAAAGGCGCGGCAAAGCCTTTAAGCGCTGCAAATTCCTTCTCAAAATATGCTAGATACTCGCTTAAGATGTCGTACCTCTGGGTGCTTGTATCGGTTGGAATTTTAAAATTTGAACTCATCAGCTCTCGCACCTGCGCGCCCAGACGTTTCAAATCCGCGCCAAAGAAGCTATCCGTGCCGATCGTTATCTTAAAGCCGTTGTAATTTTTGGGGTTGTGCGAGCCGGTGATCATTACGTTTGCGTTAAATTTATGCGTAAATACGCTAAAATAGCCCACCGGCGTCGGTAGCAAGCCGATATTATAAACCCGCAACCCGGCGAAATTTAGCCCGCTTACGAAATAGCCGAAAAGCTCATCCGCGCTAAGACGGGCGTCGTATCCCACGCTAACGCGCTCAAGCCCGAGATTTGCGATATGTTTGCCAAGCGCGAAGCCGATCGCCTTTACGCTGCGCTCGTTTAGCTCCTCGCCCACGATGCCGCGAATATCGTATTCTCTAAAGATATCTTCGATCATAAAATTCCTTTAAATTTAAATCGCGGTATTTTATAAAAACTTGCTTAATATTTATATTATAAATGATAAAATCGCCGCTAAAATTCCAAAGGATTATTATGAAAAAATTTATTCTAGCAGCGATTTTAGCGGCTTTTGCTTGCGCGGGCGATTACGAGCTCGTAGGTAGCGTAAATACTTCGTTTAGAATTTTTGGCAAAGACGATCGCATCGAAGTTATCGCGGTTAAAGATCCTAAGATCGACGGCGTGACCTGCTACGTCTCTTACGCCAAAAAAGGCGGTGCCAAAGAGATCATCGGCGTGGAGGAGGATCGCTCCGAAGCTTCTGTTTCGTGCGTGCAGACAGCGCCTAAAATCATCATCAAAGAGGAGCTGAAAAAAGAGGATATTTTTGAAAAACGCAGCTCGTTAATTTTCAAAAAGACCCACGTAGTTAGGCTTTACGACGCGGTGCAGGGCTCGCTAATCTATTTGGTTTATTCAGACAAAGTGATTGACGGCTCGCCCAATAACTCGATCTCGGCAATCCCGTGCCATCAAGCCGTGGGCGACGTGTGCGAGCTCGCATATACCCAAGGCAAAAAATAATAAGAAGTAATTTCGCAAAGATAGAATTTTATCGCAGCGGAATTCTAAATTAGAAATTACGCGATGAGATGACGCACGAAATTTAATAGAATTCGCTAAATTTCACAGCATTTTATAAAATTTTATCCGAGCCGTTAAATTTCTGCGCGAATGCCTAAGATGAGAATTTTACCGCTTTATCAGAGCATCTTAACGCATATTCGCGCTACGCTAGCAGGCGTGCGCTTGCAAGCCGTAAAATGAAAAATTAAGCAATTTTTGCTAAAATCTCGCGATTTTGAAAACCCTCGTAAATCTAAAGGAAATCAATGAAGACATTTTTTAGTATGGAGTGCGCGTCAGTGATGCTACTGATTTTGGCGCTAGCCTGTGCGATCGCCACTTTCGTAGAGACCGCTTACGGCACGGAAGTAGCTTGGGCGATGGTTTATTCTACTGCGTGGTTTGGCGCGCTGATGGTGCTTTTGGGAATAAATTTAACCTACAATATCTATCGCTACCGCATGATTAAGCTTCGCACGCTGCCTGCGCTAATCTTTCACGCGAGCTTTTTGTTTATGCTTGTTGGAGCAATTTTGACGAGATATTTCGGCTTTGAGGGCAATATCCATATAAGAGAGGGCGGCGAAAGCTCGATCGTAACGACCAAAGACGAGGTCGTTCAGCTCCTTACTTTAGGCAGCGATGGCGAGTTTATCTCCGCCGATGAGAGCAAATTTTTAAACGGCGCAGGACGGATGAACTTCGATCTCAATCTAGACGTAGAGGGCAGGATCGCAAATTTAAAATTTAAAGAGCTTGTAGAACATGGCGAGCTAAAATGGGTGCAAGATCCGACCGGACAGGCTCCTGCGCGCGTGGAGCTATTATTTTCCAACAACGTTGGCAGCCAAAATGTCTCCTTGCAATCAGGCGAAAGCATGGATATAGGCGAGCTTAGTATCACTTTTAACGCAGAGCCTAAAAGTAAGAATTTCATCTACATAAAATCCAAAGATGGCAAATTCTATCTAAACTCAAGTCTTGATATAAACGCCACTAAAATGGCTGATATGAGCACTGCGCCGCTTAAGAGAAACGAGGATAATCCTCTAGGCAATCTCTTGCTTTACAGCTTCGACGGGATAAATTTCGCCCCTGTTAGTCTGCTTAGCTCCGCGGTCGAGAAATTTGTCCCAGTCGATGCGAATTTACCGGGTGAGCCCGGCGTAGTAGCTACGCTAAGCTTTGCGGGGCAGAGTCGCGAAATCTACGTGCCTAGGGATTCGCATGGCGCTAGCTACAAGGTGGGTGATAAGAATTTCATCGTAGCCTTGGCGCCAAAGATGCTTCATCTGCCTTTTAAAATCGCGCTTCGCGACTTTGTGATGGATCGCTATCCAGGCACCAATTCGCCCTCCGGATATAAAAGCGAAATCACGTTAAAAGACGGCAATTCGAGCTTTGATTATGATATTTTTATGAATCACGTGCTCGATTACGGCGGATACCGATTTTTCCAAAGCTCATACGACACGGATGAGCGCGGCACCGTGCTTTCGGTCAATAAAGACCCCGGCAAAGTTCCAACTTACATCGGTTATTTTTTGCTTTGCGTGGGGATGTTTTTTAACTTTTTTAATCGGGGCTCGCGCTTTTTCAAGCTCTCGCGCCTAATCAGCGAAAATACGCATCTTGCTCGAGAAAAAGATGTAAATTCTAAAAATTCCGCGTCTAGCTCGGTGCCCGCAAGCTCCGCAGAAAGCTCCATATCAAAACGCGCCAAAAAATCGCGACGCGGTACTAAAGGCGCGGCATTGGCATTAGTAGGCGCGTTGGCTTTGAGTTTGGCCGCATTGTATCCTAGCGCATCAAATGCCGAACAAAACTCCACGGCACAAAATTCTACTTCGCAAAATTCCGCCTCAAATGCAGCCGCAGAAAATTCAGCGCCGCAAAGCTCGGCTAGCGTGCAAAATTCCGCGCAGAATTCCGCCGCTGAAAATTCCAAACAAAGCTCCACTCCGCAAGAATCTGCAGCGGAGCAAGACTCCGTCCCGCCGCATAATTTTTCTACTATGGGAGGCGAGCTAGCCGTGCCGAAATTTGATCCTAAATTTAGTGAGGATTTAGCAAGCCTCGTAATTCAGGGATTTGATGGGCGAATGGAGCCTTTTGATACTGTTTCTAGGGAGCTTTTAAATAAAATTTACCGTGCCGACGACTATAAGGCACCAAATGGTGAAATTTTAAACCATAACGCCGCTGCGCTTTCGTTTATGCTAAATCAAAGCTACTGGAGGCGTGCGCCGATTATCAAGGTTAGCGAGCCGGAGCTTAAGAAAATTCTAGGTATGGATGAGAAGCAAAGCCACGCCAGCATGATGGATTTTTTTGAATTTAAAGGCGGCGAGAGCTACTACAAGCTCGATAAAATGGTCGAGGAGATCAACCGCAAGCCTTTGGGCAATCGTGGCGTGCTAGATAAAGAGATCATCAAGGTAAATGAGCGCGTAAACGTCTTTTACTCGGCGTTTATGGGGGATTATTTTAGAATTATTCCGGTTAAGAACGCTAAAAATAACGAGTGGCTTTCACCGCTATATCTAGGCGATGCGCTGGATCAAAACGAATCAACTGAAGTTAAAAAGATGATGGGAATATTCGTTTCGTCCGTGGTCTATGCCCAAGAAAGCGGGGATTGGAGCGGCGCAGAAAAGATGCTAAGCTACGTCAAAAAATACCAAGCGCAAAACGGCGCAAACCTAATGCCTAGCGAGAGCGCGATAAAATATGAAATTTTATTTAATAAGGCTAAAATTTTTTCTCGCCTCTTTCCGATTTACACTATCTCGGGATTTTTGCTTCTGGTCTTTATCTTTTTGCGAATGATGAAGCCCGCTCTTCGCTTAGGCGGCGCATTTAAGCTCGTTTATGTCGTAAATATCGTCGCTTTTATCGCGCATACTGCAGGTCTTGCGCTACGAGGCTATGTTTCGGGGCACGCGCCGTGGAGCAACTCCTACGAATCGCTCATCTATATCGCGTGGGCGCTGTCTCTAAGCGGAATATTCTTTTCTAAAAAATCCGCCATCTCGCTGGCGCTTACCTCGATAATGGCGGGCATCACGCTGATGGTGGCGCATCTTAGCGACATCGATCCGCAAATCACCAATCTCCAGCCGGTCTTAAAATCATACTGGCTTACGATCCACGTCTCGGTAATCACCGCGAGCTACGGATTTTTAGGCCTTTGCATGCTGCTTGGAATTTTTACCCTCGTGATGTTTCTGTTCGATAAGAAAAACCCCGAGATCGCGCGCAATATCGCAGAAGCCACGCATATCAACGAAATGTCGATGATCCTAGGTCTTTGCTTACTGACGGTAGGCAACTTCCTAGGCGGCGTGTGGGCGAATGAAAGCTGGGGGCGCTACTGGGGCTGGGATCCAAAGGAGACCTGGGCGCTCATTACGATTTTTATCTACGCGGTAGTCGTACATTTTAGGTTTATGCCTAAGCTCAATAATCAGTTCGCCTTTGCCGTAGCCTCGATGTTTGCGTATTTTAGCGTCATAATGACCTATTTTGGTGTAAATTTCTATCTAAGCGGCATGCACTCCTACGCTAGCGGCGAGCGTATTCCGGTGCCGGGCTGGGCGTACGCGATGGTCGCTTCGATGGTGGCTCTTGCGATCGCGGCGTATTTCCGCTCGGGCAAATCGGCTAGACTTTAGATAGGTGGGGCTCAAATTTTAGAATAATAATTTTGAAATTTCGCCCGGATTTCGCAGCTTGCCGAGGCTTTATGGATTTATGAAATTTATCTTTAAATTTTGGCTAGGCTTTAGGATCCCGCAGAATTTTATAGAATTTTACGGCTCGCGATTACGCTAAATTTTAAAATTTTGCATCGCGACAGAATTTTTGATGCTTGAGATTTTAAGACGTCGTAAAATTTTAATGATTTGGAATTTGCACCGCTATGGGATTTTAATGTTTTAAATTTTACTTCTAGTGGAATTTTTTCATACGACGGAAGCGCGACGTAATTTAGAATTTTAAAATTTCAGCTAGCGCGCTAGTGCAAAATTCGCCCCGCCGCTGCCATAACCGAACAGTGAAATTTTAAAATTTTAAATTCCGCGCCATGATAGAACATGACAGAATTTGAAAATTTATAAAATTTTAAACTGCGAAAACGCCTCGCCAGGCATTAAAATTATCTTAAAATATAATTTAGCTTGCAAGATTAAGCTAAATTTCTGCTTATAATCATATTGATTTAATCTTTATTTGGCTAAAATTGACGCTTGTCAATTTCTTAATTTGAAAGGATAAAGATGTCTGATCTAAAACAGGATAGACGAGGCTTTATCGGGCTTACTTTCGGCGCAGTTGCCGCTGTGGGTGGCGTTTTCGCACTCGTGGGGATGAAGAAATCGTGGGATCCGCTACCTAGCGTGCGCGCCGCCGGCGTCACTACGGTAGATTTAAGTCCGATCAAAGAGGGCGAGCTTTATCAAACGCAGTGGCGCAAAAAGCCGATTTTCGTGCTTAAAAAGACCGCCGATATGCCTAAAAACGATGCCCGCGATGTCGTCGTAGGGGATGCTAGATATACGCTTTGCATCGGGCTTTGTACGCATTTAGGCTGTATTCCTAGCTACAAGCCATCGACGCAACAATTCATCTGTGCATGTCACGGTGGGATTTTCGATGCTAACGGCGTAAATGTGTTCGGTCCGCCGCCGCGTCCTATGGATATACCGCCCTTTAAAATCGACGGAACGAAACTCGTTTTAGGCGAAGAGGGCCCCGAATACCAAGCCCTAAAGCAGAAAGCATAGGAGGCGCAGATGGCACATATAAGAAAAGCTACGGGAGTTTGGGATTGGTTCGACCAAAGGCTCGCCGTAACGAAATTTTTCAAGGTGATGGTAAGCGAGTATTGGATTCCTAAAAATATCAGCTTCCTTTGGGCGATGGGCGTTATTTTGATGACGCTATTTATAGTTTTGTTCATAAGTGGACTGATGCTCGTGATGTATTATAAGCCAGATGTCAATTTGGCATTTGATAGCGTAAATTTCACGATTATGAAAGAGGTCGAATACGGCTGGCTATGGCGACATATCCACGCAGTATCGGCATCGGTCGTATTTTTGATCTTATACATTCATACTTTAGTAGCTATTTATTACCGCTCGTATAAGCAAGGACGAGAGATGATTTGGGTAAGCGGAATGCTGCTTTTCATTATTTTTTCGGCTGAGGCTTTCAGCGGCTATATGCTTCCATGGGGGCAGATGAGCTACTGGGCAGCGATGGTTATTACTAATCTTTTTGGTGGAATTCCAGTAGTTGGCGACGCGATAGTAGAGTGGATTCGCGGCGATTACGCCGTAAGCGATCCGACGCTGACGCGATTTTTTATGCTTCATGTCTGTTTGCTGCCTCTAGTGGTGGTTGCGGTGCTGGCAGTGCATTTTTATTCGCTTAGATTTCCGCATGTAAATAACCTAGACGGCGAGGAGATTGACTTTGAGCTCGAAGGCGAGAAGTATCTGCAAGGAAAAACTAGCGAAAGCAAGGTAATTCCGTTTTGGCCCGGCTTTTTGGCGAAAGATTTTTTCTACGTCAGTATCTTTATGATATTTTTCTTTTATCTAGTGGGCTTTCACTTCGATTTTGCGATGGATCCGATAAATTTCGAGCCTGCAAACAGCCTCAAAACCCCAACGCATATCTATCCGGAATGGTACTTCCTTTGGGAGTATGAAATTTTGCGCGGATTTTACTTCGACGTAGGGCCGCTTAAGGCTGCCGACATCGGGCTTATCGCATTTGCATTCGCTGGAGTTTCGCTATTTTTTATACCGCTATTTGATCGCAGCAACGTAGTAGCGCCCGCACACAAAAACAAAGCGTTTTTCATTTGGTTTTGGGTTTTGGTAATCGACATGATCCTGCTTAGCCTTTTCGGCAAGCTCCCTGCAGACGGCGCGGAGCTTGGTATCGAAAATAAATACTGGGGCTTTGCTTTATCGATCATATATATCGGATTGCTCGTCGTAGTGCTTCCGCTAATTACAATTGCAGAAAGAAAGAGGGTCTAGCCATGAAAGAGATAAGAACCCTAATCTTAGTGCTTTTTTGTGTGGGAATTTTATACTGGTTTATCGAGCCTTATGCTCATACTAAGCTCAGTCCGCACACCGATCCGGTAAATTATGACTTTGCAGCAGGCGATACGGCTTTAGCCGCGCATAACGTAGCCGCAGCAGAAAGCGCTTTGGCCGCAGCTGAAAAAGGCGGGGATGAGACGATGATAAAAAATTCTAAAAAAGCCCTAGCCAGCGCGAAAGAGCAACAAGACAAAACGGTGCTTTTTTGGAATGAGATAAATAAAATCGATCTTAGCAAAGGCGATGCCGTGCGCGGCGCCGAGACCTTTACAAATGCAGGCTGCACCGCATGTCATGGAGTAAAAAGTGCAAATATCCCCGCTCCTATGGACGCGGCAAGCGCTAGTGCCGCATACGGCGTCAATCCTCCGGATCTTAGTAGCGCAGGCTATCTATACACTGATAAATTCTTAGCTGCACTCATCAAAGATCCGATCATGGCTCTTAAGCTAGATCAGAAATTTGGCGACGAAAAACCTTTTCCGATGCCTGGATTTTTCGGTATAGGCGGTGATCTAAATCAAGAGATCGCCGATATCGTAGCCTATCTAAAGTCGCTCGCTCCTAGCGAGGATAAGCTAATCGCCTCTGAGGCTGCTGCTAGCGGCATCAAACAAGGCACCGAACTAGACGAAGCGCAGAAAAAATTCCTTTTAAGTAAGGCGGTTTTTGAGGATGCTTGTCTAAGATGCCACGACGTCAAATATGATAAGCTCTTTGCATCCAGCGATAAGGCTAGCTTGGCTGCGTATATGGGCTCGACGCCTCCTGATCTTTCGATGATGATCCGTTCTAAGGGCGCCAACTATCTACACGAGTTTATCAATGATACGCAAAAGAAGCTTCCAGGCACTTCGATGCCGCGCGTAGGCTTGAACGAAAACGCTGAAGCCAAGGTCGTGGAGTATCTAGCTGATGTAGGCGATAGCAAAAAATCGCAGCGTGAAGCTACGACCATAAATATTATGATTTATTTCTTGATCCTTTCTGTTTTTGCAGGTCTTTGGAAAAGCAAAATTTGGTCGAAACTTCATTAAAATTTTAGCAGTCGGAGTAAAATCCGACTGCCTTTTAAAATTCCGCCATATCCTAAATTCTATTAAATTCTATCTATCAAAAAGCTCTTGCAATTGAGAATTTAGCCGCTTTCGTGCTTTATGATAACCGCTTTTTTTATTACTTTTTAAGATTTTTCTACATATAATTGCCACTCGATTTTGAAATTTAATGTATGAATTTAACTCAAGAAGGTTCAGATGAAATTTTTTAAATTTGCGGTTTTAGCTCTAATTTTTCCGCTTGCTATGCTTTTTGCGGATACGGATTATCGCGCCGAAGCAGCGACGATAAAAGAGAAATTTGCTCAAGCGATCAAGCTTTATGTCGATGGTAATAATTCTGAGGCTAGAAAGATAACTCAAGAGGCGTATTTTGGACATTTTGAAAATCTAGAAGCCGGCATTCGCATAAATTTGGGACAGAAAAAATCCTACGATATGGAGAAGCAATTCGGCGATATCCGTAAAGCGATCAAAGCCGAAAAGCCTCTAAATGAGATCCAAGCTATGATCGATAATCTAAATCGCGAGATTGACGAGGTTCTGCCTGTGATTGAATCTGGTCATCGTCTCGTAGCCGAGTATCAAGACGGAGGCGATGGCAGCACTTCTGCGCCAGCCTCAGATGGGAATTCCGCAGCATCCGGTACAACTTCGCCTTGGATGAGCGTCTATACGGAATTTAAAACTGAGCTGGATAACGCTAAAGTTGCGTTTGATAAAAAAGACGCTGCTGCGTTAAAGGTTGCGCTAAATCGCGCTAAATTTGATATCTACCGCAACGAACGCCTAGAAGAGGCAGTGCGAAAATATGTCTCATCTCAGACCGATCAATCAATCCAGCAAATTATCGGAAATCTCTTGCGCGAGGATGCGGATACAGACAAATCAAAATTTGACGAAGCGATAAACGCCCTAGATAATCTAGCATTAAAAGCCGTAAATGATTTGCCGCAAGAAAGCTACTCCATAGCGCCACAGACTGCGTTAGCTCAAAGCGATACTAGCGAGGATGAAGGCAAGGATTTTACGCCGATTGTGCAAAATATCAAAGACAAAATGGCTAAGGTTTTGGCGCTTTATGAGAGCGGAAAGGTTGATGACGCGATCGACGAGAGCGGTAATATCTACTTTGATGAATACGAAGAGAGTGGTATGGAAAATATCGTCGGTGCTAAAAATACTCAGCTTAAGCTAGACACCGAAGCAAGCTTTAATAAAATTTCAGCTCTTATGCGCGCGGGCGCTTCCAAAGAGCAGATCGTAGCGGCGCAAAATAAGTTATTTGATCAGCTTACCCAAAGCCTAGAGCTAACGAAAAAATCAAGCAACTGGGATCTATTCTTATACGCGTTTATCATCATCTTGCGTGAAGGATTTGAAGCGCTCATCATCGTAGCCGCAGTCATCGCTCTACTTATAAAATCCGGCAACTCAAAGCACCTAAATATCGTTTACAGCGCTCTTGGCGTCGCGGTTGTGCTAAGTATCGCTACGGCTTACGGGTTGAATTATATCTTCGGTAGCGAAAATGCAGGACAAACGCGCGAAGTGATGGAGGGTGCGGTGATGTTAATCGCCGTGGTGCTGCTATTTTACGTGGGCTTTTGGCTTCTTTCGAATGCAAGCTCCAAAAAGTGGAGCGCCTATATCCAAGGTCAAATTTCAAACAGCCTAAGCTCTGGCGATAGCAAGATGCTTTGGTGGACGGTATTTTTAGCGGTTTATCGCGAGGGCGCAGAGACGGTGCTATTTTATTTGGCACTACTTTTCGATGCTAAAAGTCCGGCAGCTACCAGCATGGTAGCAGCAGGCTTTGTAGCGGGTCTAGCGGCTCTTATCATAGTTTATATCGTCATCAAAAAATTCTCGCTTAAAATCGCTATCAAGCCGTTTTTCATCGCTACGTCAGTCATTATCTTTTATATGTCCGTCGTATTTGTGGGTAAGGGCGTGATGGAGCTAGTCGAGGGCAAGGTATTCGTGCCTACTGTGATAGACGGGCTTCCTACGATTACGTGGATCGGATTTTATCCTTACGTCCAGAGCCTCGTGCCGCAAGCGGTGATGATCGTGCTTCTAATCGTAGGAATTTTAATCTTAAAAAATAAGCAAAAAAACAAATCTTAATAAGGAGAGAAAAGATGAAAAAGATTTTTTCAGGTATGTTGACGCTAAGCCTAGCCTCTGTTATAGCAATGGCAGGAGAACATCCAATCGGCGAGCCGATTGAGCAAAATGGAATGGAGATCGCGGCAGTTTATCTTCAGCCTATCGATATGGAGCCTAAAGGCATCGATCTAGCTCCTAGCAAGGCGGACATCCACCTTGAGGCGGATATCCACGCTATCAAAGGCAACGCAAACGGATTTGGCGAGGGCGAGTGGATCCCTTACCTAAAGATCGCTTACGTGCTTAAAAACCTAGATACCGGCAAGATCCAAAAAGGAAATTTCATGCCGATGGTAGCTAGCGACGGCCCTCACTACGGCGCCAATATCAAGATGGTAAATGGTGTAGGCAACTACGAGCTAACCTACAACATCGAAAATCCAAGCGCCAACGGATTCGGTCGCCACGCAGACAAAGCGACCGGCGTAGGCAAATGGTGGGAGCCGTTCTCGGTTAAATACACCTTCCAATACACAGGCGCTCCTAAAGAGTAAATCGTAGCAGGCTCCGCCGAGTCCGTTTTGGCGGGGCTCTAGCGGTATTGGGTTTAGCCGTACGCTTTAAATTTAAGGCGGTTACTTTAGCCCGTTTAAATTTGCCATTACGCCGCAGCCAAAGCGCATCGTTTTTGCTTTAATGCGTTTAAGCTTACGAATCTTTTTAACTGCGGCAAAATTTTAAAATTTAGCGCACCGCAAGGACGAAATAAAACCAAAGCAATAGCGAGGCGAAATTTCTCTTTGCGGGCGGCTCTTGCCGTTGCGAACTTTTTTGCAAGCGGATTTGAAATTTTAAAATTTACAAAATGGCGTAGGTTTTAAAATTTTAAAATTTAAGCAATTATAGGCGATTTACGCGCATTAGACTCGATGAGGATTTTTAATGACGATATTTTTTTATCACGTTAGCTTGGCTCTATTTCCGCTCGCGTTTTTAAGCGCGTATCTGGGCGGCAGGCGCTTTATCAGCGCATCGTTTTTGCCCGCGCTTTTGGGAGCTGCATTCGGGGCGCTGTGCTTTAGCGCATTTGCGCGCTCGGCAAACGCCGATACGGGCAAGATCGTGTTTGATGCGCTCGCACTTTTAGCGCTGCTCGCGCTACTGCTTGCGTTTAAGTTTAAGCGATTCTATCTTACCGCTATAGTTATTTTTGCTCTTGGTTGCGCGTATGGATTTGAATACCGCTTCATAGGGATGAATTTTAAAATTTTCTCCGGCGAGCTACTGGACAGCTTCAGCCTAACCAACCTCTTCATGGCGGTTTTAGGTGCGCTGGCGCTCATTTTATTCTATTTTATTTATCGCTCAGCTCTAGCGCGTACGAGTAGAGGTGCAAAGCTGGCGTCATTCGTCATCGCGTGGGCGTTTGCCTTTATCGCCAAAATCGGCTTTTTGGGCCTTGATCTGCGCCAGGCAGACGCGCCCAAAGCGCTAGCTGCGAAGGGTTTTGAAGGGCTTTCAAACGCGATCGGCTCGTCCGAGTTTCTAAGCGTCATCGCTAAAATCATCCACTACAACAACTCCTATCTGACGCTAGCTCTTTGCCTTATAGCCGCGCTAATTGCGCTACTTACGGTATTTCGTGCGCCAAGTCGAGTGCCTCGCGAAGCGGACATTATAAAATTTAGAGAGGTTAAGGCGGGCAGATTCGCCATTTTTAGAGATTTTAGCCTGATTTTATCGCTTGGGGTTTTAATCAGCTTTTTGGGGCTTTATTATATCTTGGTCGCCTCAAAACCGCCTACGATCGATGAGCCTAAGATTATCGAGCCGCAAGGCGCGGAATTCATAATCGATGCAAACATCGTAAAGGACGGCAAACTGCACCGCTTTGCCTACGTCACCGACGACGGGCATAAGGTTAGATTTTTTCTACTAAACCGCTTCACGGACAAATTTGTCCCGGTCGCGGTTTTTGATGCGTGCTCGATCTGCGGCGATATGGGCTATATCAAAAAAGGCGATGAGCTCATCTGCATCGCTTGCAACGTGCGTATCTTTTTGCCGAGCGTCGGCAAGCTTGGCGGCTGCAATCCGATCCCGCTGGATTATAAGCTAGAGGGGCAAAATATCGTCATCGCGCTTAAGACGATTGAAGACGGCGCGTCCTATTTCTCGGAGATTGTGGATAAAAAGGTGATCGATCCGGTCAGCAGAAAAGAAATTTTAAACACCTCTAAATTTAGCTATCTTTACTACGGACGCACCTACTTTTTCGAAAGCGAAGCGAATGCAAACGCCTTTACCGCGCATCCCGAGCGCTATGTAGATGAAAACGGCACGCTAAAGGAGCTTAAATAATGTTTTTACGCATCATCAAATCCTCCATTTTAAACTCCAGGGATAGCAAAATTTTAGCGTTTTTGACGATATTTTTATCGGTTTCGCTGATCGCTTGCATGCTAAATATCACGCTAAAAATTGGCGATCAGGTCGCTAAGGAGCTACGTAGCTACGGCTCGAATATCGTCGTGCTACCGCGCTCGCAAAGCCTAAGTATTGAGATCGGCGGGCGCGAATACTCGCCGCTTAAGAATGACGATTTCTTAAAAGAGAGCGAGCTGCATAAGATCAAAGAAATTTTTTGGCGCAACAATATCACCGCCTTTGCGCCCTTTTTAACTACCCGCGCGGGAGATTACGACGTCGTGGGGACATACTTCGAAAAGGACGTAGGAGTTAGCGACGAGCCTGATTTCAGATCGGGCGTGCGCTCGCTCTATCCGTTTTGGAGCGTAGAGGGACAGTGGGTAAAAGACGGTGCCGATGACGAGGTGCTTGCAGGAGACGGGCTTGGGCTAAAGATCGGCGATACGGTTAAGCTTGGAGATTATGAGGTTAAGGTTGTTGGGATTTTGCACGGCGCGGAGGATGAAGCCAAAAAGCTGATCGCAAATTTATCTCTGGTACAAAAGCTAATGCACAAAGAGGGTCTCATCGCCAAGGCAGAAGTTAGCGCCATGACGATCCCGGAAGACGATCTGTCCGTAAAGGCAAGAAGGAGTCTCGATAATCTAGACGCCACAGAATACGACACCTGGTACTGCTCAGCATACGTTAGCTCCATCGCATATCAGATCACCGAGGAGTATCCAAACGCAAGCGCCAAGGCGGTGCTTAGCGTCAGCGAAGCTCAAAGCGGCATCACGAAGAAGATTCAAAATTTAATGGGCGTCGTAAGCATTCTGTCGCTGCTGATTTCAAGCATCTGCATCACAAGCCTGCTAAGCAGCGAAATTTATAAGCGCAAAAAGGAGATCGGCTTGCTTAAGGCGCTGGGAGCAAGTAACTTTATGATCTATATCCAGTTCGCCGCCGAAATTTTTGTCATCTGCGTAGCAAGCTCACTCGTGGGTGCAGTCGTGGGATATGCGCTTAGCTGGGCGATCGCGTATCAAATTTTCGGCTCCTTTATCGGCGTGTCGCTGATGGTCTTTCCGCTTAGCATCGTCTTTGGACTTCTTATTTGCATTATCGGCTCGATCTTGCCGCTACGCGGAGTGATCAAGCTACTGCCTGCGGAGGTGCTTTATGGTAGGAAATAACGGCGCATTTTTTAGAGGCGCGATCTTTAAAAGTATCATCAACAGCGGCATTCGCAGCTTCGTGATTTTCGTCGCGATCATGCTAGGCAGCGCGGTTTGCGCGGCGTTCGTAAATATCTACGCCGACATCGATAAAAAGGTCGCCAGCGAGTTAAACAGCTACGGCGCAAATTTAATCGTAAGCCCCGCAAATTTAGAAAATTCCCATATGGACGAAGCGGCGCTCGATGCGAAATTTGCTAAAATTCCAGCTCTAAAAAGCGCGAATAAATATCTTTTCGGCAGCGCAAATTTAGGCGTAAACTCAGGCATCATCATGGGAGTGAATTTCTCCTCTCTGCGCGATACTATGCCGTTTTTGGATCTTAAAGAGGGCTCGTTTATCGGCGTGGATTTCGACGATAAAAACGCGCTCATCGGGCAGGATCTCGCCAAACTTTTGGGCGCGAAGCTCGGCGACAGTATCGAGATCACGCCGATCGGCTCAAACGAAACAAGCAAGGTAAAGATAAAAGGCATCGTCTATGACGGGCAGAAAGAGGACGGTATGCTGCTAATCTCGCTGGCGCTGGCGCAAAAAATTTTAAATCAGCCTGCGCAGGTAAATTACGCCGAAGCGATCGTAAGCGGCGATTTTAAGCAGCTTAGCGAAATTTCAAAAAGCCTAAGCGACGCTCAAATGAGCTTCGCGCCGATCGGCAAGGTATCCAAGACCCAAGGCATCATCTTAAATAAAATCAAGCTTTTGATGCTTCTTATCGGCATTACGATCCTTCTGATCACCTCGGTTTGCATCAACACGAGCCTTAGCTCGATCCTGCTTTCGCGGATCAAAGAGTTCGCGCTCATCCGTGCAATCGGCGCGAGCAAACAAAATTTGCTCCACCTAATCCTGAGCGAAATTTTAACCGTCTGCGTCGCAGGCTCGCTAGCTGGAGTATTCGTGGGATACCTGCTCGCGATCTTACTGGGGCATCTGATATTTTCAAGCAGCGTGGATTTTAGGCTGATTAGCCTCTTTGCGGCGGTCGTGCTGAGCCTGATTTTTGCGCTCGCGGCAAGCTACTATCCGATCAAAAAGGCGCTGAATCCGAATTTAGCGAATCTATTAAGGGAATGACATGGAAATTTTAAAATTTGAAGGCATCTGCAAATACTTCGGCGAGGTTAAAGCTCTCGATAATATCAGCTTCGACGTTTTAAGCGGCGAGTGGGTCAGCATAATGGGCCCAAGCGGCAGCGGCAAGAGCACGCTCGTAAATATCCTAAGCCTGATGGACACCCCCACCGCGGGCAGATATATCCTGGGCGGAGCCGACGCGAGCGCGCTAAACGACGAGCAAATTTTAGAATTTCGCCGTAAAAAGATCGGCCTCGTGTTTCAGCAGTTTCACCTTATCCCCTACCTAACGGCCGTCGAAAACGTTATGTTAAATCAATACTACCACAGCTGCGTGGACGAGGACAGCGCCAAGGCGGCACTTGATAAAGTAGGGCTCGCGCACCGCATCACGCACCGCCCTAGCGAGCTTAGCGGCGGCGAGCAGCAGCGTGTCTGCATCGCGCGTGCACTCATCAATGACCCCGATATAATCATTGCCGACGAGCCTACGGGCAACCTCGACGAGGCCAACGAGTGCGTGGTTTTGCAGCTCTTTCAGACGCTTCGCAGCGAGGGCAAGACGCTGCTTTTGGTTACGCACAACGAAGAGCTCGGTAAATTTGCCGACAAAGTGGTGCGCCTAAGACACGGCAAGCTCGATCGAATAGAGCTTTTGGATCAAAGCACGATGAAGCACAATCTCGGCTCGCAAGATAAAATTTCAGATTGCGATCCAAACAAAAGCGCTTCGCAAAGCTCTAGCGCCGAAGCTGCGAGCAAGCAAAATCCCGCCTCGCAAAATTCCGGCGGCGAGGATCAAAGCGCTAAAAATTTAAGCAACCAAAATTCCGATGCCGAAAATTCGGGCGCACAGAATTCCGATGCGTAAAATTTAGCCCGTATGATGAAAAATAGAGCTACGTTAAAATTTAAAAATTTCACCGCCCGCCCGCGCTATTTTCGGGTTCGCTTAAGGCTCGCGCGAGCAGGTGCGGCTCTTTGCTACGCACGTCCCGCCGAAGCTGCTTGCCTAGAAAGATCAAGCGCCGTTGCGAAGCCTAGCGGAGTGGGTAAAAATTTTAAAATTCTAAATTTTAAAAGCCGAAACACCACGGCGGGCACAGATTTCGACGCGGATCGCAACATACGCCTAGGCGCGGGTCACGATATAAATTTCCGCCCAGATCGCGCCGTAAATTTTAAAATTTCAAACGCAAATTTAAAGGCCAATTTAGCGCGCCCGAAGGCGGGTTTTAGATGATAAAATTTTTAAATTTAAAAGTTGCTGCCGCCGTGTTCGCGCTACTGCTCGCAGGCTGCGACGGATGGAAGCACCATCTAAGCAGCGACGGCGCCTCGCTCGCCTCCAAGTTCGACCCCTCCGAGCGCACACTAAAGATTGAGGGCAACGACAAGCCGTTCGTGCTGTTTTTCTACACTAGCGGCTGCGGCGCGTGCAAAGCCCAAGTGCCTGTGCTAAACGAGCTGCAAGCTAGCGGCGATGCGCTGATTATCGGCGTTTTGGGCGACGGTAAAGGTCTGGAAGCCGACGCCGCGGTCGCTCGCGAAAAGGGGATAAAATTCCCAAGCGTCAGCGGCGCGAGCTCGGTGAAATACTTTGAAACCATCGTAGGCGGCATTTTCGGCACTCCTACGTCGGTGATCTACGATAAAAACGGCAGAGCGGTCAAAAAACTCATCGGCCTCTACCCCAAATCCGCCTTCGAAACGCAGCTCAAGCTTATGAATTAACGAGCGGAATTTAATGCAGCCGGATTTACGGCGGCGGATCGCAAATGCCCACTAAAATAACACTTCGAGTTTAAAATTCCTTTCAACTTGCAGATGCCTTTGCGTTTAAATTTCAAAATTTAGGCGCGCAGCGGATTTAAGTATTCGCCGAGTTTTGCTAAAATTAGCTTTGTCACTAAGCTACTTAAAGGGCTAAAAAACGGCAATATTAAAATATAAAGGATACTTCAATGAGTAAGAAATCCCTTGCTTTAGGCGCTGCCGCGATACTTTGCGGCACGCTAAGCCTAAACGCCGAGGTCGCGACGACGCAGAGCGTGCAAGTAGATCTGAAATTTAACGCCGCAAATTTCACGCAAGAAAGCGTGATCGTAGGCGGCAAAAAGATAAAATTTCGCGCCTACAAAAACATAATCTACGTCGCAAAACCCGTAAGCGCGCACTATCAGAGCATGAATATCTTCATCCCGCAGCAGTATTTTGAGGGGCGCAAGAGCGGCAAATTTGACGCCGCGAGCGCGCCTATATTTTTGCCAAACGGCGTGGGCGGCTACATGCCGGGCGAAGCGGGCGAGGTCAAAATAGACGAAAGCGGCAAGCCAAACGCGATCGCTACGGCGCTTTCGCGCGGTTACGTCGTAGCCGCTCCCGCCGCGCGCGGACGTACGTTAAAGGGCGCAAACGGCGATTATATCGGTAAGGCGCCCGCGGCAATCGTCGATCTAAAGGCGGCCGTGCGGTATCTGAAATTTAACGACGCGGCGATGCCGGGGGACGCGAACAAGATCGTCTCAAACGGCACGAGCGCGGGCGGAGCGCTCTCGGCGCTTTTGGGCGCGAGCGGGGACAAGGCTGCGTACGAGCCGTATCTGAACGATCTGGGCGCTGCGAAGGCTAGCGATAAAATTTACGCGGCGTCCGCATACTGCCCGATCACAAATCTGAAGCACGCGGACGCGGCGTATGAGTGGATGTTCGGCGCACAGAGCGAATATGAAAAGATGGATTTTAGTGGCCTTGATGCAGCGGGATTTAACGAGCGCGGCGAAAATTCTAGCGGCGGCGATCTAAAAGCAAATTCCAAAAAAGGCGCAAATCAAAGCGCCGCAAAGCCCGCGCGCAAGATGCTAAGCGGGAAGCTAAGCGCGGCGCAGATTAAAATTTCAGACGAGCTAAAGGCGCAATTCCCCGCCTATCTGAACTCGCTAAGCTTAAAGGACGGAGGCGGCCGCACGCTAAGCTTGGATAAAAACGGCGACGGCAGCTTCAAAGATTACATAAACGGGCTCGTATCGGCCTCGTTTGCTAATTTTGCGGCGAAAAATCCGCGCGCGAAGGCGCCCCTATACCTCGCCGCCAAGATCAAGGATGATGCACCCCAATCGCATATGCTTTTTTGGGGCTATGCGACCTCCGAGCCGCGCGCCAAGACCCCGCCCGCATTCGACGGCTTTGCGCTTGAAAATCCCGAAAACGAGCTGTTCGGCGGCGCTAAATTTAACGCGGCGCATTTTACGGATTTTAGCGCGATGAATGACCCCGCCAAAGGGGTGCTAATCGCAGATGCGCGGATCGTAGAGATGATGGATGCGATGAGCCTCGTGCGCAACGAAAACGGCGCGAAGCATTACCGCATCCGACACGGCGCGAGCGATCGCGATACGGCGCTTGCGATCCCCGCGATTTTGGCGCTTAGCTTGCAAAATGCGGGCAAGAACGTCGATTTTGCCGTGCCTTGGGGGCAAGGACACGGTGGAGATTACGATCTTGAGGAGCTTTTTGACTGGATCGATAAAGTAGTCGCGCAGTAGACTTTACGGGCAAAATTTTACTTTGTAATTTAGAATTTTGCCCGCAGCTCTGCCGTAAAATTTTATCGCCCAAAGCTTGCTCTAGCAGATACGCAGGCGTGGCGCAAAATTCCGCTGCGAAATTCTATTACGGCAGAATTTTAGCGTCTCCACAAGACGCATAACGATTTGAAATTTTACAGCTAGTACTGGGAAAATTCCATAGAATTTTATCGCGGCGAAACGAGTGTGAATTAAAATTTAATAGGTTGCGACGATTTATAGCCCGGGGCTTTTAGCGCAATCCGCGCTAAAGTTCGGCGCAATCAAATTCTGCGAGCTAAATTTTAAATTTAAAGACCGAAGTATGCGATAAAATTTCGCGGCGTTTATACTATCCGATCGCAGCTCTTTGAGCACGCAAATATCACGTATGAGGCGCATCGGCGTGCGGACGATAAAATCCACCAAAATGAATGAAAAACCCAAGCAAGCGCGGCAAGCAGGCTAAATTTAAGGCGCGCTTCGCGATCTCCTGCGGAGCCAAGTCCGCTTTTGCTATCCATTAGGCCTGCTTCAATAATCCATCGGTACTAAAAAGCGCCGTTTAGGGTCTGTATCTTTGCGCCGTGTGTATAAATTTCATAATTTAGCGACGCTTTTGAGCGCAGCTTGGCCTATTTAAAGATCAGCACCCCGCGCAGCAGGATCGCTTCCCAAACCTGGTGCGCCGGTATCTTTGCGGCAGCGGCGCAACTCGGCGCTAAATTTAACGCTAGCTAGCATTGCGCTGCCTTTAGCTCGCGTGCGGCAAGCGCTCTATCTATGGCAACGCAGCTTCGGCATTAAATTTAAACGCGCTGTCTTTGCGCCGCCTCTCTAGCTTGCGTACGGCGGGCACCGCCTGCGATGACGCCAAAATGCAAGCCGCTTTTTGCCGCGGTGCGCCGCAAAAGAGCTTTTAAAATTTAACGCCCTAGCCTTTTGCGATCTCGTAAAAACCGTCTTT
>NZ_CALKZP010000015.1 GCF_938002845.1 uncultured Campylobacter sp.
GAAAGACGAAGCTAAAGAAGAGGGATCATCTAAGGCTAAAGGTAAGAGGGGCAAGAAGGGTAAGGGAGAGTAATTTCTCCCGACCTTAGCTTATTATTCTACAAGTCTAGCGCTTGCGGCGATTGCAAGGGTTAGGTAGCAAATGCATAGATTTAGGTGGAGCTAAGAAAGTGTGCAAGATTTTAATTCGAATCTTGCGTAATTAGCTTACTCGACTATACTGTAGATTTAGAAGTTTACAGTTCGATTTAAACTTGTGGATGCGATTTTATTTTATGGTACGGTGAGCCGATATTTTTTGGAATTTTAAGGTGTAAATTCCTGATTTCTCATAAATTTCAATCTCACTACTTTTAAGCAGAACTAAAATTACCCTAAAGACCGCCTAACTACAGCAAGGTATTGGCAAATCTATTGCCGGCGCGTTTCAGATAATGCCTGAAATCGTGTAGGCTAAAGTCAAGCCATAAGAAATCATAATGGTTTAGGGCGGCAATTTTGCAGAAGCGGCAGTGGGTTTATTTTACAACAAAGCGTATGGCGTAACGCGAGCGTAGCGGCTAAAAAAGACTATAAGAGTATATTTAAGCAAATTTTACCCTATTTAAACGCCAGCATCATCACTCCCGCGCCGATTAGTGCTAGCGCAAGCCATTCGCGAAGGCTCGGGCGCTCGCCTAAAAATATCACGGCGATGATTACAACGAGTACCACGCTTAGCTTATCGATTGGTGCTACTTGATAGGCTTTGCCGATTTGTAGGGCTTTGAAATACGCTAGCCACGATGCACCCGTCGCCAGCCCACTTAGTATCAAAAATACCCAGTTGCGAGGGGTTAGACTAGATAACGGCTGCCAGGCTTTAGCGTAGCACAGGAATGCGGCGAGGCAAAAGGCGATGACGATCGTGCGAATAAAAGTCGCAAAGTGAGAGTTGATCCCTTCGAGTCCGATTTTAGCAAATATCGCGGTCAGCGCCGCAAAGGTTGCTGATGCAAGTGCCCAAACCGCCCATGTCTCCATGATATTCCTTTATGAAATGAATTATTGGATTATAGCCCTATTTAGGTAAAATTTCCTTATAATTTCGCGAGCGTCGCAGCAAAAAGCTAAATCGCAAGCGAGCAATCCTACGAAGGCGGCATTTAAATTTTAAAATTTTAGTCGCAAAATACAGTTAAATTTTAGTTCCGACAAGCAAAGCTTGCCTCACGCGCTACCGAATGAGTTTGGGCGCCGTTTGAGTGGTGTGTCGCAAGATACGGTTCGCAGAAACTGCCATAAAATTTCGCTTTGGCAAGATAAAATTTTACCAAGGCAAGACGAGTTTCCCTTCGAATGCAAAATTCTATTTTAATTCAGCAAAAGCACGACCGAATACGCCTTCGCAAATCCAAACGCGATATAAATTCCCCCGAGTAGAAAGATCTGAATTTAAAAAAATATTTATCGTTTGTATATAGAATCTCAAAATTTCTACGAGGAGAGCTTATGAAAAAATTTCTACTCGCGCTCATCGCGATATTCGTTTTAGCGGGCTGCGGCAGCGACCCGAAAGGCGTAGCCGAGGACTTCATCAGAGCCCTATACGAGGGCGATTCTAAGACTTTGGTGGATGCTATAGACATACCCGACAAGGACAGATCGGACGACGGCTCTATGCAGATGATAAACGGCAAACTAATGCAAATGGCAGGTGCCGGCAAAGAGGAGGCTTCCAAGCGCGACGGGCTAAAAGGCGTCTCGGGCGAGCTGCAAAATAGCGACGAGAAATCAGCGCTCGTGAAAGTCGTCGTGTCTTTTAAAAACGGCACGAACCGCACCGAGAGCGTTAAACTCGTCAAAAAAGACGGCAAATGGAAGGTTGTGCTTTAGCCAAAAAGCTTCTCGTCTGCCTGACCTTCGCTCTAGGCGCATTCGGCGAGCTTTGGATGCTCACGCGCGCGCCTACGGCAAAAGAGCCGCTGCGGGTGCCGGATGAAATTTTATCAAATCTACGCACGGGCGATCTCGTCTTTCGCCTGGGTGACGTTACCGACAGCCGCATTATCGCGGCTACGACGGATTTTAAATACTCGCACGTAGGCATGATCGTGCGCGAGCGCCCGCTTTTGGTAGTGCATGCCGTAACGGGCGAGGGCGGGCTAGATGGCGTCGCGGCTGTTTCGATGCGCGAGTTCTTGGCGCATGCGCGAGACTTTGGCACGGTGCGGATGAAATTTTTAAGCGAGGAGCAAAAGGCGCGCCTCGCCGCTTCTTTACTTAGGCGCGTCGGCGAGAGTTTTACGTTAAGACCTCGCGGCGAAGCGAACCTCTACTGCACGACGCTGCTTGAGCAGGAAATTTCAAAAATAACGGAATTTTCGCCGCAGTATTTCGAACTCAACCTAGCTGTCCTGGGCGGCGAATACCTCTCGCCGAAGGCGTTTTGGCATTACGGCGGCGTTGAAATTTTATACGAGTGGTAGGCACGACCTAGCTTGGGCTGGAATTTTGCGCGCTGTGTAAATTTTAAAATTTCGCGTCGATTAAAATACGTGCGCGGGTGCAGATAGGATTGGATATAGAATTTTTGTGTCGTAAAATTCTTCAGTTTAAAATTTTATTCTGACACTAAAATTCTTGAAATTCCAAGTACTATAAATTCCATATACTTATAAAATTTGACTAGCTAAATTTATGAAATTTCTTTGACTACCGAATTCTTGGATTTTCATTTCAAGGTTGAATTTTATCTATAAAATAGAATTGTGCTTCTTTATAAAAATCCTCGAAACGTAGAATTCGCAAAATTTGTCAGACGTAAATTCGATGAAACACGCAATAGCCAAATTTTAAAAAAGCGAAGTGCGCTTCGTCTCTACAGCTCGCCGAAAAGCGCTTCGAGATTTTTAAGACCTTCTTCCTTGGATACCTTTTTCTCGCTCGCCAAGCCGGTTTCGATAAGCTCGATCTCGCAGCCGCACAGCATCGAGGCGAGGCGGATATTTAGGCCGTTTTTGCCGATCGCTTTGCTTTTTTGATCGGGGTTTACGTAGACGATCGCCTTGCCGTCCTGCGTTATTTTGACCGAGTTTACGATCGCGGGCGCCATCGCGCGAGTGATCAAAATTTCGGGGCTTGCAGAGTATTCAAACGCGTCGATGCTCTCACCGCCGCTTCCGTCTTGCAAATTTTTGCTTAAAAATCTACTCACCGCGTCGATGCGAGCGCCTCCTTTGCCGACGGTAGCGCCTACCGGATCGACATTTGGCGAGACTGCGCTAAGTGCGATCTTAGCGCGCCTACCCGGAATCCTAGCGCAGGCTTGGATGATGACGCTGCCGTCTTTGATCTCGGGGACTTCGGCGGCGAGCAGGGCTTCTAGGAATTTCGGGCTAGTGCGCGAAAGCTCCAGTCTGATACCGTGGGATTTGTCGATGGCTACGTTTTTGATGACGGCTTGCAGCACGTCGCCCACTTTGAAATTTTCACCCTTGATGCGGTTTTTTTGCGGCATGAAAGCCTTCGTATCCTCGATCTCTACGTAGGTCGTGCCGTCGTGATCGATCTTGGTGACCGTGCCGTGGGTGAGGGTGCCTACCTTGCTTTTATAGTTTTCAAAAATTTTCTCTTCAAGTAGCCTCTGGATGTGGAAATTTAGCTCTCTAGCTAGCACGCCGGAAGCCGTGCGGCCGAGGTTTTCGATATTTATTTCGTAGCTTAGCTCATCACCGATCTCTGCGTTTTCGCCTATTTTTTTGGCCTCGCTAAGCGCGATGAAGTTGTGATCGCCGAGCCGCTCATCATCATCTGCGACGACGTGGACTTTTTGGTAAAGCTTGACGCGCTTGGTCTGCGGATCGACTTCGCTGTCGTAGAGATACTCCTCGCCGAAAAGTCTTTTTGCGGTCTGGATGAACGCCGTTTTGACGCGTTCTTTGACGTCTGCGGGCTCAAGCCCCTTTTCATTTGCAATCGACTCGATGATGTCGGTGATTTTTTCCATAAATTTTCCTTAAGATTTGATTTCGTGCTACTAAATTTGGATTTTAAATTTTGAAGTGCGGTATTATATGGAATTTTGACTTTATTTTTATTTAAACGAATTATTATCTAAATTTCGCTAAACTCGCGGGTTTAAAACATAAATGAAAGGATAGATCATGCAGCTAAAACTTGCCAGAACGGAGCTTGCCTCTAAGCCAAAAAGCGTTAAGATCGAGGATTTGCAAGCCCAAGTAGAAAAGAGCGGACAAAAAATATTTTATCTGGATAGAGAAAATTCTCAAAAAGATTTAGCCGCTTTGGTGGATTTTTTCGACACTAAGGGTTTTAGCGTGTATCAGCGCATAGTGCGATACGGGCTGAACGAAAACGAGTATATGTATGAGGTGCATATCCTTTGAGCAAACTCCTCTTCATCCAGACCCTAGGTTGCGCGATGAACGTGCGCGATAGCGAGCATATTATCGCGCAGCTAAAAGAGCAAGATTACGAGATTACCGACGACGTAAATATTGCGGATCTGATCTTAATAAACACCTGCTCCGTGCGCGAAAAGCCCGTGCATAAGCTCTTCAGCGAGATCGGCGCATTCGATAAAGCGCGAAAAAGAGGCTCTAAAATCGGCGTTTGCGGCTGCACTGCAAGCCATCTGGGCGGAGAGATTTTTAAACGCGCGCCATTCGTGGATTTCGTACTCGGCGCCAGAAACGTATCTAAAATTTCGCAAGCCGTACGTACGCCAAAATTTATCAGCACGGACATAAACTACGACGAGAGCGAGTTTGCCTTCGGCGATTTTGCGAGCTCGCCATATAAATCTTTCATAAACATAATGA
The DNA here is from genome assembly GCF_938002845.1 of uncultured Campylobacter sp. GTDB lineage: Bacteria > Campylobacterota > Campylobacteria > Campylobacterales > Campylobacteraceae > Campylobacter_B. The sequence goes on from NZ_CALKZP010000015.1 coordinate 4,824, forward strand.
TCGGCTGCGACAAAAAGTGCTCCTACTGCATCGTGCCGCAGACTAGGGGCGATGAAATTTCGATTCCCGCTCAAATCATCTTGCGCGAAGCCGAAAGATCCGCCGCTCGCGGCGCCAAAGAGATATTTCTGCTCGGTCAAAACGTCAATAACTACGGCAAGCGCTTTTCGAGCGCGCACGAAAAAATCGACTTCAGCGACCTGCTCGTGCGGCTTAGCGAGATAGAGGGCATCGAGCGCATCCGCTTTACCAGTCCGCATCCGCTGCATATGGACGATAAATTTTTGGACGTTTTTTGCAATAATCCTAAAATTTGCAAATCGATGCATATGCCGCTGCAAAGCGGCTCTAGCAAGGTTTTGCGCGATATGAAGCGCGGATATACCAAGCAGTGGTATCTGGACCGCGCGCTTAAACTGCGCCAAAGCTGCCCGGGCGTGGCGATTAGCACCGACATCATCGTGGGCTATCCTAGCGAGAGCGAGGAGGATTTTGCCGAGACGATGGAAGTATTGGAAGCGGTGAGATTTGAGCAGATTTTTTCCTTTAAATTTAGCCCTAGACCGCTCACGCCAGCAGCAAATTTAAAGCCGCTGGATGATGAAATTTCAAGCGAAAGGCTAAGCAGGCTGCAAAGCGCTCACATTAAAATTTTAGACGAGATCGCAAGGGCGCAAAAAGATAAAATTTTCGACGTGTATTTCGAGGAGCTGCGAGAGGGCGGCACTGCGTGCGGTAGAAGCTTTTCAAATTTTCTAATCTGTGCGCAAGGCGGCGAGGAGCTGTTAGGCAAGACGCACAGAGTACGTGTCGAAAAGACCGCCAGAATGGCGCTTTATGGAAAAGTTATCGCTTAAAAAGCGGCTGTTTTTCCGCATCGCCGAATATCTCATTTTTATCCTGATTTGGTGCATTTTTTTAACGTGCAGGGTTAAATTTACCCCTACGAAGCTGCCCGAAAAGCCCTGCGTCGTCGTGTTTTGGCATGGAAGACTGGCGATGATGAGCTTTGCGTATAGGCGCTGGTGGCTGCGGGATTTCGGCAGCAAGAGGCGTGCCAAGGTCATCATCTCGGATCACAAAGACGGCGAGATAATTACGCGCGTGATCTCGCATTTCGGTATCGGCGCGATCCGCGGCAGTAGCTTTAAGGGCGGCGCGCAAGCCCTTATGGGTGCGATCAAAGAGATAAAAAACGGCACCGACGTCATCATCACTCCCGACGGTCCGCGCGGTCCCCTTCACAGCGTCGCCGACGGTGCCGTGATCCTTGCGCAGCGGCTAAACTTAGACATTTACGCGCTAAATTACGAAGCGAGCAGTTTTTGGAAATTTCGCAGCTGGGACGAGATGGTGTTGCCAAAGCCGTTTTCGCGCATAAATTACAGCCTTAGCGCGCCGCTAAATTTGGCGGGGCTTAGTACCGAAGCAGGTAAAGAGGCGATCAGGCAACTGCTTTTTGCAAGCGCTGAGCAGGACATTAAATTTTAGTTTGAAATAATAGTGTTTCGATATAATTGCAATTTTAGGAGAAAAAATGGCACTATTTAAAGCAAAATCATTCCTCGGCGTCGCTAAAAGTGCCGACGCATGCGAGTTTTTTTATAGAAAATTGGGCTTTGGCAAAAGAATTTTGGATGAGAAATCCGATCGCTTTCCCATCGCGCAAGAAAATGATCTGGCTACCTCGCTAGCGGGCTTTGCGGATCTGAGTGATAAAAATTTAATCTCTTGCGTACTGATAGACGACGAAAATCAAAGGGTACATTTTAACGAAGATTATATGATTAAAGAAAATAGCATTTATCAAAAAGTCGATGATAGCTTCATAGTGGAATTTCCTCGCGCAAGTGCACAGGCGGCGGATGAGACTTTTGGAATAGAATTTAGCTCGCACGCTAGTTTATTTAAAATTTTATACTTCTTGCTAAAAAATCAAAGCGATTTTGAAAACATGGCGATGTTCGCACTGAAATTTAATAACCGCGCATGTTTCGTCGTTGCCAACCAAGAACGCGTGCTCTACGCCGATATAATGCGTATCGACGAGGAGATGCAGGCGGCGATGAGCGACGCGGACGAGCTATTTTACGAGCTTTTAAATTTTCAGATCGAGACCTTCTACAAATCCGAAAATAGCGAGTTCCTCACCAACGTTTTCATCTACTCCGACGGCACGCTCAGCAACGAGATCGGTTATGTGATTTTCACGCGCATCTTCATCAAAACAAATTTGATAAATCTAAATTTCGCCGATTACATCAACAAAATCGCGATGCTGGAAGCCCGCTAGATCAAATTTTTCGCTCCGCACCTAGGCAGAATTTTAAAATTTTATCTTTGCAATATTGCGCTTGCTTGATACGATTTAGTTGCTTGTTCGCGGTTGCGTTTTGTTAAATTTATCTCGCGTTACATAATGGAATTTTGACTAGGTAAAATCATCCGTATTTAACGGCTCGCTTTTAAATTTAAACTTATTTGCCGCAAAGGGCCTGTCTTGCGCCGTAAATTTTGTCTTTTTCACGAATCCCGATTAATTTTGCGTAAAAAATTTTCTATCAAAGCCTGCCTTTGCTCCACATCGTCGTTCTCGCTAATGCCCTCTAGCTCGCTTGCGTGATGAGCCTTGGGCGGGATATCTTTCAGATACGACCACACCTCGTCTTCGCTTAAAATTTTGCCGTGCAGATCAAAGCCCACGTTTAGCGCCCTGCCCGAAACTTCAGCCATATCTGCGTGCAGGTGACCGTAGAGCATCAGCGCGCCATAATGGCAGTTTGCCCACTCGATCATCGGGTAGTGAGATAGAGCCGCTCTCTTATGTGATAGGCGCACAAAGGCGTAGCCTACGATCTGCTCAAACATAAAATTACCGTCCGCCTTGTGCTGGCTTAACAGCTTGTTTTTCATCGCAGCGATGCGCCCATCGTGGTTGCCGAGCACCAAAAAATGTCGCCCGTTTAGTCTGCGAAGTAACTCGCAAGTGTGCGCAAAATCCTTGTGAAAGGAGACGTCGCCGAGATTATAGACGAGATCCTCGGGTGTAACAAGCGCATTCCAAGCGGCGATGAGATTTTCATCCATCTCGGCTACGTTTGCGCCTTTTCTAAAATTTGGATATTTTTTAAGCACCAGCTCGTGGCCGAAGTGCAGATCGGAAGTAAAATAAACGCTCATAAAAGCTCCTCAAATAGCGCAAGATCCGCGCCCTCAGCAAATAAAAATCCGCGGTTTATTGGCGGGACGGCGAGCCGCCTGCACGCTTCTTTAAATTTCTTGTCCATCGCGGCTTTGATATAGGGCGTTACGAGAATAAAATTTTTGCCCGCGCCGACGGCTACCTTGCCGCCTAGCACGCAGCCCGTGCCGTTTTCTAGGCAGCGCGCGCATTCGTTTCGTTGCGCCAAGCTTAGCACGAGTCCTAGCCGCTTGCACGCCTGATCGACGCCGCGAAGCTCGTTTGTGCCTCGTTTTACGAGGTAAATTTTAGGCGCGGGATTAGAAATCTCGGGAGCTAAATTTAACGCGTCGGTCGCCAAAAACTCAAAGCTTTTTTTCACGCCGCTAAAGTATTCGTCCAAAAAAGGCTCACTAAATTTCGCGCGAATAAATCCGCGTTTAAACCGGTCCGTTAAATTCGTCTCGTCGGTGAAGTATTTTAGGTTTCGCTCACGCAAAAACCGCTCCAGCTCGCACTTTCGCACGCCTAGAAGCGGACGAGCGATCGCGTAGTCCTCGCGGGCTTCTAGCTCTTGCATATCTAGCAGCTCGCTAAGTCCTGCGCCGCGCCCAAGCTGCATCAAAAACCACTCGAATTTATCGTCAAACTGATGCGCTAAGATCAAATTTTCATATCCCCGCTCGCGGCAAATCTCGGCAAAAAAATCATATCTAGCCGCGCGCGCTTCGTGCTCGAAATTTGACTCGCCCAGCTGCACGCTTTTTACGTAGATTTGTTTGTTAAATTTAGCCGCCAGATCTCGTGCCGAGGCGATCTCGTCCTTGCTCTGCGCGCGGACGTTGTAGTCCACGATCGCAAGGTCAAATTTCACACCCGCCTCGTCTAAGAGGTAAAAAAGCGCCGTACTATCGACGCCGTGAGAAAAGGCAAGCAGATTTTTGCCAGCCCGCAGCAAGGCTAGAATTTTGCTTGGAATTTCGGGCGAGTTTTTCATTGTCCTTGCGAGCTTTTTAGCACTCGAGCAAGCAGTCTATCGCCAGCAAATTCCGTGATTTCGCACTCGTATAGACCGCCTACTTTTAGATTTTGTACGTAGCTTTCGTTGATTAAAATTTCGCCGTCGATGTCCTTGTCCCATGCAAGAGGCTTGGCACCGTAAAAAAACTCGCCCTCGCTGCTGGCGCCTTCGATTATTAGGGGTATCTTTTTGCCTATGAGTGCGCGCATGCTGCTATCTATTGCCTCGCGCGTGATTTTTTCGATTTTATTCAGACGGCGACTAATTGTCCGCGCAGGGATTTGCGACATCGCAAAGCTCGCCGTATCCTCCTCCTTGCTGTAGGCAAAAGCTGAAATTCTATCAAATTTAAACTCCTGCAAAAAGTCGCAAAGCTCGTCAAATTCCGCGTCAGTCTCGCCTGGGTGTCCGACGATGACGCCCGTGCGCAGAAATGAATTAGGCGCTGCACGCATTAAGCTTAAAAGCTCTTTGATCCGCGCCGCGCTCGCGCCGCGCTTCATCAGGCTTAGCATTTTGTCGTTTATGTGCTGAATCGGCATGTCGAAGTAATTTGCGAAAACGGGTGAGTCCACGATCGTGCGGATGAGTCGCTCGTCGGTGCTGGTGGGGTAGAGATACAGCACGCGCGCGACCTTGACGCCTCTAATTTTTTCGATGCGTTTTATCAGTGCGACTAGATCTATATCCTGCTCGTGGACTCTTTCGTCGTCTGCACTCTCGCCGCCAGAGCCCTTACTGCAGGAGAGCCTACTACTTTGAGCGGAAATTTTATCTGCCGCGCTGCCGCTTGAGCCATCGGAATTCTGCCCGTCGCGAAAGACTGCGGAATTTAACTCATCGCGGTAGTCTTTAAAATTCGATCCGTCCTTTTTGCCGCATCTTAGATCGCGGCCGTAGCTGCTGGAATCCTGTGCGATAAAGCTAAAATCGTAAAACCCACGCGCTACCAAGCCGCGCACCTCTGCTTCGATGTCGTCTATACTGCGGCTTTTTAGGCGGCCTTTGAAGCTCGGAATGGCGCAGAAAGAGCATTTTTGATTACAGCCCTCCGAAATTTTAACGTAAGCGTGGTAGTTTGAGCCCGTTATCACGCGTGAAGAGGTAAGCGCGGGACTTTGCAGATATGTTTCCGGGTTGAATAAATTCTGCTTTTTTAAAATCATCTCATCGATTTTATCGTAGTCGCCAACGCCGCTAAAAATATCGACCTCGGGCAGTTCGCGCATGAGCTCGTCCTTGTAGCGCTGCATCAGACAGCCCGTGACGACCAGCAGCGCGCCGCTTTTTTTCTGCTCGCTAAGCTTCAAAATCGTGCGGATACTCTCCTGCTTGGCGCTTGCGATGAAGCCGCAGGTATTTACGATCATCACGTCCGCGCTAGCAGGCTCATCCGTGAGCTCATAGTTTTGCAAGCGCCCAAGCATGATCTCGCTATCGACTAAATTTTTATTGCAGCCTAGAGAAACGAGATGGAGTTTTGCCATTTTACAGCCAGATATTATCGATAAGGCGGGTTGTGCCGACCTTTGCGGCAAGCAGGATTATCGTATCGCCTTGCTTGATCTGCGAAATTTCATTAAATTTGTAATCCACGAACGCTATGTAATCGACCGCCAGCGGCTCAAGCACGCTAAGCATCTTTTCGCGGATGATATTTAGGCTGATCTCGCCTTTTTTAATAAGCGAGCTGGCGTTTAGCAAGGAGCGCGAAAGCTTAAGCGCCATAAGCTTTCCCTCCTCATCCAAATAAGCGTTGCGCGAGCTAAGCGCCAATCCATCGCTCTCGCGCACGATCTCACAAGGGATGATACTTATAGGCATAAAAAAGCTCTTTACCATCTTCTGCACGATGAAAAGCTGCTGGGTGTCCTTTTTACCCATATAAACGTTGCTAGGACGAGTTAGATTAAAAAGCTTATTTAGCACCTTAAGTACGCCGTCGAAGTGCCCGGGGCGCGTTTTGCCTTCTAAAATTTCACTTATCGGCTTAGGCGCTATGATCGCTGGCTCCTCCGTGCCGTAAATTTCATCCGCGGTCGGGATAAAAAGCGCGTTCACATCGAGGCTCTCGCAAATTTTAATATCGCCCGCTTCGTTTTTTGGGTAGCTATTTAGATCCTCGCCGGGCAAAAACTGCGCCGGATTGAGGAATGCGGAGACGATTACGATATCGTTTTCGTTTCGCGCCCTTTTTATGAGGCTCGCATGCCCCGCGTGCAAAGCTCCCATCGTAGGTACAAAGCCCACGCTGCCGCTTGCTGATGCTCTGAAGCTTTTTAACTCCTCTACGCTTCTAATGATCTGCATTGTTCTCTCTTTTCAATATAAAATATTAAGGCTGGCAATTATATCAAAAAATATTAAAGGTATAAATTAAGCGCGAAAGGGCGGTCTATTTAGCGAGCGTTAATCAATAAGTACTAAAATCCACCACGAGCTTTAGCTCTAAAATAAACTTCAAAAGGAGCGAAAATGGCTACTCAAGAGACAAATTTGGAGTCTTTGAAAAAGGATATCGACTCTTTAAAAGCGGATTTTAAAGAGATTATGAAGTCCATCAAAAACATAGGTGCAGAGCGTGCGGAGTCTGCCAAAGATAAAATTCTAGATCAGCTAAATAGCAATGAGATCAAAAAGTATATAGATGATCTAAGGCTTAAAGGCAAAGACGGCATAGAAAGCGTGAATGACACGATAAAACAAGACCCGATAAAAAGCGTCGCTATCGCTGCGGGTGTCGGATTTTTGCTCGCTTGGTTGCTGAAAAAATAATGGCCGGCATATCTGAATTTATAGTTTCGGTAGTAGAGCTCGTAGACGCTCAAGCTAGCGATATTAGGCGCTCTTTTTTAAAGAGCGCCAACTCGGTTTTACTAAATATAATTACGGGCGTGATTTGCATTATAGGCTTGGTTTTCTTTTTGCTAGGATTGCACGCGCTTCTTGAAAAAACTATCGGAGAAATTTGGGCGTATTTTGCCTGCTCTATCGCAGCTTTTTTATGCTCTATTATCGTATATAAGGTGCTTTCGTGCAAAGCGAAATGACAAAAGAAAAGCTAAGACTAGTGGTGTCTATGCTTGAAGACAAAAAAGCCGATTGCAAAAAGTTGAAGCTAGAAGAAGCAAAGCTAAAACTGCTACTAAACGACCCTTTGCCCGATCTCTCGACGGAGCTTAAACTGATTAATCACGGCAATATTAAGCAGGTTTTGATATCCCTAATAGATAAATGCTTAATAATGCCCGCCTTAAATAAAATTTTATAAACAACCTTAATCCAAAATATGTTATAATCACGCCAAAAGCATAAAAAGGTCTTAAATTTTGGATAATTACGAATACACGGAACTTTTAAAAACCCTAAATACTAAAGTCGAAAATATCGCTGGCGTCGTAAAACCGGAGAACATTAAAGCGCGCCTAAAAGAGATCGAGGAGCTTGAAAACGATCAAAATCTCTGGCAGGACATCGCAAAAGCAGGCGCCATCGGCAAGGAAAAAACTAAAATTTCAAATATCTTAAATAAATTTCTAAACGCTAAAAATGCCGTAGACGATGCAAAAGCTCTATATGAGCTGGCAAACTCGGAAAACGACGAGGAGACGATAAACTCGCTTTTTGCCGAAGCGGACGAACTAGAGGACAAGATCATAAATTTAGAAATTTCCATGATGCTTAGCGGCGAAAACGACGATAAAAACGCTATCGTCAGTATCCATCCGGGCGCGGGCGGTACGGAGAGCAACGACTGGGCGAGTATGCTATACCGCATGTATCTGCGCTTTTGCGAGCGAGAGGGCTTTAAGATCGAGGTTTTGGACTTTCAAGAGGGCGAGGAAGCGGGTCTTAAGGATGTCAGCTTCATCGTGCGCGGAGAGAACGCCTACGGATATCTGAAAGCCGAAAACGGCATCCATCGCCTGGTGCGCGTAAGCCCGTTTGATAGTGCAGGGCGCAGACACACGAGCTTTTCAAGCGTGATGGTAAGCCCCGAGCTAAATGATGATATCGAGATAAATATCGAAGAGAAGGATATTCGTGTCGATGTGTTTCGCGCAAGCGGCGCAGGCGGGCAGCATATCAATAAAACCGAAAGCGCCGTGCGTATCACGCACATCCCAACGGGTATCGTAGTAAACTGCCAAAATGATAGAAGCCAGCACAAAAACAAAGAAACGGCGATGAAGGTGTTAAAGTCGCGCCTTTACGAACTTGAGCTGATGAAGCAGCGCGAGAAGGACGAGAACGTGCCTAAAAGCGAGATCGGCTGGGGGCATCAGATCCGCTCCTACGTGCTTTTCCCGTATCAGCAGGTTAAGGACAACCGTAGCGGTGAGGCGTATAGCCAAACCGATGCGATTTTAGACGGCGATATAAAAAGCATAATCGAAGGCGTTTTGATTTCACAAGCGAACAAATAAATTTTTTTGAAAGGATGAGAATGAGTGAAGATGGAATTTTGCTAGCGCTAGGATATAGCGTAAACGACGCGACGGTCGCGCAGCTGCGAGGAATTTTATCGAAGTGTGATTTTGAGGATAACGAGCTTGATCGCATCGTGGGGCTGAACGATAAGCTTAAAATTTACGGTGCGCACGTGGCGATGTCCAATTCTAACCCATATTTTAAGATCAAAAATGACGCTACCAACGAGGAGCGCAAGACCGCTGTGGAGCAGATCATCAGCGCTTGGTCGGAAAAATTTAAGCTCAAGCTGCAAAAGGTCGCGGGCAAAGAGACTTATTACATTTTGGGTCGCCAAATTTCAAAAAATTAAGGAGCAAAATATGAAAAAAATTCTAGCTTTGATCGCCGCTGGAGTATTTTTGGCGGGCTGCGTTAGCAATGCGCCAAAGAGCGCGGTCGATGCGCCAAAAAGCGGCAAGTATTCTTTTGCCGATGTCCAAGACGGTATCCGTGCGATGAACCTACAAGGCAGCGTCGTGCAAAGCGATGCGTGCAAAAACGGCAATGGCGCGATGTGCTTAAATTTCGCGGATTCTATGTATTCCAAGCGCGACTATGCTTCGGCTGCTAACGCCTACAACGCCGCGTGCACGCTCTCTCAGAACTTCCCTGCATGCCAAAAGCTTGCGGCGATGCTTGAAAAAGGCGAGGGCGTGGAGCAGAATAAATTTAACGCCATCGATCTATACCGCATCTCGTGCTATTACGGCTACAAGGATGCGTGCGCAAATATGCGCCGCTTAGGATATAACGGCTAAGGCTTTGGGATTTAAATTTTAAAATTCTGTTTTAGATTTACTCACTACGAACTGCTTTCAAATTCCATTCCGCCGTATCGCGGGATGGAATTTGATGCGTGAAATTCTATTATCTAGCCGCAATGGCTAAGATTTTTCTTGCCTTCTCAATTTGCTCCATAACATACGCTTTTTAAAATTTAAACTTTCTAAATTCTATCTTTTCATTAAAAATCGACATCGTGCGTTGCAGGTTGCTTATATCTTTTTGCATCGTCTGCATAAAATAATCTCTCAGCTGCAGATATTCCTCTTTATTTGCCATCAAGATATTTAGTATCTCGACCTCGGCGTTTTCCTTATAAAGCACGAGCTGATCGTGAATACCGAAAAAGCCGAGGCTGCCGTTGCGTAGATGTATAATAGCCTTTGCTCCGAAAATTCCTGATGCGGCTAAAACAAAAATACACAATATATCAGTTATGCTTTCGCCGATTGTCATATCGTATGTATCGGCGGCAAAAATTAATAAAATCCAAAGAAGTAGTGCTATTTTTATAAACCAATTTATCCTTTGCCCCGCATACTGTGTCTGCAATCAAAGCTAATTATCATCGCACCTATACTATTTAATTCGAAAATTTTACGGATTTTGTTTTTATAATAATACAGAATTTTATCGTTTTTAAACTCAAAATACATGCCGTCTTTATCCCTAATTACGGTCAACAATAAAACCAATATAGACGGAAGCATTCGAAAAGTCTTAAGACTAACGGGATTTACTATGGTAGCAAAAGTCAAAAATATAATAAAACCTACCAGTAGCGCCGGAAATTGATAAATCATAAATTCGTAATAAGTATGATCTTTTATTACTATCGGCTCTTTGTCGTAGTCCCTGGCTTTGGAATTTTGCTGCAAAGAGTCGCTATCATCCAAGATAAAATTTTGCGGCTCTGCGTTGTTTTCATAGGCAGAATTCTGATCCGCTTTGGCTTCTAATTCGGCTTTTAAATTTAAAGCGCCAGGATTGGAATTTAGGGTTTCAGAATTTGAAGCTTCGGAATTTGGAGCCCTAGAATTCAGGGGTTCAGAATTCAGGATTTCAAAATTCGAGGCTTCAAAATTTGAGGCTTCAGAATTCTGAGTTTCAAAATTCGTGACTTTAAAATTTTCGCCGTTAGAATTTTGTTCCAAGCCCCGCTTCGGCTCTTGATGTCGCTTTTGTAGTAGCCTTTTTAATTCCTCAAGCCTGCTCTGATCCATTCTTGCCCCCGATAAGGCGTTTTAGCCCCGTTTATTTTTCCTCGTGCTTTTCATCGCCGCTAGCTCCTGCGCCAAAAATTCCCCCGTGTAGCTACCTGTCTTTTTAAAATCCTTCGCAAGCTTTTCTGGGGTGCCGCAAGCGACGATCTGTCCGCCACCCTCGCCGCCTTCGGGCCCCATGTCGATGATGTAATCGCAGTTTTTGATGACGTCCAGATTGTGCTCGATCACAAAGACGGAATTTCCCAGATCGACCAGATGATGCAGCACCGCTACCAAGCGATCTACGTCTGCAAAATGAAGCCCCGTCGTCGGCTCGTCCAGGATATACAGCGTGTTGCCCGTGTCGGTGCGGCTTAGCTCCTTGGCGAGCTTGACGCGCTGTGCCTCACCGCCGCTAAGCGTCGTGGCGGGTTGGCCTAGCGAAACGTAGCCGAGCCCGACGTCCGCGAGCGTCTTTAGCTTTTGATAAATTTTGGGCACGGCTTTGAAAAACTCGAGCGCCTCGTCGATACTCATCGCCAAAACGTCGGCTATGCTTTTGTTTTTGTATAAAATTTCAAGCGTCTGCGCGTTGTATCTCGTGCCGTGGCACACGTCGCAAACGACGCTGATATCGGGCAGGAAGTGCATCTCGATCGTGATTTCACCCTCGCCCGCGCATTTTTCGCAGCGCCCGCCCTTGACGTTGAAGCTGAAGCGGCCGATCTTGTATCCGCGCAGCTGCGCTTCCTTCGTCGCGGCAAAAAGCGCGCGGATCTCATCCATCACCCCCGTGTAGGTCGCGGGATTGCTGCGCGGGGTGCGTCCGATCGGGGTTTGATCCAGATAGATCACTTTATCCAGGCTCTCAAGCCCGGAAATTTTAGCGCCCTTTACCGCGTGCACCTTTTTGGCGCGATTTAGCTCCTCAAGCGCGGTAGGCAGTATGGTTTGCAGCACCAAGGAGCTCTTGCCGCTGCCGCTAACGCCCGTGATGCCGACTAAATTTCGCAGCGGAAATTTTGCGCAAAGGCCGTGAATGTTATTGATATTTACGTTTTTGATACTTAGCCAAAGCTCCTGCTTACGGTGCTTTTGGTAGTTTATCTCCTTTTGGTTGTTCAGATACAGCGCGGTTTGCGTATTGCTTTTAAGCAGATGCGCGACGTCTCCTGCGAATACGACCTCGCCGCCTAGATTACCCGCCCCAGGGCCGATATCCACGACGAAGTCCGCCGCCTCGATCGTCTTTTTATCGTGCTCGACGACGATTACGGAATTTCCCTTTTCCTGTAAGTTTCGCAGTGTCTTGATGAGCTTTTGCGTATCGCGCTCGTGAAGCCCGATGCTAGGCTCGTCGAGCACATACATCACGCCGCTAAGACCCGAACCGATCTGGCTTGCGATACGGATACGCTGCGCCTCGCCGCCGCTGATGGTACGCGCATCGCGCCCCAGCGTGAGGTATCCAAGCCCCACATCCTTTAAGAAAAACAGCCGCTCGTTGATCTCTTTTAGGATTGGCGCAGCGATCTGCGCGTCCTTTTCGCTTAAATTTGAAAACCGCTTCTCGTCGCTGAAAAATTTCACGCAGTCTGAGATACTCATATTTATCACGTCGCCGATGCCCTTATCTGCGACCTTTACGGCTAGGCTTTCGGGGCGCAAGCGCAGTCCGCCGCAGTCGGGGCAAATTTTTTCGCTCATATAATCGTCCAGATCGCTTTCGTTTTTGAGCAGATCGTAGGCATATTTGATCGCGCCCTCAAATTTACGCACGAGTTTATGTTTTTTCCAGTAAAAATCGATCTCTTTGACGCTGCCGTAGAGGATCAGCTTTTTTTGCTCCTCGTTTAAGCTTGCATACGGGATTTTGACGTTTATGCCGTTTGCTTCGCAAAATCCGAGTAAAAATTTATAGTAATAGCTCTTGTTAAAGCCCGACATCACTTTAATCGCGCCGCCCTCGATCGAGGCGTTTTCGTTGATGATCTTGCTCAGATCGAGGCTAAATTTTATCCCTAGCCCGTCGCAGCTCTCGCACGCACCCTTTGGAGAGTTGAAGCTAAAGGCGAGCGGCTCGAGCGGCTTGAATGAAATTTTACAATCAAAGCACGCCATATGCTCGCTGTAGTGGATCAGGCTCTGCGCGAGCCCAAGCTCGGCGGCATTTGCGATCTCCACCTCAAGCTCGCCGAAGCTGAGCTTGAGCGCCTTTTCGACGTCGCTTGCGATGCGGATGGAATTTTCCTCGTCGATGGTCGTGCGGTCGATGATGACTTTGATCGAGTGCTTTTTCGTCTTGCTCAGCTCGATCTCTTCATCAAGGCGCACTAGCACGCCGTCGATCTGAGCGCGCACGTAGCCCTGCTCGCGCAAGCTTTGCAACATATCGGCGAAGCTGCCCTTTTTCTCGCGCACCAAGGGCGCTCCCAAGATCACCTTTGCGCCGCGCGGCAGCTTCATAATCTCGGCGATGATGTCGCTGGAGCTCATCTTTGAGATCGGCTTGCCGCATTTGTGGCAGTGCTGCACCCCCACGCGCGCATAAAGCAGCCTCAGATAGTCGTAAATTTCGGTAATCGTGCCCACCGTCGAGCGCGGGTTTTTCGACGTCGTTTTTTGATCGATCGCGATCGCAGGCGTCAGACCGTCGATCTTATCGACGTCGGGCTTGCCTACGCGGTCTAAAAATTGCCTCGCGTAGCTGCTTAGGCTCTCGACGTATCTGCGCTGTCCCTCGGCATATAGCGTATCAAACGCCAGCGTGCTCTTGCCGCTGCCGCTAAGACCGGTAAAAACGACGAGTTTGTCCTTTGGAATTTGTAAATTTATATTTTTCAGATTGTGCTCGCGTGCGCCCGTGATGGTGATAAGATCATTCATTTTCGCCCTTTTGTGCCAAATTAATCTTATATTATAGCTCAAATTGTTAAAATTGCGCTTTTGGAAGGGGCGGCGATGATACTAATCTGCACGGCTTTGCGCTGCGAAGCCCAAGCGATAATCGAGAGTTTTAAACTTACGCGCAATGGCGATCTGTTCGCAGGCGAGCAGATGCTTCTATACATCTGCGGCGTGAGGTTTGGGGCTAAATTTAAAGTGGGTGCTGCAGGCGGCATAGAAATAGGATTTAAGAGCGAACCCGGCGCGGAATTTATTTGCCGTGCCGATACAGACGCAGAATTCGGGCGCGAGCTTCGCGCGGACACGGATGCGAAATTTGGACGCGAGGATCGACGCGGTGCGGACGCGAAATTTAAGCATTCTTCGGATACGGGCGCGCTCTGCGACGGCGATGCAGAGACCGGCTCCGCGCAAAATGCGACTGAAAATTTTGAAATTTTAAATTTTAACTCTGCGCAAAATTCAGAGCGCTTCGGTGAAATTTTACTTTCGCGGCGCGTGGACTTTGCGCTAAACATAGGCGTCTGCGGCTGCGCGGATAAAGGCGTGCAAATCGGCGAGGCCTTTTACTTTGACGGTACGGCAGCGCAGGAATTTTACGGCGAGGACGGATCGAAATTTTATAGCTCGCAGGTTGGGGAACACAGCACGCAGGCTCCGAAATTTCAAAAAGTTTGCGAGCGTGAATTTTGCGGCGCGAGTTTAGACGGTAAGCTGCGGGCAAATTTAATCTGCGTGAGCGAGCCTAAAATTTTAAACGCAGCGCAGCGGACCCGTGGGGCAAGTGTCGCAGCAATCGAGGCATGCGGCGAGATAAACGCACAAGCCCCAACGCAAGATACGAACGGCGCAGCAGATACAAAAAATTTCACGCGCGACGCGACGCGAGCTGCAATACAAAGCGCGACGCAGGTCGAGGCGCAAAATTTAGCGAGCATAAAACCCTCACAAATCGCGGTAGGTGAGTGTAGCGCTGCGACGAATACCGCAGCGCGCGCAATACAAAATACGCCGTGTACGGCAAAAGACGCCACCTGCGGGCGCGTAAATCACTGCGTTACGCTTTATGATATGGAGAGCGTGTTTTTTGTGAACGCTTGCGAGCGCGCGGGTGTGCCGTGGGCGATGATGAAGATCGTAAGCGATCATCTGCGCGGCGAGCGGCTTAGCAAAAGCTTCGTCTATGAGCTCGTAAAGGCGCGCCTGCCGCAAATCCGCGCCGCGATAAAGAGCGAAATTTAACTATGGATGCGTACGCAAAAAAACCGAGCCGAGAGATAAAATTTTGGCTTCATATGCCGAATACGACGCGGAATTAGAAAGTATTGCATAGTTACAGGAGAAACGATGAAAATAAAAGGCTCTTATCTATGTTTCGCCCTCTTGGCGTGCGCGTGCATCGCGGCTTGCGCGTATGCCGTGGCAGATATGTTCGCGGATCCGCCCTTGTTGGTCTTTTTAGCTCTTTTGCTAGTATTTTTCTGTATCGGGCTATGGCTAAAAGACGCTCTAATAGGCGCGCGCTACCTATTTTACTGCGTCTGCGTGCAACTGCTCTTTGCAGCGGCCATTTTCGCCGCCCTTAAATTCCCCGCCATGGCGCAGTTTGTGCGCAGTGCGGAGATAGGCATCGGCGGCATGCCGCTAGGTATCGCTCTGCTCGTGCTGCCCGCGTTTTTCTACGCCCTGCCGTATTACTACCGAACGGGCGTCAAAAAAATCCCGCAAAAGTTCACGCTCAGCGGAATTTTGATTCTAAACGTCGCTATTA
Organism: uncultured Campylobacter sp.; assembly: GCF_938002845.1. GTDB lineage: Bacteria > Campylobacterota > Campylobacteria > Campylobacterales > Campylobacteraceae > Campylobacter_B. The sequence goes on from NZ_CALKZP010000015.1 coordinate 20,165, forward strand.
CGCTAGCTTACGCCTTCTATTTCGAGCGACTATTCTGCGGCGCGATCTGAAATTTCAACGATTTTCAGTGACGGTGCGCGAAATTTAAGTATAATTTGCAAAATTTAAACGAAGCGGAGCAAGATGACGGAGGCGAAAAAGGAGCTGGGCGCGCATTTTGGCGTGAATCTGAGCGAGCGATCGAGCGCGTTTTTGGGCGCGCTATTTGAGAAATTTCACTTTTCATTTCAGCAACGAAAGCAGCTTGCGGAGTTTGCGAGCGATTTTGAGGCGTGGGACGAGACACCCGTTTATGAGCTGCTTGCAGACGGGCAGTGCGAGCTAAATTTTGATAAAGCCAAATTTAATAAAACAGGGAAAGTCCCAAACGGCGAGCAAATTTTTAATTTCGTGCGCGAAGCCTGGCTTGAGCTAAAGTCGCGCCCGCACTCGTACGCGAGCTTCAAAAGCGATTACGAGCCGAAAAAATTTGAAATTTCATCTTTTCGCGCAGATCGCATCGCTTTGGGGCGCTGTCCGGTGGCGAGCGAAAACACGCGCTGCTGCAATCTGCTGACGCTTGATGCAGTCAATTCGTGCGGCTTTGACTGCTCCTATTGCGCGATCGGCTCCTTTTACAAGCACGGAAAAATCGGCTTTGACGAAAATTTCGCGGCAAATTTAGCGCGACTGCGGCTTGATCCCGCGCGCAGCTACCACATCGGCACGGGTCAGAGCTCCGACTCGCTTATGTGGGGCGATCGCTTCGGCATTTTAAGCGCACTAACGGACTTTGCGGCGCGGCATGAAAACGTGATTTTAGAGCTTAAAAGCAAGTCGAATAATATCCGGTTTTTCCTGCAGCGCGAGATCCCGCGCAACCTCATCATCACCTTTTCGCTAAATACGCCCGCGATCATTGCGAACGAGGAACATCTAAGCGCGAATCTGGATGCGCGGCTGGCGGCAGCCGAAGCGCTCGCGGCGCGCGGCATTTTGGTGGGCTTTCACCTCCACCCGATGGTTTGGTACGAGGGGTGGCGGAGTGATTACGGCGCGCTTTTTGAGCGGCTGCTGCGCCGCTTCGATCCAAGCGGCGTCGCGATGGTCTCGCTCGGCACGCTTACCTTCATTAAGCCCGTCGTAAAAAAACTGCGCTCACGCGGGCTGCGGAGCAAAATTCTGCAGATGCCCCTTACGGACGCGAACGGCAAGCTGTCTTATCCGCCGCAGATCAAGCGCGAGCTTTTTAAATTTGCCGCGGACGCGCTTTCGCCGTGGCGCGAGCGGGTGTTTTTCTACCTCTGCATGGAGGATACGAGCCTGTGGCGCGAGGTTTTGGGCTGCGAGTACGAAAGCAATGACGCCTTTGAGGAGGCGATGAAGGCGGCGTATTTCGCAAAGATACGGCAGCGCTAGATGCGCTGTTTGCCGCAGACGTCGCAGTCCGTATCAGCTCGCATGCGGCGCCGAAAATATAGAGCACGAAATTTGCGGCGGACACTGTGAGCGGTTAAAATTTAGCGCCACACCCGGCTTTATGAAATGAAATTTTATAAATCGTGTGGGGCGGATACGGCGAGCGGCGATGAAATTTTGCAAAGCGGCGGCGCGGCAAAACGCCCGCGGGCTAAATTTAAAATTTTACCCGGCAAAGTCGCGGCGCGGTTTAAATAATCCGCGTAAATTTAGCGCAGCGAAATTTACATGACGCGCGAAATTTAACGCGCCGAAGCGGCATTAAAATTTAAAGGAGAAAAGATGAAAGCATTGGTCACGGGCGCAAGCGGCGGTATCGGCAGCGCGGTTGCGGAGCTTCTGCGACAAAACGGCTATGAAATTTTAACGCTAAGCTCACGCTTCGAGGATACGGACGCGCTAGCGAAGGAGTGCCGCGCGCTGGCTGCGGTGCAAGGTATTGACGCGCTGATTTTATGCGCGGGTACGGCGAAATTTGCGCCGCTTGAAGCGATGAGCGAGGACGAAATTTTAAAAATTTTAAACGTAAATCTTGCCGCAAACATCATCATCGCGCGCGCGTTTTTGCCGAATTTAAAGCGCAACCGCGCCCATATCATCGGCATTAGCTCGATCGAGGCGCTGCGAGCGAGCCGCTTTAGCGCGGTTTATAGCGCGAGCAAGGCGGGGCTGCGGGCGTTTCTGCTCTGCCTTTTCGAGGAGGCGCGCAAGCAGATCAGAGTAAGCTGCATCAACCCGGACATCACCAAAACGCCGTTTTACGAGGATTTGAGCTTCGAGCCCGCAGATGATGAGGCTAGCTTCGTGGATGCGGGGGAGATCGCAAATTTTACGCTGCAAATTCTGCGCACTAAGTCCAATGTAAGCGAATTTACGATCCGCCCGCAGATCGTAAATCTGCGGAAAAAATCAAAATTTAATCGCAAAGGAAGCGAGCTTGAAAATCGGTAAAAGTCATGTTTTTGTGTTAGTTTTGGCGCTTATTATTATTTATGCCGCGTTTGTAAGCGGTAGCGGCGGGTATTGCAGCGCGAGAGAATTTTTTTCAGGCAGGCACGACGAAGAGGATGACGCCTGCATCGCTAAGCTGATAAAACGAGCGGACGACGGAAATAGTTTTGCAGAAAATAGGCTTAGATACCCAACTATGGAATATATCAAGCGAGTGTGCGAAAAGGGAGTGGAAAGCTTAGGCGAGCGAGAAAGATTTTATTTCGAGCGTTATAGTAAAGATCGTTGTAGCGCTTGGAGCTTTAAAACGCCCAAATCAAAGGGCGGCGAAGCAAATACTACGAGCGGCGATACGAACGCAACGGACGACGAGGGAAATTTAACGCGCGAGGGTGCGAATACGATCCGTAATGAAGCAGGCGCGATCAAACGCGATGTAAATTCTACGGGAGAGTCAAATGCCGGGCAATAAAGCGAGCTTGAAAGCTAGTAAAAGTCAAATTTTTTTGTTAATCGTAGGGGTTGTTATTCTGTGCGCCCTATATATAAACAGCAGTGGCGCGTATTGCAACATTTGGGAATCTTTTTTAAACAACAAGGGTGAAGAGGATGACGCCTGCATCGCTAGGCTAATAAAGCGCGCGGATGCCGGCGATGACCATGCAGTAAATCGACTAATGTATCCGAGCCAGGCATATATCAAGCGCACATGCGAAAAGGGGGTAGAAAACTTGAGCGAACGCGAGAGATATTATTTCCAAGGCTTTAGCGGGGATCGATGCGAGATTTGGGGCTTTAAAACGCCCAAATCAAAAGACGGCGAAGCAAATACGACAAGTAGCGGCGGTAATTTAGTGCGAGGTGATATGAACGCAACGGACGGCGAGGGAAATTTAACGCGCGCCGAGGCAAACAACGGCGAATCCGACACTATGGGCAACAAGGCGAGCTCGATAAAGCGCGAAGGAAATTCTACGGAAGAGCAAAATGCTGGGCGATAAGATTAGCCTTGAGGACGATATCGTAAATTTATGTCGTTGGTCAAATTTGTGAAAAAATGAGTTAAAATTTATTACTCAAGGAAAAACATGGTAAAAAAGAGATCTTTAGAAGTAAAAGGAAGCATATCGATTGCCATAATCCTGCTTTGGGTTTATTTTTTGATTACGGCGCTGGGCGGTGATAGATACTGTGGCATATGGGATTATATCGCAAATAGTGAAGAGGATGATGCCTGCATCGCTAAGCTGATAAAGCGCGCAGACGCGGGTAGTGAATTGGCGCTCAATCGGCTTAGATACCCTAGCAAGGCGTATATCAAGCGCGTATGCGAAAGGGGAGTGGAAAACTTAAGCGAGCGAGAGAGATATTATTTCGAGCGTTTAGGTGTAGATCGTTGCGAAGCTCCAAATTTTAAAGGCGGCGAAACAAATACGACAAGTAGCGGCGGTAATTTAGTGCGAGGTGATATGAACGCGACGGACGGCGAGAGAAATTTAACGCGCGCCGAGGCAAACAACGGCAAATCTGACACTGTGGGCAGCAAGGCGGACATGACGAAGCGCGAAGGAAATTCTACGGAAGAGCAAAATGCTGGGCGATGAAAATTTAGAAAAATTTTTCTCAAAAATCGACGCGGAGGAGTTTGGAATTTCGGCAGGTTCAAAGCTCGCTTCAAAAAATCATAAACTTGTAGGAAGCGCGAGAGACGGGAGCGACGGCGAGCTTTTAAAATCAAAAAATGGCGCGGAATTTTGCGGCGGACAGTCATATTTTAGCGGCGCGCAGCAAACTGAAATTTTAAAATTTAATGCCGAGCTGCCGTTTGATGCCGAGAAAGAGCGTCTTGATACAGAGCAAGCACACTTAAAATTTAACGTCCGTCCATCGCAGTCGGAACCGGGCGTTAGACAAGCGCTTGCGTTCGGTGATGAGCCGCCGCAGGCGCAGTTTAATGCCGAGCGAGCGCAGGCAAAGATCGAAAATTTCATGCGCGATCTGCTGCAAAATAACATCCTTTGCGTAAGTGGCGCGGAATTCGCCTTCGCGGAGATCGAGGCGTATTTTACGGGCGCGGATCGAAACACCTACAAGCGCACGTCGCGGGCGGGCGAGATATTTTTTCACAATTTCGGCTTTGACATTTCGTTTCGCAGCGTCCCGCAAAGCGGCGGCGGGATTTTGGTGCGAAGTCTGCGCGTCCTAAGCGGCGCAGAGCTTTTGGCGGGCTGCTTACCGGATTCAACGGACTGCTTATCTGGCTCGAAGGGCGACTTGAGCGGCTCCGTGGGCAGCGGTCCGCTCGGCTCTGCCGCCCCACTCATACAAAACGGCGATTTTATCGCGGGTCCGCGCAAATGCATGGGTAAAATTTTAAATCTGCAAACGCAAAATTTAAGCTTTTCTTTAAAGTATGCGCCGAAAATAGCGCATGCAGCGGGCTTTAGCAACCGAATCCGACGAGGCGAGATCGCAAATGAAGCGAACCTGGACGCAAATACGTCAAGCGGCGCGGCGGGCGCGGCGAAGCTTGCAAATGAGCCGCGCAGGCTCACTAGCGAGGAGTTTGAAGCATATCTGAGCGCGGGCTGCGCTGCGGCAAAAGCATATAAAAAATCGCTACAAAGATATGAGAGCTAAATTTTGATCAAACGGCGCGCAACGGGCGAGCGGTAAAATTTAATGAGCTTTAAGCGGTGGCGCTATAAAATGGCGCGTCCATCAAATTTAAAGGCGGCAAATGGATCAAGGCAGGCTTGAGGAATTAAAAAGGCTACTACAAAAGCGGCATCAGGAGCCGAAGCGGGGCTTGGAACAAAATTCTAACGGCGAAAATTTTAAAGCCCCGAATTCTGAAACCAAAAATTCCGAAGTCTCTAATTTTGAAGTTTCGAATTCTGAATTCCTGAATTCTGAACCTCCGAATTTAGAATCTCTGAATTCCAAAGCTCCAAATTCCGCTACTAACGATTTAAATTTAGAAGCCGAAGCGGATCAGAATTCTGCCTGTGATAACAACGCAGAGCCGCAAAATTTTATCTCGGATGATAGCGGCGCCTTACCGCAGAATTCCAAGGCTAGAGATTACGACGAAGATCCGATAATAATCAAAAATTATGAAAAATTTTTTGTATATTCGTTTTTAGTCCTATTATTGCCGATCTCTACGCTACATGCATTTTTGATTATAGATTGTATAAATCATGAAGATATTGACATAGTTCAGTATTTTGCTATTTTATTCATTATTTTACTATCTACGGTTATAATATCTATATTTACCATAATCCACTCTAGACAAGAGATAAAATTCACAAACAAATATATACAATTCATTAGCGACGGCTTGGTTGAAAAACGCTGTGAAATTGACGAAAACGCCTTATCTTTAAATTTCTCTATCGGAATTTTGGCAAGTTTATATGAGATAGGAAAATCTGAAAAGATATTTTTGTACTTTATCGCTATTTTTATGTGCGTAACATGGTGGAATATATTTTTTATAGCGGTATTCTTTACATATTTATTCGGGTTTTTATTAAATTTTATACTTTATCTGTTTATAAATAGGAATTTAAAAGGGTTTAGGGCTCTGCCGTTTATTAAGATCGCACGCCCCTCATATGGCAGATGGTTTAGGAACAAGCCCATTTATCCAAGATGTTATCTCGTTTATCTCTATAATCAAAAAATTTATGATGAAATTAAAGAATATTTTTTACGGAAAAGCGTAAATATAAATAACATTAAGAAAGATTACTTGTTTATCTAATGAGGAGGATAAAATGACGAGGGAAGAGGTCGCGAAGAAAGAGTCAGGCAACGTTTATAAAAGTCTTTTGTCAATTAAGCTATTACAAATTTATATCTATTTTTAAAGAAGGGCTTGAAATAATGGAAAATTATAATGAACAAAAGGCCAGAGATTACAACAAATATCCGATAATAGCAAAAAATTATGAGAGGCTGCCAATATCTACAATTACGTTTTTATATATGCCTATGATTTTAGGCGGATATATTCTAAGCATATGGGATTTAATTTTTTCAAAACACCATATATCGATGATGGAAATAGGCTCTAGTATTATATTCGGAATTTTTATAGCGATAGCATTGAGACTTATTTATAGCTGCTGCGTAAGCAATAATAATCGAAAAATCTACTTTATGAATAATTCTATAGATTTCTATAACAACGGCGAGCTTGAGAGAAGGACAAATAACCTTCATTTAAATTATGTGATAGGCAGACCATTTTGGGGATATTGCAACGATGATAAAGTTCGTCGCCTCATTTATAATATTATTATAATTTTTTCTATTGCAGCATTATCGTTTCTGTCATCGCAAATTCTATTATTCTTCATTTTCTCAATACTTTCTGCAATCTTTTTGAAAATATTTTTTCACTTTTTAATTGTAGGCAATTTTAAGAATTTTTCATTCTTTTCTGCAATCATAGTGGATTATCCTTACTATGAGCAGGAAAATACTTATTATTTAAGCTCTATTTTGTCGGCAAAAAATTATTTAGTTTGCGTATATGATGCGGAAAGGCTAAACGAAATAAAAGAATGGTTTTTGATTAGAAAACATATCGATATTGATAAAATAGAAAAATATTATCTTAGCTAAAGCGGGTGGTTATGGATACAAGGAACAAAGAGGTTGAGTTTAGAGACTACGACAAAAATCCGATAGTAATAAAAGACTATGCTTTTTACGACTATATGAAATATTACACGATTGCTACGCTTATAGGATGTTTATTCTTTATCTCGGTCGTTACCGTAGTAAACCCTATTGAGCCCAAAAATTTTAGATTACTCCCTTTCGCTTTGGTAATGTTTTTTATCAGGCGAAAGCAACAAAAGGGCGTCTATTTCGTATTTAACGATTCGGATATCAAATATTACAAAGAAGATAAAGCTTATAAATCTTTGAAGTTTGAACAAATCGGCGCCGTTGCGATCAGTTTTGATCCTCGCTGGGACCGGCAGCAGAGGATAAGCATACCCGAAATGCTATTTTTGTCACTTTGGCCTTTGGGCGCATACGTTATGCGCGGAATGCATGCGATGATCGCGCTAATTTCGATGATAGCAATTAGCCTATTCGGAGCGGGTATATTGATGCATCTTAAAAATGGCAGTTTCAGATGCTTAGGTATTCATGACCGGCTTGTGATATACGGCGAAACGGGCGATCTTAGAATTATAAATGTTTTGATTTATAGCGAAAAAGAGTATCTGGAATTAAAAGAGTATTTTATGCGCAAAACGCATATAGATTTGGATACCGTCCCGCGCACCTTGTCGGTATTTAGCAAAAAGGTAAAATTTAGAAAATTTAAATTCTAACGCTCCGCTTGAAATTTTGCCTTTAAATTTACGCGCTAATCAATCTCTGCCTTCATATACGCCGAGCTCTACGAGATTGCCGTCAGGATCGCGCAGATAGATACTTTGCATAGCGCCGCGCGCGCCCGTGCGAGGCACGACGCCAAGCTCTATTTGCACTCCTTTGCTTTCAAGCTCCGTTTTGAGCTGCTGCGCGCTTTGATCTTCGCAGATGAGGCAAAAATCCGCCGAGCCTGCGCTAGGACGCGCCGCAAACGGCGCGAACTCGCCCGCGCGGGTGTGGATATTGATCTTTGAAGAGCCGAAGCGCAGGCTGTGTTTGCCGCCCTCGCAAACATGCTCTAAGCCCAAAATCCCTTCGTAAAATTCCACGCATTTTTGCAGATCCTCCGTAACTAGGACGAAGTGATCGATCTTCGTGATTTTCATTTCATCTCCCTGTGCGCTTGTAAGTCGCAAAATTTTTACGCCTCGCGGTGCAATCTTGGAATTCTGCTGTGAAATTTTGCGACAAAATTCCAAATGCTCATAGCGCGAAATCAAAATTCCGCGACGTAAATTTTAAAATTCTAAAATTTAGCCTAAGTAAAATGGGGCGCGAGCAAAACCTGACTTTAGTAAAATTTAGACCGACGAAATTCCGTCTAGCTAGCGCAGCAAATTCTAATCTCGCGATTTTAAAACTAGCGATTTTAAAATTCTCTTGCCTACCTCGACGCCCGGCTGATCGTAAGTGCTGACGCCCAGTATCGCTCCGGTGGCGCTGGTTAGCAGCTCGAAGTAGTAAAATAGCTCGCCCACGCTCTGTTCACAAAGCTGCGAAACCTCGATAAGATCGACGCTGATACCCTCATTTAGCACGGCTTGCAGCGTAGCATCGCACTGCAGATTTAGCACCTCATCCAGTCGCATGCCGTTTACGAAGTCGCAGCCCTCAAGACCTTGCAGACTGATACCAGGTACCGCGTCCGTAGTGCCGTTGTCCGTGAGCTTTAAGAAGGTCACGGTCTTATCCTTTACGCCGTCCATTATGAGCTGAAGGAAGCTGTGCTGATCGCGCGAGCCTACAAGCCCTACAGGAGTAAGTCCCTCGCGGCTAAAGCCGATCTTTTTACCTAGGCTTTCCGCCCAGAGCTGCACATACCACTCGCCCAATGCGCGCAGCGCGTCGCCATAGCTAAAAAGGATGTTGATTTTCGCACTTTTGTGCGTGGCGTAGTGATGGGCTTTTCGTAGAATTTTATTCTCCGCGATTTTAGCGGGATCGCCTGCTAAAATTTCATCCAGATACCGCTCTTTTGCGACGGCAGCCCCGCGCAGCATCGCGCTTGCATCAAGACCTAACCCAACTGCGGGCACTAGCCCTACCGCACTTAACACGCTAAAACGGCCGCCTACGTTAGCAGGCATATTTATCACGCAGGCGCCATACTTGTGCGCGAAGACATCCAGCGGCGAGCCTGCATCGGTGATAAAGATGAAATTTTTAGCTAGCGCTTTTAAATTTGAAATTCCAAAACGCTGCAAAACGACCTTAAAAAGCGAGATCGTTTCAATCGTGCCGCCCGATTTGGAGGATACTATGAAGATCGTGCGAGCAAAATTCAACCCTTCAAGCGCGCGGTTTACGCTGTGCCCGTCGAGATTATCTAAAATTTCAAAGCGCAAATTCTTTCTTACGTGCGGACGCAGCATCTCATAAAGCGCCCGCACGCCCACGCTGGAGCCGCCGATGCCTATAAGTACGACCCCATCGTAGCTTCGCGCGCTAAAAAATTCCTTTGCCCGCGCTATTTCGTCTGCGCCTTGCTGCGGCAGGCGGTAGTAGCCTATCTCGCCGCTTTCGTATTCGGCGCGGATCTTTGCCGCTACCTCCTCTAGCGCGCCCTCTTTTGCCGGCGGGAAAAACAGCTCATTTTTTACCATCGCCGAATTCTCGCTCGTAGAAATATTTGATCGCTTCCACGTAGCCTTTTACCGAGCCGCAGTCGAAGCGAGTGCCTTTAAATTTATACGCGATCACTACGCCGTTTTGAGCCTGCTTCAAAAGCGCGTCGGTGATCTGCACCTCGCCGTTTTTACCGGGCGCCGTCTGCTCGATGAGATCGAAAATATTAGGCGTTAGGATGTAGCGCCCGATGATGGCTAGGCTCGACGGAGCCTCGCTAGCCTCGGGCTTTTCTATCATATCCGAGACCATTATCAGATCGTCGCTGATGCTCTTTCCTGCGATGATGCCGTATTTGTTTACGTCCTGCGGCGGCACTTCCATCACCGCAACGACGCTGCAGCGGTATTTTTCGTAAATTTTAACCATCTGCGCAAGCACGCCTTCGCCGTTTTCGTTTACGCACAGATCGTCTGCAAGCACCACGCCGAAAGGCTCGTCGCGGATTAAAATTTTACCCGTATAAATTGCGTTGCCGAGTCCCTTCATCTGCTCTTGGCGCGTAAAAGAGAAGGTGCAGCGCTTCATAAGCGCTCTGATCTCGTCGAGCAGATACTCCTTACTGCTGCCTGAAATTTGATCCTCCAGCTCGTAGCTGCGGTCGAAATAATCCTCCAGAGCGCGCTTGCCGCGACCCGTGACGAAAGCCATATTGTCCATGCCCGCTTCCAGCGCCTCGTCCACGCCGTAGTGAATGAGTGGCTTGGTAAGGATCGGAAGCATCTCTTTAGGTAGCGATTTGGTCGCGGGCAAAAAGCGCGTGCCGTAGCCCGCCGCGGGAAATAAACAAGTCTGGATCATGAAGCTCCTTTGATCTTTTTTTGAACTTTTATTATAATGCAAAAAAGATAAAATTCCGCAAAGGAAAGCCTTGAAAACGATTGAAAAAGAGATCAGCGCCGCGCAGGAGATTAAAAAATCAAGCTTCATCGCCTATCTTGCGCCGCTAGCGAGCTTTGAGACGCTGCGTGTGCGGCTGCGGCAGCAACATCCCAAGGCGCGGCATATCGTCTGGGCGTATCGCGCGCTGGGTGAGCCCGGGCAGATCGTAGAAAACTCAAGCGACGATGGCGAGCCCAAATCAACTGCGGGCGCGCCGTGTCTAAACGCGCTTCGCGGCGCCGAGCTAATTAACGCCGCAGTGCTCGTGGTGCGCTACTTCGGCGGCATCAAGCTAGGCACCGGTGGGCTCGTGCGCGCATACGCCAGTAGCGCAAATGCCGCGATAGACGCCGCTGCGGACGCCGCAGAGCTAGTGGAATTCGTGCTGCGTAAGAAGTGCATATTTTTCGTGCCGTTTGCGGCGGTGGCTAAATTTGAACATTTTTTAAAAAAATCGGGTTTCGTTTATGAAGCGAGCTTCGGTGCTTCTGGAGCGGAGTTTAGCGCAGAGTTTAGCGCGGAGGAATTTGAAAAATTTAAAGGCTTTGCAGATGCTCTCGCGCCGGCTCTTAAAATGCTGCGCGAGCCGGAATTTTAAAATTTCAAAATTCTATAAAATTTAAAAGCTCGTCTCGGCTAGATTTGAAAGCATAAGCAGATTTTGCATTTTATCGTAGCGGAATTTTAAAGCTAAAGTGAAATTTCATCGTGCGAAGCATAAAATCCGATAAATTTTAAAATTTTCAAAATTCTGTCGTAATTTAGCTTGCAAAATTTCGCGAAAATTCCGTCCGTAAATTTCAAAATCCCATAAAATTTTTAAAATTTTACGTGCTTCATCTTAGCTTCACGCACAGGTAGGCTTAGCAGAGCTGCAATAGCCGCTAGCGTCATATCCAAATACCACATATAATCATACGCGCCGTATGCCCGTACCGCAAGACCCCCGATATATGCGCCAAAAAATCCGCCGATTTGATGCGAAAGCATCGTAAATCCAAATAGGCTTGCTAAATATCGCGTCCCTAATAGCTTACCGACGGCAGCCGCAGTAGGCGGTACGGTCGCTAGCCAGGTAAATCCTAATCCCACGCTGAAGATATAAAACGTAAGGCTATCTTTGGGCGAGAGCACATAAGCACCAATAAGAGCGATACGCAGGGCATATATGCAAAATAAAATGACTTTACATCGCACTTTGGAAACACACCATCCTACGAATAAGCTGCCTACGATGTTTGCGATGCCAATCAGTGCGAGCGAAAAGGACGCTACCTGCGCGCCATGCCCGCTTAGTGCTACTTCGCTAGGCAGGTGCGTCACTAAAAATGCTACGTGAAAACCGCACGTAGCAAAGCTTAAATTTATCAAAATATAGCTTTTATCGAGCAGCGCCAAACGCAGCACTTCGCCTAAGCTGCGCTTATCTTCTTCATGCAGGCTGGTTTGTTCGCCAGATAGAATTTTACTGCCTGCCAAAAGTCTTGCAAGCGGCAGAATTAGCAAGCTAAGCCCTGCGAGTGTAAAAAATGCGCCGCCGTATCCTAAAGCGGGCGTTGCGATACAAAACCCAATCATAGGCGCAAATAAAAACTGCCCGAATGAGCCGCCTGCATTTAGCACTCCGCTGGCAACCGAGCGGATAGAAAATGGCAGGCGCTTTGCCATTAGGCTCATTAGAATCGGAAAACTACCCGCGCCAAGCCCTAGCGCAAGCCCAAAACCCATCGTTAATACAAGCGAGCTTTCACTACTAAATAACGGCACAATAGCGCAGCTAATCGCCAAAAGCACGCTGCCCCAAAACAGCACGACGTAGGCACCGAGCTTGTCTGCAAGTATCCCGCTAAGCGGTTGCGAAAAGCCCCATACCAGCTGCGTAGTTGCCATCGCAAAGCTTACTTGTGCGATGGATAGGGAATTTGCTTGCATTATGGGCTGCACGAAAAGACCTAATGACATACGAATGCCCATCGTAATCATCAAAATTGCCGCGGCGCATAGGATCATTATCCAAACTGATTTCATATATATTCCTTTTAAAAGATAGAATTATAGCATAAAAATCACGAGTATATCGAGATTTTATAGATATATTTAATTAATGTATTTTAGTATATTATTTATGTAAGAGGAATTTACCGAGCTTTAATGGGCTTTGCATTAAAATTCCATTTTCAAGGAGAAGCGATGATTTACGAAGATGAGATGATTTATGTGGAGCGCGAGGAGCACGAAGTGCCGTGGGTGAAGGTCTTTACGAAGGCGAAATTTAAGGAGCTTAGCGACTGCGACGAGGCGACGCTGGCGCATCTGTGGCACGCCGTGCTTCAGTGCGAAAAGAGCCTGCGGGAGTTTTACGCGCCCGATAAGATCAACATCGCAAGCTTCGCCAACTACGTGCCGCGCGTGCATTTTCACGTCCAAGCGCGCTTTAAAAATGACAGCTTTTTTCCGGAATCCGTTTGGGGTAAAAAGATGCGAAATGGCAAGCTCGATCTGCCGGAATTTAGCGAATTCGCAGAAATTTTAGCGGCAAATTTAAAGATGGAATTCAGATGATAGGCGCGCGATCCAAAAAATACCTAAGCCTTTTCGCGCTTGCTTGCTGCGTTGCCACCTTTGCATTTTACCTGCGCTTTAAAAGCGAGGAAAACGAGATAAAAATCAAGCAGCAGTTCGATTTTAGCGCGAGTTTGTTTGAAAAGATCGTGGACGAAGAAAAGCTAAACGCCTTTGCGATCTCGCTGATTTTGTCGCAAAACAGCGACGTGGTGCGCTGTTTTGAGAGCGGCAAACACGGCGAGTGCATGGATGTGACGAAAAAATACAAAGATATTTTAAGCGCGGTGCCCTTTTATACGGGCGTGAAGATACATTTTCATACGCAAAACACCAGAAGCCTGGCTAGGAGCTGGAGCGACGAATTTTATAACGACGATCTGAGCTCGTTTCGCCATTCGCTTTTGCAGATCCGCTATAGTCTGCTTCCAAAAGCGCTCGTCGAGATGGGGCGGTGCGGGGTCTTCATGCGCGGAATTTCGCCGGTTTTTAGCGACGGTAAATTTATCGGAAGCGCCGAGATAATGCTCGATTTCGAGCACGTCATCGCGCAGATCAACCGCATGGGAAACGATATTTTTATCCTCGTAGATAAGAGGTTTGAGACCGACTGCTTCTACGATAAAATAGGCGTTATCAAGGACTTTATCGTCGTAAACAGCGCGCCGGATTACGACGTTTTGTCGATTTTGGCGACGCTTGATTTTGGGGCGCAGAGTTTTATCAAAAAGGATGGGCATTATTTTTACGTGAGGGCGTTTTCGGATGAAAACGGCACGAAGCTGGGCTATATAATTTTGCATCGCGAAGGCTAGCGGCGGGATTTAAATTTAGGCGACCGTGGCTTGTTTGCCTTGTCGCGGCGACGCGGCGAGCGAGCGTTTTAAATTTAATCGCAAGATCGCGGAAATTTGCGCTGAAATTTTAAATTTTAAAAGGAGCGTCGGTATGAAATTTTATAAATCCGTTAAATTTAAAGCAATAGCTGGCGTGCTGCTTCTGACGGCGATACTCTGCGCCGCATTTATCCGCATCATCCCCGATTATTCCACTTCACGAGGCTTCGCGATAGTTTCTCTTTCCGACTATAACAAATACAAGCAGGGCTATTGCCTCAAAGAGAATAGAATTTTACCGAAGAAAGAGCTGTATAAAAGAGCGATAGGGCAGTATTTGAATTATGAGTTAAAACTAGAACAAATGATCAATGATTATAGGACCTACGCCTATGGCAGTTCTTGGCGTAGCTCATATGAAATTGCATACTATGAACTAGAGAACATAAATTTATCTAATTGGTTTGAAGTATTAAAAAAGCATCATGATAATAATGAGACGTTTGAGGAAATTTTTATGAATAAATTAAAGGCTAAAAAAACCGACCCAAAGAAATATATAAAGATAAATTTGAACGATATGAGTGCTGGATTTGATAGACCGATAATTATTCTAGACGGCGCTTATAAAGGACCGAATATTCATATATTGTTAGATAAGTTTGTTTTAATTTATAAAAATTATATACAACGCAACCATTCCGAATACCTATTTGATAGAATGAATTTTTCTGAAAAAATCAAAGAATATTATCAGGAAAGAAACAAGGCGTCGTTTGATATAAAACAGGGTTTTGAGCTGGACAACTGCGGAAATCTAAATTATCCATTGAAAGAATATTATTTAGGTAGTAGAGAGGCAAAAGGCGGCTGAAAAGCCGCGCTAAAACAAAATTTAAAAAGCCCTAGCCGCGAAATTTCACTTCTAAATTTTAAAATTTGCGCCCAAATTTAACGCACCGTTTTAGTCCAAAAGCTTCTGCTTAAACAGCGGGATTTTGTAGCAAAAGGTGCTGCCCTCGCCAAGCTTCGAGCTGACGCTTTTTGCGATGCCGTAGCGCTTGCAAATTTTATCGATTATGTTTAGCCCGAGACCGAATCCGCCAAGAGCTGCGTTTTCGCGCGAGTATCTCTCCCAGATCGCGCTCGTATCCTTTATGCCGATGCCGAAATCCTGCACGCTAAAGACCGCTATGCTCACCCTTTTTTCCAGCCCGATGATGATTTTGCCGCCAGGGCGAGAGTATTTTATGGCGTTGCTTAGAGTGTTGTCGATGAGGCGCATTAGCGAGGTTTCGTCCATAAAAACGCTCACACTGGCGCTATTCGCGATTGCAAGCTTATGTTTTTGCTTTTTGCGACCAGATAGATGAAATTTATCCTAGCGCTCAAAAACTCGCTCATATCGATGCGCCGGCTTTTTAGGCTCATCTTGCCGCTTTTGATGAAGTACTCCACGTCCTCGTAAGTAATGATCATCTGCTTGAGCGCGGATTTTATGCGCGCCGTGTGTTTATCGCGCAGCTCAAGCATCTCGGTGTTGATGAGCGCGACGCCCAGAGGGGTCTTTAGCTCGTGCATCGCGTCGTTGAAAAACGCCTTGATGAGGTTGCTTTGCTGCGCGTAGAAATTTTTAATGATTTTGTAGTTAAACAGCGCGATGATGAGCGCTACGAAAATTGTGATAAAGATCGTAGAGATCGCGATAAATTCTATCTTGGCGTAGCTTATCTTTTTTGAGATGACGAAAAAATATAGCTTGCCCTCATGTAGAAAATGGCGCTTAAAAAATACCCGTCCGCCGAATTTCAGCGTAATAAACGCAAAATCGGGCGGCTGCACGCTAAGGTTTGATCTTAAAATTTCGCCGTTTGCATTTAGGATCGCGTAGTCGTAGATGAGCTCGTCTTTTAGATCGGGATACGCGCCGCTTAGGGCTTCGCCACTTTTTTGTATCAGCTCGGCGACGTCGGCGCTCTCCTCGATTTTGGAGTTTAAATAGATGATATAAAGGCTCTCGCTTATAAAGGCGCCGATGATGAAGATCGCGCTAAAAAGCGTAAATTTAAACCCTTTAAGCATTGATCTTATATCCGAGTCCGCGGCTGGAGAGGATGAAGTCGTTGCTCGTTTTGGAGCGGAGGTTGCTGATATGCACGCGCACATCGACGCTGCCCGCCTCGCCGTCCCACACGTCGGCGATGAGCTCATCGACGCTTACGAATCTTTTGATATTGGCGAGCAGAAATTCTATGATTTTAATCTCTTTGGCGCTTAGCGATATCTTTTCGTCCGCTCGTTTTAAAATTTTTAAATTTGCGAAGTAGTGAAATTTATCCGCGATCTTGACGGCGCCCTTTTCATCGCCGAAGTACTTTCGCATCAGCTCGCTTACTCTAAATTTAAGCTCGGCTAGGTGGAAGGGCTTTTTTAGATATTCGTTGCAGCCAAGCTCGTAGCACTGGCTCAAATCGTCGATGTCGCCAAGCGAGGTCATCATCATCACGGGGGTGCCTAGACCGAGGCTGCGGGCATATTTTAGCACCTCTTCGCCCGAAACCTCCGGCACTTTGATGTCTAAAATCAGCAGATGGTAGGCATTCGCGGCGATCTTATCACAGGCTGCGTCGCCGCTAGAGCATTCGTCCACTTCGTAGCCAAGCTCCTGCAGATACTCGCTTACGCTGCTTCTGTATTCAAAATCGTCTTCTAAAAGTAAAATTTTCAAACCCGTTCCCTAAATCGGGAGCGAGACTACGCTCCCGTGCAAATTTGCCCCGCATATACGATATAGTAACGAAGCAGAATGACGCCGCAAAGCACGACGAAAGAATTTAAAACTATAAACGCAGGCTTGTAGGCGTGGTTTTTCAGCGCCGTAAAGGCGATGATGATCGGAGCGATGAGCCCCGTGCCCAAAACGCCGATCCAGAAAATTTTACCGTAAACCTCGTGCGTCAAAGCCTGCTGTGCCGCAAGCGCGCTCGTGCCGCCCTCGAAATACATTCCGACAAATAGAATGAATAAAAGCGGAATCTCAAAGAGTATCGCGCGCAGATCAAGCACCAAAAGGTATTTTATGCTATCTTTGTTTAACGAGCCTTTAAAAAACAGAAGTCCAACTAAAATGCTCGCCGCGATGCCGCTGGAAAAGCCCGATAGCAAAAATAAAATCGGCAGCACCGGAGTATTCCAAAGCGGAATTTTCATTACCGCGCTTAACAAAAAGCCCGTATATGCGCCCACGCAAAGAGCAAGGATAAATAAAACTCGCTCGAAGAGTTTGGAAGCTTTGGCAAACGAGCCTAGCAAATTTACGATAGGGCGCAGGAATGCAAATAGTTTAAATTTACAAATTTCTTCGCCGAATACGCATAGCGCAAATACAAAGCTGAGCGGCACGTAGATTAAAAGAGCCGCCACGCCTATGCTCATTACGGAGCCGAAGTTAAATTTGATAAGCAAAAGATAGAAGGTAAGAGGCTTGCCCAGATCAAAGATCAAAAGCAAAAGCCCCGCGCAGATCGTGATCGGCGCCGTGATCGCACCCGCTCTAATCATCGCGTCCCAGATGGAATTTTGCTCGCTTTCGTGGTGGTTCCATTTGACCAAAAGCGCCACCATCGTCGCTCCCGCGCTAAGACCCGCCAAAAATAGATAAATCGCAATCGGCCAAGGCCAGTAAATTTCAGAGTATTGGCTCATATCGCCCCACATATTATTCATAGCGTCCTCCTTTTTTGTTTTTGATATTCGCTAGGCGCGGTTTGGTGTTTAGATACGCTTTCGGATATTCTACGCTCGTTTTGGCTAGCAGCTTGCTTACCTCGGAATTTACGTCATTTACGTCGCCGAAAGTTAAAGCATCTGTTGGGCACACGCTTACGCAGGCGGGCTGTAAGCCTTTGCTAGTGCGGTTCGTGTAGCAAAAGGTGCATTTACCGATAGCGTGCGTGATAGGATCGACAAATCTAGCGTCGTAAGGACAGGCCAGGATGCAGTATTTGCAGCTGACGCAAAGCCTCTCGTCTATGAGCGTTACGCCGTCTTTGGTTTTAAAGCTCGCTCCCGTAGGGCAGACGTCCACGCAGGGGCTATCCTCGCACATAACGCAGCTGGCGCGCGAGTAATCAAGCTTTAAATTTGGAAAAACGCCGCTTGTTTTGCCGTGAACCTGCAGCCTATAAACGCCGCTAGGCACGCCGTTTTCGTTCCTGCATGCAACCGAACAGGCTTGGCAACCTATACATAAATTTTCGTCGTGAATCATTATGAGTTTTTTCATAACCGCCCCTTTCAAATTTTAACTATATCGACGCCGACGTTGGTTACCATCGTGCTTACTACAGGACCCGCAGCGGGATCGAGAAGGACGCTTTGGTTCGTGCCTATGCCGTTCGTGCGCTTTAACCCCGGGCTTACGTGCCCAAAACCGTGGTATAAAAATAGGCAATCATCCCTGATGCCTTGCGTGACGAAAATTTTAGCTTTTTGCTCGCCGAATTTATTTTTGAGCTTCACGATATCGCCCGTCTTTAGCCCCTCCGCTTTTGCGGAAGCCGGGCTGATCCAAACCGGCGATTCGCTCATCATATCGTTTAAAATTTTGACATTTTGAGTGTGGCCGTTGGTGTGAAGCGCGGTCTTGCCGGTCATGAGGCAGTATTTGTGTCCGCCGAATACGTCCATACCCTCGGTATTTAAGCAGCCGTATCCCGCAAAAAGCTCCTCCACTTTCGGCGCGAAAAGCTCGATCTTGCCGCTTGGGGTTTTAAATTTCATCTGCGAGCTCATCTCGCCGTTTTCGTCCACGAACTCCGCGGCGGCAGGATATTTATCAATAAATTTAGCTACGAGCTTCGGCTCTCGGTAATACAGCTTCGGCACCTTGTAGCTTACGTAGCCGTTTTTGATTAAATTTGCGATTAGCTCGGCGTTGCCTTTGGCTTGCTGCATGCGGTATTCGTCGATATTGTTCCAGGTGTAGTCCTTATCGATCTTCATCACCCTCGCAAGCTCTCTAAAAATTTCATAGCCGCACTTCGTATCGCCCACCGGCTCGACGGCTTTGTTTCGCATCACAAATCCCGGCGCGGTGCCGCCTTTGTTTTGAATCGACTCGTCGCGCTCCAAATACGTGGATTCGGGCAAGATCACGTCGGCTAGGCACGCAAAGTCGCTCATATACACGTCGATTGCGAGCACGAAGTCTAGCTTTTTGATCGCCTCTACGCTCTTATCCACGCCCGCAACGTTGATGAGGTGGTTAAAGCGCGTGCTGACCCAGCCTTTTACGGGGTAAGGCTTTTCGCTTAAAATCGTAGGCGCGATCTGCATCAAAACGCCGTGTTTGCGTGGCACGAAGAAATTTTCGCTACCTTCTTCGCCGCAGCCGTCGATACGCGCGGTCTTTGGAATTTTAAAGCCTTTATCCGGGTTTGAGATGGTAGGGAAGAGATCCTCTTTGCAAAGCGAGTTGAAGGTTTTGGAGTCTTTAGAGAAGTAAATTCCGCCCTTTTTCTCGACGTTTCCCATTAGCGCGTTTGCGATCGCGATGGCGCGCGTGCGGACGTATTCGGCTTTGGCGGTCGTGGTTTTATGACCCCAGTCGATTACAACTGCGGGAGCCGCGGCGTAAATTTCATTTGCGATGCGCTCTACCTTGTCCGCTTTGATCCCAGTAATGGCCTCTTGCCAAAGCGGCGTCGTATCCTTCACGGACTGCCTTAGCTCCTCTAGCCCCACGGCGTATTGTTCGATAAATTTTTTGTCGTATTTGTTATCGCGCAGCCAGACGTGAATCAGCGCCATCAAAAACGCCGCGTCGGTTCCCGGTTTTATCGGCAGCCACTCGTCAGCTTTGGAAGCTACGACGCTAAAGCGCGGATCGAGGACCAAAAGCTTTACGTCCTCTCTGCTTGCGGCTTTTGCGAGCTTTTTGGTTTTTGAGATATCAATTCCCTCAAAAAGATTGTGGCCGAAATTTACGATGTATTTTGCATCGCCGTAGTCTCTTTGCATATTAGCGCCGAAGGTGTGCGGTACGGCGATATTGTAGGTAACCGGGCAACAGGACCAGTGCGAGTAGATGTTCGGGCTGCCGTAAGCACAGGCGAAATTCATCATCTGAGTGTGGTGCTCGCCCGTTTTGGATGTAAAAACCACGCTCTGCGGGCCATATTTTTGCGAAATCTCGTCTAGCCTCTGCGCGCAAATTTTAAGCGCTTCGTCCCAGCTCGCCTCTCTAAATTTGCCCTCGCCGCGCTCGCCTACGCGAATGAGCGGCTTAATGAGCCTTTGATCGTCGTAGAGCTGATTGATGCCCGCTCCGCCGCGAGCGCAGACGGAGGTTTTGTTTGAAAATCTGTGGTTGCCCTCGATTAAAGCGCCGCGGCCGTCTTTGACGGTCACCTCGATAGGACAGCGCGAAGAGCACATCTCGCAGACGCTGGCGACTTTCTTTTCCGTCCCGCCGGTGACCGCGCTAGCGTTTAAATTTAGATTTAACGTCGCTAGCGTGCCGATTGCGGCGGTGCTTTTTAAGAAATTTCGTCTATTCATAAAAACTCCTTACCTTTAAATTTTGGTAGGAATTCTAAGGCTTCATCGTAAAAATAAGGTTAATTTTGATAATGCAGCTTTTGGCTTAGACTTTATCTCGAAAGATAAAATGCGTCCTGCGCCGTATTTTAAAGCCGTAAAATAGCGCCAGCAGTAGCAAAATGCTAATTGCGCCGCAGATCGCAAGGGCTACGCGAGCGCCTAGCAGCTCGGTAAAAAAGCCCGATATGAGCGCTCCAAATGGCGTACTACCTATTAGAAATAGCGCGTATAAGCTAAGTACGCGCCCGCGGAATTCGTTGCTTACGTGCATTTGCACGGTGGAGTTGATGCTTGAGTTTGTGATTACGAAAAGAAATCCAGTTACGGCAAGCCCTGCTGCGGCCCATGCGAAGGAATTCGCAGCCCCAGTAAGAGCTAAGCTCACCCCCATAGCGATCGCGCACGATCTGATTTTACGGATGCCAAGTTTATCAAAAATTGCTACGAAAAGCGCGCCGCAAAAGGCTCCCACGCCTAGAGCCGACATCAAATATCCAAAGCTTCGCTCATCCGCGCCGAGGCTAAGCTTAACAAGTGCCGAGATCGTTACATTATAATTTGGCACCAGCGTCGCTACTATAAGCACTATTATCATTAGCTCGCTTAGAATTTTTTTGTGCGATACATACGAAATTCCAGCACCGATCGAGGCAAAAACGCCTCCGCTTCTGCTAGATAGCGTAGTAACGGATGGCGGAATTTTTATGAAAAACAGCGAAACGATGATGCCTAAAAAGCTAAGTGCATTGAATAAAAAGCAAAAGCCCACGCCCCACAGCGCCATCACGATCCCCGCAAGTGCGGGTCCTGCAATACGAGCGACATTAAAGGACATAGAATTTAACGCTATGGCGTTGGCTAGATCGCGGGGCGAGTCGATGAGGTCTTTTACCATCGATTGACGGCTCGGGGCGTCCATGCTGGTAAAGATGCCGCTTGCAAAAGCACAAAATAAAATTTTGCCGAAAGAATATAGCTCGCAAAAGCTCATAACCGCGAAAATTGAGGCGGTCACCGCCATGCCTATTTGAGCGAGCAAAAGGATCTTTTTGCGATTAAACTTATCGAGTAGTACACCGGAAAACGGCGTGAAAAGTAGCGCGGGCAAGAACCTCGCTGCAGCTACGAGGCTGACCTTAAAAGCGTCTGCGGTGATGCTTAGCACTAGCCACGGCAGCGCGACGCTTTGCATCCAAGAGCCGATCAGCGAGAGGTTCATCCCGATCCAATAAATTCTAAAATTTGAGTATTTAAGCGATAGGAAGGGATTTTTCAACGCGCTGCCTTTTGAAATTTTGATTTGAGATTATACATTAAATTTTAAAAATTCACTTAAAGATTTAACATTTATAAAAATTTAACGAAAATTTAATATTTCTGAAAAGAAAAATTTTATATACTCTGCAATAAATTTTTAAGCAAAGGATTAAAAATGCAAAGACCGACTCCGATTAATCAGGAAATCAAACTCGATGAGAAGCGCTATATAGTTTCCAAAACCGATCCGAAGGGCATTATCACGTTTGCAAATCCGTATTTTTGTATGATTTGTGGCTATAGTGAGCTTGAGCTTTTGGGGCAGCCGCATAACATCATACGTCATCCGGACATGCCGCGCATAGCGTTTAAGCTCATGTGGGATACGATACAACAAGGCAAGGATTTTACCGCCGTCGTAAAGAATTTAGCCAAGGACGGGCGCTTTTATTGGGTCATTACGGAATTCACTTCTAAAAAAGATCCTGTGACAGGGCAGATCACCGAATACACGGCATTTCGCAAGGCTCCACCAAGATCCACGATCGAAACTATAGAGCCAATTTATAGGGCATTGCTGGATGCTGAAAGAAACGGCGGTATGCAGGCTAGCCAAAAGGCGCTCGTGGACTTTTTAAAAAGTAAAGGCGAGACCTACGAGAGCTGGATCGCAAAGGTCTCAGGCAAATCAAATCCGCTCACCGCAATGTTTTTTAAGGCAATGAAAAAGCTTTTTAGCTAGTCCGGTTAAAATTTAATGCAAACCCCGCGCAATGCGATTGTTTGGCTTTGCGCGAGAAAAGGCAGATAAAGTACAAAACCGCCTGTTCATGAAATTTTGAAATTCTACGAAATTTTAAATTTAGCGCCCAAGCTTTGAAATTTCACGTCTTCATCAAACGCGCTACAGATCAAAGCCCCTCAAGCGTTATGTCGTAGAGTCTCTCTACCGTTTCGTCGTTTAAATTTAGCGTCTTTTTGCTTCGTAAAAATTCTAAAATTTCATCCTGCGTAAAGCCCGCTCTTTGCGCGCAAAGCTCGTGCGCAGGCAAAAAGCCGCGGCATAGCGCGATATTTTCCGAAATTTCTTCGTCGCATAAAAAGCAATATGGCTCGTCGTGCAACCGCCCCTCAAATTTTAAAATTTCGGCGTAGCTTTCTACGATTATGCGGCGCGGATTTTGTTTGCCAAAGCGCACAGCAGCTCGGTTTAGCAGCTCGTAATAGAACTTATCCAGATGCTCGGCATCTTTTAGATGCGCGTGCAAAAGCCGCATAAACTGCTGCCAAAACAAAAGCTTCTCGCGGTTTCCGAGCCACGAGTATCCCAGATGCATCACGCCGCTAAGGCGCGGGAGGAAGTTTTGATTTTGCGAGAGCTCGAAGTCGATCTTATAGCCCTGGATGATGTTTGAATGACGCGCGCCGTAGAAGCGATACGCACGCACGAGCGCGCTTTCGCTCAGCACGTCCACAATGCAGTCCTCGTCCCTAACTTTGGTCGTTTTTAATATAAATCCTTGCATTTTCCTATTTTAGCGAAATTCACATATAAATTTAAATAAAGAATTTTAGGTTATAATCAGAAGTTTCATTTTATAGAATTTAAAGGAAATCATATGAATTTTGGAGATCTATTTTCAAAAATACGTAGAACGCAGCCCGCACCGAGCGAAGCTCCTACGCATTGGATCAAGTGCCCAGGATGCGGCGCGCTGATGTATAGCAAAGAGGTCGAGCAAAATCATAGCGTTTGCCCCAAGTGTAACTATCACCTTCGTTTTGACGCGCAGGCTCGCATCGATCTGATCTGCGATGAAGGCTCTTTCGTGGAGTACGATCAAAATTTGCAGCCCGTCGATCCACTAAAATTCGTCGATAAAAAATCCTACAAAAAGCGTATTGCCGAGAGCAAAGAAAAAACGGGCAGGCTTAGCGCAGTGATCGCGGGCGAGGGCGCTATAAGTCGCCAAAAAATTCAGCTCGTGGTGTTTGATTTTAACTTCATGGGCGGAAGCCTGGGCTCCGTGGAGGGCGAAAAGATCGTGCGCGCCGTAAAGCGCAGCCTTGATAAAAACGAGCCGCTAATCATCGTAAGCGCAAGCGGTGGTGCTAGGATGCAAGAAAGCACCTTTTCGCTGATGCAGATGAGTAAAACCTCTGCCGCGCTTAAAATTTTATCCGAGCATAAGATTCCTTTCATATCCGTTCTTACCGATCCTACGATGGGCGGCGTGAGCGCGTCCTTTGCATGGTTGGGAGATATCATCATCGCAGAGCCCGGCGCTCTTATCGGCTTTGCCGGGCAGCGCGTCATCAAGCAAACTATCGGCGCGGATCTGCCGGAGGGCTTTCAGAGATCGGAATTTCTGCTCGAGCACGGATTAATTGATGCGATCGTTCCTAGAGCCGAGATGAGGCAGTATCTAAGCGATATAATCAACGTGCTTAGCAAAAACGCCGTGCAGATTGACGACACGAGTGATAAATCGCTGCACGAAGATGGAAGCGAAGAGTAGTGCAGATAACGGTAAATTCCATCCAAAAGGGCGCGGACGAGTTCGCAGGCGCGATAAGCGATTATAAAAAAATGGCGGCTAAATTTGCGACGGTGCGAGATGAGACGTTTTTTAATGCTAATATCGCTCGTGCCCAGAGCGCGTCTCGCGAGCTCGCACTTATGGCGTACGATGAAGCTTATC
Organism: uncultured Campylobacter sp.; assembly: GCF_938002845.1. Taxonomy (GTDB): domain Bacteria; phylum Campylobacterota; class Campylobacteria; order Campylobacterales; family Campylobacteraceae; genus Campylobacter_B. The sequence goes on from NZ_CALKZP010000015.1 coordinate 44,727, forward strand.
TACCGCGCCTTAGCGGATACGTCGTAGCTCTGGATGAGCGCGGACAGGAGCTAGATAGCATGGAATTTGCGAGTATGCTAAAGGATAAAAGTAGCGTGTCATTTTTCATCGGTGGCGCTTACGGACTTAGTGAAAATTTTAAGGCAAAAGCCGATAAAATAATCAGTCTTAGTAGGCTTACGTTAGCGCACAAAATCGCTAAACTTTTGCTCTTTGAGCAAATTTTTCGCGCACTGTGTATTAACGCAAACCATCCATATCACAAATAAAGGGAAAGAATGAAAAAAAACGAGTTGAAATTTTACAAGAAAATTTTAGAAGAAAAAAGAGAGCAACTCATCGCCAATATTAATAGCTCTGTAAATGAAATTTCGGAATTGCGCGAAAATAAAGCTGCGGATGATTTTGATGTAGCGAGCATGAATACGGATTTAAGCATCGAATACTCGCTCAATGTTAATCAACAAAAGGCGTTTTTAGAGATTGAAAGCGCGCTTAAACGTATCGAAAACGGCACTTATGGGCTTTGCGAGAGCTGCGGCGAACAGATAAGCTTAGAGCGTCTTAAGGTAAATCCAGAGGCGAGATTGTGCATTTCGTGCAAGGAACAGGCGGAAAAGCAAAATAGGAGTTAGCTATGAAAACCAAGCAATTCTTTTTATATTCGATCGTTTATATCGCAATCGTCGCGATTTTAGTTTTTACACAGCAAAGCAGTAGCTATACACTGGGGCTTTTCGGTTTTACGCTTACGCTTCCTGTGGCGGTGTGGATCGTACTGCCGCTAATTTTATATATGATTTTAGCGATTTTTCATATCGTTTTTCATAGCTTCGCGTTTTATCGTACAAAAAGGGCGATCGCAAAGGATCTAAGCGCATACGATGCGATGAGTAAAGAGGTTTTGCTGGGTCTTGATACCAATAAAGACTTTAAAACCGAGTATTTTAAAGACCCGAGCGAGCTTACTAAAATTTTATCTCCGTGGTACGATAGCACCGGCATAGATGTCAAAAATGAGGATCTAAAAGAGGTCATAGGCGTTATCGAGAAGGTTAAAAACGGCGAAGTGGCGGATCTGCGAAAATATAAACTTCCTAAAGATAACGGACTATTTTTGCAAAACGAGCTCAATCGCCTCGACGCCGAGCCTGCGTATGCGTATGAAATTTTAAAAACTAAGGGCGTTTATAGTGAAAATATCACTAAAAAAGCCTATGCCGTAGCGCTTGCCAAAGGAAGCTACGATAAGATCAAGGCCTATAAAATTCCTCAAGATATAGCCGAGGTAAATATTTTAGTGGATCGCGCGGTAAATGACGCGAGCTTTGAGATCAGTAGTGAGGAGCTTTTCGATCTCGTAAATAATGAAAAATTTAACGAGCAGGATTTTATCGGCTTTGCCAAAAAGCTAAAAAATCATCTCGCTCCAGAGCAATACAAAGCCTTTTTCGAGCGGCTCAAAAACGAGAATCAAGAAGCGACCGAGGCATATCTGTACGCGCTATATGAGCTTGGCATGATCGACGAGTTTAGAGAGCAGCTAAGCCTCGCCGACGGCGACGAGTTTGAGAAGTTTAAAATTCTGCTATTTTTGCGAGACAACGGCAAAAACGTCCCTGCGTCGCTGTTATTTTAGCTCGGTAATTTTACCAGTTCGTTTTATGCGGGTAAGAGAGGCTGCTTTTTACGATCTGTGCGGCTATCAAACACAGCCTGCGCGATAAAATTTAAAGTGCGGGTAAAATTCTAACTCGCGCAAATTTTAAATTTCAAAATTTATCGAAAAATCAATGCGCGTAAGCGGTAAAATTTAAAAGATTTGCTTGCGTAGTGCGCGTGTAAACGGGTTTTGCATTTATGCGATGAAATTTAAAATTTAAACGTAAAGCGTAAGACTTGCTAGCCGAATAAAGTGCTGAAACTTTAAAATCCGCGCGGCGTTTTGCAAGCTGCTTGCTGGGCTCGCCGTGCAAATAAAATTGGTGGCGATCATTCTTGCTGCCGTTTTGCCGCCATGCAAATTAGCCAAGCTTAAAAATAAAATTCGCGCCTAAATGCGAATACCGCAGCCTATGAAATTTAAAATTTAAAGCTCGTGGCAAAACCCACTGCAAGCGTTGCGGCGTTAAATTTAAAGATTTAAATTCAGACGAAATCAAAATGAGAAATTTAAAATGACGGAAGATTTTTTTAAAAGGAACCCTCTATTTTTGGCGCCTTTGGCGGGCTTTTCGGATCCGCCGCTGCGGGGCGTAGTGAAAAAATTCGGCTGCGACGCGACCGTAAGCGAGATGATAAGCGCAAACGCCCTTGTTTTCGAGGGTGAAAAGACGCTAAAGATGCTCGAAAAAAACGCCGCCGAAACCCCATTTTTCGTACAGATCGCAGGCAGCGATGCGGAGATCGTCAAAAAGGCGGTTTTGCTCATCAACAAATTTGACGGCATCGACGGCATCGATCTAAACTGCGGCTGCCCCGTCCCCAAGGTCGTAAAGCAGGGCGCTGGCTCGGCGCTGCTGCTTGATCTGCCCCGTCTATCGCGCCTGGTTGAGACGATCAAAAAGTATTCGAACAAAAAATTTACGAGCGCGAAGGTGCGGCTGGGCTTTGGTGCTGTGGATATCGAAAATATCGCGCGCGCCGTACAAAGCGCAGGAGCCGATTTTATCGCGATTCACGGCCGCACCAGAGCGGGCGGATACAGCGCGGCGGTGGATTACGGCGCGATCGCAAGAGCCAAACGTGCGCTGCAAATCCCCGTGATCGCAAACGGCGACATAAACTCCTCCAATGCGCCCGCAGTGCGAGGCCTTAGCGGCGCAGACGCGTTGATGATCGGTCGCGCGGTAATCGGCAGGCCGTGGATATTTCGCGAGATCAAAACTGGCGAGCAGGCAAGCGATGCGCTAAAAAGGGAGATTGTGCTTTATCATTTCGCTCAAATGCTAAGCCATTACGGTGTGCGCGGCGTTACGATATTTCGCAAGCATCTGCATGAATACTCCAAGGGGCGCGAAAACGCCGCAAGCTTTCGCGAGCAGATCAACCATGTCGCCGCCGAGAGCGAAATGACTCGGCTAATCGAGGAATTTTTTAGCTAAATTTAGAATTTTAGGAACTCTGATGATTATTTTAAAAATTATAGCCTGTGCATTTTCGATGAGTTTTTGCTTGATGTGCATTTCAAGTTTGATGGGTTTTTTGACAGGGCAGATTTTTGACACGTCTAGCGTCTGGGATGGCGACCCTCTAGAATGGCTGCAGAAAAAATTCGCATATTTCCTATTTTTGTGGATATTTTCCTGCGGGATTTGCGCGATACTTGCCGCAAAGTTAAAGGATTTTGGTAAGCTCACGGATTTTTTCGTAAATTTATTTTTGCCTACAGCAGCGGTTTGGATACTATCGCCATTTTTAGGGATGATGATTGTGGCGCTGATTGTTTCAGATTTGCATCTTGCCACGTTTTATTCCTCGTTGCTTAGCGCATTAATATTTATCGTTCTTTTTATGATCGTCGTAGCTGAGGTCCTAAAGCAGATTTATCCGCCCAAGTCCTAGCGCGCGAAATTTTAAAATTTAGCGCAGAGCTTTTATCTACCGCTTATATCATAGCCCGCACGTTAAAAGGCGAGGGCGTTAAAATTTAAGGAGAAATTATGGAAAATATCTACATCATAGGCGACGTGCATGGCTGCTACAGATCGCTTTTGGCGTTAATAGAACAGCTGCCGCATAAATTTGATAGTAAAATTTGCTTCGTGGGCGATCTGATCGACCGAGGCCCTGCGAGTGCGGATGTGGTTGAATTCGTGCGCGCTCGCGGATACGACGCAGTGATGGGCAATCACGAAAAGCGCTTTGTGGGCAATGCAAAAACCGCCCTAAGATGCGCAAAGACGGGCAAATTTACGAGTTCAAACGACCCTTACGCATTTTTTAGCCTGGATGAAAGCTGGCTGTTTAATAATGGTGGTGAAGCGACGCTAGCGTCGTATTATCGTCACGGAGGCGTGAAGCAATGCAAGGAGCATCTGCGGTTTGTCTCGCGGCTGCCGATTTACTTGGAGTATGATTTGCGTGATGAAAGCGGTCGCGCGCTCGTCGTATCGCACTCTGCAGTGGGTCGCGCGTGGGGGATCAGACACGATGCAGAACGTGCGAAAAGCTTCGCCGCTCACGTGCTAAGCGGACGCGGAGACGATAGCGCGAATGATGGAATTTTTAATGTCTACGGGCACACGCCAGTAAAAAAGCCCATCATTACGGAATTTAGCGCAAATATCGATCTGGGCTGTGTTTATAAAAAGCACTGGGGCGAGAAGGCGAGGCTTTGCGCACTGGAATTTCCCTCAAAGAAAATTTTCACGCAGGAATGCATAGATTTTTGAGTTCGCATCCAGGCTCGCACGTATTAAAATTTAAATTGCGCAGGCTGTTTGAAAGCGAAATTTTAGAATTTAAAGGCGCGTTCTTGCAGCTCCCGTCGCGCAGTCAGGTCGCGCTGAAATTTTAAATAATATCCCTTAGCTTGCGCGCTTCATACATCCACGCCTCAAGCTCATCCCAGCGCTCGTCACGAATCATCTGCACGCAAATTTCAAGCTCGTTTTTAAAAGCGTCGATCGCGCCTAGGAGGTTCGTGCGGTTTTGCTTGAAAATATCGACCCACATCTGCGGCGAGCTCTTGGCGATACGGCTCATGCCCGAGAAGCTGCCGCCGGCTAAATTTATGATGTTGCGGCGATTTTCCTCTTTTAGTACGCTGTTTACGAGCGAGTAGCTGATCGCATGCGGCAGGTGTGAGATGAGCGCCACGTGGTGATCGTGGCTTTTTGCGTCCATAAATACGATCTTCATCCCCGCGAAAGAAAAAATTTCGACCGCGCGCTTGACATGCGTTTCGTCCGCGCCGTGATCGTCGCAGATGACGACTACCGCGCCGTTTAAAAGCTCTTTAAATGCCGCTTGCGGACCGGAGTTTTCGGTACCAGCCATTGGGTGAGCTGCGATGAAATTTCGTCTGATTTGCGGCGGGCAGTTTTGTAAAATTTTAAATTTCGTGCTTCCCAGATCAATGATCGTCGTTTCACTTCTGCAGTCGCTTAGTTTTTTCAACGTCTCAATAATTGCCTCCACGGGGATTGCAAGAAAGATCGCGTCGCAGCTTTGCTTCATCTGCTCCAAACTTAAAATTTCATGCACGAGCCCGAGTCGCAGAGCTTCTTTTTCGTTTTCGCGGTTGATGTCGCAGCCATAGACGGCGCTAATTATTTTGGTGCTTTTTAGACATAGCCCCAGCGAGCCGCCGATGAGACCCAGACCGATAATTCCTATCTTCATAAAATTCCTTTTTGATATATGCAAGTTTTAATTTTAATGTGGTATTATACGCAAATTATTTTCGTTTTTAGGTAAAATTTTATGAAAAAAAGCGTTTTTTTACTCTTAGTAGGCGGGATTTCCGTGGCGTGCGCCGCACAGATCAAATCCATTAAATTTGAAGGCCTTAGGCATCTTTCTCCACAGGTCGCACAGCAAATTTCAGGACTTAAGGTGGGCGATGAGCTTAACGGCGAGAACACCAATGCTGCGATCTCGAAGCTATTTGAACAGGGCTATTTCAGCGACGTTTATATCAGCGAACAAGGCGGCGCGGTCACGATTAACGTAACCGAAAAACCGACCATCGCCAAGGTCGAGATCAAAAACGTAGTTACCAACGACCGCGATAAGATAAATGAGCTCATCGGCTTGCGTCCGGGTCAGGTTTACGACGAGGTGGCTGCTAAAAAAGCAGAGACCCGCATCAAGCAATACTACGAAGTCAAGGGCTTTTTTGACACCGTGGTGGAATTTTATCCAAAGCCGATCAACGACGATAAATCGGTCATCTTACTAACGATCGAGGTAAATCGCGGCGAAAATATCATCATCGATAAGGTAAATTTAGTAGGCGCAGACAAGCTCGACTATGACGATATAGAGCCATCCGTCGCCAATAAAGAACGCGAGATGCTGGGCTGGATGTGGGGCTTTAACGATGGTAAGGTAAAAACCGCCGAGCTTCCTAACGACGCAAATAGAATTCAAGAAGAATATTATAAAAAAGGCTACTTAGACGCGCAGGTTTCTGCGCCGCTACTTAATGCCGATATGGATAATTATACTGCCGATCTTACCTACTATATCAGCGAGGGCGAGCAATACACCGTAAGCTCCGTAGATATCGAATATCCTGCAGATATAATCAAGCTTGATAAAGAAAAGGTTTTGGATGATTTCAAGCTTCAAAAGGGCGATACAATGAATTCCGAGCGTTTGCGCCGCGATATGAATACGCTAGAGACTTTAGTCGCGGATCAGGGATATGCCTATGTGCGCATCGTGCCTAAGACTAAGCAGGACAAAGAAGCTCGCACGGTCGCTATCACGTATCAAGTCATCCCTGAGGATAAAGTCTATATTAGAAACGTAACGATCTCGGGTAACGATAAGACCGAGGATAAGGTCATTCGCCGCGAGATGTATCTGACCGAGGGAAATTTATATAGCAAAACCGACTACAACGATTCGTTAAATTCTTTAAAACGCACGGGGTATTTCGATGAGGTGGAGATTAAAGAAAACCGCGTTTCTAACGATCAGATCGATCTTGAAGTCGCAGTTAAAGAAGCTCCTACGGGCTCTATCACGGGTGGTATCGGATATGGCAGCGAGGATGGAATTTTACTTAGCGGTGGTATCAGCGATCGTAATGTATTCGGCACCGGCTTGCACGGCGCATTCTCGGTCGAAAAGAGCGACGATCAGCTAAGCGGACGCTTGAGCTTAACCAATCCTAGAGTATTTGATTCTGAGTATAGCTTAGGCGGATCGATCTTTGCCAACGATTACGACTGGGACGACTACGATGAGAAATCTTACGGATTTTCAATCACGGGCGGTCGCAAGATCGGGCGTAATACCGATGTAAGCCTTACATATTATCTCGAAAAAAGCGAGATTAAGGGCTTAAACGAATATTACGCCAAAGCGGGCTATTTAGATGGCAAGAATTTAAAAAGCTCGATTATCCCGTCTATTACATACAACAGCACAGATGATTATTACTTGCCAAGAAGCGGTATGATCGCAAGTGCTAGCTTGGAATACGCGGGTCTTGGCGGCGATATGGACTACACCAAGGCGCGAGGATCGTTTAACTACTATTTTGGCTTGCGAGATTATATCGATCACGACATTATCTTTAGATACAAAGCTGCAACGGGCTATATGTGGGAAGGTAATAAAAAGATTCCTATCAATGAAAAACTATTCCTGGGCGGAATGAAAAGCATTAGAGGCTACGAAGGTCGCAGTATCCCGAAAAAAGAGATCTGCTTAAATGCAAATAATTGCCGCTATATCGAGACGGGTGGTATGCAGAGCTTCAATAACTCTTTTGAGCTAAGCTTTCCGGTGGTTGATAGGCTTAAAATGCGCTTTGTAACGTTTTTTGACTACGGAATGATCGGCGATCATGACTGGAATGAGGAGGAGCGCTACAGCACGGGCGCCGGTATCGAGTGGATGACGCCGATGGGGCCTTTGCAGTTATACTTCGTCAAGCCGCTTAATAAAAAGCCGCACGACGACACAAATAGCTTCGAATTTAGTATCGGCGCTAGATTTAATTAAACGCGGCGACTTGCGAACGCTGTGGCGTACGTAGAATTTTCTACCGCACGCCTTAAATTTAATAATGCTCGCGATTCTAGCCTTTCGTGTCGCGCTAATTTGCAGCCGAATTATTGTAAGCGGGTTGAGCTAAATTTTAATTGGAATTTCGCTCGGCTTAAGATGAAATTTAAACGCATATCTTGCTTTGAATTTTTTAGAATTTTAGTTATCAAGATAGTTTAAAATTTCATTCGTATGTAAAATTTTAAGTACAAGAGTTCTAAAAAATCAATACAAGCCATTTGCATACTTTATTTAAAGAAATTCTAATATTGAAATTTAAAGATTACGATATAGACGATAAACGCCGCTTTATTGCGCGCGGAATTTCACTGCATAGGATCTAGCGCGCCACTGAATTTTAAAGCTCATAAATTTTTGAGATTCTAAAATTGCTAGAATTTAAAATTTTAAATCGCCTCGTAAATCGCTAAACATTTGCGTTAAATTTTGCCTCGCTTTACCGATAATTTAAGTTAAGCTTGTAAAATCGCGCTCTAAAATCATATCAAAGGCTCTTTTATGCGTAGAAATGGCAATGGAACGAAGCTTAAAATTTTAATATTTCTTATTATAATATGCGCTTTGGTTTATGGAATTTTTAGAATTTTCACCTCGCCGAAATTTGAAAAAAATCCTCCGCAAATTGCGCTGGAAAATGAAATTTATTGGAATTTAACCTCGCCCTTGAAGATTAAAATTTCAGACGATACCGGCATTAAGCTCGTTCGCGTTAATTTAAACGACGGAGCCAGCACGATACCGCTACTAAATGAGGAGCTGAACGTTCCGCAAACGACGCTAGAGCTTGCCGTGCAATTTCCTAAAAATTTGATGCTTAATAAAGATAAAAACTACAAGCTCGAGGTTTTTGCAAACGACATTAGCTCGTGGAATTTTGCGCAAGGAAATAAGAGCGTAAAAATGGCAAATATAATAATAGACGACAAAAAGCCCGTCATAAATATCATCAATCAATCCTATAAAATCACCAAAGGCGGTAGCGCTGTAGTCGTATTCTCAGCTAAAGACGAGCGCCTAAACGAAGTCTATGTCAAAACCAACTATGGCAAAATTTTTAAAGCAATTCCTTTTGTAAAAGAGGGCTATTATGCGTCTCTCGTAGCGTGGCCTGCAAATTTGGAGGAATTTCGCGCAGAAGCGGTCGCCACCGATCGTGCAGGCAATGAAAGCATTTCGCAGATCAAGTATTTTTATCAGGATAAAAAATATAAAGTCTCTACTATCAAGCTAAATCCAGGTTTTATTAACGGCAAAGTAAGTGATCTGGCTAGCCAATATGCGCAGAATTTTAACTCTATGAGCGATCTGGAGAAATTTAAATTCGTAAATGAAACTCTGCGTAAGAAAAACGGAGATGATCTGCACGCTGCTACTAGCGCGGTGCACGAGGATGAAATAAATGGATTTGAGCTAAAGCCTTTTTATCCGCTTGCTAAAGGCGCAGCGGTAGCAAGCTTTGCCGATCATCGGATATTTTTTATGAACGACGAACAAGTAAGTGAGTCATGGCATATGGGGCTTGATCTAGCAAGCGTCGCAAACGCCGATATCAAAGAGAGCAACTACGGCAAGGTAGTTTTCGCGCAGGAAAATGGAATTTTCGGATTAAATTTAGGAATTTACTACGGCTTCGGATTATACGGCATCTACGGACACTGCTCGGCGACGCAGTTAAGTGTGGGCAGCGACGTAAAACCGGGCGACATTCTAGCACAGACGGGCTCAAGCGGCTTTGCTTTTGGAGATCATCTGCATTTTGGCATCGTAGTTCAGGGTGTGGACGTAAGACCCGAGGAGTGGATGGATCCTAAGTGGATGAAAGATAACATTACCGACGTCTTAGAAACGTCCAAAAAAGTAATAGAAAAAGGTAAGTAAATTTTAAAATTTTCGCTATAATGCGCGGGTTAATGAAAACGAGGATAGAAATGAGACAGACAACGATAGCTAAGAAAGTCCATAACGTCGGCATCGGGCTACACAAAGGTGAGCCTATCAGACTTACGTTAGAGCCTTTAGAGGCAGGCAGTGGAATCGTATTTTATAGAAGTGATCTTGGCATTAGTTTTAAAGCCGAGCCGAAAAACGTCATAAATACGCAAATGGCAACCGTCGTAGGAAATGAGAAGGGCTATATATCAACAATAGAGCATCTAATGAGCGCCATTAATGCCTACGGTATCGATAATATCCGTATCATCGTCGATGCTAATGAAATTCCTGTGATGGACGGAAGCTCCGCGAGCTTTTGTATGCTTTTGGACGAAGCGGGAGTAAGAGAGCTCGACGCGAATAAAAAAGCCCTTATTATCAAGCGAGCCGTGGAGATTCGCGAGGGAGATAAGCTCGTACGGCTAAGTCCTAGCAAGAGCCCGAAATTTGATTATACAATTAAATTTAGCCATCCGCTCATTGGTACTCAGCACCATGTTTTTGAATTTAGCAAAAAAGCCTATCTTAAAGAAATTTCGCGCGCCAGAACTTTTGGGTTTTTGAAAGATGTGCAAGCGCTGCGCTCTATGGGGCTAGCTCTAGGCGGCAGCTTGGAAAATGCCGTCGTAATCGATGAGAATAAAATTTTAAATCCCGAGGGATTGCGCTTTGAAAATGAGTTTGTCCGCCATAAAATTTTAGACGCGATCGGCGATCTTGCGCTCGTTGGCGCTCCGATTTTGGGCGATTATACGGCATTTGCGGGAAGCCACGATCTAAATCATAAACTCACTTTGGCAGTCCTTGCCGATGCGAAAAATTTCGAGCTAGTAGATCTTACCGCCGAGGTTGTGCGCGAATATCAAAAAGTCTTTGCTTAAGGCTGCAAAATCAAAGAGGTTGAAATTCTAATTGCCGCTCTTAGCGCTCCGTGCCTGCTCGGTGTGTATGAAAACGGCGCTAAGATAGCGGAATTTAAAAGCAATGAAGGCGAAAAAGCCGATAACTTTCTGATCTGCAAATTTAGCGAAATTCTAAAAACTTATAAAATCAAAGAGCTCATCTACGCAAATACTCCCGGCAGCTTCATGGGCATGAAGGTAAGCTATGTGATTTTGCGCACGCTTAGCATCGCTCTTGATGTGCCGCTGTACGCCATCAGCGGCTTTGAGCTAAGCAGCTTCGGACCGATCAGAGCAAATAAAAACTTCAGCTACGTTTATGAGAACGGCGAAGTGAGGATGAAAAAATGCGCTCCCGCCGCGCTATCTTTGCCGCAGGATTTATCGGTTTTAAATAAAAGCGATGATATACTTCCAAATTACATCATAGAAGCGGTTTAGGAGAGAGCTTGATTATAAGAATTCCTGCGACGAGCGCAAATTTAGGTCCCGGTTTCGACGCGCTCGGCCTTAGCCTAGGGCTATTTAATGAAGTAGAGATTACCGAGCAGAAGTTTTTTTGCGTATCGCTTAGCGGCGAGGGTAGCGACAGAGCGTGGCTAAAAAAGGGCAACGCTTTTTTGAATATTTTCAATGAAATTTACAGAAAACTAGGCGGCGGGCAAGAGATAAATTTTAAATTTGCTTTTCATAATAACATCCCGTTTTCGCGCGGGCTGGGCAGCAGCTCGGCCGTGATCGTAGGCGCTATCGCAAGCGCTTATAAAATTTGCGGTTTTGAGATCGATCGCGCTAAAATTTTAAACACGGCGCTGGAATATGAAAATCACCCCGATAATATCGCGCCCGCGACGCTCGGCGGCTTTGTCAGCAGCGTCGTAGACGGCAAGACGGTTCGCACGCAAAAATGCGAAATTTCGCAAGATCTGCAAGCGGTCGTCGTCATCCCCGATACGCCGATGCCTACGAACGAATCGCGCGGCAAGCTGCCTAAGAGCTTTTCGATCAAAGATTGCGTTAGCAACCTCTCGCATGCGGCGTTTCTGACCGCTTGCTTTATGCGGCGCGATTACGACAGCTTGCGCTATGCCTGTATCGACAAGATGCACGAGCAGATGCGCATGGGCGTGCTTCCGCAGCTTTTTGGGGTGCGCGAGATCGCCTATGATAACGGTGCGCTTATGAGCTCGCTCTCGGGAAGCGGCTCAAGCTTTTTAAATTTAGCCTACAGATCCGACGCCGCAAAGCTTAAAGCCTGCCTTAGCGAAAATTTTAAAAACTTCCGCGTCGAAATTTTAGAGATCGACAACGGTGGCTTTAATATTGACTAAGAAAAATAAAGATATAATCGCATGAGCGAACCGATTAGGATGTGCGTTATTTGCAGGGGGCGCTTCGCCAAGCGCGAACTCCACGCCTTTTTGCAAAATTTTAAAAATATAAGCTCAAACAGACAATTTTATATTTGCGACGGTTGCATAAATCAAAAAGAGAAAATTTCAAAATATCTATCTAAATTTGCGTCTAGCGCAGATTTGGGACATATCAAGGAGAGGGTTTTAAATGGGTGTTCTGATTAAAGATATCGCGGACGAGCTTGGATACGCAAGCAAAGAGATAATCGAAAAAGCGCAGGAGATGGGCTTTAAAAAGGTAAAAACCGCGTCGAATAAAGTAAGCGAAGAAGAAGCTGCCGCTATTTACGATTATATCCAGACGGGAATTTTACCGGGAAAAAAGTCAAAGCCTGCGAAAAAAAGCTCCGAAAAAGCGCAAGAAGACGAGAATAAGCCCGCTAAAAAACAGAGCGAAACTAAAAGAACCGCTAAAAAAGAGAGTCCTAAAAAGGCGGAAAGCTTAAAAGCTTCCGAATCCAAAGAGCCCGCGCAGAGCGCCAAAGAGCCTAGCGACGAAAAAACGCGTACGCAAGAGCCTGAGGTAAAAACCGAAAAATCCCAAAATCAAAAAGAGGAAATTTCCTCCGCCCCGCAGGAGAAAGAGGAGAAGCAAAGCACCGCTTCAAAGCCTGCGCCGGTGCAGATAAACAGCGGCGATAGCATCGCTAGCGAGAGCTTGCAAAAGCGCCGTGGTCTAGTCATCGTAAAAAAGAAAAAGGAAGTTCAAGCCCCGGTGGCACAAGATAGGACCGAGCCTAGGCGCGAAAAGATAAGTGCGAGCTTGGAGGCGATCTTTTCAAATGCCGAACTAAATTTGAAAAAGAAAAAGATCGAAAAGAAAAAAGCTCCCGCGGCTAAAAAAGAGGACGCCCTTAAAATCGACATCATTCCTGATCACGAGATGGCGGATATCGTCATTGAGGACGAGGATGTCGTGGTAATGCCCGATTTCACCGTCAAACCGATCCAGACCGAAAACCGCACCAAAAGTAAAAACCAACCCAATATTTATCGCGCCTCGCAGAATCAAATTTTCAGCAGTGAGGGCGGTATAAGTCGCGGCGGTCGCAAAAAGCATAAAAAAGCCCCTCGCGAGCAGGGTAGCGAAATCGTAAGCTCGGTAAATATCCCAAAAGAGATCCGCGTCTATGAGTTCGCCGATAAGATCAAAAAGCAGCCTAGCGAGATCATCGGCAAGCTATTTGCGCTTGGGATGATGACGACGAAAAACGACTTTTTGGACGAGGACGCGATAGAAATTTTAGCAAGCGAGTTTGGCATTGAGGTAAATATCATCGATGAGGCGCAGGAGTTTGACTATATCAAGGCCTACGAGAACAGCGAAGGCGAAGAAAATTTAATCGCTAGAGCGCCTGTCATTACCATCATGGGACACGTCGATCACGGCAAAACGAGCCTGCTCGATTATATCCGAAACTCTCGCGTAGCAAGCGGCGAAGCGGGCGGCATCACGCAGCACGTAGGCGCGTATATGGTCGAGAAAAACGGCAGGAAGATCACCTTCATAGACACTCCGGGCCACGAGGCCTTTACTTCGATGCGCGCGCGCGGAGCCGAGGTTACTGATATCGTAATCATCGTAGTGGCGGCAGACGACGGCGTTAAGCCTCAGACTAAGGAGGCTATAGCGCACGCCAAGGCGGCAAACGTGCCGATCATCATCGCGATAAATAAAATGGACAAGCCTAATGCTAATCCCGATCTCGTAAAAACGGGGCTTGCGGAGCTTGATATAATGCCTACCGAGTGGGGCGGCAGCTATGAGTTTGTACCGATCTCCGCAAAGACGGGCGACGGAATTGAAAATTTATTAGAGATCGTGCTTTTGCAGGCTGATCTTTTGGAGCTCAAAGCCGATCCTAGCAAGCAGGCTAAAGCAACAATCATCGAAAGTTCCCTGCAAAAAGGGCGCGGCGCCGTTGCCACCGTCATCGTGCAAAACGGCACTCTGCACGTCGGAGACACCGTCGTAGCGGGTATTGCATACGGCAAGGTGCGCGCTCTTAGCGACGATAAGGGCAGAGCGCTAAAGCAAATTTTGCCGGGCGAATGCGGAGTCATCATAGGCCTTAGCGAGGTTCCGGGCGCCGGCGAGACGCTGATCGGCGTTTCAAGCGATAAGGAGGCGCGCGAGTATGCAAGCAAAATTTACGAGCATCAGCGCCAAAAAGAGCTTAGCAAATCGACCAAAGTCACCATCGACGAGCTAAGCGCCAAGATCGCCGAAGGCTCGCTAAAGAGCCTACCCGTGATCGTCAAAGCCGACGTCGCGGGCTCGCTGGAGGCTATCAAAGCAAGCCTTGAGAAGCTCCGCAACGACGAGGTCAAGGTCGATATCATCCACAGCGGCATCGGCGGTATCACGCAAAACGACATCGCCTTAGCAAGCGCCAGCGAAAACTGTGTGATCTTGGGCTTCAACGTCCGTCCTACGGGCGAGATCAAAGAGCTTGCCAAGGAGCGCGGCGCGCAGATTAAGACCTACAACGTCATCTACAACCTAATCGACGATATCAAGGCGCTTTTGAGCGGCCTTATGAGCCCGATCATCAGCGAGGAGGCCTTGGGTCAAGCCGAGATCCGCCAGGTCATCAATGTGCCTAAGATCGGGCAGATCGCAGGCTGCATGGTTACCGACGGGCTCATAGCCCGCGGCGCAAAGATCCGCGTCATCAGAGAGGGCGTCATCGTTTTCGAGGGCAACGTCAGCTCGCTCAAGCGCTTCAAAGACGACGCTAAGGAAGTCGCCAAAGGCTTCGAGTGCGGCGTAGGTATCGAGGGTTACGACGATATGCGCGTGGGCGATTTTATCGAAAGCTACAAGCAAAAAGAGGAGCAGGCTACGATCGACTAATGCTCGCGGATTTCGCGTGGGCATTCGCTTCGTTTGCACGGCTTGCGGCTAAATTTTAAGCCTCGATCGCGCTTTGAAATTTTATGCTCGCAGAATTTGAGCGTAAAATTTCGCCTTTTAAATTTAGCGGCGGAGCGTGCGGGCAAGGCTTTAAATTTTGTCGGTTTCTGCGCGAGGCTCTGCCGTATAGCGTCAGTTTTGAAATTTTAATGTTTTAGATTTTCTTGCGGCGCAGCTTTGCGATCAAATTTTAAATTTACGTCGCTTACAGGTTGCGGATTTTCTGCGCGATTTAAATTTTAAATTTAATCGCGAAGTTGAAATTTTAAAGCGGTAAATTTAGATTTAGCGCGGCATCAAAGCGCTTTTAAAATTTAAGATAAATTTCGAAGCGGCGCAGTGTGGGAAAAACAGCAGCGCGGAGAATAGTGCGGTGCAGGCGGCGCAAAATGAGACCGCAACGGCGCGTGGTGTCATCGCGGCGCTGCCAAAAGACGGCAGCGTGGGTATCGTAAATAGCGACGCAGTAAGCGAGCGTAGCGCAAAGAGGATGCCGTCGCGCGCTGTATTATTGCGCCGCCAAAATGGCAGCGCGGCAGCGAATATAGCGCTGTGGTGAGCAGAGCACGGCGCAGAATAGCACCGCGTCTTGGCGCGAAAATATTTCTGTGGTAGGGCGCAATTATGCGACGAGCTTTTGTATGCGAGCCGCAAAATTCTTGCGCGATTTGCGTTTAAAATTTAAGCGCAAAAGCGGGCGGGCTAGAATTTAAAAGCAAAATTTCAAAGTCGAGCTCGCTTTTTAAAATTTAAAAGCGAAATTCTAAAAAGCGCGGCGTCGCTTGCAATACCTGCGCGCAGCAAACCGCTCAGAATTTAAATGTACGCTCCGGCGCATCGCAAGCCGCGTCAAATTTAAACAGACCGCGTCGCCGCAATACGGATATTTCGCCATGCCGAAGCGAGATAAAATTCTGTGCCGTCGTGAGACGGACGCTCCGCTGCGACAAAGCAATAAAATTCCGTCATCGCAAGACGCAAAATAAAATTCCATCGCCGCGCAATCTGCGGCGATTTAAGATAGCGAGGTAAAGATGAATCCGACCGAACTCAGAAGACTGCGCACGCAAAGCGTGCTAAAGCAGCTCATCCCCGAAGCGCTCGCGAGCCTTGAGGACGAGCTTTTGCGCGGGCTGTGCGTCACCGACGTAGAGTGCAAGCGCGGGCGTTACGACGCGTTCGTGTATCTGGATAAAAACGCCTTTGACGAGCGTGAGCAGGAATTCGTGCTCGAAAAGCTTGACCGCGTGGCGAGATATTTGCAAAACTTCTGCGCCGAGGCGGAGGGCTGGTACCGCTGCCCCGCGTTTCACTTCAAATTTGACGATCGCTTGGAGTATCAAAACAAAATGGACGATCTTTTTGATAAAATAGAGGAGGAGTTGCGCAAAAATGGTTGATTTAGAGGCTTTGGCGCGCGAGTGCGGCGTGCAGCTTTACGACGTGGAGACGGTGAGCGAAAACGGCAGAACGATCTATCGCATCAGTATCACGAAAGCAGGCGGCGTGGGCCTAGACGACTGCGAGCGGCTATCGAGGCTGCTTTCGCCGATTTACGACGTGGAGCCGCCGCTTGAGGGCGAGTGGACGCTGGAGGTCGGCTCGCCCGGGCTTGAGCGCAAGCTAAGCAAGCCGCAGCATTTCGCAAACTCCGTGGGCGAGCTGGTGCGCCTAAGCCGCACGGACGGGCAGAAGCTAAGTGGAGAGGCGCTTGGCTGCGAAGGCGGCGTGCTTAGACTGCGCACGGACGGCGGCGAGGTAAGCGTGCGACTTGACGAGATCAAAAAGGCGCGAACCTACGTGCAGTGGTAGCGGCGAGAAATTTTAAAATTTTACGCGCAGGGCTTTGGGGTACGGCGCTTGAGAAGCGCAGACTTAAATTTTAATCTAAAGAGGCGGGGCTAATTTGGATTTGCCTCGCTTTTTGCGCGCTTTTAAGTATCGCTCCTATCGCGAGCCACGCATGCGCGCGGTATCTCTCGCCTTGCTTTTTAATTTGACGCGCGATATTCGGTGCGGCTTTCAAAAACACATACCGCGCGCGAACCTTTCGCGTTGAGCTTGATCGTATCGCACGAAAGCATTTCTGCGTTGCAATTGTTCGCATGCGCACCGCGGCGAAACGCTGTTTCGCCAAGCTTTCAGCGGAGCTTGCGCCCGTGATTATCGACATGTGATACGAGCGCGCGTGCTGCGGGCAGAGCGAAAATTTCGATAAATATGAGCCTCTCGCGCGGACGTGCCCGCAGCACCGCCTTGTTGCGTCGCATGGGCACGCGAGCATGTTAAATTTTGGATTTTTTAAAAATTTGCCGCTGTCGGTCGCTTTTGATCTCTCGCGGCGCTCGGCGCAAAATTTTAAAATTCCGGCGCCGCTTGTTTGTTTTGAAATTTCAGATCGCGCCGACAAAAGATAATTTTTACGCCACTGGGCGGCGCTTTGAAATTTCAGATCGTACCGCTAAAAAGCAAGCTTCGCGGCGATTGCTGCTGCGCAAATTTTTAATTCCCATGCCGCGCGTGCCGTTTTGAAATTTCACACTGCACCGTTAAAAGGTAAGTTTTGCATGACATTTGCGCGCCACTTTGGAATTTCACGGCATGTCGCTAGAATCGGCTAAATTTAAAATTTACGCGCTATTTCGGCACGGTAAAATTCCACGCTAAAATTCCGCCCGTAAATTTTTGATACAAAATTTCTGCGCTAATTTTCGCCTTAAAATTTTACCCGCAGAATTTTAAGCGACTAAATTCTGCCCGTAAAATTTACATTTTAAAGCTCTGCGGGCGGAGGTTCGCGCGCGTTCGGCGGGAGCTTAATTAGCCGCCGGCGAATTTTAATGTTCGTCCGGCAAAATTTTAATCACCGAGCAAGCGGCGCGGATGTTTGCGACTATGAAGCGGAAATGCCGATTGTGGCTAGCAGCATGGGCGAGGTCATGAGCCCTACGATCGTAAGGATCCACGCTAATATCGCTATTACGAGCGAGGCTTGCTTTTTGACGGCTTGATAGGTCGCGGCGATCGCGCACAAAAACGCAAGCGGAACAAAGACGATCCCTAGAAAAAATATTCCTAAAATCGCGAAGACTATGGAGAGTATCCCAAGCACGTTTGATTGGGGTTGAACGGTCGGTTGTTCAGACATTTTAATCCTTTGAAAAAAATTACGTAATTCTACCCCCCCCTGAATTTGAGCTGAAATTAAGCCGCGCCTTTTGGGGCTGTATATTCACGCTCGATTGCGATTTTGCCATGCGTCTATTAAAATTTTACTTCGCAAAGCCGGCTCCTCCGCGCTATTGGCAGACGCTTTTTTGCACGATAAGCGTAAAATTTTGTGCCGTCCGTGCACGAAACGGATGCCGCAAAATTTGCGATTTAGGATAAAATTCTAAAACCTGTGGTAAGATTTCGCAGTTTCGCTTCCGCGCGGAATTTCGCCCGGGCACATACGGCGCGCGGCTTGCAAGCTCTGATAATTTAGCGTTTAAAGCAAGCTCAATGCCTTACAGATAGGCTAAAGCGCAAGGTCGGCGTCATCCAGCGCAGCGAGGAAGGGCGTAGGTGGGCGAGTCGGTTTGCGCCGAGGTGCAATTTGTTGCGAACAGACGCGATTACTGGCTCGTCGCAAATCGGCTAAGCAAGCGCGGCGGAGCGGGACAATTTAAATTTTGGATTTTGCATGAACGACGAATTTTACATGGATTTGGCGCTGCGTGCGGCGTGGCGCTATCAGGCCTTGACGCTACCCAACCCCGCCGTGGGCTGCGCGCTGCTGGATAAGAGCGGCAGAGTTCTAAGTATAGGCGCGCACAAAAAAGCGGGATTTTTGCATGCCGAGGTAAACGCCGTTTTTGCCGCGCTGTGCGATCTGGACGTAAATTTTGCGCAGGATTTCGCTTGCGAATACGCCCGCAAATTCGGCGTAAAATTTCAAAACACAAAAGCTCTAAAAAGCGCGCTTTTGCAGCCGAGCTTCACTTATGATTTTATCCTAAACCGCCACGGCGGGCTTTTGGGCGGCGCTTGCGCCTATGTCACGCTTGAGCCCTGCGCACACCGCGGCAAGACCCCGTCTTGCGCCGAGCTTTTGGCGCAGCTCGGACTATCGCGCGTGGTAATCGGCGCGCGCGATACGAACGCGCAGGCTGCGGGCGGCGCGGAAATTTTACGCCGCGGGGGCATAGAGGTGAAATTTGACGTTTGCCATACCGCGGCAGCGGAGCTTGCGGAGCCGTTTTATCTGGCGCGCGAGAGCAGCTTTTGCTTCATCAAAATCAACGCTGCGCTAAACGGCGTGGTGCATGGGCGGATCGGCAGCGAGAAGCAGCGCGCGTTCGTGCACGAGCTGCGTGGCGTGTGCGACTACGTAGGTGTGGGCGGGCAGACCGTGCGCGCCGACAGACCGACGCTGGATGTGCGTGCGGCCAAATCTGATGAAATTAGCGCTTTGGTGGGCAGAGCCGATATGCTGGCGCTAAATACTCGTGCTCCCGAGCTCGGCGAAATCAGTGTTTCGGCACGCGCCGATAAATCGGCGTTAGACGCGCGCGTTGCGCCGCAAAATCTAAAGCCGCGCGCGCCCGATGTTTGGATATACTCGCACCGCGCGCTTTTGGATTTTGATGAAAGCATTCCACTTTTCGGCGTCGCAGGGCGCAAGGTGGAGGTCTCGCAGTCGCTGCCCGCGGACGCGAAAATCACGATGATAGAGGCGGGGGCGAGCTCGTTTGACGAGTTTGCGCAGTTTGCGAGCCACGCGCTTATTTTTTACAGTGCACAGATGAGGAACGCGGGAAATTTCAAAGCAAATGCCGCTCTACAGCCGCTTTTTATCTCCAGCGCAAGCGATCCGCACCTAGAAGCGAACGAATTCTACGGCTGGTTTAAAATTTTAAAGTAGAGCAAGATAGTACTGTAGCTGCAGAAATAGTATTTTAATCAAAATCTTGTGTTTACCCGGTAAAAAAGCAGTAGCGACTTTAAATATCTAAACATAGTATCGGTATAATCACAAAAAACGCGATTATAAGCAGTACGATCAATAGTGCTTTGTCAATTTTGGAGTATTTTTTGATACTGCAATTTTGCAAAAATTTCCCAAGTTCGTATTCGCTATTCCTAAATAGCCGAGCTGTCCAAATTATCCCTAAAAATAGACACATTGCTGAAAATGCCGCATTTGACTTTTGCCATACGAATATACCGAAGATCATAAAAAACGATAGTATGCTTACGATAAATATACCTATAGTCGCAAAAGCAACGAAAAATATGAAATTTAGCTCGCAATCGATGCCTAAAATGCGAAAGTCGATAATTTTATCGGCAATATAAAATGCTAAAATTATCGTTAGGATAGCTTCTGCGATCTGAACGTCTAAGGAAGCATAATGCAAAAAAGGTGCGTCAAAAATCATACCTACGCGTAATAAAGTAAAGCCGAGCGAGAATGAGAATACGCCCGTCAGTACGATACCTAAAAGTAATTTGTAGAAATATATTTTCATACGCAATCCTTAAAATTCTGCGAAATTATACGCAATAGCAGCTTAAAATTTTGATCGCAAATTTAGCGTAAGCTTTGAAATTTTTCACGTATGCCGCAAGCAACGGCGCAGAGCGAGTATAAAAAACAGATATATGCCGCAAGCGGGACAAAAGCGACAAATCCCGAAGCATAAACTAAAGCGACTAGCACATATGTGGCATTTGCCAGCGCAGGTATGCTATAAGTCCAAAGCTCTGGCTTTTCAAAAGGGGTGTCGATAGCGTTAAAATACAAAGCTAAATTTACGACAAGCAGTAGAAAAAATATATAGTTCTTTTTCATAAAAGGAAAAGCGGCGCAAACCAAGACTACTATCAAATTTAATGCGATAAGAAAACCTATGTAATTAATATCTATAAAGGCGCAAAGTAAGCCTAAAATCGCGATTAATATATGTCGTTTCATAACCGATTGCCGTCCTTTTTAATTCCTGTAATTATAATGCGTAGGTTTAAATTTTGATAAAAAAGTATTCCGTGCTTAAAATTTTGTCGCGCCGTGCGGGCGATCTACGCCTATGAAATTTAGCGCAGACAGACGAAATTTAAACTGGGCGCTTAGCTTTATTTAGATTCAAAAACGATAAAGTTTAGCCATATTATTACGCCTATAAGCAATAAAATAGACGATAGTGTTTCGTTGGCATTCCAGCGCCTTTTTAGACTAACAATTTGTAAAAATTTACCGAGCTCGTAATCGCTTTTGCGAAATGAAAATGCCGTAGAATAGGTGCCTATGAATAATATCACGGCGGATAATATCGCTATTAGTTTTTTATCCAGATCCAGACCAAATAGCATAAAACCGAATACTATGATATAAGTAACGGCGGTAAGCGCTAAAATTCCTATCGTCGCAAAGGCGATGAAAAATATAAAATTTAGCTTGCGATCGACCTCTTTGACGTAAAAATCGCTCAAACTGCTGCTGATATAAAAGGCGAATAGCTCAAGAATCGCCGTCGTAAAAGGCAGACGAATATCGCCCGGAAATAAAAAATATCCCTTCAAAAGACTCATAAGATCGATATTTGAAATATTTTCAATATGCCACGAAACAACGTAAAATGAAATCACAAAAACCGCCAAAAAGACGTTGCCCAAAAGGAACTTGTAAATTAGGTATTTTATGTTTTTGCGCACCTTGGCTCCCTAAAATTTCGCGAGATTATACGTCAAATTTGCTTTTAACCGCCTCAAATCGGCAGGAAAATTTGATGAGTGAAATTTAGCCAAAATTTTAATGTGTAGTTTAAATTTGCGGTTTTATTTACAGCTCAATTCGCGGCGCGGAATTTTAAAATTTAGTGGTGCGATATGCTTGGCTAAATTAAAAATGTAGCGCGCTATGTCATTTTAGCGCTATTAAAATGAAAGGCGTTTGGCTAAATTTAAAACCACTCCGTGCCGTCCGATAAATTTCGCTGCATTTGCTAGCCTGCCGCTTCGGTCAAATTTAAAATTCTGCAAACGCGTATAGGCGCCGTTTTGAATGGTGCGGCGACCCGCTGCGTAAAATTCTACTATTTTGCGCGTACAGCGCCTGATTTTGAAATGGCGTCCGCGGGGCGAAATTTTAAAATTCCACCACGCGTAGGGATTTAAAATTTCATAACGAGCGCAAAATTTTAAAATTTGAAACCTCAAAATTCTAAAATTCCGAAATCTCGCGGCGCAGGCAAATTTAGAATTTAAAACTCAAGCCAAATTTTAAATTCTAAATTGAGCGGAATTCCAAATCCAAAAATTTAGTGATGATGCCCCAAATGCCCGCCCGCGGCATTTGATCTTACTTCGCAGATGAGCTCGCCGTCGCATTCGTTATCGCTGCTCTCACACTGCAACGTCGTGTGCGTGATGCCCAGATGCTCCATTTCGTGCGATATTTCGCGCAAGATCCGCTCCGCCTCGCGCACGCTCAGCTCGCCGCTGACCACGATATGCGCCGTGAGCGCGTTTGCGCCGCTCGTGATGCTCCAGACGTGCAGGTCGTGCACCGAGAGCACGCCGTCCACGCCCCTGATCTGCGCGACGAGCCCGTCTAGGCACACGCCCTTTGGCGAGCCCTCCATCAGGATATTTAGGCTGTCTTTTAGCACGCCCCAGCCGCTTTTTACGATTAGCGCGGCCACGAGCACGCTAGCCGCCGCGTCCGCCCAGCCCCAGCTAAAGCACATCATCAGCACGGCCGCCGTGATCGCGCCCACCGAGCCCACGGCGTCGCCGAGTACGTGCACATAGGCGCCGCGCATATTGACGTTTTCTCTCACGTCGCCGCCGCGCAGCATATATAGCGCCACGATGATGTTTATAGCAAGGCCCAGCGTGCTGATGGCGAGCATGCCCGCGGTGGCTACCTCGGGCGGGTTTTTCAGGCGTCTGGCCGCCTCGATAACGATCAAAACGGCGATCGCGACGAGAGCGAGAGCGTTTATCGTCGCGGCTAAAATTTCGATCCGCCTGTATCCGAAGGTCTTTTGCAGATTGCCTTTGCGTTCGCCGAATTTAAACGCAAATAGCGAAAGCCCGAGCGCCGCAGCGTCTGATAGCATGTGCCCGGCGTCTGAAAGCAGGGCGAGCGAGTTCGTCGCGAAGCCGCCCGCGACCTCGATCAGCATAAAAGCGGATATTATAAGGAAGGAATTTCTCAAAACGGTTTTATTTGATGTGTGCGAATGTGCGCAATGGGCGTGATTTTCGTGCATTTTGACCTCGTTTTTCGGCAAATTTTAGGTACATTATACCCCAAAAAAGCGCTTAAATTTTATCTATATCGCCTTCCGGCTCGGCGCTTGTGTACTTGCCTATGTCTTTTAACTTGCTAAACTCTTCCACTAGCCTCGGCGCGTCGTTGGGACTGATCCCGAGCGTCTTAAATGCGCTATTTTGCATAAAAATCCTTCGGTTAAAATCGCGCGGATTTTAGCTGATTTTAAAATTTGCGTCAAATTTTTTGAAAATTTTTGCTGTAACTCTTGACATTACAACAAAATTTGACTATACTTCGTTCATCAGTTGTAAGTTATAACATTACAACAAAAAAATTACAAGGAGACAAAGATGTCAAACTACAAGATCGTTTCAACGAAAAGCGAACCAAGAGTCGAGCTAAAAGAAGCTCTAGGCTTAAGCGGCTGTGAGCTTTCTATCAACGAGCTTCCCGCAAACGCGAGCGTGCCGTTCGTGCATTCGCACAAGCAAAACGAGGAGCTTTACTTGGTGCTAAAAGGCGGCGGCACGCTCTTTATCGACGGCGAGGAGAAGGCGGTCAAAGAGGGCGATGCGATCCGTATCGATCCGGCAGGCAAAAGATGTTTCAAAGCGGGCGCGCAAGGGATGAAATTTATCTGTATCCAGACTAAACGCGGCAGCCTGGAGCAGTACACTAACGGCGACGGCGTGATAAACGACGATGTAAAGCCTAGCTGGCTGTAAAATTTCGCAAGATAAGCGCGCAGCAAAGCGCGGGCGTAAATTTTAAATTGCAAAGCGCGGCAAAACGACGCCCTGTGTGGCGGGCGCATCGGCTGCGACGACGACGATAGGTGATCGTATGATAGAGTATATCAGTCGCGGCGGAAGTGAATTAGCTTGCAGCAGCGATAGGCGGCTGTGTGAGTAAACAAAAATCTAAATTTAAAGGATAGAAAATGAAAAAAGTAGCAATCATCGGAGCAAACGGAAAATCAGGTAGCGCGCTAGTCGCGGAGGCGCTAAGGCAGGGCTACGACGTAACGGGCTTCGCGCGAAACAAAGAGTATAAAAACGGCGCCATCAAGCTCGTGCATAAGGACGTTTTCGAGCTTAGCAAAGCCGATTTGGCGGGCTTTGACGTCGTCATCAGCGCGATCGCTGCATGGACGCCGCAGACCTTCCCGCTTCACGCGAAAATGACGCAGCACATTGCGGAGCTGCTAAGCGACACGCAGACGAGACTTTTCGTCATCGGCGGCGCGGGCGTGTTATACACAGACGCTTCACGTAAGACGCGCCTGATGGATACTCCGAGCTTTCCGGCTGAGTATATGGGCGTAGCCGAGGCGACTGCGGCGAGCTACGAGGTGCTAAAAGCGAGCAAAAATTTGATCTGGACCTACGTGATCCCCGCCGCTGAATACGACGCAAACGCCGCTCGCACAGGCTCATACGTCCTCGGAGGCGACGAGCTGATCCTAAACGGTAAAGGCAAAAGCTACATCGGCTACGCAGACCTCGCGCTCGCCGTAATAGACGAGATCGGGGCGCAAAAATTTATCGGCAAGCCGTTCACGGCGGTCGGCGAATAATGTGGCGTTGCCGCGCGTAAATTTTAAACCGCGCGGCACGGCAAAATTCTAACGTAAATTTTAAATCGTTTAGCGCGGTAAAATTCTAACGTAAATTTAAAATTTAGCAGCAAAGCAAGCTCGGGCTTTAATCAAAATTTAGCGCCAGGACAGAGCCTATGTTTGAATTAAAATTTAGAGCTAGAGCTAGCTACAGCTTGAAATTAAAATTTAGCAGCTGGGCAAACTCAAGCTAGAATTTAAAATTTAACGGCGACGGTAGCGGCGACCGCACGGTTATTAATGATGGTTGTGATTGCGTTGCAAAACATCGGTAACGATTGTATTCGAATAATAGCGGCGGTGGCGATAGCAGCGATTGTATTCGCGACAACGGCAGCAGTGGCAATGAGCAGCGGTAGCGGCTGCAACGGCGGTAGGCGACAGCGGCACGGGTGGCGGTATTAGCGCCAGCCGTAATGCAGCGGGCGGTAGCGAGAATATAATGAACGGCAGCGCGGCGACTGCAAACAATAGCCGTAAAGATAATGAGCGATGGTAGCGTAGCGGCAAGCAGCAATAGCGATCTGCTGTAAATATAATGTGAATGGTAGCAGCGAGAGTAGTAGTAACGGTGACAATGGCGGCAAAGATAATGTAGTAGTAGCGACGATAGCGGTAGTAGCGGCAGACGGGGATAGTCGCGCTATCAGTATAGGCGATGCGAGGCCTGCTATGTCGCGGATGAAATTTAGGCGCGATTAAAATTAACATCTAAATTTTAAAAAAATAGCCTAACAGATGAAATTTCGGAACGATTAAAATTTAATATCCGAATTTTAGAAAGATCGTTTGGCTGATAAAATTTAGACACGATTAAATTTAAGGTTAGAATTTTAAGAAAATCGCTTGGTGGATTAAATTTTAGCGAGATCTGAAATTTAGCGGCCGAGTTTAAGGAAAATTTCGCTTAAATTCTAAAACTCAGATCCAAATCAAGGAGCGAAATGCAAGTAGGTATAAAATTTTCACTCGCGGTTCACATCATGCTTTGCGTCGCGTATTTTCGCGAGGAGAAGGTCACGGGCGATTTCGTCGCCGCAAGCTCGGGGATAAACCCCGCCATCGCGCGCAAGCTGATCTCGCAGCTGAAAAACGCAGCCTTGGTGCTCACGACTGCGGGCGTGGGCGGCATCACACTAGCTCGCGACGCGCGGCTCATCACGCTTTTAGACATTTACGAGGCGGTGAGCGAGGAGAACGCGATGTTTCGCCTACACAAAGGCTCGCCAGCCGCCTGTCCCGTGGGCGGCAAGATCGAGGCAGTACTCACGCCGCGCTTTGCTCGCATTCAGAATGATTTTAAAAAATCCCTATTCGGCGTGAGCTTGGCGGATCTTTTGAGCGATCTAGAATAAAGCTAATTAAAATTCTAAATACGCATTTATCTTCTAAACTTGCTAAAATTTCAAGGCTTGCGGGCTAAATTTATATAAAATTTTACCCGCCCGCCATGTAAAATTTCGGTTTAATTTAATCTGAGATATAATTCAACTTAAAATTTTTAAAGGAGATCAATGGCAATCCAAAGCGTAGAACCAAACGTCGCAGACGCGATAAATTCGCAGCTTAAAGCATATAAACTCGATTATAAATTAGAGCAAGAGCCGTTAAATGGCGAAATAGACAATGCCTTACAAGAGTATTTTACTAAAAGCGGCGGTAAGGGCGGCAATCGCCCTGATGCTAAATTGCTTCTACAAGACGGCGGCTTAAATTTTTATCCCGTATTGATTGAATACAAGGGCTATGAAAATAAGCTAGAAAAGCTAGACGCCGACGGCAATATAGAAAATCGCACCGCGAAAAATGAGCCGAATTTCGCAAATATAAATTCTTATGCCGTAAACGGCGCCGTGCATTACGCTAATGCCTTGCTTCATCATACGAGCTACACCGACATCATCGCTATCGGAGTTACGGGGCATAAAGACGGTAAGGATAAATTGCAAACGCAAATCGGCGTTTATTACGTTTCAAAGTCGAATTTGGGCATCGGGCGCAAAGTGGGCGAATTTAGCGATTTATCGTTTTTAAAGAAGGTAAATTTCGATGAATTTACGAATAAACTCAAAAATTTAAATTTAACTCCCGACGAACTGGAAAAAATCAAGCAAAAACGAGAGCGAGAGATAGACGCGAGCCTAGTAAAGCTAAACAACGACATTTATAGCAGCGAAAAAGGGCTCGGTGAAAACGATAGAGTTTATCTCGTTGCCGCTTCTATCATCGCCACTTTGGGTATTCCCGGAAAAGTAGCTCCGCTTGAAAAGTCCGAGTTAAAATCATCAAACGAAAAAGGTAGCACCGACGGCGAAATTTTAATGCGAAAGATAGAGGCGTTTTTAAATGAGAAAAATTTACCTGTCGAAAAGAAAGACCTCATAATCCGCACTCTTTCAAACACGATACTAACCGATAATATAAATAAAATTTCAAACGGCGAAACTCAACTAAAACGCGTTTTTTCAAAAATAGTCGATGATCTGGGGATTTATTACAAAATCGGACTAACCACCGATTTTACGGGCAAGCTTTTTAACGAGATGTATTCGTGGCTGGGCTTTACGCAGGATAAACTAAACGACGTAGTGCTTACGCCATCATACGTCGCCACGCTTTTGGCTAAACTTGCCCGCGTGAATAAAGACAGCTACGTTTGGGACTTTGCGACCGGTTCGGCGGGGCTTTTGGTTGCCGCGATGAACGAAATGCTAAAAGACGCTAAAAATAGCATAGCATCTCCTGATCAGCTAACCAAAAAAGAGGCGCATATTAAGGCATATCAACTTTTAGGCTTGGAGCTGCTATCAAGCGTCTATATGCTCGCGGTTTTAAATATGATAATGATGGGCGATGGAAGCTCTAATATCCTAAATAAAGATAGTTTGACTGACTTTGAGGGCGTTTACGGCTTCGGTAAAGACGACGAAAAATTTCCCGCAAATGCTTTTGTGCTAAATCCTCCGTATTCGGCGCCGGGCAACGGGATGGTATTCGTCGAAACGGCGTTAAATATGATGAGCGGCGGCTATGCGGCGATAATTATTCAAAATTCCGCCGGTAGCGGCAAGGCAAAAGAGATAAATAAAAGGATTTTAGCTCGCAATACCTTAATCGCAAGCATAAAAATGCCGATCGATCTTTTCGTCGGTAAATCAAGCGTGCAGACGAATGTCTATGTCTTTAAAGTCGGCGAAAAGCACGAAAAAGACGAAATAGTAAAATTTATAGACTTTTCAAACGATGGCTATACGCGCTCAAACCGCAAAAAAGCCAGTAATAATCTAAGGGATACGGATAGAGCCAAAGAGCGTTACGAGGAGCTTGTAAATTTGGTTCGTTTCGGCGCAAGCAAACTTGAAATTTTCACGCAAAACGAATATTACGAAGCGACGATTGATCCGAGCAATGGTGCCGACTGGAATAAATCTCGCCCCGTAGATACTATGCCGACACTAGCCGATTTTAAAAAGACCGTGAGCGACTACCTAAGCTGGGAAGTGGCGCAAATTTTAAAAAAGGATAGTCCCAAGCAAAGCTTAATTAGCGAAAGGATTGCAAATTTAGAGCGAGAATTTAAAACGAGTGGCGGGAAATTTGAAAAAATTAGGCTTGATAAATTATTTAATGTGAAGTCAAATCCACAACTAAATAAAGATAGTTTTAATTTTTCTGAGAATGGAGTTTATCCATATTTCACAAGAACAGTTTTAAATAATGGTATTGCAGGCTATGTCGATTATTTGGATGAGGAGCATAAAATATCAGGCAATTCACTGGCGGTTGGAATGCTTGGGATGCAGTTTTTTTATATGGAAAAGGATTTTTACGCGGGGCAGTTTACTAAAACTATTTATCCAAAATTTGATTATTTTAATAGCAAGGTAGCTCAATATTTTATAGTTCTTTTAAATAAAAATCAAAAAATTTATCAAGGTAGTTTAGTAAGAGATTTTGAAAGACTTTTCTATAATACAAAAATTCTTTTGCCGACGTTAGGTGGCGAGATAAATTTTTCCTTTATGGAAAAATTTATCGAAGAGCTCGAACGCGAACGCGTCGAAGAGCTCGAACGCGAACGCGTCGAAGAGCTCGACGCGTATCTTGCGGCAACTGGGCTTAAAGATTATAAGCTAACCGAGAAAGAAGAGGATGCTTTGGCTAAATTTGACGAATTTAGCCAATGGGGGGGGGTAGCGAGTAAATTTACTACCTTAGAAACATTATTTGACAATATCAAACAAGGTAGAAGGCTAAAAAAAGAAGACCAAAAAGATGGATTAGTACCGTTTGTAATGGCTGGAGTAACGAATACCGGTGTCGTAAATCATATATCAAATCCAGTAGTTACCTTTCCTAGAAATTCGATAACCGTTGATATTTTTGGAAATACATTTTATAGAAATTATGATTTTGGAGCAGGGGATGATACGGGTGTTTATTGGAACGAAAGTAAGGAATATTCGCAAAGTGTGATGCTTTATTTTGCTGCGGCTATATCAAGGTCGTTGCGGGGTAGGTTTTCTTACGGCAAGAAGCTAAGAAGCTCGCAAAGTTTAAAATTTAAAATCAATCTTCCAGCCGTAAACGACCGAATCGACTACGATTTTATGGAAAATTTCATAAAAGCTATCGAAAAGCTAGTCATAAAAGACGTTGTGTTGTGGACAGAGCGAAAGATCGCCGCCACAAAACAAGTCG
>NZ_CALKZP010000016.1 GCF_938002845.1 uncultured Campylobacter sp.
CGGAAACAGCGCGTAGAAATGCGGCTAAATTTAACCGGTGCGAGTGGATTTGGTAACACATACGGCAGCGCGATAAAACGATCTACAAGGTGGTATTTTAAAATTTTGCTGACGTAAGCGTATGAAGTTTTATAAGCACCGGCGCGATAATGCCGCGTGCTCGGCAATACGACTAAATTCTATCAATGGCGGGCAAATAAAATATATACGCGGGTAATACGGCGAAATTTAACTGACACGAATTAGACTAAATTTCATCGGCGACGCTACAGCAAAATCGGCATCATCGTCGCAGTAAGGTCGGTGCAATTGCAGCGAGTTTGTACGATGCTGTCGTAGTAGCAAGACCAACGTCGTCGAAGCGAGATTAGTGCGACACCGTGATAAAATCGGCACCATCAAAGTAAGTTTGGCACAACGCTACTACAGTAGCAAAGTCGGCTCCGTCGCAACGCGATCCGTACGAAGCTACGATAAAATCGAGATCACAGTGATAAATTGGCAGTGTTACGGCGAATTCGGCGCGACGCCATGATAATATCCACGTGCTATCACGGCAGCAAAGTCAGCGCCGTTGCAGTGAGATTAGTGTAACGGCGCGATAAAATCAGTGCTACTGCAGTCAACTAGGTGCGGCTCTACGATAAAATCGACGCCGCAGTAATAAAATCGACGCTGCCACAGCAGCAAGATCAGCGTCATTGCGGCATATCAGCGAGAGCTCATAAAATTTTACGCGAAATTTTATACGAAATCCTGTATAAAATTCTATGATTTTGCCTTGAGATCAGCCTACGATCGGCTCTCAATCGGTCTGTAATCAACTTGCAATCAGTCCGTAAAGTAGCTTTAAAATCGTGGCGGCAACGACGAGCAGAAGCATCTTGCGCACAAATTTCACGTCGCATCTCATCACTAGGCTTGAGCCTGCGAAGCTGCCCGCGATCTGTCCGACCGCCATCACCGCTCCGACGAGCCATAAAATTTGCCCACCGATGATAAAAACGCCCAAAGAGACGATGTTTGAGGTGAAATTTAAAACCTTCGTGTGCGCAACCGCCTTTTTCATATAAAGCCCTAAAATTCCAACCAGCGCAAACGTCCAAAACGAGCCCGTACCAGGGCCGAAAAATCCGTCGTAAAACCCTAAAACAAGCCCAAAAATCGCGTAAAAGCTCTTTTTTGACATCTTGGGTTTGGCGGGCGCTTCGCCAAGGTTTGGCGAAAAAATCATATAAAAGAAAAGCGCCAGCAGTAGGATCGGAATGAGGTAGTTTAGGAATTTCGCATCGATTAGGAGCAGGACATAAGCGCCGACGAGCCCGCCTATGAACGTAAAAATCACGCCGCGCAGGATCTCCGCCGCATCGACATAGCCCTTGCGGATGAAATTTAAAGCGGCGGTGAAGCTTCCGAAGCTGCCTTGAAATCTATTTGTGGCGATCGCTACATGCGGCGGAACGCCCACGGCAAGCAGCGCAGGCAGCGAGATCAGCCCGCCGCCACCCGCGATCGAGTCGATAAATCCGCCGAAAAACGCCGCCGCAAAAAGCACCGCGAACTGCCAAAGTTCAAGCTCCATCTTTGTCCTTTTCTCAAATCACACTGGCATGCGCTATGAGCGCCTGCCAGAATTCCGCGCAATTACGATCGCAAACCGCTCATGCACCGCAAAGTGCATACGAGCGCCTGCTAAAATTCCGTGCAATTTTATAAAATTTCGCGGAATTATATCGGATTTTGCTGCGCCTCTCTGCTTAAATTTTATGAAATTTACCGCGCGATTGCTGTTTTAGCTCCATGCAATTTATCGCGTCACGCACAAGCTGCAAAATTTCATAAAATTTAAGCAGCACAAGGCTGTGGAATTTTACCCAAATTCTACAAGATAGCCCTATAAATTTCGCGCATCTATCCGTGAAATTTGCAGAAATTTATGAAGCGATCTTTTGCTAAAATTCCATGAAATTTCGGCGTGTTGTACTTAAGGCGTACGGCAAATCCATAAAGCCAGCTCCGCTTATGCGGCAGCACAGCGCAAAATTCCGCCGTACGCCCGCTTCAAAGCTTCATAAAATTTCATCGCCCCGCTCGTATCAGATAAAATTTCGCCAATTATTCCGTAGTTTTGTCGGGGCTCGCGCTTAGTTCTGGTAAAATTTTATCTATCTCGCCGCTCTGTCCGAGGCGGTACAGCGCGAAGTCGTATTTGATTGGGTCGCTCGGATCGAAGCGTCTTAAGCTTTGCGTAAGCTGCAAAACAGCCTCGAAATCGTAACTCTTGCGATCGATCAGCCCAAGCTTAAGCGAAACTTTATGCGTGTGGGTATCGAGCGGGATGAGGAGGCGCGATTTTTCGATCTTTTTGTACAGCCCCAGATCGATGTCGCTGTCACGCACCGCCCAGCGTAGGAAAAGATTGTAGCGCTTATACGGCGATGTGGGCTTTTGCGCAAAGCCACGTCCGAAAAAAAACTCATACCCAGGGCTGCGGTAGGGATTTAATTTGTAAATCTCGCCGATTAAAAAATTTATCCCATCCTCGATCCGCCCGCTTTTTTGCATACCGCGAAGCACGCTCTCTTCGATGCTAAGGCTATTTTTAAGCCGCTTTAAAGTTATAAAAATTTCAGCGACGTCGCGCGAGCTTTGAAATCTATATTTTTTGCCCGCAAGCTCCGCGCTAATGCGCTCATCGCTCCCGTCTAAAAGTAAAAAATCAAGCGAGCGAAGGAATTTTAAAATTTGAGCCGCATTACCGTAAGCAAACAGCGCGCAGATGAGCGCTACGACGTCGTTTCGATGTCCCTTTGCGACCTGCAGCGGATCGGGCGCGCCGAAAAGATCCGCGTCGCAATTTTTCAAATCGGCGTAATAATCTAAAATCTGCTTTAAGCTTTTCATTTTACGTAGTAGCTCATCGTCGTAGCGCCGAATTTACGCGATTTAAGCAGCGCGAAATCGCCGATTTTAGGCGGCAGCTCAAGCTCGCTCATATGCTCGATCGCGATTAGCAGCTCGCACTGCGCGGAGCCCAGGCGCGCTATCAGCGCCAGCACTCGCTCGTAAATCTCGCCAAAACCCTGCCTGATCGCAAACGGCGGATCCAGATAGACGAACACTCTACGCGTGGGATCGAAGAAAGAATTTTCGCTAGAATTTACGGTATGGCTTTCGCTAGAATTTGCAGCAGAACATTTGCCTAAATCGTTTGCGGTAGAGCTTTCGCCTAAACCGCAGGATAAATTTTCGCGGGAGTTGGCGCCAGAATTTTTTCTTAAACCGCGGGTTAAATTTACGTTCGGACGCGAATTTTCTTTGCAGCTAGCGGCAAAATTGCCGTCAGAATTCGCAGTGGAATTTTTTCTTGAATCATAGACGAAATTTGCGCTTGAATGTAAACTTTTTCTGCAGCTAGAATCAAAATTTTCGCCTAAATTTAAGATTTCTTTTTCTTCGCAGTTCGCGCCTAAGCCCGCACCGTAATTTACACCAAAATTAGAGCTCTTGCCGCATTTTGAGCTTAAATTTACGCTACGATTAGCGGTCTCGGTGCCGCTTGCATCGTATTGCGAAGCGGAGCTCGCGTCAAACCTTTCGCTAAAGCTCGCGGCGTCCGTAGTTAGCGAATTTACGCAGTATTTTATACTAGAAGTGCCCGCATAATCGCCATTTGCGCCGCTCTGCGCGCCATTTTGCGCGCTGTCCGATATACCGCTTCGCATGCCGCATTTAGGCAAATCTTTCACGCCGCTTTGCGCGGCGCAGTATCTGTCCTCGCCCTGCTCTACGCTACTAAAGCTTTTGCGACAGCCCTCTTTTTCGCCGTCTAAATTTTTGCGGTAGGCGGCGGCATGGTTTTTGTCTAAATTTTTTCCGCTCAAATTTAGCGAATTTGCGCCCGAGCGTCCGTTCATATCCGCTTGCAGCTCGTGCAAAATTTCGGGCAGTCGTTCGAAGCAATCACCCAAAATCGCGTTTGCGCCGAGTCCGAAAAGCTCGAAATTTTTCCGCATTATCTTATGCGCGGCGACGTCCTTTTCGATCGCATAAACGTTTTTTGCGCCGTTGCTTAGCGCTTCAAGCGCCATCGCACCGCTGCCGCCGAAGCACTCGATAAACACCGCGCCGCGCAACTGCGCTCGCCACGTATCGAAAAACGAGCTTTTTACGATGCTTTTCGTGCTGCGCGTGCTCGAAAGTGCGGGCAGAGCGAGCTTTTTGCCCCTATAAATGCCGCTTGAAATTTGCGTAAAGAGCGTGCCGCCGAGCTTAGACAATTTAGCCATTTTGCCTTCTTAAAATTTCGATGATTTTTGCCTTGAACTCATCAAATAGCGCGCAAATCTCAACTTCTACACTCGCCGCATCGCATTCGCTAAAATCCCGCTTTAGCTCGCTTTGAAAATCCTCTAGCGTCGATAATAACATCTGCTTGGAAAACGGCAGCGCCAAATCTCCGTCCTCGCCGATTAAAAATAGCGGTTTTGCCGAGCTTTGCGGCTCATCGCTTATCACAAAATCGCAATCCTGCGCACTTGCGGCATGATCTTTTAAAAACAATTCCAGCGTCTTTTGCAAAATTTCGCAGTCGCAATCGATAAAAGCCTTCATCAAAGCCCCTTTTTAAATTTTATCATCTTAAATTTTTCGCCAAACTCAGCGCGCAGGTGATTGAACTGCAAAAGCGCGTTTAGGTAGCCCTTCTCGCCGCTTTTTTGCATAAAAAGCTCTAAAAGCTGGACCGCGCCGAAGTCTATGAGAGCCGCGATCTGTCTTTTGAAATCCGTCGTCACGGCGCCCACGTCCTCAAACGCTGCGCGCAAAATTTCAAAATTTACGTCGTAAGTAAGATCGCTCTTGCCGTAAAAATCGCTTAAGTTTTTCACCTCAAAGAAGCTAAAAACCTCGTGGTTTCGGTAGATCCGTAGGCTAAAATCGCCGCTAGCGCCCATCTGTCCGTAATCGAAGGCTATGAAATAAAACCGCTGCGCACTGGCGCAAATTTCGCGGGCGAAGCGAAAGTATCCGACCGGGATTTCGCCGCGCGATATGCCGAATCTGCGCGCGAGGGTTAAAATTTCACGTTCTTTTATGGGAGCAAATTTTGCCGCGCTGCTCTCTATAAAAAGCATATTTTCGCCGTCCACCGCCTCACATTTAAAGGCGTCGAAAAGCTCGTTTGCCACAAAGATCGCATCTTTAAATTTCGCCTCATGCGCGCTTGCAAAGTGCTTTAGCGCGATTTCGTCGCCGAAGCTCTCCGCAAAGCTCGCTCGCTGTAGCTCGCGCAGGCACTCGTGCGGCTCGATAATCGCAAAGCTAAATTTATCAAGCGCCGCCGCGCCGCCCAGCGTAAAGATAGCTTGCGCTATGTCGCAAAGCAGCCGCCCGTCGTGCGAGCCGATCTCTACGATAGCGATTTTGGCGCTATTTTGCGACTTTTTTGCAGGTGCAGCGTCTAAATTTAGCTCGCTCGCCGCAAGATTTTGCCGCGACCTATCTGGGTTCGCCGCGGCGTCTAAGCTTAACTCTTGCGTCGCGCAAAAATCTGCGCTTAGGCGTAAAATTTCGCGCGCGATGCAGATACCGAAGAAGCTCCCTACGCTTACGGCAGTGTAAAAATCGCCGCTCTTGCCGATTTTAGCGGTATTTGCGTAGTAGCTCTTGTTTAGCCAGCCCTCGAAAAAATCGCTAAATTTCACGCCCGCACTATCTCGTCCAGGCTCTTGCGTAGGCGCGCAAAGCCCTCTTTGATCTCCGGTTTTTTGATATTTAGCGCAGGCAAAAATCTAAGGGTGCGCTTGCCGGATTTTAGGATCAAAAGTCCGTTTTGTAGGGCTTTGTTAAAAATCTCGCCCAGATTTTTTTCATCGCGCAACACGAGACCTTGCATCAGACCGAGCCCCACGCGCTTTTCGATCAGGCTAGGATAGTCTGCGGCGAGCCCGTCTAGTTTTTTGATAAATCTTTTTATAGTCTTATCAAGCTTGCCGCTAGCTTTTAAAAACTGAAGCTGCGAAAGCACCGCAAGCGCCGTAGAGGTCGCCAAAAAGTTACCGCCGAAGGTGCTGCCGTGCTCGCCCGGAGCGAAAATGTTTTGCTGCGCCACGCACGCGCCGATCGGTACGCCGCCCGCAAGCCCTTTGGCAAAGGTGATGATGTCGGGGCGGATGTCGTAAATTTGCGACGTCGCAAACTCGCCCGTGCGATATACGCCGCACTGCACCTCGTCGGTGATCAAAAGCAGCTTTCTCTCTTTTAAAACAGCCGCCAGCCTTTGCACGCTCGCCTTATCCAGAGGTTTAATGCCGCCCTCGCCCTGGACTAGCTCGATCATCACGGCGACGCTGTTTTCATCGATATGCGCGATGATCTCCTCGATATCGTCGAAAAATTTAAATCCGGGCATATAGGGCGCAAAAATTTCCGGATGAAATTTCTCCTGCCCGGTAGCTTGCAGCGTCGCTAGCGTGCGGCCGTGGAAGGAATTTCGCAGAGTTAGAATTTCAAATTTCTTATTAGGGAAGTTTACGGTGCCGTATTTGCGCGCCATTTTGATCGCCGCCTCGTTAGCCTCCGCGCCCGAGTTGCAAAACACCGCGTATGTACGATACCCCAAAAGCTCGCTAATCTTTTGAGCCAGGGCTTCTTGGGGCAAAATTCTATAGATATTTGAGCCGTGGATGATCTGCGCGGCTTGCGTGCCGATCGCTTCAAGCACGATCTCGTTTGCGTGCCCCAGGCAGTTTACGCCGATGCCCCCGCCAAAATCCACGTAGTCCTTGCCCGTTTCGTCATAGACTATCGAGCCCTCGCCTCTTACCAGCGCCACGTTTACGCGCGCAAAATTATCCATCAAATAGTTCATTTTTTATACTCCACTTTAGGCAGATGCCAAGATTTGTAATAAGCTACCATGCGAAACGCAACTCCCAAAACCAGCAAAATAATCACCGAAGGGACGCCGCTAAGTCCCAATCCATCAAGCACGAAATATATCAAGCCCACGCCCATGCTTATCGTGCCGTAAAGCCCCGTATGCAAAAACCACGGCACTTCATTCAGCAGTACGTCGCGCAAAATACCGCCGCCCACGCCATTGCAAAACGCGATCAGCACCACGCCGAAAACGTTGTGATTGTAGCTTAGCGCAACCATCGCTCCCACGATCGAAAAGCTTACGACGTCGATCGCATCGGTTAGAATAAATAAAAATTTACCCTCCAAATCGCGGTTTTCGTAAAGCTTGGCAAAAATAGCTACGGCGCTTACTGCAAGCACGATCGTTACAGGCGCATAGTGCGTAAATGAGTAGATCTCGCGGCTTACTAAGGTGTCGCGCATGATCCCGCCGCCAAGCGCCGTCAAAAATGCCGCGATAAAGATCCCAAGCCAATCGCAGCCCTTCTTTACGCCGAATAAAAACCCGCTAAGCGCCGCCGAAGCGATACCTACGCACTCCGTAAGCTCTAAAATACTCATATCACAACCCGCTAAAATCCTTTTAAAAACGCATTTTACAACAACTAAATATAAATTTCGGTAAAGCGCGACGAGCGGGAGAAATTTAGGCGCGGCGGTATAAATTTAAAGCGGCGGATAAAATTTGAGCGCGGCGAATTAAAATCTACGCAGCAGAATTTTGTTAGGCAGGATTTTATGCGGCAGAATTCTACGCGGCTAAAATACGGCGCCGTCAGGGCGCAAATATAAAATTTAGACTTGAAATTTATAAACGGCTGCGGAGATAAAATTTCACAGAATTTTATCGCGGCTAAAACATACGACGTTGCAGTCTAGCGCAAATTTTAGTTTAAAATTTTCAGCACCTATGCGCTAAAAAGAATTTAACGCTACAAAGTCGGCTATATGCTTACACTAACGGCACATAAATTTTGATTTGAAATTGCGCCCCTGTTTTTGGCGCCGTGTTTCGCCGCTATAAAATTTCATCTTATTTTACGATGACCGAGCCCGCGCAGAATTCTACGTAAAATTTTAAAATTTAGCGGTCGAATTCTGCGTGGAATTTTACGCCGAGCTCCCGCTAGATTATTGCAGTCTTTCTTTTAAAATTTCCCAAATACCGGGCATTGTCAGTAGTCCGTTATGCCGCGCATCTGGTATTTCATAAAATAGATCACCCTCTTTAAGAGATCCCGCAAGATCGCGGCAGTGCTGCACGGGTATCAGCCCATCTGCGGCTCCGTGGATGAGCGTGATCTGCGTGCCGCGTGCCGCTTGCAGAAATTCCGCGGTCGGAATCTTGTATCGGATCAAAAATTTCGGCACGAAGGGGATTTTTTCGTGCGCAAGCCGCTCGAAACTAAAATATGGCGCGAGCAAAATCAGTCGCGCCGCGTCCCACTTCGCGGCCTGCTGCGCCGCGATGCCGCTTCCGATCGAGTAGCCGATCATCGCGAGCCCGTTCGGCGAATGCTGCGCCAAAACGTAGCGGCTCATCGCATCGGCGCTCGCCAAAAGCTGCTGCTGCGATGAAATTTTGCCGTCCGATTTGCCGTAGCCCGGGTAATCGAAAATATAAAAATCGTATCCCAAAGCCGCAAAATCCGCGCCGTATGCGCCCCAACCGCTCACGTCGCCGAAGTTGCCGTGAAAGAACAAAATCGCGCCTTTAGGCTCTGTTGCGCTAAATTTCAGCCCGTTTACCAGCTCGCCCTCAAACGGGATATTGATCTCTTGAAATTTTATCGCAGCAGCGTTTGCGTTATTGCCCGCTGTGACGTCCTGAGCGGCGTTTTCGCCGACGCGCTTGGCGCTAGTTTGAGCGCTTTTGTTTTTGATCTCGCCCGCTACGGCGCCGTTTTCTTTTACGCCGCCAATCGTCGAAGCGTTTTCGTCCGCGACGCCGCTTGTCGCCGCACCATTTTTCGTAGTGGACGTTGGTACGTCTAAATGCACGCCGTTCTCGGGCGCATTCACAAGTCCTGCAAATTCGGAATTTTCAAAGCTAAATTTGAAGTTTTTATCTAACGGCTCGCCCAAAAATATCAGCCGCTCCTGAAAGATATAAAGTCCCGCCGCGATCGCCGCATAAAGGCACGCCGCGATAACGCACAGCCTAAGTAAAACCCTCATCGCCGTCCTTTAAATTTAAAACCGAGACGCAAAAACGCGCGATGGCACACGAAATTCCATCTCGCCGCTAAGCTTTAAACTCGCTCAAAAACCACTGAAACGCCAAGATCAGCCCCGGCGCGCGCACGATCTTTTCGTCGAACATAAACTCTCGCGCCTTGGCTGCGGGCAGGTAGAAAAGCTCGATCTTCTCGCCGTCCACGCCGCCGCCGCGACCTAGCTTCATCGATTCGTCGATGCACGCGAAGTATAAAATTTGACGGTTCGCCGCAAAGCCCAGGGCGCTGTAGTAGCTCGTGATAAATTTCAGATCCTTCACGGCATAGCCAGTCTCTTCGAGTACCTCTTCGATCGCCGTTTGCTCCTCGCTGATACCCTTGTCCAAAATGCCCGCGCAAAGCTCGTAGGTGTAGCCCTTCTCGGGCGAATTTATTAAGCCTTCCTCTTGATAAAACCATACGCTGGGGCGAAACTGCTTGACGAGCAAAAGCGCGTCGCGCTGCGTATGATAAAGCAAAATCGAGACGCTATCGTGCACCTTGACGCAGTCCCACGCGCGCGCTACGCCGTCCATTTCAAAGCTTAAGCGAAAGGGTTTAACGAAATTTGAGCTTTTAAGCTCGGAAATTTTGAAATTTTTTATAGTAGTATCCACGTCGCAAGTCCTAAAAAGCTAAAAAATCCCACGATGTCCGTTACCGTGGTAAGCAGCACGGAGCTGCCGACGGCGGGATCGATATTTAATTTTTTAAGCGTGATCGGAATGACGGCGCCGAAAAGCCCCGCTAGCGTTAAATTTAGCACCATCGACATCGCAATTACTAGCCCCAAAAGCTTAATGCCGAACCAAAAATACGCTACAAACCCCATCAGCGTCGCAAAGATCAGGCCGTTTATGAAAGCGATCGTGATCTCGCGAAACAGAACCTGCTTTTTGTCTTTAAACGCTATCTCGCCCAGGGCTAAGCGGCGCACGGTTACCGTAAGCGCCTGCGTGCCGGTGTTACCGCCCATGGAAGCGACTATCGGCATAAGCACGGCGAGCGCGACCAGCTTTTCGATAGTGGCGTCAAAAAGCCCGATGATCGTGGAGCTTACGATCGCCGTGCATAAATTTACCGCTAGCCACACAGCGCGCGCGCGACCTGCTTTAAAGATCGTAGTCTCATCGTCTTCGGCTTCGTCATCGACGCCCGCGAGGTTGTAAATTTGCTCGGTGGCGCGCTCTTGGATGAGATCGTGGATATCATCGGCGGTGATACGCCCGATAAGCACGCCGTTAGCATCGACAACGGGGATGACGTTAAGGTCAAATTCTTCAAAGTCCTTGATTACGTCGTCGATCTTGTCAGTATCGGTGGCGAAGTGGATTTTGTTTTCGGCGCCGAATTTTTGTGAAATTTGCTCCAACGTGAGTGAAAAATCGTATAAAATCAGATCGGACGTCGAAAAGGTAGTAAGCAGATGTCCCTTTTTATCGAGCACGAAGAGCTGAAAGACATTCTCGATCTCATCCTTTTCGCGCATAACGCGCAGCATCTCGACCGCCTGCCCCAGGGTCTGATCCTGCCTCGCGCTAAAGACCTCGGTCTGCATATACGCGCCCGCCTCATCTTCGCTATATTTGGAGATAGTAAGAATATCGTGGCGATCGTCCTCGTCAAGCCCATAGAAAATCTGCTCGGCCTTGTCCTCGTCGATTTCGCCGATGTTTTGCAAAAGCTCCGCCTGATCGTCACTTTCTAGCTCCTCAATCGCTTTTACGATCTTTTCGTGAGGTAGAGTTTCGATGACGTCTTCGAGCATATGCTCGGGCATCTCAAGCGCAGCATCGGCAAGATCCTCAGGATCTAGCTTTTTTAAGAATTCTACGTATTTTTCTTCGTCATGCTTTTTTAGAGTTTTTAAATGCTCCGTAAGATCGGCGGCACTCAGCTCATGCTCAAGCGTATCGCCTAGATGCGCATCAAGAAGCGCTTTGGCTTCCTCGACGTCGTCCAGCTGCTCTTTATTTTCCATTTTTGGCCTTAATTTATCGTGATAAGCGACTCGTAGTTTTCAAATTTAGCCGGGTTTTTCGAGCCGTCTTTAGCCGCAGCCATTCTAGCGTCCATATCTTTGACGAGAGCTTTAAATTTAAGCTCCTCAGCACTTATGACGTTAGTTTTTTCAATCTTGACTACCTTAAGCGGATCTATAGCCTGCTTATTTTTATAAAGTCCGAAGTGCAGATGCGGTCCCGAACTAAGCCCGGTCGAGCCTACGTAGGCGATTAACTGACCTTGCTTGACGCTAACGCCTGCTTTTGTGCCGCTAGCAAAGCCGCTAAGATGCGCATAAAGCGTACTGATACCGCCGCCGTGGTTGATCTCTACGGTGTTGCCGTAGCCGTTTTTACGCCCTACGAAGCTAATCTTGCCCGCCCCTGCGGCATTTACCCTAGTGCCTTTGGGGGCTGCATAATCTACGCCTAAGTGCGCGCGATATCGCTTTAAAATCGGATGAAATCTTTTAGGGGTAAAATAGGATGAAATTCTAGTATAAACAAGCGGCGTGATAAGTAGAAAAGATTCGACCTTTTTACCGCTTCGGTCGTAGTATTTATCATCGAAAAAATATAGCGATTTGGGCTTTTTATTTTCCTCGATCATTCCTGCGGTGATATTTACTCCGCCAAAAGGCTTACCAAGGCGCGTTTTTTGCTCATACAAGATCACAAGCCGATCGCCCTTTTGCAGCTTTTTAAAATTTACCTCATTTTTAAAAACAAGCATAAACTCATTCGCTAAAGCCGCATTGCCCGTAGCTTTGATGATATCTTGATAGGGTGAGCTTTCGATCTGAATTCCTAAAGAGTAGCTGTTTTCCTCATAAACTATCGGAGTATAAACGAATCTAAAAGTGCCGAATTTATCGCGGTAGATGTGGATCTGAAGCTCCTCACTGACGGGGATTAGCAGCTGGGAGACACGACCTGCCGGATCACGCAAAATTTGACACTCCACGCCAGCTCGTACCTCGGCGGCAAGCTCCTGATCCTCTTTATCCAGGTCATAATATACAGACGCGGGGATGCCCGCAGTTTCCATAAATTGTAGCAGACTTACGCCATCGGGCCAGGCAAACTTCTCTACGCTGGGGTTGTTCGCAAAAACTACGCCTATCCACAGAAAAAGCAATATAAAAATTCTAGTCATATAAAAACCGCTTTGAAATATTATTTTAAGGCGGGATTGTAACGAAAAAACGCTTATATTTCGTAAATACCGCGGAATTTTATCGCTAATTTCAAAGTTTTATGTATAATTAGCCAAAATTTTATTCAGGAGTAGAATTTTGAAAAAAGCTTTACTTATTTTGAGTCTATTTTTAAGCGTGGCGATAGGGGCGGAATTTAACATGCCGCGATACGAAACCGCCCTACTTAGCGTAACTGATGGTTCGGGTGAGATCACAGATAGCCCTACGATTGCCGTAGGCAGCAGCGGAGTGGTGATGCATAATTTCGGTAGCGGCGCAAGCTCCATCATAGCGCGCGCAGTCGTGACGCAAAAAAGCGCAGGCAAGGCAAAGGTGCGATTTGAGGTCTTTGATATGTTAGCTCAAGAGGCGCTGCCACTGCCTAAAATTTTACCTGCAAGCGGCGATAAAGTGATCTTAAATTTCCTCTATGACCGCGCCATAATCGTCGCGCCTAACGCTGAAATTTACGAGCAGGTTATCAAGGCTTTTCCAAATATAAATTTTATCCACCCAGATCTTGGCGGCGCCTATC
Source organism: uncultured Campylobacter sp. (assembly GCF_938002845.1). GTDB lineage: Bacteria > Campylobacterota > Campylobacteria > Campylobacterales > Campylobacteraceae > Campylobacter_B. Next base: position 12,878 of record NZ_CALKZP010000016.1, read on the forward strand.
TTAGCTACAACCACAAGCCAAATCCCAGCCGAGACGATTTTCGTAAAATCTGCGCGCAAAACAGCGCCGGACTGATTTTTATCGCGATGGATAAACAAGGCGTATTTGCCGACTGCGGTAGTTTCAAGCCTTTGCGTACGTTCGCTAGCGGCAGCGTAGCTTATTATCAGCTGCCGTTTTACTCACGCGTGGGCGAGATAAAGACCGTCATTTGGGACTTTACTAATGGCCCGATCAGCGATTACGACAAACACTACCGCTATTTGCTGGGCTTAGACGGCGATGAATAGCGCCGCACGAGCGTTTTTTACAAATCTATTAGGCGCGGATAACGCCTATTTTGACGAGGCTCATCGCACAGCATACTGCTACGACGCGACGAAAAGACGCTGCCTGCCGGACGGCGTGCTTTTCCCGCGAAGTGAGGACGATGTCAGTCAAATTTTAAAATTTTGCAACGAAAATTTAATCCCCATAGTTCCAAGAGGCGCAGGTAGCGGTTTTACGGGTGGATCTTTAGCCGCAAACGGCGGAGTGATTTTGGCATTTGAAAAACATATGAATAAAATTCTAGAAATCGACATGCAAAATCTACTCGCCGTAGTCCAACCCGGCTGCATAAATATCGATCTGCAAAAAGCAGCCGCAGCGCGCGGGCTCTTTTATCCGCCCGATCCCGCAAGCCAGGATTATTCCACGCTAGGAGGCAATGTCGCCGAAAACTCCGGCGGTATGCGCGCCGCAAAATACGGCATCACCAAAGACTATGTAATGGCACTGCGTGCGGTACTGCCTAATGGAGAGGTGATCCGAACGGGTAAACGCACTATAAAAGATGTCGCAGGCTTCAACGTGGCAGGAATTTTAATCGCAAGCGAAGGCGCGCTTGCCGTCATCACCGAAATCACGCTCAAACTAATCCCGATGCCAAAGCTTAAAAAGACTGCGATGGGCGTCTTTCCTAGCGTAGATGCGGCAATGAATGCCGTGTATAAGACGATGGCTGCCGGTATCACGCCCGTGGCGATGGAATTTTTAGACGCGCTGTGCATAGCCGCAGTCGAGGAGAAATTTCATAAGGGCTTGCCAAGGGATGCGGGCGCGATTTTGATCTGCGAAACAGACGGCAATTTAGAAGCGGTGCTTTTGGAGGAGCTCGCACTCATAAAAGAAATTTTCGTTCAAAACGGCGCGAGCGACTTTCGCATCGCAGAAAGCGAAGAGGAGCGTGCGGGCATTTGGTTTGCGAGACGCAACTGCTCGCAGGCGATCAATATCTACGGCACGCTTAAGCTAAATGAGGACATCACCGTCCCGCGCTCGCAGCTGCCCGAGCTACTGCGCCGTATCGCGCGCATCGGCGATAAATACGGCGTGCGCGTGCCCTGCTTCGGGCACACGGGCGATGGTAATGTCCACACCAACGTCATGGTCGCCGACAAAAAAGATGAAGCTCAGGTGCGACGCGGACATGACGCAATCACCGAAATTTTCAAAGCTGCAGTTGATCTTGGCGGTACGCTCAGCGGCGAGCACGGCATCGGGCTAAGTAAGGCGGAATTTATGCCACTAGCCTTTAGTGCAGCGGAGATGGAGCTATTTCGCGCAATCAAAAGGGCTTTCGATCCAAAAGGCATCTTAAATCCCGGAAAAATGGGGCTTTAAATTAGGATCGTCATCCAACTTCTACGGTGATTTGAAATCGATTTATCCCACTTATCTCATCTAAAATTTTACTTTCTTACAATATGCCTACTTAAAATTTATCTTACTTGCAATTTAGCCTATTTACAGGCTACTTCGAGTTAGTTTTAAGCTTGATCTACCCATTTACAGATCGATTTTGCTTACTTTGCGATGAATAATTTTACTTGTTTATTGATAGATTCCCATTCCCTTGTGAATTGATTTTATTTACTTCGCAAATTAATTATCCCGTGCGATCTTCTTCGGATATTTTTGCCATATCAGCTGTGATTACATAGCTACTCGCTAGTTTGCGCAATTTTTTCTCTTTCAGGGATGCACTAAGATTATGATTAAATCCCTATATCGCGATGGATAAGTCTATGACAAGTCAAAATTCTGTCAATAAAATCCACAGCATAGATTAAATTCTAAACTTCCAAAATACTGAAATTTTAAAATCGCTATCCATCGCCATTATCGCAATATGCGGAATCTCAGCAATAAAATTTAAAGACAAAATTTCACGAAATTTCATAAAATCCCATAAAGCTCCGCAAAATTTCTATACTAATTTCGATCTCGCCGTATTATCTAGCTAGCCCTGCCATCTATTTGGTCGCATTAGCCTCGCTTGCATTTATTTTATTCATCGCGGCTACTACGTTGCAGCTAAACTCAGCTCCCAGCTTGCAGGCTTTGTCGTAGTAGATCATCGCCTTATCCAGATCCGGCTCTCCGAATTCCTTCTTTGAATACGCTAGCCCGACCCTCTGGCATCCCTCTGCCAAAGCAGCATCGCAAGATTTGAGGAAAAACTTAAGAGCGCCCTGATAGTCTTTTTCTTCGTAGCTAGCGACCGCAGCGTTTAAGCAGCCCTCGCCTAATCCCAAATCGCATGATTTGGCAAAAAATACGAACGTATTTTTCTTATCGGCATTTTTATAAGAGATTATCGCGGCGTTGTAGCAAGCTTTGGCGGCTCCCAGCTCACACGCTTTGGAATAAAACCGCGCGGACTTACCCTTATCTTTTGTAGTTTTATATAAATTTTGCTCGTCGTAATATAAATCCCCCGCGATAGCACAGCTATTTTCTAGCCCTGCTTCACAAGCTTTTTCAAACGGCTTTTTTGCTGCCTCATAATCGCGCTCCTCAAGCAAATATGCTCCATAGTCTTCGCACGAATTAGCCCTACCGATGCCGCATCCGACAAACGAGATCGCCTGCGGGAAAAATATCTGCGCGAGCAAGTAGGCTGCTACGATTAGTGCGGCAATCGACGCTAAAATTTTCATTTTTGCTCCTTTTAAATTTTAAAAATAATTATAGCAAAAAGCGAGGGGTAAAATTTTAATTTTTGATAATAGCTGTGAAATTTGCGGCGAAATTCCTACAAAATTTCTATCAAAATCCCAAGCAAAATTTTAAATAAAATTTTAAACGGAGCTTTGAGCTGAATTTCAAAAAGACAAATTAAAATTTTACTTGCAAGATTATTTTTATGGCTGGCTATCCCACTTTTTTACTCGCACGTCTATATGACTGTCCACGGCTATAGTATTTATAATAGGACTAAAACGTATTTAATCCTTGAGGTCTTAAGCACCTGCAGCCTCTGCAATGGCGATTTATCAGAGCGATAATTTAGTGCATAAAATATTTTGTCGCGTACCAAACCCGCGACAAGCATCTTGCCGCACCCTAGAAAACTTTTGAAAATTTCGCATTGCTGCTTAGAAATTTTAAAAAATTTTATGACACCACCCTTTAAGTTTTATCTTAGAAATAGGCTTTTCTATGCCAAAATCGCAAGCATAATGCACCTTTAGGCGTTTTGACTCAATACCCAGGATTCTTAGATCCACACCACTTAGATATATGAGCCTTAAAAATAACTTAGGCCGCGCAGTATCTGTATCGCGCATGTAAATTTCATCTATGTAGACTGCGATTGCGATTTCAGCCGAGCAAGCCCAGCTCGTAAAATTCTGCTAGTTTTAAAACCCAAATGCCACGTAGAATTCTATCCATTTAAAGAACTTTACTTCAAAATTTATTCACTGCAAGCCGCGCTCCCTAGCGCTCAAACTCTATCACAACCTCCTCCTCGCCGAACCACATCACGGAGTTCTTCATATCGCAAAACCTCGCCTCATCCGCCATCAGCTCCGTTAGCGCCGCTCGCGCTACCTCGCTGTTTCGTGCATCCGCAAACGCCTGCACGCTTTCATACCATAGCTCGCCCATCGCGTCGTAGCCAAACGCCGCCGTCTCGCGCCTGGTGCTCTGTCCCTCAATAAAGATGGGCATAGTTTTTGCATAGCGGACGATATTTAGTGCCTTTTGATTAGCCAAAACCTTTTGTGAATGCGCCGCCCAGTGTGCCACAAACTCCTGCTGCGTGATACCCGGCGCCTTTTTTACTAACATCGTGATCTTAAACATAACCGCTCCCTAAATGAAATTTATCGCAAATTTGCGCCCTATTCTATGATGCATACGCGTTTTTGCAATTTTGCTTAGCGTTCTTTGCGTCTAAATAGACCTTGAAAAAACTTAAATAGCAGCCGTGCGCGCGAGCACAAATCGCCAAAAATGCATAAACCTCGCCGATTAAAACTTAAATCGCTGTCAATCTCACTCGGTTTGACTGTCTATGGAGTAATTTTACGGCTACCGCCAAAATAAATTCCGCAGGCTCTTTGCGGGCAAATCAAAATTCTGCCGAGCTTTAGCAGACGATGAAAATTTTACCGACTTTTGACGCGCATAAATTCCGTCCGTTTAGGCGGGCAAGATAAAATTTTGCAAGCATTAAGTGATCGGCAAAACAGACGAGTGGCAATTCTTTCTTGCGCAGCTGCGCGCGAATTGCGTTGCTGCACGCGCGCCTAGCCCTTGCTCGCCAAAAACCTCTGCAAAATTATCGTCGCGGCGATGCTATCAAAGCGCGGATCTTTGCCGCCGCCTTTAGCGCCTTTGCTCGCAAACTCCGCCGCTTCGGCGCTCGAAAAGCTCTCGTCTTGGAATTTTATATCGCCGTCAAAATCCAGCAGCGAGGCGAAGTGGCGTATGCGCCTGCTCATCTCCTCCTCGCTCGCCCCGCCGCGCGGCACGCCCAGCACGAGCACGCTGGCGCCCTTTTCGCGCAGCAGCTCGCTTAGCTCGCGCGCGGCTTGGGTGCGGTTTTTGCGCAGGATCGGATCGCACGGAAGCGGCGTCTTATCGTCGGGTGCCGCCGCCACGCCGATACGTTTAAGCCCAAGATCGATCGCAACTATCAAAATTTTATCCTTTTTAATTCAGCTTCGGCAAGCCGTATTGATCTGCTCTGAGGCTTCGACACGACCTGCGGAAGGTAAAATTTTACCGAGCCGTCTTTTTTCTAAATTTAAACACCGACCGCGCAGACTACGCGCTATACAAACAAGCCGCACCGGCGGGTGGAGCCGATCAAACCGCGGCAAGCAAACGCCGATCATCGGCTATTTTACCACGATCTTTGCGCCTAAAATTTCGATCCTACCTTCAAGCTCGTATTCGTAAATTTTATCGCCGAAGCGTTCGATCGCCGCTTGCAGATCGGAATTTAGCGCTAAAAATTCCATCACCTCATCCTGTGCGCGCTCAGTGTTTTGCGGCGTCTGCGGAGCCAAAGACGCAACAAACTCGCCAAAATCCGCGATCAGCCGCGCCTGAGATTTTGCGAGCAGATCGTTCGTGCCCGCGCTCTCGTCTATGCGGTGCGGCAGCACGTAGACGGGTACGCCCATCTCGCGGGCCAGGCGCGCGCTTTGCAGCGAGCCGCTGCGGGGCTCTGCTTGAGCGACGATCAGCGCTTCGGACAGCGCCACGACGATGCGGTTGCGCTGCAAAAACTGAAATCCGCGCGCGCTTACGCCGTCCTCATACTCGCTAAGCGCGAGGCTGCGCTCGTAAATTTTGCCGATCATGGCGGCGTTTTGCGCGGGATAAATTTGATCAAGGCCGTTGCCAAAAACCGCGATCGTATTTGGAAACGCCCCTTCGTGCGCGGCTATGTCGCAGCCGATCGCCGCGCCGCTTACGACGCAAAAGTCCGCATCGCTCAAAGCACGCGCGAGGCGCAGGATCAAATTTTTGCTATAAACGCTCATTTTACGCGAGCCCACGATCGAGATGCGGCGCTTTTGTAGTAGCGCGGGCTCGCCCCTAAAATACAGCCGCGCGGGCTCGCTTGCGCCGAGCCTTTTTAAGCTTGGAATTTTAAAACCGAGCTCACTCGTAGTACTCATAAATTTCGTCCAAATAGACCAAATCGACCTCGCCTAGGATGTCGGCGCTGTTTGCAAGCGCGCGCAAAGTGGAGCTTTTGGGATGGCCGATAGCGATGGCGTAACCCTGTTTTTTAGCAAGCGTCACGGCTTCGCGCAGCTTTTTGCGCACCGCAGCGACGCTGTTTTGATTATCTAAAAACACATCGCGATGTACATATCGCATACCAAGCCCGTTCATCGCCGCCTTAGCCTTGGTAGCGGGGCTCGTGCGCGAGTCGATAAATAAAAATCCATGCTCGTTCATCGCGCGCAGTAGGTTTTGCATCGCGCGCTCGTCGGCTGTAAATTTAGAACCGGTGTGGTTGTTTATAAATTTAGCGTTCGGAAAGTCCGCGCGCAGCTTGGCTATGACGCCGCGCAGCTTCTCGTAATTATCCGAAGTTCGCAGCGTTGCGGAATTATTTTTGGCAGAGCTCGCCTCCATCGGCAGGTGGATCGCGTAATGCTCAAAGCCGCGAGCGAGCGAGCGCGTGTCCTTGCGCTGATACTCGGGCGGGAAGATGGACGGCGTCACGCGCACGGGCAGTGCGGCGATCTTCTGCGCCTGCTCGTCGGTGCCTACGTCGTCGATGATGATCGCTAGCTTTGCGCGAGAGCCTGCGGGCAAAGCCTTGCGCGGCGATTTAGAAAGATCGTCTGCACCGCTAGAAGCGTGGCTTTGCGCGGTAGAATTTATGGAATTTTCGGGCGCGGAATTTGCAGCGGTAAAATTTACGTCAGATCCGTCGCTCGCCGAATTTGCGGCGGCGGAATTTGCGGAAGCCGTATAATTTACGGAATTTTGAAAATTGCCGTTTGTAGAATTTTGTCCTGCGGAATTTTGCGATGCGGGCTCTACGGGAAGCTTCGGCGTAGTTACGTTTTGCTCGGCGATCTTATCAAGCTCCTTTTGAATCAGCGCTTCCTTCTGTGCAGCGCTTAAATGCGGCTTTTTACTGCGAGAATCGGAATAGCTTTCGGGAGTTTGTTTGCGCGAACTTTGCTGCAACGCGGCTTTATTGCCCGAAAATACGAGATCCAAAACCGCGTAGGTAACCGCACCGCTTAAAAAGCATAAGATTACGACAAAGGCGATCGCTATGTAATTGATCGGGCGCTTTTTGCGGCGCCCGCGCGGATTTGTATTAGCCAAAGCTCAGCCGAAATCAGTTTTTATCTTTGTTTATGAGCTTACCCTTGGCGATCCACGGCATCATCGCGCGAAGCTTCTCGCCGGTTTTGCTAAGCAAGCTGTTTGCCGTGATGTTGCGCTCGGCGTTCATCCGAACATAGCCCGCCTTGCGCTCGAGGATGAAGTCTTTTGCAAATTTGCCGTTTTGGATCTCCTTTAGCACCTCTTTCATCGCCGCTTTGCTGCTTTCGTTTACGACGCGGTTACCGCTTACGTAATCGCCGTATTCTGCGGTATTTGAGATCGAGTAGCGCATATCGGCCATACCGCCTTGATAGATGAGATCCACAATCAGCTTCATCTCGTGCTGGCACTCAAAATACGCCATCTCAGGCTCATATCCCGCCTCGACGAGGGTCTCAAAGCCCGCATTAATGAGCGCGCAAAGTCCGCCGCAAAGCACAGCCTGCTCGCCGAAAAGATCGGTCTCGGTCTCTGCTTTAAAAGTCGTTTCGATGATGCCGGTGCGGCCGCCGCCGATCGCGCTTGCGTAGCTTAGAGCAAGCTCTTTGGCTCTGCCGCTTTCGTTTTGCGAAACGGCGATCAGCATCGGTACGCCGCCGCCGCTTACGAACTCGTTGCGGACGGTGTGGCCCGGGGCTTTCGGAGCGATCATAATGCAGTCGATGCCCTTTGGAGGGACGATCTGTCCGAAGTGGATATTAAAGCCGTGCGCGAACGCGATCGCGTTGCCCTCGCTTAAATTCGGCTCGATCTCCGCTTTGAAAATATCGCCTTGAAACTCATCGGGCGTTAGGATCATTACGACGTCTGCGGCCTTCGTAGCCTCGCCGACGCTCATTACTTTAAAGCCCTTTGCCTCAGCCTTGCTCCAGCTCGCGCCGCCCTTTTTAAGACCCACGATAACTTCTACGCCGCTATCTCGCAAATTTTCGGCGTGAGCGTGTCCCTGCGAGCCAAAGCCAATCATAGCGACCTTTTTAGCCTTAATCAAACCCAAATCGCAATCTTTGTCGTAAAAAACATTTATTGCCATAACGCATCCTTTTTTAAAAAATTTAGGCAAGATTGTAGCTAAAATTTGCTTTTATGCAGATAAACCGCGCGCCGCAAGGGCGGATAAAGAAATTTTAAGCTATCATTGAGGCATAATTTAGCTTTGAAGGAGCGAAAATGAAAGTGGGATTTATCGGCGGCGGAAATATGGGCGAGGCAATGATCGCAGCACTTTGCGGAGCCGGTGGACGAGATTGCGCGGCGAGCGGAGAAAATTTTACAGAGGATAAAAAAAATTGCACGGCGGGCGAAGAAAATTGCGCGCACGGCGGGCAAAATTCTATGCCCGATACTCAAAGCTTTGCGGCTTGCGGGCAGAATTCCGCAAATTTAGAGCAGAATTTTGCGAGCCGCAAACGTGATTTCGCCTGCGCGCAGCCCGCCTCCGATACGAAGTTTCAAGTCCTAGCTTATGCTAGAAGCAAAAACGAAGTCTTACGCAAGCGCTACGGCGTGCAAATTTTACAAGACGAAACGCAGCTGGCGCACGAAGCGGATATGATCGTGCTCGCGACCAAGCCCGCTAGCTACGAGGGGATTTTGCGCCTGATCGCGCCGGAGCTTGCGGGCAAAATCTTGCTTCTTTTGGCGCCGAATTTCAAGCTGGAGTGCGCCCAAAATATCGTAGGTGCGGACGTTTTCGTGGCTCGCGCGATGCCAAACGTCGCTGCGGGTATCGGCGCGTCGGCTACGGCGCTGTGCTACGGCGAGTATTTTGATGAGGCTAGTCGGGAGATCGTACGAGCCCTGGCCGCCAAAATCGGCAAATTTTACGAGATAGACGAGTCGAGCTTTGCCGCATTTACGGGGATCGCAGGGAGTCTGCCTGCGTATGTGTGCGCCTTTATCGAGGCTGCGGCGGATGCGGGCGTGCGTGGCGGACTACCGCGGGCGCTGTGCTACGACGCGGTAGCGGCGGCGGTAGAGGGCACGGCGCGTCTGCTGCAAAGCGGCAGGCGCCCATCGGAGCTCAAAGACGCGGTCTGCTCGCCTGCGGGCACGACGATAGAGGGGCTGGCGGCACTGGAGGCGGCTGGGTTTCGCGCAGCGGTAATGGCGGCGATCGAAGCGTGCATCGTCAAAGCTCGCAGTTAGCCTCGTCGCACCTCGTCGGTTTCGGATTTCAAACATAGCGCGTTTGCTGGCGCGCTAGCATTGGGATTCTGTGCGGGCGTTCTCTAGCAAAATTTTGCCTTATCTTTAAATCGAATGAGTTTGCCCGCTCCTGCAGCGGCGGAATTTACGAGCCTTATGGCTAGCGAGCCGGTAAGCTCGTATTGCATTTAAATTTTAAAATTTAGAGATTTTGGGAAATTTTAATTCAAAATTTCGCTCTTAAAATTCTAAATTTGTAGGATTATAAATTTAGCGCTCGCAGCAGGGCAAAATTTTGATTTTTAGCGGCGCGAGCCTACGTCCACAACCATTAAAATCAAAATTTAGCGCAGCATAGTAGATGCGCCCGCGACTGCGAACTTGCTGGATAAAAAATCAAGCCAAGAACGCAAGCGCTAAAAGAGTGCGTCCTGCGCTGCGGTCTTGCGAGATACAAATGCAAGCCGCGAATTTCATCGCTCGCGCAAAGAGCAAAGCAAAACTAGCCGCGGAAGCATATTTTACTACCAGAGCAAGCCGCATCAAAACGCATTTCGCCGCCCCGGCGAGCCTTAAATTTAAACTACGCTTCGCCGCCGAGCTGCAAACCAAACCTGTGCTCCAAACCCTGTCAATCTGCGCAATAAAATTTGACTTTTCATCCGGTCAGAACTTCGCACGCAAAACCGCGATAAGCAAGATCAGATAAATTCCTTCTCTAAAGGCTGCTTCGCGTTGCCGTCTGCGTCAAAAAGCACCCGCCCGCAGACCTCGCAAACCTCGTCTCTAGGAGAGGGCTCGTCCGCATCCAGCTGCCACGCGGACATCTCGCCGCACTCACAGTTTATGACGTAAAGGATCTGCCTTTTGCGGCGCTTGCCCCACGGCGCGATATCCCAAAATAGCTCCTCGCGCTTGCCTAGCTTTTTAAAATCTTTCTCGGCGTCCTTGTGCGCGACGAGCAGATAATAAGCGTCGCTATGAAGATCCAAAGTAAAGAGCCTAAAATTGCTCTTCTTCAGCGCCTTTTGAAACTCGTTCATCAAAAATAGGCTCGCATCGCCGCGCTCGAAACCCTCTTTTTTCGCTTCTTTTTCGAGCTTCGCGTAAATTTTATCGCACTCTAGAGCCACGCCGCTTTGCAATGCACCTAGCCTAGAGCTGATAAATTTGCCTGCGTCTCCAGTCTCGTCCTCGCCGACCCAGTCAAGCATCCAAACAAGCCCTTTTCCGATAAGCGCATCCAAAAACTCGCCGTCATTCATCTCGCCCGTTTTCTCAAAACCGCCCGTCTCGCCCGCCGTCAAATGCTTTAGGACGCAGCACTGATCCTTCGTCATCTTCGCTCCTTTGATTAAATTCGCCGCCTATGCGACCCACTTAAATTTTACTCTCAAAAAGCTTTAAGCTTACTTTTCGCAACTCCTTACGCCGCAAATTTAGCTCGCGGCGGCGGGTAAAATTTCGCTATAATTTTGCCAATTTAACAAAGGAGAAAACGATGAGCGTAGAATTCCGCGTCAAAAACAAAAAGCGACCGCTATTTATGGGGTATTCGGACGCTATGAGCGTTAGCAAGGCATTGGAGCTCCTGCCCGATCTATCGGTGTTTGGCATAGATGAGAGTGCCGAGGACTTTGGCGAGAGGGCGTTTTTAAAATCGCCTTTGAGCGAGTATGAGTGTTTGATTTTGGGCGTGCGGGGCAAGAGCGGGCGCGGGATGGAGCTAAGATATGACGAGGAGCAGCAAAGCTACGCCGTGCGCGTAAATACGCCCGCGACGGTCTTTGATTGGGTTTTAGCAATCTCGTATCTGCAGGCGCTATCTAAGCAGCTAGGAAGCGAGATCACGGATGAAAACGGCGAAATTTACACTCACGACAGGATAGAGCAATTCGACTACGAGCGCGATATAGCGGCGGGGCTACATTCGATAGATCAGCACTTAAACGGCGATACGGAGGTAAATTTTTGCTACGGAGTAGAGAGGCCTTTTGCGATAAACCGCGCGATGATGGATGAAATTTTAACCTCATACAACCCCTCTGCCGAGTTTAGCAAGCGACTAACCGAGGTGCAATATCTCGACGCTTACAGCGCGCACCAGAGGTTTTACCGAAATGGAGATGACGGCACAATAATGGGCTCATACGCGCTCACGCAGAACCTGCCCACTATCCTGCCCTACAAGCCGCTTGTGGAGTGGCAAAACGCGGAGATGCTGAAAAATAGCGACGTAGCGCGCTGGCAGATCGCGCTCATAGGCATAGAGGGCGACGAAAACGACCCAGGTAACTACCGCGCGATCGCCGAGCTGGAATATGGCGAGTTTATCGCGCGGCTGCCGAAGCAAAACTACCGCTTCATCGATGCTAGCTATATTTTGGTGGGTGGGCTAAACGCTGAGCAGCTAAAGGCGCTGGCAGACTAAATTTTACTTGCGGTGAAATTCTACAGAATTTTATCGAGGATTGACGCCGCAAAATTTAAAGCCATCGAGGCTTAACGTTGCAAATCTAAAGTAGCAGAATTTGTGGTAAATCTCGCGGCGGGCAAAATTCTAAAAGGCGGAATTTTATCGCGATGAGATATTTTAGGTTTATCACGGTAAAATTCCGTTGCGATAGAATTTTACCGTCATATGGTTGACGCGCTAAACAGTGCCCGACCGAAAGAAGCTAAAGGCGATCTGTTTCTCGAACGATCCCGCGATGAAAAAATAAATATTATCGTATCTTACGGTATTTACACAGCAAACGACGCTTCAGGTGGAATCTTAGATCAGCTTTAATAAACGGGCGTGAACGAAATTAAGGAAATGAAATGGATAAAAAAACACGAACAAGAACATTTCTATGGCAATATATGATCGTGGTAATTTTTATAATTTTAGGACTATTTTTAATAAGCGGATATTACAATATCTATTTTTTTCTTTATTGCGGCTTGTGTATTTATTGCGGTCATATATAGGTGCTCTCCGCTTATTAAAATTTTTAAGCAACAAGGCTTATTTTTTATCCTTTTGGGTTTAAACATCTTACTTTTAGCTAACGGCAAAGACTGGAACGAAGGCTCTATGAAAAGCTCATTTTATTATATTCCCGCACTCGGCGAGCTTACCGACACCTTATATGGTTGGCTTTTATTTTCGGCTTTTTTATTGTGTATTCCCTTATTACTTTATATGGCTTTTCTTTATGCAATCTCAAGTATCGTGTATCATGACTATTTAGATAGCTTGGAGAGGGACGAAACGGAGTAATTTGGGCTTTAGTAGGCTTAAATTTAGTGCCAATTAGCTGCGGCGCGCGTTAATCAGCCAAAATCGCCGCCCCGCTTAAATCCGGGTTTAAATTTAACTCGTCTATGATAGATAAAAGCTCTGAAATTTCCTTTTTGATTTCAGTGGCGTCCTCTAAGCTCGGCGGCAGCGAAAAGAGCGTCGTCTCAAATTTGTTTTTCGCTCCGTTTAAAAATAGATAAAATTTATCGTCCATAAACGCCGCGCTCACCCCCATTTTCCCCGCGAATTTTTCCTTTAGCTCTCGCAGGCGCTCCATAAACGCGGGCGTCAAAAGATACCTCGCCTCTACTTTATCGTCCGCAAAGACCCGAAATTCTTTACTAAAAAACACGTCGTCCATCTGTTCTTTTTCGCCTATAAATTTAGTGTTTAGCGTGCGACTCGCGACTATCGTTTGCCCGCTAAATTTCTTGTAGAACTCGCATACCAAAACCGAGCCGCTGAACGCCTGCATATCCTTCATGGCCTCCCAAGCAAAAACTATCGCAGATAGCAAATTTAGCGCCGCCGAGTCGCCGATTTCCAGCGTCGCGCCGTTTGGGATGCGGATCGCTTCGCTGAGGTTAAATTTGACGCCGTTATAAATGCCGCTGATTTGATCTTCGGCGCGAAACTCACCTAGCGAATAGATGCCGATTTTGCGAAATTCTTTACGGCTGATGCCGGCATTCGGATCGTAGCTAAAATTTGGATCTGTGCCCCGAATAGCGGCGCGGACGAAAACGTCTTTATAAAACGCTTTGTAATCCCCCAGCTCGCTGGTCACTCGGCCCCTGTTAGCCATTAGTGCGGCTTGAAAAAACGGAATATAGATAATGATGAAAAATAGCGGTGCAAGGCGATTTTCAAAAAGATGCCATACGGCAAATCCGCAGCCTACGGGCAGCGCTATTATAAATAAAATTCCCAAAAACAGATACTTTATAAATGCTAGCCGGCACTCTTTTTGCTTTTTGGCGGTGGCAACTATTGCTTCGTTTATATTCAAAATTTTACCTTTTTCTAAATTTACATAGCGGATTTCGCGCATGGAGCGAATTTTAGCAAAATTTACGCCGCAAAGATACGGCGGCGCGAGTAAATTTTATTCGGAGGATTAAATTTATGAAATTTACGTCGCGGCAGCGATCTACTCGGACGTGCGCTGATTTAGCCACATTTTAAGATTGCCCGCGCCCTCTTTTAGCACCCCAAATCCTGCCGCGGCAATACAGACAAAATTAATTAGCGAGCCCCTCCCGCCGACATTTAAAATCCCAAAGCCCACAATCCACAGCGCCGTGCCGAAGCCAAGCGTGCACACGGCGGTCGCGATCCCCAGCTTGCGGCGCAAGAGGCTTGGTTTGCGCACCACCTGAACTCGAGTGATCACGTAGCTGCCCGCATATCCTCCGCGGATGAAATACGCGCGCGCAAGCTCGCCCTCCTCCACGGGGATATCATTAAACTCGCCGCGCAGCTTCACGCCGTCTATCTCGAAAAATACCCAAATTTTGCTATTTCCTCTTGCAGCGTGGACGCGAAGATTTCGAACCTCGCCCGTGATCTCATATTCCAATTTGCATCCTCAAACAGCTTCGCGCTTTGCTTCCGCGCTAAATTCCGCGCCGTAAAATTTTAAAATCTAAAATTTGCCTTGCTCGCAGCACTGTCCGTAAAATTTTAAAGTTGAACCTCTACAAGCACTAAATTTAGAACTAAGCCTTAAAATTTCATAGCGATAGAATTCCAAATAAAGCTCGCCGCTAAATTTAGCAAGCCATATGTGCGGGCTATCTGGACCTTGCCAAATTTCGCACGTCGCAAAATCGCGGCGAAATTGCGCGCGCTACAAAAGCTCACAAATCCGCCGCGGTAGTATCGCAAGTAAGCCCATCGCAAAAAACCAATACCGCGCGACAAGCAGCGCAGATAGACGGTGCAAGGCAGGTAGCACAACAGACGCCATATGACAGACGGTGCACGGCGAGCAATACAAAACAGGCGGCGTGCACGGCAGGCAGTGCAAATCGGCAAATGTGCGCCGGGCTACCAAGCGCCTACTTCTTTAAAATTTGGTTTTTCATGAATTCGTAGAGCTGGCAGGATTTTTTATTGCCCGCATCGCAGCCCTTTTTGACCCATCCAAGCCCCTTGGAAAATCCGCGCAGATCTCCCTTGCTCACATACAAATAGCCTAAATTATTGCAGGCATCGCCGAAGCCCAGCTCGCAGGATTTGGTGTAAAGCTTCTCCGCCTTGTCGCGATCCTGCGGCGCGCCGAGACCCTTATCATACGCAACGCCGGCGTTATAACAGCTATCCACTAGCCCTCCGTCACAGCCTCGCTCGAAAAAGCTCACCGCCTTTGCCGGATCCGCCGCAAGCCCGAAACCGTCCGTGAAATAGACCACGGCCGCATTGTGGCAGCTCTTG
This sequence comes from uncultured Campylobacter sp., assembly GCF_938002845.1. Lineage (GTDB taxonomy): Bacteria > Campylobacterota > Campylobacteria > Campylobacterales > Campylobacteraceae > Campylobacter_B. The sequence continues at coordinate 27,888 of NZ_CALKZP010000016.1, forward strand.
GCATAGCCCAAATCGCAGGCTTTGATATAGTGCCGAGCTGCCGCAGAGAAGTCCCTACTCAGGCGCCCCCTTTGATACAGGTTGCCTAGCTTGTGGCAAGCTACGGCGACGTTTTTATCGCACGCTGCGTCATAAAATACGCCCGCTTGCGTCGCATTACCCTCGCCGTCGTATAGGGCTCCCAGATCAAAGCAGCTATCTTTCTCGCCCGCCTCGCAAGCCTTGACAAAAGCGGGCTTGGCGCCATCGTAATCTCCGCGGGAGAGCTTGTCGTGCCCCAGCTGCGCGCAGCTTACGCCATCGCCGCGGTAGCATTTAAACGATAAAACGGGCGACGGCAAAAAAAGCACCATAACCAAGACGCAAACGGCGATAGAAAGTGCCGTTATGTCGATGATCTTTCTCATATCTATCCTTTTTGCGGCGATGTGCCGCGGGGCTTAAGGAGTACTCTTTTGCAGGCAAATCCCGCCAAGGAGAATTTTACGAATTAATTTCGTCGCATGAAATTTAATCTGCACAAAAATTTTAGTACCTCAAGCCTTGTTTTAAAATTTTACTTCGAACTTCCACGCCGCAAAATTTTAAAATTTCAAAATTCCGCAAGCGGTAAATTTGCAGCCGAATTTAAATTTTACGAACGGCGCAGTAGCAATATCGCGAACTGCTCGTAAAATTCTAAAATCGAAATTTTACGAGCTGTAAATTTAGAACTAGCCTTAAAATTTCATAGAAGTAAAATTTCGCTTTGTATTTAAATCATAAATTTCGTTCGTGAGATTTAGGCTATCGGCGCGAATGTAGCCTGTGCGGCTACATCTTCTCTTTCGCGCTTAGGCCCATCAGAGCAAACGCCGTGCGAATACTAAGCGCTACGAGCGCGAACAACTTGAGCTTCGCATCCTCGTTCTCGCTGCCTACGACGCGGTTTTCGTTGTAGTATTTGTGAAAGTCCGCCGCGAGCGCTTTTAGGAAATCGGGCAGCTTCTGCAAGCCGCGCGAATTAAAAGCGTCGTTTAAAATTTCATTCAAGCCAAGCGCCGCAAAAGCTAGGCCGAGCCCCGCTTCATCCAGCGTGCCGAAGTCCGCGCCCAATACGTCCGCCTCGCGCTTGCCCGCTTTAGTAAAAATTTGATTGACCCGCGCGTGAGCGTAGTTGATGTAGAAGATCGGATTGCTGCTGTCCTCGCGCGCGAGCTCGTCCACGTCGAACTCAAGCGGCGTCTCGCCCTTTTTGCTAATGAAGATAAATCGCATCGCGTCCCTGCCGATCGCGGCGAGCACGTCGCTCATCAAAATCGCGTTGCCCGCGCGCTTGCTCATCTTGTAGGTCTGCCCGTCTTTGAGCAAATTTACCATCTGCATTAGGATGATCTCGAGCCTGCTTTCGTCATAGCCCAGAAAATGCACGGCAGCCTTTAGGCGCGCGATGTAGCCGTGGTGATCGGCTCCCCAGATGTTGATGCAGCGCTCATATCCGCGCTCAAATTTGTTGTTGTGATAGACGATGTCGCCCGCGAGATAGGTCGGGCGCGCATCCTCGCGGATGACGACGCGATCCTTTTCGTCTCCGAGCTGCGATGAACGGATCCAAATTTTACCCTCCGCCTCATACATCTTGCCGCTGCGCTCAAGCTTCTTAATCGTAGGCTCAAGCTCGCCGTAGAGGCTCTTTTCGCTAGCCCAGTTTTGGATATGGATGCCGGCGTCTGCGAGATCTTTTTGGATGATCTTTAGCACCTCATCTTTAGCAAACTCCGCAAGGATCAAAACGCGCGATTCGTCGCGGAAAATTTCATCGCCGAATTGAGCGCGCGCAAGAGGGATGATCTCATCGATATACTCGCCGCGGTAGTATTTCTCGGGATAGCTCACATCCTCGTCCGCAAGCTCGCGCGCACGAAGCGCGATCGAAGTGCCCAAAAGCTCGATCTGATTGCCCGCGTCGTTGATGTAATACTCGGTATCGACGCGGTGCCCCAGATAGCCTCCGATGCGCGCGAACGTATCGCCGTAAACGGCGCCGCGCACGTGCCCGATATGAAGCGGACCGGTCGGATTGGCGCTGATATATTCGAGCAGAATTTTTTGCGGCGCGGCGGCAGAATTCTGCGCCTCATCGCAATTTGATGCTGCGATGGAATTTGACGCCTCTTCGAAATTCTGCGAAATAAAATTTTGGCTAGCGGCGGAATTCCGCGATTTAGCGGCGTCATTGCCGCTCGCAGCCAGATTTGCAGCGGAGCCTTTGCTAGCAGGCTCGCCCGCGCAAAGCTTTTCCGAAACTGGTAAAATTCCACGTCCAAGCTCGGCGTCGTTTTTCGCAAAATTACCGCCCAGTTTAAGGGCATTTTCAGCAAGAGCGCCCAACACGGCGGGCTTTAGATGAAAATTTAGATAGCCGTTCACCGCCGTGGCGCTTAAAATTTCGCTATCTTTAAATTTAGCCGCAAGCTCCTCAGCGATGAGCTTAGGCGCCTTTCGCAGCTCCTTAGCCAGCGCGAAAGCCTCGGGCGAGGCGTAATGAGCCAAACTTTTATCTTTGGGTTTTTCTAAAACGACTTCGCGAGATAAAATTTTAAAAATTTCGTTTAAGACTAAATTTTTCAAATCCTTTACGCCTTTTTAGTATCGCTGATTTCGGCGTCTTTAACCTCTTGCTCCATCTTTTTCTCGACCTTTTGCGGTTCGTCGTCCTCTTCCATCTCTTTTTTGAAAGTCTTTATGCCCTGTCCTAGACCCTTTGCAAGCTCTGGGATTTTTTTTGCTCCGAACAGCAACACAACAACGATCAAAACAATCAGCCAGTGTCCAATACTCATAGAACCCATTTTTTCTCCTTTAAATTTTCCAAATTTCGATTAGCTTGCCTATGTCGCGGCTCGCCGTTTCTAGTTTGATAGTTTTGTAGATTGATCTTAAATTCTCATACGCCGCTTCCAGGCGGTCGTTTATTATGAAATAATCATACTCGCCTAGGCGCTCCATCTCCTCTTGCGCGTTTTGTAGGCGCAAAGCAATATCGGCGGGATCATTATCGCCACGAGTGCGCAACCTATCTCTAAGCTCCGACAAGCTCGGCGTAGTAATAAATACGCTAGTAAGCTCGCTTTTAGGCACTTTCCCGCGCACGATCTCATATCCTTGCACATCGATGTCAAAAATCACGATCTTACCCCGCTCAAGCTCGCTCGTAGCGGCTTTTAGTGAAGTACCATAGTATTTGCCGTGGACCAATGCCCACTCTAAAAACTCTTCGCGCTCGATGCCTGCACGAAACTCGCTCTCGCTTATGAAATGATAATTCACGCCATCCGCTTCGCCTGCACGCATTTCGCGCGTCGTAGAGGAGATCGAGAAGTATATCTGCTCGCCAAATTCTGCGATAAGACGCTTTATAAGCGTGCTTTTGCCGCTGCCGCTGGGACCGGAGACGAGCAAAATTTTGCCTTTCACTATCTATCTCCAAACGATATGTCAATATTGATCTTAAAGTCCTTCAGCGCGTCTTTAGCGTCCTTATTGCCCGCAAATTTCTCGATCGTGTTTGCGATGCCCGCTTCTAGATCATCGCGCAATTTGGTTTTCAGCTCCTCTGCGCTCGGTTTTTTACCGTGCTCGTTACGCAGTGGCTCGCTTTTGGCGCTAGGCTCTAACTCGCTTGCCATAAGGCTGGCAAACTCCGCCGCAGCCGAAGCGGCAAGCTCATTCGGCGTAGACTGCACGCCAAATTTTATCTCATTTGCCTGCTCGGACGCGCCGAATTTATGCGCTTTAAATTCGGTGCACTCCGAAGGCTTTGATATAGGCTTTGAAGCATTAAATTTTATCTGCTGCGCAGCACTCTTTGCGGGCTTACCGGATTTAAATTGCTCGCTATCTGCAGAGCTTTCGGCAAACGAGTTTGCGAAATCGCCCTCCATAGCGCGCAAAAATCCGTCCGCAAACCCGCCGGCAACGCTATCAGCTTGCTCGCTTTGCTTCGGTAAATCTGAGGCATCTAATATGTGCGGCAAGTTTAGCTCCGAAAAATTTGGCGCAGGAGTGGAATTTGTAGTCCCGGTATTGCTAGAATTTGCAGAAGCTGCGAAATTTGCGCCAATTGAATTCCATGCTTCATTATGAGCAGACATAGGCGTATTCTGTGCAAGTCCGCCGGTAAATTCCATGCTTTGAAACGGAACGGCGTTATAAAGATTTTCGCGAGGTATATCGCCCGCACCCGCTAACGCAATCGGCGTATCTGAAGCGACCTCGTATTGAGACGAAATTTGCGTTTTTTGAAAATCCGTAGCCGCTTTATTTTTATCATGCGCAGATCTTTTATCCTCTTTTTCATCGGAAGTAAACGCAGCCGCGGCAAAATTATCATATCCGCCAAACTCCTCCACGGGCATGCCAGCGCTATCGAAAAGCCTGGAAAAATCCATATCAAATCCACTGTTAACAGGCACGCCAGCTGCATCTTGCACTACTTGCGAGGCAGAATTTTTTTCATCTGTTTTATAGGCAAATAAGCCGTCTGATTCATGCTGTTTAAGCGTAACATCCGCAGAGTCTTTCGCTTCCTCTAGATTAGACGCAGCGTCTGCCTTTTTTTCAACAGCAGTTTCATTAGAGCTATCAGCTCTTTGCGGCTCGTCTTGCTGCGCAAGCGGTAAAGTTTCGCTTGCCCGTGTGGCGGGAATTTCATCTTTTATCTGCGATTTATCCGTTTTGGAATTCTTGGGATTTTCATCGTCTAGCGCTGCTAAAGCTATCGGAGCGTCATCCTTTGCGAGCGAAATTTCATCTTGAGGCGCGTGATTACTTTCGGCGGGTTCGCTTGTGCCGATACTATTTAGCGGCACATCCTCAGGGATATCGCTAGCAGCTAAGTTTAGAGGCATATCGTCTGCGATATTATCCGCAATCTTTTCTGCGACGGCGTTAAGCGGCGTGTCATCGGCGATGGTGTCCGCAAGAGCCGCTTCATCTGCAAGCTGCGAGAGCGGAATATCATCTGCGATCTCGTCCGTGCGCGGCATATCGCCTACCAACTGCGAAAGCGGCACATCATCTGCAATCTCGGGCGCTATATCGTTTGCCAGCTGCGAAAGCGGTATATCCTTGCCCGAGTCATAAAAGCTATCCACAAGCTCTTCAAAATTACTGCCAGAAGTGGAATTTGCCTGATCAATCGCATCGATCTCTTTCATTACAGAGCTTGCATCGGCAAATTCTTTCGCCATTTTTTCTTTCGCCTGCACGCTCATATTTTGAACCGAAAACTCGCTGATAAATGTAATGAGCTCAAGCGGCGAAAAAGGCTTTGTAAGGGTGTATCGCGCTCCTGAGGCCGAGACATTCTTAGGCGTCAGAAACAGCGTTTTATTAAGATCAAATTTTGAAATATCATCGCCATCTTCATAATTTTTTATCGTCAAATCATATTCACTCTCGTCTGCACTATATGCTACCAGATCCGCACCGATGCGCTCGCAGCAAATATTTACGACACTTGCAACCTGCTCATTGTGATTGTCAAGTAGAATTTTCATTTATGACCTTTTAGAAAGAATTTGGGCTATTGTAAGATATTTTTGGTTATTAATTGCTTATATTTGCGCTAAATTTCGGTTATTTAGACGATAAACTTTGCAGCATTTTTGCGCTAAATTCTCATCGTGGGTCACAAGCACGAGTGCGCCGCGGCTGGATTTTACGTAATCAAAGATCACACTCATGACCTCGTTTGCGGTATCCTTATCTAAATTTCCAGTAGGCTCGTCGGCAAAGATTATGCGCGGCTTTTTGCAAAGTATACGGGCGATGCTCACGCGTTGCTGCTGCCCGCCGCTAAGCTCGCCCACGCCTTGCTTTAAAGTATGTTCGATCTGAAGCTTTTTTAAAATTTCATCATCTATCGCATTATTCGTAAGTTTGGCGGCGAGTTCGATATTTTCGCCAGAGGAAAAGCCCTTAAAAAGGTAGTGGGATTGAAATATAATACCGAAGTCGTTGCGGCGGATTTTAAGTCTCTCATCGGAGCTTAGCTCGTAAATACTGCGCCCGCCGTAAATTACCTCGCCAGAGTTCGGCTTTAAAAGAGTACATAGAATATGAAGCAGGGTTGATTTGCCGCAGCCGCTAACGCCCAAAATAGCGATACTCTCGCCCTCATGAACGCTTAAGCTTACATTTTCAAAGAGCGTATAATCATACGCGTGAGTAAGATTTACGCCCTTTAGAAGTTCCATATTTAGCCGATTTGAGCCGCTACTTCGGCTGCGAAGTCTTCGCTCTTTTTCTCTAGACCCTCGCCCACTTCGAAGCGGACGTATTTTACGATCTCGATCTTGCCGCCTAGTTTTTTAGCTTCTTCGTCAATCACCTGCTCGACGGTTTTCTTGTCGTCCATTACATAAAATTGCCCTAGCAGCGTGAGGCGCTGATCGATCTGAGTATTGTCGGCGATGAAGCGATCGATCTGACCTGGCAAAATTTTATCCCAAATTTTTTCAGGCTTATTTTGCTTGCGAAGCTCGTCTTTTAAAACTTCGATCTCTTTGGCTAAAATTTCGTCCGTTAGATGCGCGCGCGAGCCGAACTGCGGGATCTTATGAAGGGGCTTACCTAAGCGCACAAACTCCTCATTTTCCTTCTCAAACTCGCCTTTAAGAGCCAAGAATTCTTTTTCGATAAAATCGGGGTCAAGCTCTTTATAGCTGATGACCTGCGGTTTCATCGCGGCTGCGTGCATGCAGAGATTTTTTATAAGCTCCTTCGCACCCTCCGCAGTTTGCTCGCTGTCGCAAGCTGCTGCGATGATTACACCTACGCGGCCGTTTGAATGCAGGTAGCCGTTTACTACGCCGTTTGCACCCGCCTTAATCGTCTCAAATCTTCTAACGACCAAATTTTCGCCGATCGTAGCGATCTGGCTTTTTAGATGCTCATCGAATTTAACGCCGTCGATGATGCTGGAATTTAGCTCATCAATGCTGCTAATGCCCTTGCTTTGGATATGTAGAGTAGTATTTTTAACTAAATTTATAAAATTTTGATTTTTAGCCACGAAGTCGGTTTCGGAATTTATCTCGCTTATCGTGGCGATCTTATGATCCGCACCCACTTCGACGCTCACTAGACCCTCGCTAGCTAGACGGTCGGCTTTTTTAGCGGCCTTTCCGAGACCCTTCTCGCGAAGCAGATCGACAGCTTTATCCATATCGCCGTCTGTTTCAACTAAAGCCTTCTTGCAGTCCATCATCCCCGCTCCGGTACTTTCGCGGAGCTCTTTTACCATTTGCGCGCTGATTTCCATTACTCTTCGTCCTCGCTTACGTCAAAATCCTCTTCGCTCATCGCCTCGGCTACGACTTCCTCTTTCTCCTCGTCGCTGACGGCTTCGCTCTGCTCGACATCCTCGCTTGCGTCTTGATCGCGAAGTGCCTTGCCTTCGTTGATCGCCTCAGCCATCTCTTGGCAGAAAAGCTGAACCGAGCGGATCGCATCGTCGTTGCCAGGTATCGGGAAATCGACTACGTCCGGATCGCAGTTTGTATCCAAAGGCGCGATAACCGGCATTTTTAGGCGGTTAGCTTCCGCTACGGCGATCTTTTCTTTTACAACGTCGATGACGAAGATCATATCAGGCAAGCCCTTCATATTGCGAATGCCGCCTAGATAAAGCTCAAGCTTCTCTTTTTTGCGGCGAAGCATTAGCGCCTCTTTTTTGGTTAGTAAATTTATCGAGCCATCCTCTTCCATGGTCTCGATTACTTCGAGCTTGCGGATCGATTGCTTGATAGTGGAAAAATTCGTTAGCATGCCGCCTAGCCATCTGTGGCTCACATAAGGCATGCCGCATTTTTCGGCGTACTCTTTTAGCGTCGCGCCAGCTTGTTTTTTGGTGCCTACGAAAAGTATCGTCTTGCCCTCGGCAGCCGCGTCGCGCACGATATTATAAGTGTAGCGGAAGTAGCGGATAGTTTTTTGTAGATCTATGATATAGATACCTTTTCTCTCGCCGAAAATGAATTTTTTCATCTTCGGATTCCATCTGCGCGTTTGGTGTCCGAAATGAACGCCGCACTCTAGCAAATCTCTCATTGTTACCATGAGTTTTCTCCTTGTGGGTTTCCCCGAAATTTAGGTTTCTCCTCCACACCCATTAACATTTGCTTTTAACAAACGCAACCAAATTTTAGGACTGGTGTGTGTGAATTGAAGCTTGGATTATATTTAAAAATAACTGAATTAAAGCTAAATTTAATATATTGATCAAGATCGAATAAAGCTTCAATATAAAAAATCAAAAAATAATTTTTTTATATATTTTTAATCAAATATAACGATTTTTTTGCTATAATCCGAACGTTTTAATACAATGCCGATTACAAACCAAACAACTTGATTCAAAATTTTATTAAATAAATCAAAATAAAACATATAAACCAAAAGGAGTCCTCAATGGCAGTAACACAAGCGCAAGTAGCACAGCTTTACGTAGCGT
>NZ_CALKZP010000017.1 GCF_938002845.1 uncultured Campylobacter sp.
ATCTCGTGCGGGAGAAAAACGTGCCGTTTCGCCGGGCGCACTTCATCACGGGCAAGACCGTAGCGTATGCGGAAAATTTAGGCTTGGATCTTAGCGAGCTAAATGCGCAGCAGCTTGCAAGCGTGGATGAAAGCTTGGACGCGGGTGCGGTTAAATTTCTTGACCTAAATGCATCCAAAGAGGCGCGCAAGTCGCAAGGAGGCACGGCAAATGAGAGCGTGGCGGCGCAGATTGAAATTTTAAACGAGTGGCTGAAAGGGTAAATTTAAGGAGCTAAGTACGGCGAAATTTTGAAATTTCGCAGTCGTGTCTTTAAATTTGAAACTTCGGCGGTCTGTGTGGATACATGCACGGGCTGGGCGGGATTAGCGAGCGGCGGCGCGTTAGTTATGTGTGAAACGGACTTTGCAGCAGTGTTTTAAGCACCCGCCGCGGGTAATTACTGCGCAAATTTAAAAATGACAGCGCGTCCTAAGCCGGCTTTAGAGCGGGCGCTTGAGGTTATAAAGTTAAATTTAAAATACCGAGTCGGCGCAAAGTGGAGTGCTTGGTTGCAAATTTAGGCGCGAGATAAAATTTTAAAAAAGCGTGCCGCCGCTAGGTTGCTTGAGTGTGGATGGAAAGGTGCGAGCAGGCTTTGTGGGCGGGTTTTAATCGGCGTCGAGGGCGGCGCGGAGTAGAATTGAATTTGAACTCAAAGATTAATGACGGTGGCTCGGATTTTTTCGAGAGCAAAATTTAATCAAAGTAAATTTAAGTGTTAAACGGCGTGCACGTAATCGATAAAGCGCGAATGGAATTTAATCGAAGCAAATGAAGCGGCATTTTTTTCGTTTCTGCGCGTCGTGAAGGCAGGGGCGAGGCTCAATCAAAGCAAATTTAAACATGGAGGGCGTTTTGATATATTTGGTGTCTAATACGAGATTTGATCATCCGCAGGTGAGGCAGCTTGCGGTCTGCGAGATAAAATTTCTCAAATTTAGCCTGCCTGCGCAGATCGGCGCGCTAATTTTCACCTCCAAAAACGCGGTGGCGGCGATAAAATTTAATGAAATTTCGCTTGATTTAGATATCCCCGTTTACGCTATCGGCGAGCCGTGCGCTGCGGCTGCGCGCGAGTTTGGATTTCGCGGCATTTATACGGCGCGGCACGGGCATGGAAATGAGTTTGCCGCCGAGATCGCGCCGCTCTTGCAAGGCAGGGACGCGCTGTATCTGCGCGCGAGGCAGACGGTATCGAAACTGGAGCAGATCCTGTCTAGCGCCGGCGTGCGGCTGCAAAGCGTGATCGCCTACGAAAATTCTATTCTCAGCCTGCCTGCCGCCGCAAAGCCGCCGCAAGGCAGCACGCTGATTTTTACCTCTCCTAAAAACGTGCGCGGCTTTACCGCAAATTTCGGCTGGGACGGGGGCTATAGGGCGATCTGTATCGGTAGGACGACGGCGAGCGTTTTGAGCGAGTTTTGCGAGCCGATAATCTGCGAAAGAATGTCGATAAAATCCTGCGTCGATCTGGCGCTTTTGCCATAGTTTAAGCAAATTTTGACTATAATTTTGCCCAAGCCTGGGTGAAGCGAGAGCGTTTTATATGAGGGTTCAACATATTTGTATAAGCGACGACGTGAGAGGTCCGTGTGACGCGGCTCGGCTCGAGCTTTTTTAAAGTTACGGGTTGCGACCTAGAGATTTTTCCTAGTTGCAAGATTGGCTTTGTTTGAGCCGATTCTTTTTACGCAACGCTCACTTGGGTTTTTTACGTTACGGAGGCTTCATTGAATATCCTAATAATCGGCGGCGGCGGTAGAGAATACGCGATCGGGCTAAGACTTCGCGAGGATAAAAACGTTTTAAATCTGTATTTTGCTCCGGGAAACGGTGCTACAAAGGTGCTCGGTAAAAATTTAGATTTAAAAGATTTTAATGAACTCGCGCTCTTTGCCAAAAACAACGACGTAGCTCTTACCATCGTGGGTGCCGAAGAGCCGCTTACAAAAGGCATCGTGGATATTTTCAAAGCGCAAGGTCTCGCGATATTCGGCCCCAGCGCCGTTGCAGCGAAGCTTGAGGGTTCTAAGGCCTATATGAAGGACTTTCTGGCGCGAAATCATATCAAAACCGCAAAATTTCTAAGCAGCGACGATCTATCCGAAATTTCAAAATTTATCGATACCCTAAACGGCCGCGTAGTGGTCAAAGCGGACGGCCTGTGCGCAGGCAAAGGCGTCATCATCGCAAACTCCAAAGATGAAGCTAAAAAAGCCGCGGCGGATATGCTAAGCGGCGAAAGCTTCGGCGAAGCGGGCAAGCGCGTCGTCGTGGAGGAGTTTTTAGATGGTTACGAGCTGAGCTTTTTTGCGATTTGCGACGGGGAGAATTTCGTAAGTCTGCCCGTAGCGCAGGACCACAAAAAATTGCTTGACGGCGATCTTGGTCCGAATACCGGCGGCATGGGAGCTTATGCGCCAAGCCCGCTAGCGGATACCGCGCTGATAAAAAGAGTGCAGAGCGAGATCGTAGCACCTACGCTAAAAGGGATGAAACAGCAGGGCGCGCCCTTTTGCGGCGTGCTGTTCGTGGGGCTTATGATCGTGGGCGGCGAGCCTTACGTACTGGAGTACAACGTCCGCTTCGGCGATCCGGAGTGCGAGGTTTTGATGCCGCTAATTGACGGAAATTTGAGCGAAATTTTATACAACGCCGCCGTAGGCAAGCTAAGTAGCATAAGCTTAAAAGAGCGATTCGCGGTGGGCGTCGTGATGGCTAGCGAGCGCTACCCTTACGGCTCTTCGCAGCCTGCTTTGATCGAAGTCGGCGAAATTCCCGCGGGAGCGCATATCTGCTACGCAGGCGTGAGCGAGCGGGAGGGGCAGATTTACGCTAGCGGCGGGCGCGTTTTGGTAAGCGTGGGCGTCGCGCAGAGCCTAAAACAGGCGCGCGATGCGGCTTACGCGCTGTGCAAAAATATAAAATTTAGCGGCGCGCAGTATAGGCGCGATATCGCGCACCAAGCCTTAAGAGATAAAATTTGATCGTCGCTCCGCTTAGCAAGCGCGTAATTGCGTTTAGTATCGACGAAGCGGTGAGCGTAACGCTTTTTGTGGTCGTGCTATTTGCTATCGACGAGCCAGAGCTTGTTGCAGCGGCGCAGAGCGGAAGCAATCTTGAGGTACAAAAGATCGCTTCAAAATTCATTTTGCATTACGCGATAATAAAATTTTTATATCAGGCGATTTTTGTCTATCTATACGGCGCGACGCTAGGCAAGCTTGCGGTTAAAATTTATTGCGTCCGCGCCGACGGCAGCGCTATGGATATCACTACTGCAGCGATCCGCGCGGCGGTTAGGTTGATAAGCGAGATGATCTTTTATATGGGATTTTTGGTGGCGCTTTTTACGAACTCGCGTCAGAGCCTGCATGATATGGCGGCGAAAACATTGGTGGTAGAGATTGAAAAAGAGTAAAAAATTTAAAATTCTAGCGCTTAGTTTTAGCGCTCTTTTAGCAAGTAGTGCGAGCGCAAAGGTCCAAGACGTCGAGCTTATAGCAGATAATGTCGAGAAAAACGGCTTTTTGACGGAGGCCAGTGGCAACGTAACGGTGTATTCGCAGGACTACTTTATCACCGCCGATCGCGCTACATACGACGAGCAAAACGGCATCATTGAGCTTTTTGGTAACGTCAATGCGATGCGTGGCAGCAGTGAGACCACGCGCGCCCAGCATGTCAAAATCGATCTGAAAAACGATAAGCAGCAAGCCGACGTAAATTTTATGATGGACAAGGACTCCGAGCTTTGGATGCAAAACGACGCCAGCTGCAGCGACAGCGAGTATTACCGCGTGAAGGGCTCCAGCGTATCTAGCTGCAACGTTACCGATCCTGATTGGCGGATTAAATTTAGCAGCGGCATGCTTAATAAAGAGAGCAAATTCCTCCATCTGTTCAATCCGAGATTTTACGTGGGCGATGTGCCGGTGCTCTATCTGCCGTATTTCGGCTTCCCGACCGACCGCACGCGCCGCACGGGCTTGCTGCCTCCCGAGGCCGGCTACATCAGCAAGGAAGGGATTTACTACAAGCAACCGATCTATTTTGCGCCTTACGATAGCTGGGATTTTCAGCTCGATCCGCAGGTGCGCACGCGCAGGGGCTTTGGCGTATACGGGACATTTCGATTTACGGAGTCGCCGTATTCTTACGGCGAGATTAGAGGCGGAGTTTTCGATAACTTCTCGCGAGCGCAAAAACGCCTCGAATACAAAAACGAGCGCCATCACGGCTTTGAAGTTCAATACAATCGCAGCAAGCTTGCAACTTATTTGCTAGACGGCGATCTGCGCGAAAATTTATGGATCGATTTTACCCAGCTAAACGACCTTGAATACTACGATCTAAAGGAAAAGGGCGGTCTTAGCGACGATGCGGATAATTCGCTCGTAACTTCACGGCTGAATTATTATTTGACCTCAGACGAGCACTATTTTGGCGCTTACGGACGCTACTATATCGATACAAGCAAGCTAAACGCCGATAATACCTTCCGCAACGAAGATACCGTCCAAGAGCTGCCGACGCTGCAATATCATAAATTTAGCAATGATTTGGGACTGCCAAATTTGATCTATTCGCTTGATGCGAAGGCGCGTAATTACACCAGATGGGAGGGCGCGACTGCTCGCCAATACGAGTTTGACGTACCGATTAGTATAAGCACGCCACTACTGGCGGATTATTTAAATTTCGCCTTTACCGAGCGAGTGTATATGACCAATATCGATTGGCACGATAAATTTTACTACGCAAACGGAGATCTTGGCGAGGATAAAAGCACTTTCTACGCTAATCAATACACCGAGCTTTCACTCTACACCGACGTAGCCAGGGCTTACGATAGCTTGTATCATACGATGAGCTGGAGAGCGGATTTTAGAATTCCAAGCTGGCAGCAAGGCGACATCGAGGATAGAATTTTAAAGTATCATCAGTATAAATACGACCTTGCTCGCGGCGCAGTAGATCGTTCGCGGCTGGGTAACTTGCAAGACTCGCTTTATTGGGAGGATAACTTCTTAAGTGAGCTTAGTGACGAATACACTCACGAAAATGCAGCTTTAAGTATGACGCAGTTTTTTTATAATGAAGACGGACGTAAATTCTTACGCCATAGTGTCAAGCAGCGATATGACTTCGATGATCACGAGTTCGATGATTTAGAACACCGCATCGATGCGTATTTTGCAAATGGGTTAAATATCGGGAACCGCTTTACCTACTCGCATAAATATAAAAGCTTCGATAAGGTCTATACCTACGCCAACTACTCCAACGACGACTTTAGCTTTGGACTCAGCCACGCTTACGAATACGAAAAGCTAAGCATGGAGCCTAAACGCTATACGAAAGATAACTACGGCATCGTAAACGCTTCGGTAAATTTGCCTAGGAATAATAAAATTTTCGGTCGTTGGGATTACGACTTGGAGCGATCTTATTCTAAAATGTGGCGTGTGGGACTTTCTCATACGCGCAAGTGTTGGAATTACTCTTTTGTGTATCAAGAGGATATTGAGCCTAAAAATACCAGTACGACTGGCTATAGCAAAGCAAGCAAGGAGCGCGGAATTTACTTTCTCGTAAATTTCTATCCGTTTGGCGGAGTAGGGTATGATTTTTCAGTAGATAGCGAATACGGAAGCGAAAAATAATGACGCCTAGAGCCGAGCTGATGTTTGAAAACCAAATCGACGCCGCGATGAAACTCGCAGAAATTTTACCCGCTACCGTGATCAAAAACGAAAATTTTCTAATAATCGCTCAATCCCTGGAGTCGCTTCCTATCGCAAACCATCTTGCTCTAAAATTAGGGCTTCATTATGAGTTTTTATTCACAGAGCCCGTTTTAGCGCCAAATAATCCGGAATGCGCGATCGCGTGCGTAAGCGAAACCCAAGAGATCGTGATGGTAGATGAGCTCGTGCGAAGCTTCGGCATCAGCCTGGATTACGTTTACGGGCAGGCGAACAGACTTTATGAGGAGAAAATTTTAAAAAACATGTATAAATTTCGCAAGGGCGAGCTTTTGGGAAATTTGGAGAAAAAAAACGTCATCTTGGTAGATGAGGGGTGTGAGAGCGGGCTGACTGCACTTACTTGCATAAAGACGCTCGTAAGCTTAAACGCCAAAGCGATCTTTTACGCTACGCCTGTTATCGGCAGCGATAATGCAGACGAGATCGCCATGCTAGTAGATGGAATTTATGCTGTTCATAAGATCAGAGATTTTGTGAACGTGGATTTTTATTACAAAGAAAAAACGCTCTCAAGCGCGGAGGAGATAATGCAAATTTTAAACAAATGCCCGCTTTATCTGCCGTTTCACGAGACTAACAAAAACAAGGAGAAAATTAATGCAGTGTAAAATTGAAGTAAATGGCAATACCGAAATTTTCGATATCGACAAAGTTGCGAAACAAGCCGCGGGCGCGGCGCTTTTGCGCGTTAAAAACACCGTCGTGCTGGCTACCGTAGCGCGCGAAGAGACGCAGGTGCAGGAGGACTTTTTACCCCTTACCGTGCAATATATCGAGAAGATGTACGCGGCGGGCAGAATCCCCGGAGGCTACATCAAGCGCGAGACCAAGCCGGGCGATTTTGAGACGCTAACGAGCCGCATCATAGACCGCTCGCTGCGTCCGCTCTTTCCAAAGGGTTATGCGTATCCGACGCAGATCGTAGTTTACGTGCTATCGGCAGATCCCGAGGTCGATCTGCAAGTCATCGCTCTTAATGCGGCATCTGCGGCGCTGTATCTTAGCGACATCCCGATTAAAGCGCCCGTTTGCGGCGTCCGCATAGGCTATCAAAATGGAAGCTTCATCCTAAATCCGAGCAACTCCGCGCTTAAAAATAGCGCACTTGATCTTTACGTAGCCGGCGTCGGCGATGAGCTTTTGATGATCGAGATGCGCTCCCTGCCGCAGATTAACGGCGGCGTGCAGCAGATGAATGAATTTGACGAAGATCTGATGGTTGATGCGATCGATTTTGCCGCAAAGGCGATAAGCGCGGGCTCGGGCGCCTACGAAGAGGCTTTTTTGCCGCTTAAAAAGCCCGATGCGAGCCTAGAGTATAAACCCGAGATCGAGGATGAGGATATTGCGGATTTCATCGACGCAAATTACAAAGACGCCGTTAAAGCGGCGATCAATCAGATGGCAAAGAGCGAGCGCGCTACCGAGCTAAACAAAATCGTAGATCAAATTTTAACTACCGAAGCCGCGGCGCAAAACGAATGGAGCCAAGAGGTGATCTCCAGCGTCATCGGCAAGTATAAGCGCGGCATCATCCGCACGCAGATCATCGAGGATCGCCGTAGAGCCGACGGACGCGCGCTTGATGAGGTGCGCCCGATCAGTATCGAGACCAATATCTTGCCGTGCGCGCACGGAAGTTGCCTATTTACGCGCGGGCAGACGCAGGCTCTGGTCGTCACTACGCTGGGTGGCGATAGCGATGCGCAGCTAAGCGACAGCCTAACGCAGCTCGAGCCGATCAGCGATAGATTTATGTTTAACTACAACTTCCCGGGCTTTTGCGTAGGCGAAGCAAGCCCGCTTAAAAGCCCGGGCAGACGCGAGCTGGGACATGGAAATTTAGCCAAAAGAGCGCTATATCCGAGCATCGATCTAAACTCGCCGCAGTCTATCCGCGTGGTGAGTGAAATTTTAGAGAGCAACGGCTCAAGCTCGATGGCTTCGGTCTGCGGCGGCGCACTTTCTCTCCGAGCAGCGGGCGTACCTACGCTAAAGCTCGTTGCGGGCGTCGCGATGGGCTTAATTTTTGAGGGCGACAAGCATGCCGTGCTAACCGACATAATGGGGCTTGAGGATCACGACGGCGATATGGATTTCAAGGTCGCGGGCACCTATGATGGCATCACCGCGCTTCAGATGGATATTAAGCTCGGCGGTATCAGCCTGGAGGTTTTAAAAGAGGCTCTCGCGCAGGCAAAGCAGGCTCGTGCGCATATTTTGGGCCTTATGGAGCAGGCGGATACGGCGATCGTTATAAACGAGGACGTGCTTCCGAAGCTTGAAATTTTTAGCGTCGAGGCGAGCAAAATCCCCGACATCATCGGTCAGGGCGGCAAGGTCATCAAAGAGATCACCGAAAGCTTCGGCGTAAATATTGATCTGGATCGAGAAAAGGGTGAGGTCAAGATTCAAGGTGCCAAAGCTAGCAGCGTATCGGGCGCAAAAGAGAAAATTTTATCGATAGTTTCAAATTCTCGCGATTTTCGTAAGCCGCGCGGTGAACGCAAAGAAGTAAAATTTCAGATCGGCGAGGAGTTTGACGGCGTAGTGCAAAGCGTACTGGATTTCGGCACCTTTATCTCGCTGCGAGACGGCGTGGATGGGCTACTGCGCGCCAAATTTATCACGACGCCTTACAAGGCGGGCGATGTGGTGCGAGTGCGCGTGACCGATCAGAAAGGCACTAAAATTTCACTGGAATTAGCTTAAAATTTTAATAGGAGTATGAGATGCAGCTTAAAAAGATTTTTTTCCCTATCGGCGGCGGCGAGGAGCTAGCCGAGCGCATACACGGAGCGCTGCTCGTGAATAAATTTTTCGGTACGCACATCAACATAATGGCGTGCCAGCTCGATCCTAAGATGATCTACAATGTCCGTATGACGCTAAAAGGCGGCGTGTTGATGGAGGAATTTTTAAAATCCGCGGGCGATGAGATGAGGGCTGAGCGCGAGGAGATCAAGGCGATCTTCGACGCCGAATGCGCTAAGCTCGATTTGGATCAAAACGACGACGATCACGTCCCAAATAGCGCCGCTTTGAGGCATATGGTGGGCATCCGCTCCGAGCTGGTCGAGAAATACTCCAAATATTGTGATTTGGTGCTGGTTTCGGTGCCGCCTACGGGCTCTATCACGGGCACATTCGAGGCGGCGGTCACCAAAAGCGGCAAGCCTTGCATTGTCATACCGCGCAAGCTGCAAGAGTTTAAGGCGGATAAAATTTTAGTCTCGCTTACCGGTACTGCGGCGTCTGCGCGAGCGCTCGATAATTGGCTGGAGCTTTTGCAGCGCGCCAAATCCGTCACCGTCATCACCGCAAACCACTACCTCCAAGAGGGCATCCCCGAAACGAAGCGCCGTATAAGCGACTATCTGGCTCTGCACGACGTTAATATCGATGCTTTCGAGACGCTAAACGCAGACGGCAAGATCCCGGGGCAGGTGCTGCTAGAGTACGCCGACGCGGGCGATTTCGACCTAATCGTCGCGGGCTTGCACTCAGACAGCGGCATAAAGGAGATTTTTTTAGGCGGCGCGTCGAAATACTTCCTGCAAAAGACCAAAATTCCGGTTCTAATGTAGCTTGAAGCTTAGACGCCGTGTCGCGGCATATCGCCCGCATAGCGTCTAGGCTTAAGTCGGCTTTTAAGTGCTGTAAGCTAAAGCTTAAATTTTAATCGGCTCGCTTTAGCTTTGTTAGCCCGTCCATAAATCGTGCAGTTATGCTATTTTGCGGATGGGTTGCTGCGATTAATTTTATCGCTAGCTTTGCTGACGAGCCGCGTTTGCTTTGCCGCGTCGTGAAATTTCGCATAAATTTGCACTTGAAATTTCCGCTTACACGCTAAATTTTAAATTCCAAGGAGCGTAGATGGCGTTTGAAAATGCAATCATCACCAAAGAGGATGATGAGAAGTATGGATTGAGTAAAATTTACTACAAATATAATCCGAAACGCGAAGTTTTTATCAATAAACAAGATTGGGTGATAAACAGAGAGCTTGATTGTTGGCTATGGGATATTTTTTATTTCCCCGATCCTGAATATGAACATGGAACTCTTGTTAAAGCTATTTGGATTTTATATTATAAAGGTGAAATTATTGAAGCTATCCTTGATTATGACATCGATAGAACGCTAAGACCTAAGCAATTTCATAGAATTTGGCAGCTACTTGATCTAAATCCAAAACAAACTAAATTGATTTCAAGGGATGAAATAATTATACTTTTAAACAATGCTTTGCAAACATATGGATATGATGGCATATGGGAGCAAATCCCAAATTACACTATGGAACTCCAAGACCTAACCGATCGTAAAATCTAGAATTATTAAAATTTTTTGAGGAGGAGAGAGTGGCGTTTGAAAATGCAATCATCACTAAAGAGGATGATGAAAAGTATGGATTGAGTGAAATTTACTACAAATATAATCCATACTATGAGACTTTTATTAATGAGTTACGATGGACTATTGATAGAGATGCGGATTGTTGGCTATGGAAAATTTATAGTTTTCCTGATCCAGATTATGACCATGGCACTGATTCTAAAGGAATTTGGATTTTATATTATAATGGTGAAGTTATTGAAGTCACCCTTGATTATGATATCGACGAAGCATTGAGACCTGGAGAATTCCATAGAATTTGGAAACTGCTCAATCTAAATCCAAAGCAAACACCTCTTTTGTCGGTAAGCGATATAATTAAGCTGTTGAATGTAATATTAAAAGCGTATGGTTATTCTACTCGCGAGCAAATCCCAAACTACACCATGGAAATCCAAGACCTAACCGATCACGCCGCAAAATAGGGCTTTAAATTTAACTCTATTTCAATCCCGCACCAAATCAAATTTCATAGAATTCTAAAATTTCGCAGAATTTTGAAATTCTAAAATTACAAAGTCCTGTAATTTTCAAATTTTAAAATTCCCGCCCTAAAATTTCTTGTAAATAAAATTTATCAAAATCATCGACGCAAGCGCCTCTATGAGCGAGGCGATGATCATCGCGAAGTATATCTCTTGCGAGATCGCGGCGGTGGAGTAAAAAAGCGTCGCCGTGGCGATCACTAGCGTCAGAGGCATAGAAAGCGATAGCGCGAAAAGCGCCGCGCCTTTGCGCCCCAGGATGCTTAAAAACGTAGCGCTTGCAAGCAGCCTGATGCCAAACATCAGCGCCGCTAGGCTTACGGCAAAGCTCATCACTCCGGGCATAAGAAGCGCTTCAAGCTTGATCACGGCTCCGGTGTGTATGAAAAATATCGGCACCAAAAAGCCGAAGCCGAACGACGATAGCTTCTCGATGAGGTCGTCCTTGTGCGAGAAAAAGGTCGGCAGAAAGGTGCCTGCGATGAAGGCGCCGATGACGACCTCAAGTCCCAAAAGCATCACCCCCGCGCAGATGAGGCAAAACAGCGCCATCGCAAATCGCACGTCTTTTTCGTTTTTGTCGTATTTGGGCATGATGACCGTTTTTAGCGCGGGGAACCACCAAAATAGAATTTCAAGCCCTTTAAAAACCGCCAAGGCTGCCGCCGAAAAGCCCAAAAGCGCGCCGATGTGAAGCGCCATCTCTACGCCGAAGCCGTTTTTAAGGTAGATGCCGCCCACCGTGAGGACGGCGATGCTGATGAGCTCGCCGATCACGCCCGCGGGCATCGCGAGATTGAGCCACGCTTGATCCTTGCCGTATTCCTTATACAGCGCCGAAAGCAGCCCGACGCTCATCAGAGGCGCGGCGATGATAAGCATCTGCGGCAGTTCAAACACCCAAACCGCAAGCGCGCTTAGGATATAAAGCAGCGCCAAAAAGATTATGATCAGCCGTAGAATTTTGCGCGGCATCGCAAGCAGCGCGCGGAAATCCACCTCGCAGCCCGCCAAAAACATAAGGTAGCAAAAGCCGATCTGAGCAGCCAGATCGAAGGTTGCGCTTGGCGGCAAAAGCCCTAAATTTGCGGCTATGATGCCAAGCATGATCTCCATGGGCGAGAGCGGAATTCTAGCTAAGCTAGCCAAAAAGGGCGAAGCAAAGATCAAAAACGATAGCGCGATTAGGACGTAAATTTCATTCATAGTTTTATCTCGCATTCGCGCCATTTTAGAGCTTTTTCAGGCGCGGCACAGACGTGAAATACGTGAAATTTCCCGCCTTGTGCCACGACGTAGGCAAACTCGAAAAGCCTCTTTTTGCGTCCGCAAATCTCGCCCGGATTTAGCACAAGCGCGCCGTTTTTATTTACCGCCGCGGCGAGATAGTGGGTATGGCCGTAAATTTTGATAGTTGGAATTTTATCCGCGCCTCGCTCGCACGAACCCCGATTTTTACCTTCGCCGCTTGTATTAGGGTCTGAACTTGCGGTTAAATTTGAGTTTAAATTTGCGTTCGGGCTTGAGGCCGAGTATGCGCCCAGACTTAAGTCTAAATTTGCGTTTGAGTTTACATCCTCGCCTGTATTCACGCCCAAGCTCACATTTAGACTTGCGGATTGCCCGCCTTTGAAATTCGCGCTCGCGCTACGTATGTTTTTAAAATTTGCATCTGCACCGCGCGCGCCATTTAAAATTTCATCAACGTCCGCAGCATTAAAATTTGCGTCTAAATTTGCCGAGCAACTCGCTGTTTTAGAATTTGAGATTAAAATTTCCCCGCGATCCGCACCCGCACCTAAATCCGCGTCTAAATTTAATCCGTCTGCTTCATTTTGCGCTGCGGATTCTTCGTCAAAGAGATAAAACGGATGGTGCATAATTTTTAGTCGCAGCCCCGCAAACTCCGTGCAAAAGGGCTCATCGTATAGGTTGAAGTCGTTTTTTAGCTCCGCAAGCGCTTCGTCGTTGTTGCCAAGAACCGCGAAGTAGGGCTTGCCACTTTGTCGCAAAAGCCTCAGCGTTTCGCTCTCGACGATGCCCTCTGCGTGCACTAGCAGATCCGCTCCTCGCGCGAGTAACCATTCTATGGCGCCGGCAGCGACCTTTGTTTCGCGATGAGAGTCCGAGATGACGCCTATTATCAATCGATCTCTTCTTTAAGCTTGCACTGTGGGCACTCAGCAAAGTTGCCTTTTTTCAGCTCTTTTCGGAGCATGTATGAGTTGCCGCACTGCGGGCACGCGCGCGCAATCGGCGCGTAGTTGCTCACAAAGCCGCATTTTGGGTAGTTCGTGCAGCCGTAAAATTTGCCGCGTCTGGAGAAGCGCTCGACGATCTCGCCCGTGCCGCAGCTCGGGCACTTAACGCCCGTGGAGACGAGCGGCTTTTTCTCCTTTGCGGCGCCCTCGATTTTGCGCGAGTATTTGCACTTCGGATAGCCCTCGCAAGCGATAAACTCGCCGTATCTGCCCTTGCGCTTGATCAAATTTTTACCGCACTGCGGGCATTTCTCATCTAGCACTTCGGGCGCCGCCTTCTCCTCGCTCGCCCCCTCGGTGCCGGCGTCCGCGTTGCGCGAGTATTTGCATTTCGGATAGTTCGAGCAAGCGATAAACTCGCCGAATCTGCCCTGGCGCTTAAGTAGCTCGCCACCGCAGTTCGGGCAGGTTTCGCCGATCTTTTCGGCTAGCTTTTGGCTTGCGATCGACGTTTTTCCTTTGGCGATCTCGTCCATAAAAGGATAATAGAAATCTGCCAAAATTTGCTGCCAGTCCGCTTTGTTTTCGGCGATGTCGTCGAGCTTCTCTTCCATTTTGGAGGTAAACTCGCTATCGACGATATTTTTAAAATTTTGCTCCAGCATCTCGGTGATCTTAAAGGCGATCTCGCTCGGCACCAGGTGTTTTTGCTCGATATTTACGTAGTTGCGCGCAGTAAGCAGCGAGATGGTAGGTGCATAGGTCGAGGGCCTGCCGATGCCTAGGCTTTCGAGCTTTTTGATGAGGCTTGCTTCCGAATAGCGCGCCGGCGGCTCGGTGAAGTGCTGTTGCGAGCTTAGGCTTTGCAGGCTCATCGCGTCGCCCGCGCTAAGGCTCGGTAAAATTTTATCCTTATCCAGATCGCCGTAAGCCTTGTAAAAACCGTCAAATTCCACCTTGCGCCCGCTGATCTTAAACGCGCCCTCTTCGCCGCGCACGATGATCGTTTGGATCTGCGAGACGCTAGGGCTCATCTGTGAGGCTACGAAGCGGTTGTAGATGAGCGCGTAGAGGCGGTATTCGTCGCGAGGCAGGATTTTTTGCGCGAGCTCGGGGGTAAGCTTTAGATCGGTAGGTCGTATCGCCTCGTGGGCCTCCTGCGCGCCTTTGCTTTTGGTAGCGTATAAATTCGCGCTTTTGGGCAGATATTTTTCGCCGAAACGCTGCTCTATGAGCTCACGAGCCGCCGCGATCGCTTCTTTAGCGATATTTAGCGAGTCGGTTCGCATGTATGTGATCGCGCCGCCGTTTTTGGTATTAACGCCCTCGTAAAGGCTCTGCGCGAGGCTCATCGTCTTTCGCGGATTAAAGCCCAGAGCCGTGCTCGCCGCCTGCTGTAGCGTCGAGGTCATAAACGGCGGGTAGGGGTTTGTTTTGCGCGATTTGCTCTCGATACTCTCTACGCTAAATTTGTCTTTTTGCAGCGTCAGGACGATCTCGCTAGCTTGCGCGGCGTTTTTGACCGAGAGTTTTTCCATCTTTTTACCGCGAAATTCCACGAGCTCGGCTTCCAAGTCCTTCTTAAAGACCGCATCGATGCTGTGGAATTCTACCGGCTTAAAATTTAAAATTTCGCGCTCGCGATCGACGACGATCTTAAGCGCGGCGCTTTGGACGCGACCCGCGCTTAAGCCGCGCTGGATCTTTAAATTTAAAAGCGGACTTAGCTTATAGCCCACGATGCGATCGAGCAGGCGGCGCGCTTGTTGGGCGTTTACGCTTGCGATATTGAGCTTGCGCGGCGAGCTTAGCGCGTTTGAGATCGCGCTTTTGGTGATCTCGTGAAATACGATGCGCGGCAGCTCCTGCGCCTGCTTGCCGATCGAAGCGGCGATATGATAGGCGATCGCCTCGCCCTCGCGGTCCTCGTCCGTCGCGAGATAAATTTGATCCGCCTTTTTGGCGAGCGTTTTTATCTGTTTTACGATCTGATCGTGGTCGGCGCTGATTTCGTATTCGGGCTCGAAGCTTTTATCTTTGATTTTAATGCCGAAGCGTTTTTTAGGAAGGTCGCGGATATGACCTTTAGACGCGATTACGTCGTAATCGGCGCCTAAGAAATTTTTGATAGTTTTGGCTTTTGCAGGGGATTCTACGATGATTAAATTTTTCATTGTTTAATCCTTTAGAATTCTAGGCAGTGTGATGCCCTTTTGGCTTTGGTATTTGCCCTTTTTATCGCAGTAGCTCACCTCGCACGGCTCGTCTCCTTGCAGAAACAAAACCTGCGCGATCCCTTCATTCGCGTAAATTTTTGCAGGCAGCGGCGTGGTATTGGAAATTTCAATCGTGATGTGCCCTTCAAAGCCCGGCTCAAAGGGCGTTACGTTTACGATGATGCCGCAGCGCGCGTAGGTGCTTTTACCGAGGCAGATCGCAAGCACGTCGCGCGGCATTTTGAAGTATTCGATAGTGCGCGCTAGCGCGAAGGAATTAGGTGGCACGATGCAGACGTCGCCCTCAAAATCCACGACGTTTTTTGCGTCGAAATTTTTAGGATCGACGACCGTTCCGCCGACGTTTGTAAAAATTTTAAATTCGCGCGCTACGCGTATGTCGTATCCGTAGCTCGAAAGTCCGTAGCTAACGACGCCGCGACCGATATTTTCCTCGCAAAAGGGCGCTATCATATCGTGCTGCTGCGACATCTGTCTGATCCATTTATCGCTTTTCAGTCCCATAAAATTTCCTTAAAATAATCAAAATTTTTCGCGCATTATAGCAGCAAAATAAAATATAATAAAAATTTTATGCTAGAATTTTGCTTAAATTATAAAAATTTTATCACTTTTTAAGGAGCAACTATGGGACTACTCAAGAAATTTGCGTTTATTACGTTTTTTATCGCGTCATCTTTGGCTGCTGCGAAGCCAAATATTTATATTTTAGCTACCGGCGGTACGATCGCGGGAAGCAGCGCAAGTGCCACGGAGGGCAACTATACCGCAGGCTCTAAGGGTGTAGAAGCTATCTTATCGGCAGTGCCGCAACTGGGGGATTTAGCTACGATTAAAAGCGAGCAAATTTCAAATATCGGCTCGCAGGAGATGAATGATGAAATTTGGCTCAAGCTTGCAAACCGCGTAAGCGAGCTGCTTACTAAAAACGACGTCGACGGCGTCGTCATCATGCATGGAACCGATACGATGGAGGAGACGGCGTATTTTTTAAGCCTAGTCATAAAATCTAAAAAACCGATCGTGCTCGTGGGCTCGATGAGATCCTCTACGTCGATGAGCGCGGACGGCCCGCTAAATATCTACAACGCCGTCAGCGTCGCGGCAAATAAAAACGCTCGCGAAAAGGGCGCTCTTGTAGTGATGAACGACGAGATCCACGCCGCGCGCGAGGTTACGAAAACAAATACTACTAACGTCGCTACCTTCGCCTCGCCGAATTCCGGCAAGATCGGGGCCGTGAATTACGGCATCGTAAATTTTTACATGGCGCCGCTTCGCAAGCACACGATAAGCAGCGATTTTAATATCAAAGACGTCAAGGCTCTGCCGCGCGTCGATATTGTTTACGGGCACGCGCAAGATGCGGGCGATTTCGTGGAGACCGCCGTGCAAAAGGGCGCTAAGGGCATCGTCGTAGCGGGCGTAGGCAACGGCAATTTATATCCGGATCTGCAGGCCGCCCTAGCTAAGGCTAGCGAGGAGGGCGTGATCGTCGTGCGCTCAAGCCGCACCGGCAGCGGCAGCACTAGCGCCGGCTCGGAGGTAGATGATGCCAAATACGGCTTCCTAACCGCCGATAATCTAAATCCGCAAAAGGCTCGCGTGCTACTGATGCTGGCTCTCGGCAAAACGAGCGATAAAGCGAGAATTCAGAGCTTTTTTGCGACACATTAATGCATAAGGCTTCGCTTGGATAGGATTTCGGCGCGGGGTTATAAAACAAAAGGCTCAATTAAACTTAAGCGGATTCTCTCTTATCAATCTCAACAGTTTCTGATATAGGTCTTCCTGTGTAGTTTTAGTATTATATCTAAATTCACACTCTTTAAGATGAAGCAAGAAATTCTCCTTCTTTATCCCTTTAAATTTAGCTAGTCTATGTTTAGCATATCCCCAGAAGTTTTCTATACCGTTTATATGGTTTTTACCATTAGCAAATTCATTCTTTGAATGTTTTACTCTATAGTGAGCTTTAGCTCCGTAATCTACTAATCCGTCATAAGCCTTCCAACAATCAGAATAGATAGTAGAGCTATCAAGCTCGCTATATTGCGATAGTATTGGTATTAGTTCACTAGCAGAGCAGTTTTTAACTATCTGGGTATAGACTTTACCGTCACGCTTTAGCATTCCAAATACCAGCTGCTTTCCGCTTGCGCCTCTACCTCTTTTCCCCTTAATCTCTTAGATCCAAAGTAGCTTTCATCAATCTTTATCTCACCTGAAAACTTAGATATTTTTAACTTCGTTACGCTCGTTACTTTTCAAGGACATAGTTCTTATCGTAACTTTACTGCTCCTTTACATGAGTTCAAGTTAAAGATAGCCTAATGGAAAGCAGTAAAAGTATAAAATTTATTTTGCAAGCAAAATCCTCAAAACGATCAAATTTTTAGATGCTTTTATTGCGTTAAAATTTCTTATTGAATGCTCGCAATTATAAGCATATTTTGTCAGTTTTAAAATACAAAAGCTCATTTTATAGTATAATTTTCTCAAAAATATAAAAGGTCATTCATGCTTAAATATTTAGAGCTAGGCGTTTACGGCACGGATTTAAAGCCCTCGCATCCTTTTATTGGCTCGGCGATCAGGGGCGCCGTATACGCTCTTAGAAAGGCTAGTTGTCCTTTCGTAAGCGCAAGCTGCGAGGAATCGGCATCCCCGGTGAATGCGTGTATAGAGAATTTTTCTAAAATGTATCGGATACGCCAAATTTTAGGCTTTTAAGAGTGGCTTTTATTGTATCGCTTAGCAAAAGCTCAAAAAAATACGAAGGAAAGATCTTAAAGGAATATGAAACGTATTTTAATAAAATACAAAATGCTATGAGCTTACCGTCAGAGACAACGCGAATAGCGCTATTAAAAGCCTCCCCGAAAGTGGCTATATATTTTAAGGAGGGTATGAAGCTGTTTTTCCCAACTCAAAAATTTAAAAAGAAGCTAGATGATGGTAGCATTATTTTTAGCATAGATTTTACTCAGGATATGGAGATATTGCCATTTATAAAAAAGTGGCTTCCAGATATCGAGATACTAGAACCAAAAGATCTGAGAGAAACCTTTAAAGAGCAATTAAAAGCGGCTCTTGATATATTAAGTGAGTAGAAAAGGCACGCGTTGTCGCACTAAGAGCGAAACGAAATTTACCCTGAGTCTATTCACGCGCTACGAAGCGGTAAAATTTTAGAGGGTTTGATGAAATTTGAGGTGCATAAAGCCTCGTCGCAATCTCATATAAAGATCGTGCGCCGTAAGCGGCAGTGGCAAGATCATAATGCTATACAGAGCGGATTTGCACGAGCATAAATTTATAGGCGAGTGATAAAATCGAATTAAAATTTAACGCAAAATCTCATAAAATTCTGCTCGGCGGATTTTTGCAAATAACGTACCGTCATCAATGTCGTAAGACCGCTTAAAGCTTTTAGACGTTTAGATAAAATTTTAAGCTGCGGATATCCATCTAATCATAGCGACCCAAACGCCCAATGCAAATATTTTTAAGCAAGAATTGCGCGCAAATTTTGATTTACGAATCGCCTTAAAAGTGCAAAATGCCAAAGCCTCTCAGATTATCTTGGACGAAAGCGGAGCCGAAAAGCTTCTAGGCGCAGGTGATATGCTAGTAAAACTAAGTGGTTCGCAGCCGCAGCATATATTTGCACCGTATTTAAGCAAGGGCGATGTTAAACGGCTTTTAGAGCTAAAATAGATCGCTGATTTTGTCACAATATGCTAGGGCGAAATGGCTAAAAGCCGCAAAAATCCTATGTCGCAAAATTTGCGTCGCTATAACAATCCTATAAATTCCATGGTTTAAATGCGCCGCGGAATTTCAGGCGGAATTTTGTTGCAGCGGTTACGACGTAGTAGCGCGTAAATTTAAAGCAAAAGCCTAAAATTTTACAGCGATCTATACCCTAAGCTGGGCTTTAAAATTTAATTCTGCCAGATATTTTCGTTTAATTTTAAACTTTTTACTATGGATAGAAAGAATAGAAGCTCGTGCTTGATAGACGCGGCGGGATCAAAGCCAAATACGCTGCAATCTACGCTAGGCTCGAAATTATCGTGTCCCGTGCGGATAAAAATATAGACATTTCTATCCGAAAAGCTTAATCTGATCGATCCGCCGGCACCGTTTCTAAAGCGAAGCAGGCGCCGCATAAAGGCGGGCGTGAGGGCATACATTGCAGACACCGCATCGGCGCTATATACGCTAAATGCGGAGCTAAACTCGCTATCGTCCATAGCGATCTTCTTAAGTCCGCCGAGTATTGGCCTCGCGCTGAGCGAAGGCAGGATCACCGCCACCGAGTTTACGCGCTTTTTAAATTCTGCGTAGAAAAAGATCCCCCCTGCTGCTACGTCGTTCGTCAGTATGAGTCACGCAGACATCGGCAAAGCTAAAAAATACTCCGTCATAAACGCCGGAAATTTTATCTTCGCAATCAAAATAGCTTATGCCGTCCACAAAAAGACCGCTTGCGCGCAAATACGCCGGCCTAAACGAGCCTGAAATTTCGTAGCGATAACCTAGGCTTGCGATATAGGGCGCAATATATTGGTGTTTAAAGGCGCGGACGAATTTTTTGGATCTGTTGTATTTGATCCGCTCCAGCACGGCATCCGCGATATTAAACAAAGAAAGGCAGGTGGTTACGAGTGCGATGACGAAGCGCAAGGTATCATTCTCGCACATTTCTACGCCTTTGGCAAGCATCCACAGCAAGGTGCAAAAGATAAATACGCGCACTATATTTGCATCTTTATTCACTACTCTAAAAGAGATGCTGCCGCAGCTAAATACCACTATGATCCAGCAGAGGCCTATTGCTGCTTCTTGATCTCTAAAATTGAAAAATAGCCACAGCGCCGAGGCCAGCACCGCTAGTATTATTATCGAAAACGCCGCGCCTTTGCGCTGCTCCGCCTCATCCAGGATGCCGAGCCTTAGTTTTTCCAGTTCGTTTGCGGTCATCTTTATCTTTCTAAATTTAGCTAGCAAATTTTAAAATTTAGCTTCGAATTCGCCCCTAAATTTAAACGGCTAAGCTTTAAAATTTACAAAATTCCGCGGAATTTCGATCTTTAAATTCTGCGCTAAATTTAGCTTCGGCACAAAATTTCTACGATCACCTGCGGCAATAGCTCATGCTCGATCTCATGGATTTTGGCTTCGTAAGTTTCAAAGCTCATGCCCGCGCTCTTTTCAAACGCGCGCTGAGCGATGATTTTACCGCCGTCAAGCTCCTCGCTGACCCAGTGCACGCTCACGCCGCCCACCTTCATGTCGCTCTCAAAGCTCTGCTCTATCGCATGCGCGCCCTTAAAAAGCGGCAGCAACGATGGGTGCAGGTTTATCGCGCGAATCCTGCTCGTAAAAACAGGGGTGAGGATACGCATAAAGCCCGCAAGCACCGTAAGCTCCGCGCCGCTTTTTTCGATCTCGCGCACGAGTGCGGCGTCGAACTCCTCGCGACTAGCAAACTCTTTGTGATTTAGGATCACGCTTTTTAGCCCGAATTTTGCGGCCTTTGCGATACCGCCGGCGTCAGCTTTGTTGCTTAGCGTTAGCGCGACTTCGATCTTGGTTTCGCCGAAAATTTTGCCGTGCAGCTTCTGCAGGATCGCCTCCAAATTTGAGCCGCTACCGCTAAAAAGCACGGCGAGCTTTTTCACAACCATTTTACCTCCTCGATGAGATCGAGCGGATTTAGCGCGTAGGAGTTTTTGGCGAAGGCTCGCGTAGCGAGTGCGTGGGCTAGGACGCCGCAGATTGAGGCTTGCAGAGGCGAGTAGCCTTGCGCGAGCAGCCCGCCGATGAGCCCTGCGAGCACATCGCCGCTGCCGCCCTTTGCGAGCGCGGCACTGCCCTTGTCGCAGACGTAGATGATGCCTGCCTGCGCGATGAGCGTGTTTGCGCCCTTTAGCACGAGCACGCCGCTAAATTTCTCGCTCCACGCCCGCGCAAGCTCGAAGCGCCGCTCTTGCAGCTCGCTCACGTTAAGATCTGCGATGTCCGCGATCTTTAAGAGCGAGCAAAACTCCTTCGGATGGGGCGTTATGACTAAATTTGAGTTATCGCTAAGCAGGCTTAAAATTTCGCGCTCGTAGCACAGATCGGCGTCGATGACGCAGCTTTTGCCCCGCAGCGCGGCAAGATCGATCTTCCGCTCCCCGAGGCCGCAGCCGCAAACTACGACCCGCGCGTGCTCAAATGAGCTTTTTTGCATCAAAATCGGGCTTAAATTTAACGGCCCCTCGCTAACGACGCTAACGAGCCCGCTGCCGATCGCGTGCGCCGCCAGAGCCGCCATCTGCGCCGCTCCGCTCATCTGCCCGCTTACGACGTAGGTGTGCCCGAAGTCGCCCTTGTTGGTGTTTTGCTTCCTGCGTAGCGGCAGCTTCAGATCGCTTTTTTGAAGCAGAAAATATTCGCTCCCCCTTTCAAAATTTGAGCGCGAAATTCCAAGATTTGCGACTTTGATCCGCCCTACTTGATCCTTCGCGCCGTCCGAAAACAGCGCGAGTTTGAGTGCTCCCATCGCGATCGTCAAATCCGCGCAAAACGCACCGCCTAAAACGCGCCCGCTCTTGTCGATGCCGCTTGGGACATCGACTGCTATTTTTAGAGCTTTCGCGCTATTTGCGAGAGATAAAATTTCACAAATTTCAGAGCTTAAGGCTTTGTTTAAACCGCTGCCGAAAACCCCGTCGATTATGCAGTCTGCGTTTGTAATCTCATCGCTCAGGACGCTCGGTTCGCCGCATTCGTTGCCTAGCTTGCCGAAATCGCTGCCGTGTTCCGCGGTTTCAAATTTAGCGCTCGTAAATTTTGCACATAATTTATCGCCGTCGTCCGAAGCGTCAGCGCCGCTTAGGTTTTCATGCTCGCTCCGCGGCTCGCCCTCACAAGAGCTAATGCCATTTAAAGAGAAACCTTTTACGCTTTCATGCGCGCAGGCATCCTTGCTAGACGCACCCTCTACGTGCCCGCAATCGTCTTTTGCGCTCGCGATGTCGATAAGCCTAACGCCCGCAGCCCGCGCCGCATCAGCTTGAAATTTGCCCGCCGCGCTTCTGTTTTGAAGCACGCAAAGCGCGGTGCAGTTAAAATCTCCGCTTAGCTTTCGCAGCGCCGCCAGTGCGTCCGCTCCGTTATTTCCGCCGCCGCAAAGCGCTAAAATGCGCGAGCCCTTTTTGAGCCGCTTTCTGATCTCGCCCTCGATCCTGCCAGCGGCGTTTTCCATTAAAATTTGCTCGCTCAGTCCAAATTTTGCGCTCGCTCGCGCATCGAGCTCCTCGGTGCTAAAGAAAATTTTTTTCAAATTTCGCTCCTTATGCGAAAGCTAAGAGCCTCCAAAATATGCGCCTTGGCGATGATTTCGGCGCCTGCTAGATCGGCGATCGTGCGCGCGAGTTTTAGCGTCTTATTCACGCCGCGCTGCGAAAGATCGTAGCGGGCGATCGCCGTTTGCAAAACCTCCCGCGCAGCGCTTTCGCAGACGCAAAATTTTTCGGTCTCTTCGTCGCGTAGCTTTGCGTTTAGCTCGCTCTGTCCGCGAGCCTTTTGCGCGCGAAACGCCCGCAACACCGCATCTGCCATCTCCTCGCTGCAAACGTCGCTTCTGTCGTCCGCGCCAGTCTCGTCCATCGCGACGTATATGTCGATGCGATCGAGCAGGGGCGTGGAGATCGTGTTTTTGTAGCGCCTGATATCGTTTAGCGAGCAGGTGCAGGTGAGGTTTTTGGAGAATAGATTTCCGCACGGGCAGGGGTTTTGCGCCGCGACGAAGATAAATTTCGTTTGGTATTCGACCTTGGAATTTACGCGCGAAATTAAAATTCTATTATCCTCCAGCGGCTCGCGCAGGCTTTCTAAAATTTGCTTGCCGAAGTGCGGCAGCTCGTCGAAAAACAGCTCGCCGCCGTTTGCGAGCGCGACCTCGCCGATCTTTGCGCCGCTACTGCCGCCGCCGAAAATCGAGCTGCGCGTGCTGGTGTGGTGCGGCGAGCGGAAGGGGCGCAGCGCGCTAAAATCGACGTCTTTGTTATTTAACGACTCGTAGGCGCACGAGAGCAGCACTTCGCCCAGGCTCTGCGGAGGCAGAATTCTGGCTATCCGCTTGGCGCACATACTTTTGCCGCAGCCGGGGCTGCCCTCAAAGAGGATATTGTGCATGCCGCACGCGGCGATCAGGCTCGCGCGTTTGGCGCGCTTCTGTCCTTTGACGTCTTTGAAATCAAGCGAAAAATCGCGGTTGGGAACGTAAGCTTGCCCGTCAATCTCCACGACGTTTTTAAAAAGCGGATGGGTTTCTCGCATGAGCCTGCTTGCGGCGAACTCCTCGTCTAAAAAAAATCTGACCGCTTCGCTTAGGCTACCCACAGCATAAACGTCGTAGTTTGGGATCGTGCAGGCCTTTAGAGCGATACTTTGCGGCACTAAAATTTTAGCGCGCTTCACCTTCGTACTTAAAAAAAGCAGGATCGAAAAGAGGCTCGCCGTACCCTTTAAGCTGCCGTCTAAACCGAGCTCGCCAAAGACAAAGAAATCGCCGTCAATGCGCTCTTTTTGCAGCGCGATTAGAAGCGCGATCGCAAGATCGAAGTGCGAGCCGTTTTTGGGCGTGTCGGAGGGGGAGAGATTTATGATGATTTTGGACGCGGGAAATTTAAAATTTAGGCTCACAAGAGCGGCTTTTACGCGGCTTTCGCTCTCTTTTATCGTAGCGCCCGCAAGGCCTACGATATTAAATCCCGGCAGCCCCCGCACGAATGTCGATTCAACCTCTACGGGGATCAGAGCATCCGTGAAGGCAGCGCATTTTAGGGATTTCATTTCGATTTTTCTTTTAGGCTTTTTTTGAATTCTTTATCAAATTTTTTGCGTTTATTGTATCCGATGCGCTCGATGAAAAGATGTCCGTCGAGGTGGTCCATCTCGTGCTGGATACAGACGGCTAGCAGCTCGCTAGCGTCCATTTGCTGGGTATTGCCGGCGCGGTCTTGAAACTGCACCGTGATAAACTCGGCGCGCGCGACGTCCTCATAAAAGCCCGGCACCGACAGGCAGCCCTCCTGGTAAACGACCTCGCCTTCCTTTTTTAAAATTTGCGGATTGATGATCTCGATGAGGTCTTTTTTGTCTTGGATTTTTTCCTCATTAGCTAAATTTATAATCAAAGCGCGCACGGGCTTGCCTACCTGGATGGCGGCAAGACCTATGCCGTTTTTTGCGATCATCGTCTCATACATATCGTCCAAAAACTTACCTAGCGCCGCGTCGAATTTCACGACCTCGGTCGATCTTTGGTATAGCTTTTTATTCGGATAGGTAAGGACGTCCAGGATCATCTATTTAAAGCTCTTTTGAAGTACTTGATCGATCAGTCCGTATTGCACGGCATCCTCGGCGCTCATGAAAAAGTCGCGATCGGTGTCCTTTTCGACCTGCGCGAGATCTTTGCCGGAATTTTGCGAAAGGATGCCATTTAAAATTTCTTTCATTCGTAAAATTTCTTTGGCTTGGATCTCGATGTCGGTAGCCTGACCCTGCGCGCCGCCTAGGGGCTGGTGGATCATTATGCGCGAGTTTGGAAGCGCGTAGCGCTTGCCTTTGGCGCCGCAGCTTAGCAAAAACGCTCCCATCGACGCCGCTTGACCGATACAGATCGTGCTAACGTCGGGTTTGATGTAATTCATCGTGTCATAAATGCTAAATCCGCTCGTAACTACGCCGCCCGGGGAGTTGATGTATAGATAGATATCCTTATCCGGATCCTCCGCCTCCAAAAACAGAAGCTGTGCGACGATCGAGCTTGCCACTGCGTCGTCGATCTCGCCACTAAGCATTACGATACGATCTTTTAGCAGTCTCGAGTAGATGTCGTAGCTGCGCTCTCCGCGACTAGTTTGTTCGATAACGTAAGGAATCACCATCTATTCGCCCTTCTCTTCTTTTTTGCCCTGTTTGGAGAAAATATCGTTGAATAGCTTCTCCTCGATCAGCGCCATTTTGACGGCCGGCAGCATGCCGTTGTTGCGGTATCTATCTAGGTGCTCTTTCGGGTTTGCGCCGTAGGTATAGGCCTCCATATAGACAGCCTGAACGAGCTCCTGATCGCTTACGTCGATATTGCGCTTTTTGGCTAGCTCGTCGATTAAGAAGGTAAGTTTTACGCTGTTTTCGGCAGCCTTTCTAAACTCTTCTCGCTTTTTATCAAGGGCGTCTTTATTGTTTTTAAATTCCTCGATCTGCTCTTTTGAAAAGCCGCTCCAGGCGTTGTTAAACTGCAAATTAATCTCCTGCTCGACGATCGCTTTTGGAAGCGCGAAGTTAAATTTCTCGGCGAGCGCGTCTGCAAATTTAGGCTTTAGATCCTCGTTTATCAGCTTTTGAAGCTTATCGTTTTTGATGCGCTCTTTAATGCGCGCTTCAAATTTCTCCTTGCTCGGCTCTTTCTCGCCTGGAAGCGCTTGCTTTAACTCCTCCTCGCCGAGCTCTTTGGCAGGTTTTTTAGCCTGAATTTCGTGAAGCTTGACTTTAAAAATCGCGTCCTTACCGGCTAAGCTTTTCGCGCCGTAATCTTGCGGAAATTTAACCGCCACGTCGCGTTCCTCGCCCACTCTAAGTCCGATCATTCCGTCTTCAAAGCCCGGGATAAATTGATTTGAGCCGATCTGAAGGACGTAATCCTGCGCCTTGCCGCCGTCGAATGGCTTGCCGTCCACGAAGCCTTCGAAGTCGAATTTTGCAAAATCGTCTTTGGCTAGAATTTTTTTGTTGGTTTTAGAAAGCGGAGCGATCATCTGCAAAAATTCCGTCACTTTCTCATCGATCTCTTTTTGAGTAACGCGCGGGCTGCTAAATTTAGGGATCAGCTCCTCGTACCCCTCGACGCTAACCTCCGGTCTGAAAGAAATTTCGATCTCAACATCGATATCGCCGTTTTTTTCATCAAATTTAGAAAAGACCGGCTCGGATAAAATTTCCTCCTGCTTTTTCTTTAAAATTTTAAGAGACTCGTCAATCATATTTTTAAGAAGTTCCTGTTTTGCATCGCCTTCAAGCTGTTTGCCGTATCGCTTCAAAACCACTGCGGTAGGCACTTTGCCCTGTCTGAATCCGTCGATTCTTAGCTGCTTGGAGGCCTTTTTGGCTAGCTCTTCTACTTTGGCTGCGATCTGCTTTGCTTCGATCTTGCTCGCAGCTACCGCATTCGCGGCGTCTTTCATTTTTGCTTTTACTTCCATAAAATTCCTTTAGAAAATTTAAAAATAGCGAATAATATATCAAAAAATTTCTTATTTAAAGTATAAATTTCCAAAATTTGCCGAGCCTAAGCGGCTCGCAGCTTTTAAATTTTAAAATTTTTAAGAGCCCGCCTTAAAATTTAAAGCAGGCTTGAGGTTAAAATTTTACCGATACGTTAAACATAAACTGCCGCGCGTAGCCCATCTGAATAGGTATCACGCTCGTGGTCGTGCCGGTCGAGGATGAGGTGTAGTATTTTTTGTCGGTCAAATTTTTGATGTTGAACGAAAAATTCGTATCATAGCCCGAAATTTTAGTATCGTAGCTCACGAAGGCGTCATAAACTACGGCGTGAGGCAGCTTAAACGCCGTTCCTGCAGGCACGCTCGGTAGGTTCGTGCGCATATAGTAGGTGTACCACGAGCCGAAGTATCACGCGCCGCCGCCAAGCCTAAGCCCCTTTGCGCCTAGATGCGCAAAATCGTAGTTGGCAAATAGGCTTGCTTGGTGCTTCGGCGTCGCTTCCAGCGGTTTGCCGATTAGCACCGCAAAAGCGCCGTCGTCCTCACGCACTCTCGTTTTGGTATATGCGTAGCTTGCCGACATGCTAAGCCCCTGCGTCACGCGCCCGTTTATATCGAGTTCAAATCCTCGCGAACGAGCCTTGCCGATCGTCTCACTTATATTATTTACCGTTCGCAGGATGTTTCTTTTATCGATATTAAACACCGCCACACCCGCAGTGACGCGATCGTTTTGAAATTTGGTGCCGAGCTCCACGGATTTGCCTTCCTCCGGCTTTAGATCGCCGCCTATCGCCTCGCCTATGGACATCTGCGGCGTGAAGCTTTGCGCGTAGTTAGTATATACCGACCACTGCGGACTTAACAGGTACAAAAGCCCGCCCTGATAGGTCGTAGCAGCCTTTTTCTGATCGGTGTTGTTCGGTCCTTGCCAGCTTTGTTTGGCTACTTGATCGTAAAATTCCCTACGCACGCCCAAAGAAAGTATCAACTCGTCGGTTAAATTTATATTATCTTGGGTGTAAAGCCCGATCGTTCTTAGCTTTTGATATTGTATTTTTGGCTCTCTATCGTTCGTTAAGACGGCGCCCGAAGCGGTCTGCCCGGTAAGCATATTGATGCGTCCAGCGGTGCCTTTTAGCGCGCCCGGGCGGTATCTGTAGTAGTTTTTGTAATCCGTGCCGAAAAGGACGTCGTGCTTAAGCGGACCCGTTTCAAATTTGCCGTTTAGCGTGACGCTTGCTGCGTGCGTGCGGTGTATGAAATTATCGTAGTAGTTATATGATCGCGTCGTGCCGGTAAGGCCTTGGGGCGTGAATGGATTGTTCGGACGGACGTAGCCGTATTCGTGCTTGCTGCGCGAGAAAGCATAGGCGCCTTTTAATATCCAATCCTCGTTAAATTCCTTCTCAAAGCCGAAATCAACCGTATCGAGTTTGCTTTGTAGTTTATTTACCGGCTCGTCGAAGCGGACTTTGCCGCTGCCGTAAATTTTACCCGTACTCGGCACTAAAAACGCGCCGCGATCCACCGGATCGGTAGAGCGGCTATGGGTGTAGCCTAAGCTTATCGAATAATCGTCTCCTTGATACGCAAGCGACGGCGCAAATAGCGTGTTTTTTATACCGCCGAAGCTACGCCAATAATCCTTCGCGTAGTAATCGAATATAAATCTATACGCAAAGCCGCTATCTGCAATCGGCCCTGTAGTATCAAATCCCGCGTCCCAATAGTTGCGGTTGCCTAGCCCGCCCCAAAGCTCATTTATAAACTCATACTGCGGCTTTTTAGTTACCATGTTTATGACGCCGCCCGGTTGCTGCGCGCCGTAGAGCATGCTCGCGGGCCCTTTTAGAACCTCGACGGATTGAATAGTTTTATTGTAGTTGTGCATCACTGCGCCAGGCACGCCGTTGCGCATAATCGAGCCGTCGCGACCCTCGCCGAAGCCGCGCTTAATGATCGCATCAAAAATATTTCCCGTCGTATTTGCATAGCTTATGCCGCTTACGTTTTGCAGCGATTCGGCTAGGGTCTCTGGCTTTTTGTCCTTTAGATGCTGCTGCGTTACGACATTTACGGTCTGCGGAATTTCTAAAATTCTCTTAGTCGTCTTGCCGATCTCGCTGCGTACGGCACGGTAGCCGTCGTCGTTATTCGCCCATTCTACGACCTCGATATCGCCTAGGTTTTCGCCCGAGGCGGAGTTTGCTGCGGCGTTTTGCTCGGCGCAAGCAAAAGAAAAAAGCACCAAAGCCGCGCCAAAACTCATCTTAAATTTCATTACCGAACTCCTTGTAGATAAAGCTTATCGAAACGGCGGATTTTAAACAAAAATTTCTTAAATTTAAATATATTATCATTAACATAATGAGATTGATAAAATTTCGCGCGGAATTTTAAAATTTATCAGCGTTATAAAAGGCGTTTTTGAGTAATATCGCGCATCGATCTTTAAGGAATTGCTAAAAATGGACAAAAAAAGCCGAGCGAAATTTGAAAGCTGCGTGTCGCAGATGCTTGAAATTTTAGGCGAGGATCCGAAGCGCGACGGGCTCGCAAAGACGCCCGAGCGCGTGGCTAAAGCCTATGAGTTTCTAACTAGCGGCTACGAGCTGGATCCAAAAGAAATTTTAAACGACGCGCTGTTTGAGAGCAGCAACAATGAGATGGTTTTGATAAAAGATATAGAATTTTATAGTCTCTGCGAGCACCATCTGCTACCGATTATAGGGCGCGCGCACGTCGCGTATATCCCGAATAAAAAGGTCGTGGGGCTTAGCAAAATTCCGCGTATGGTAAATATTTTCGCGCGCAGGCTGCAGATCCAAGAGCAGCTTACCGAGCAGATCGCAAGCGCAATTCAAGAGGTGATCCATCCGCTCGGCGTGGGCGTGGTGCTGCAGGCGCGGCACATGTGCATGGAGATGCGCGGCGTGCAAAAGATCAACTCGACCACGACTACGTCGGCACTGCGGGGGCTTTTTATCAGCCGAAACGACACGCGCAAGGAATTTTTCGATCTAATAAATTCTCCGAAAACTTTCGGTTTTTAAAACGGCAAGCGTTAAAGAAAAATTTAGCAATTATGTTATATTATCGTGCGAAATTGATAAAAGAGCGAAATTGTCTGATTAAATTTCAGACAAATTTTAGAAAGGAATTTTATGCAGCGCGTTTATTTGGATAATAACGCCACTACGATGGTCGATCCCGAAGTTTTCGAGGAGATGAAGCCATTTTTTTGTGATAAATACGGCAATCCAAACTCCCTTCACAGCTTCGGAAGCGAGACTCACCCCGCGCTAAGAACCGCGATGGATAGGCTCTATGCGGGACTCGGCGCTGCGGATGCGGACGATATCGTCATCACAAGCTGTGCGACCGAGAGCAATAACTGGGTTTTAAAAGGAATTTACTACGATAAAATTCTAACCGGCGAGAAGGATAATATCATCATAAGCTCCGTCGAGCACCCCGCAATCAGCGCGACCTGTGCTTTTTTAGAAAAAACCTGCGGCGTAAAGATCACTCGCCTCGGCGTCGATAAAAATGGACAGATCGATCTTAATGAGCTTAGCGAAAAGATCGACGACAAAACCGCGCTCGTTAGCGTGATGTGGGCAAATAACGAAACCGGCACGATCTTCCCCGTTAAACAGATCGCACGTATAGCACACGAACGCGGTGCGCTATATCACGCCGACGCGGTGCAGGCCGTAGGTAAGATAAAGGTAAACGTGCGCGATGCCGACGTGGATTTTTTAAGCCTTTCCGGGCATAAATTTCACGCTCCAAAGGGCGTCGGTGCACTCTACATCAAAGATAGTAAACCGCTTACGAGCCTGCTTCACGGCGGCGAGCATATGGGCGGGCGCCGCAGCGGTACGCTAAACGTCGCGGGCATCGTGGGGCTAGGTAAAGCTTTGGAGCTAGCGAATAAATTTATGGATTTTGAGCGCACTCAGGTAAGCAGGCTGCGCGATAAGCTGGAGGATGCGCTTTTGCAAATTTCAAACGTCAGCGTCGTGGGTGATCGCAGCATTCGCGTGCCAAACACCATCCTCGCCTCAATTCAAGGCGTCGAGGGAGAGGCGATGCTGTGGGATCTGAATAAAGCGGGTATCGCCGCTTCTACCGGCTCTGCGTGTGCGAGCGAGGCGCTTGAGAATAACCCGATAATGGAAGCGATCGGCGCAGATAAGGAGCTGGCGCATACGGCGCTAAGACTTTCGCTGTCGCGCTTTACGACGGAGGCGGAGATCGATTACGCGATCGAACATATAGGTAAAGCTATCGCTCGTCTGCGCGGAATTTCAAGCACGTTTGCTTACGCGCCGCAAGGTTATGAGAAAAATAAAGGATAAAAAATGGCAAAAAACAGTTTGATAAACGGCTCGATCTGGGAGCAATACTCGCAAAAAGTGCAGGACCGTATGAATAATCCTCGCTATATGGGCGAGATCACCGAGGAGGAGGCAAAGGCTAGAGGCGGTAAGCTAGTGGTCGCAGACTTCGGCGCCGAGAGCTGCGGCGATGCGGTGCGGCTGTATTGGTTGATCGATCCTAAGACTGATAGAATTTTAGACGCTAAATTTAAAAGTTTCGGCTGCGGCACGGCGATTGCGAGTTCGGATACGATGGCTGAGCTTTGTATCGGAAAGACCGTCGATCAAGCGGTAAAGATTACAAATTTAGACGTAGAGCACGCTATGCGCGATACTCCAGATGAGCCCGCCGTGCCACCGCAAAAGATGCACTGCTCGGTCATGGCATACGATGTCATCAAGCAGGCTGCAGCGAATTATAAGGGCGTCGATCCTGCGCATTTCGAGGACGAGATCATCGTGTGCGACTGCGCGCGCGTGAGCCTCGGCACGATCAAAGAGGTGATCCGATTAAACGATCTTCATACGGTTGAAGAGATCACGCAATACACCAAAGCAGGTGCGTTTTGCAAATCCTGCGTGCGCCCGGGCGGACACGAGGAGAAGGATTACTATCTGGTCGATATTTTAAAGCAAACCAGAGAGGAGATGGAGCGAGAGAGACTTCAAGCTCAAGCCGAGGCGAGTGCCGCTACTAGCGCGAAAGCGGGAGCAGAGATGAGCTTTGAGCAGCTAAATTTGATCGGTAAATTTAAAGCGGTCGAAGGGGTGCTTGACGAAGACATTCGCCCGATGCTTCAGATGGACGGCGGCAATCTCGACGTCATCGACATTAGGCCTGCAGACGACGGCAAAACGGACATCTATATCCGCTACCTGGGTGCTTGCAGCGGCTGCGCCAGTGGTGCGAGCGGCACATTATATGCGATCGAAAATGTTTTGCAAGAAAACCTTAGCCCGAACATCCGCGTAATGCCGATCTAAGCTTATCGGTCGCTACGTTTGCATCTTAGCTTGGTCTTTGCTTGGTCTTTACAAAATTTTAAGAGCTTGAGCTTCTGCGCAACAGCGGAGCTAAATTTCGCCCCTTAGCTAAATTCGCAATTAGACGCTAAATCTGCGTAGAATTTCGCCGTTTACTTTTAAAAATATCGCAAATTTCGCTAAGGTTTTCTAACGTGAAATCCATCCGTAAAATTTTGTTTATAAATTTAATTAAAAGCTTTTTTCGCTCGTGTAAGTTTTTTATGAGATTTCGTTTGTAAATTGGGCATAGAATTTTCTCCATGAATTCCATCTTTTTATAAATTTAGATGAAAATGCGCCATAAATCGCAGAATTTTAGCTGGCTATAATTTCTTTTTATTATAATTGCGCCTTATTTCAACTAAAAGGGGAGCAAATGAAAGTATTTGTTTTGGCGGCTCTGCTACTTGATTTTCTATCTGCAAATTCTTTGGATCAGATCAAAAAAGATAGGCTCGTTCGCATCGGTGTATATAACGATCAGCCGCCGTTTAGTGCGCTCGTAGACGGCAAATACAGGGGATTTGAGATTGCTCTTGGCGAGAAGCTTGGTAAGGAGATTTTCGGCGATAATCCTGGCAAGGTAAAATTTATCCCGATCACGGCTTCAAGACGCATTAGCGCTTTACAGCGCAATGAAGCGGATATGGTGATTGCGACCTTTACTCCGACGCCCACGCGAGCGAAAAAAGTAGATTTTTCGGAGCCTTATTTTAAGGTGCAGGTAGGTGTGCTAGCCAAAAAAGACGAAAATATCACGAGCTTCGATCAACTCCGCAAAAAGAGGATTTTCGTCATCAAACACTCTCCTATTCACAATTTCTTACGCAAAGCGGGCTTCAGAAAGAATTTGAATTTCTGCGCCAGCTCGGCTAAATGCTACCGCGCTTTCAAAAGGGCGAAAAACGCCGTGCATGTCGATGATAATCTAATCCTGCACGCATACGCGATCATTGATAATAAAACGCAGGTTGCTTTGGATGGTCTAGGCAAACAAACTTACAACGCAATCGCCGTGCAGAAGGGCAATAATGCGCTGTTAGGGCTAATCAATGCATCTTTAGCAGGACTAAAAAAAGATGGATTTTTAGATAAGACCTTTGACGATACACTCGGGATTTTTTATCATGATACGATCGATAAGAAGGAATTCTTGGTTGAATAAAATTTCGTGCAGAATTTAATTCGTGCGTTTGACTTCCGCGTAAAATTCAGTTCATTGTAATGATGGAGCGAGAAAAATACGTTGCGGGCTTAATTTGCTTTTAGAATTCGGTCTTGATTTTGCTTACCTCTCCTAAAGCACAGATTTTATCGAAATTGGTGAGGCTATTTAAAACGCGCGCACCACTAGCGCGAAATTCCATTTTCGGAAGTAAAATTTTAAGCGATTAGGTTGCATTTAAAATTTACGCAACTTTTATAGAGCTCGTTTGAATTTCGCGTCCCACAAAACTCGCGCTAGCTTGTAAAATTCTATTTTTTAGCTCTAAATACTTGCTTTTCTGCTACAACTTTATGATTTAAATTTTGAAAAATTTCTCCAAAAGGAGTTAAACTCCCAAGCGTTATTGCCGCCTCGGTATGGGGGAGCCAAAATTTCACTTTGTATCAAAGGCAAATCCTATGCAAAGTACACGCTAAATGAGCAGGCGGAGCAAATAATTTCAAATTTAGCGGCGCCTGTCTTATCGGATGCCGCGAAGCTGCATATTACAAAGACCTGGCAAATGCAAAAAGCAATCGTAAAATTTTACCCCAAGAGCCAATCTCGATTTATTTCACCAACTCGTAATTATACTCTTTCGTGCCGTCAAGTAGATTTGTGACGTTGTAGCCTCGCTCGTTTAGGGCTTTGGCGAGCTTGGCGCTGCGGTTGCCGCTATAACAATGTGTGATCATCTTTTTGTCTTTATTGGCCTCAAGCACGTCCTTGTAATTTTCTAAAGGCTCGCCGTCAGGAATATTTATCGCGCCTTTCATATGCCCCGCGTCGTAGTCTTTTTTCTCGCGCACATCGATGACTAAGACGTTCGGATCATTCGCTATTTTCAAAAACCCCTCCGCGTTTATGCTACCGACCTTATACAGCTCGTAGTCATACTGCTTCACGCCGGGCGCATTCATAAGCATACTAAAGCCCTTTTGTTTAAGCAGATCAAGCGCCTTGCCGCTGCGGTTGCCTGTGTTGCAATAGAGCACGACGTTTTTATCCTTGTAGGCGTTTATCTCATCCAGCCTGCTTTCCAGCTCTCCAAGCGGGATGTTGATCGCATGCTTCACGTGGCCTGCGGCGTACTCATCTGCGCTTCTGACGTCGATGACTAGATAATTTTCTTTAGCCCTATTGTCCTCCTCTATCGCTGATAGTGCCGCGCCGCTTATGGCGTAGCCGTTAGGCTGTTGCATCTCGGCGCCGCAAGTCGCGAAAGATCCCAATGCCGCCAGCAAAACCGCGCTTTTTAAAATTTTATGAGAAATAAATTTCATCTCGTCTCCTTTAGATTTGCTTTTAAAGCGAGAAATTATATCAAAATTTTATCTAAATAGTGTGAATTTACGCCGTTAGCAGATGCGAGCGATCAAGTAGGGGTTCGATTGCAAAACCCAAATAGCGATAAAATTTAATAAGGTCGGACTTGCGCCCGATCGGTATCAGAAAGGAGGGTTAAAATATATAGACCGCGCCGAGCACGATAAATGCTCTTAGGCAAAAGCCGCCTACAAGCACGCCGTATTCGTTATAAATACAGCTTTTTATCTCCTCGCCGCCTTAGCCTGCAAAGTCCGCGCTTGAACTATAAAATTTTAACCTCTAGCTCGAGCGTGACGCCGAAGCGCTGCAAAACCCGCTTCCGAGCGAGCTCTATCAGGCTCATCACATCCTCAAAACTCGCGCTGCCGAAATTTATGATGAAATTGGCATGCTGCTCGCTAAATTTCGCGCCGCCGATCGCGTGGCCTTTAAGCCCTGCCGCTTCGACCAGCCTGCCCGCGGCGTCATTCGGCGGGTTTTTAAAGCAGCTTCCAAAGCTTGCTCCCTTTGGTTGATTGGCGCGCTTAGCGGCGAAATCCGCGGCGAGCGAGACGTCAAAGCCGCGCGAAATTTTAAACTCAGCGCCCAAAATCGGCTCCTCGATCCCGCTTCTTCTGTAGCCGAAGCTTATCCGCTCGCGCTCCACCCAGCCGCGAGCCAGGCGCACGGCAAGCAGACTATCGCTGATGCTAGCGCCGGCGAGCCCCGCGTTCATTTTGATTAGCCCGCCGAGCGTGCCCGGGATGTTGCGCAAAAACTCAAAGCCGCCGAGACCCTGCTTTTTGGCGAAGTTATAAATTTTGCCCGACTTCGTCGCAGCCCAGATGCTAAGGACATCGCCGCTTAAGCTTATGCGGTCGAACTCCTCGCTTAGCATCGCAAGGTGCGGCGGCGCGGGCGAGATAAGCAGATTGTTGCCGCCACCGATGATCGCCCCCCCCGATATGCTCTCAAACTCCGCAAAATCAGCCTCGTCCTTTAAAATTTGCACCGCAAAGCTCCCGCCAATGCGCACGGAGGTATATTTGCTAAAATCTATCTGCTTTGTTTTCAAAATTTTGCCTTTTAAATTTCATTTTTTGGTTTCTTAAATTTAAAATTTTACCCGCTGCGCCCCGTATCGTTTTAAAATTTAGCGATACCGCCGCGCCGCACGGTGCGAAACGCGAACGCTATCTTAAAATTTAACGCTGCTGTGATTAAATTTAGCTCGCTTTCGATACGTTTTCAGCGGTGCGCTATGTCACACGCGCAGCTCGCACTCTGCGGCACAAAATACAGCCGCACAATGCGCCTCCGCGCGTAAAATTTCATCGCCGCATAGCCGTAAATTAAGGCGGCATATTGCGCGGCGACAAATAACGCCGCAGCAGGCGGTCGATTGACGAACTTGGCGGGCGATCCGCGACAAACTCGGCGCTAAATTTGCGCGCAAATTTTAAATCCACATTGCACTCCGCGGCTAAATCCAAAAGCGGCGATACATTACCGCTACGGCAAAAGCGATATAAAATTCTACCGCGCGTCTGTTTTTACGCCGAAGTAAAATTTTAGCCGAGGCGCAAACCCCTTAACGCCTAGAAATTTAGCCGAAACGAAGGGGTAGTGTTTCGAGCAAAATCAGCCGAAATAAGGCTCAAATTTCAGCTAAATTTTAACCTCGCCCGCCTTTACATAGGGTTTTGTCCGCCACAGTCTGCAAAACGAATCTCGTTATATTCGCGCGGGATAAAATTCTCCTGCGCGCTAATCGGCGCAGGGTAAAATCCGCGCTCGTAACCAAGCTCAAACAGCCTATCCACCGCCCTTATCTGTACCCCCGAAAGCTCGATCGAGGCCTCGTTGGCATAAAGGCTCAGATATTTTTCGAGCTTTGCGTCGTCCACGCGGATGAGATTTCGCTCCATCAGCATGTGCGACAAAAGGGGCTTATGCGCGGTGGCGATCCGCACGCCCTCAGTTAGCACGCGCTCGCACTCGATAGCGTCCGTTATCGGTAGGCTGCGGCGAACCGCCATGCCCCCTAGCGGCAGCGGCAGATTTTCGCCAGCTAGCTCG
The DNA here is from genome assembly GCF_938002845.1 of uncultured Campylobacter sp. Classification (GTDB taxonomy): domain Bacteria; phylum Campylobacterota; class Campylobacteria; order Campylobacterales; family Campylobacteraceae; genus Campylobacter_B. The sequence continues at coordinate 36,434 of NZ_CALKZP010000017.1, forward strand.
CTCCAGATATCCCAGATCTCGCGCTCTACGCAAAGCTCGTCCGAAA
>NZ_CALKZP010000018.1 GCF_938002845.1 uncultured Campylobacter sp.
CGCGCGGCGCGGACGCGGTCGTCGTTGCTTGCAACACCGCCACGAGCGCGGCTATTTCCGAGCTTCGCGGCGCTTTTAGCGTGCCGGTTATCGGCATGGAGCCCGCTATCAAGCTCGCCGCGGACAGCTTCGGCGCGTGCCCGACGCTGCTCATCGCCACGCCGCTAACGATCGCAGGCGAGAAGCTCGCGCGCCTCGTTGGGCGGCTGGAGTGCGAGACGTGGAGCCTGCCGCTGCCCCGTCTCGTGGAGTTTGCGCAGGATTTGGAGTTTGGCTCGCCCGCAGTTCGGGCGTATCTGCGGGAGGAGTTAGCTAAATTTGAGCTTGAACGCCTCGGTTCGCTCGTGCTTGGTTGCACGCATTTTAACTATTTCAAGGACGTTTTGCGCGAAATTTTACCGCCTCACGTGCGCATCATCGACGGCATCGACGGCACGCTAAACCGCCTGGCAAGCGAGCTGGGCGGAGGGCTGAAGCTCGCATGCGGCGAGGATTTGCCCTCGCGGACGGTTAAATTTAACGCCGAGGACGACGTAAAATTTGATACGAATTTGTCGGCGCAAGCCGGCAAATTTGGCGCGGAAGGACGAGACGCGGGCAGAGAGAGCGTAAAAGGCAAGAGCAAGCAGGACGAGGGGAGCGATGAAAGTAGCAGTAGCGAACAAGGCGCAGGAGGGGGCAACGAAAGCTATGTCGGCAAAAATAATGCAAAAGAGTGCGGCAAGAGCGGCGGGTCGGCAGGCTATGCACACGACGTAGAGCAGTGCGGCGAAGACAAACGCCGCATGTCGCCGCGCGCCGTAGATGCGAATTCGCAGCTTAAGCTTTATTCTAGAGACGGCGCGGATTTGTCCTTAGAATTTGAGCCGCGAAGCGAAGAGGCGGGTATTTCGCGAGTGAATTATCCGAACGGCAACAGCGTGGAGTATTTTTACTCGGGCAGGGCGCTAGATGCGGCGCAGCTGCGCAAGGTGGAACTGTTTTTAAAGCGGCTCGATGCGATGCGAGCAATCGACTAGGCAGTGCGCCCGTGCGCCGCAGCGCGGATTGAAATTTTATAGCGCCGCGGATCGCGCCACGCAAATTAAAATTCTAGTGCATCGCAAATCGTGCCGTGAAAGTTAAAATTTTTGATGCGCTATAAATCGCAGCGCAGACTCAAAATTTCGCCGTTTCGTAAATCGCGCCGCATAGACTAAAATTTCGGCGCGCTAAAAAATTTAACTCGGCTTGATGATTTAGAAGCGGCTTCGCAACGGCGTGCGAGCAATGGTGTCTCGCTACCACCCGGCGCGCGAAAATTAAAATTTGACGGGGCAAGACGCCGTCATTACCGCCACCATTTCAAATTTAATAGCGTAAGCCGAGATCGCCATATGTTAGGAGTTACCTCACGTCACACGAACTATCGCTGCGAATTTGAAATTTTAAATTTAGACTAGGGCGCGGATAAAGTGCGTACGCGAGGTTAAATTTAGCGCGCAGCGCAAACCGCCGCCGAGAAATTTAACTAGCGGCATGTGAGATCGTGAAATTTAGGATACCGCACTGCGAAATTTCACCGCCGCCGAGAGAAATTTAGGCAAGGCGCACGGCGTAAATTTTAAAATGATTAAATTTTAAGGCGCCGCGCAGCCCGTAAGTCTTTTCTGTGCTAGCCAAAAGCTCGCAGGCTTTAAATTTGAAATTCCAAAATCCGTAAAGCAAGATTTCGCGCCGTATCGTTTCGCGGGCGAGATTTATACTGCAAAATTCAGCGCTGAGCAGGGCAAATTTACTCTGCGCAGAAGGCACAGAGTATTAAAATGTATTAAGAGTTCAAAATTTGATTTATTCTATTTTCAAAGGAGTATTTGATCTTCTTATAAAAGAAGCGTCATAAGCATGTCTCAAATTAACGGCTTCGACACTATTTGGATCTGCGGGTTCTTTGTCTTTATATTTTTCCATGATAGCTTGAGCTTCGTCCCAATGCTCTAGGTAGTAATCAACAGTATACGCCATACTCTTTTCCTCTACGACCGTTTTGGCGTTCAAGCAATTCTTATATGAGTTACTTCCATCTTTAAGGGTATTGAAATCACACTTCGCTAAAACCTCTTTGGCTTCGTCAAGATGCGCGTCGTAATATTCCTTGGTCTTTACCTCGGTATCATCGCCGCAGCCAACTAATAAAGCAGCTAACACCCCCCCCAGAGGAACATTTTAGGATTTTTCATTTCATTCTCCTTGTTTGAAATTTATCGGTATTTTACTATCCGTTTACTTTGAAAATTTTGAATTGCAGGTGCACGCGCCGTTTTAATACGGCTAGTTAAATTTGGCTTTTAAAATTTGCCCGCGCGTTTTTGAAATTTCGCTTTAAAATTTTATCCGCGCGACGGAATTTTACAGAGCGGAATTCTGCGGGATAAAGCAAAATTCCGCCGGATAGAAATCCGCATCGCTGCGGAATTCAAAATTTAAAAGCAAATTTAAAATTTGTGAGAGCTACTCCTCTATCTTTTTACCTGCGAACCGCACGAGAGCCCATGTAACGGCAAGCCCCATCGGCAGCGCGATCCAGACGCTAAGCCCTAGCGCTACGGGCAGATAGCCTGCCACCACGGCGACCGCTCCGACGGATAGAGCGTAAGGCATCTGCGTCTTTACGTGCTCGATATGATCGCAGCCCGCGCCCATCGACGAAAGGATCGTGGTATCCGAAATCGGCGAGCAGTGATCGCCGAAAATCGCGCCGGTTAGCACGCCCGAGATATTTACGATCATATAGGCGTGAAGCGCATCGCCCGAAAGCCCGTAGTGAAGTCCCACGGCGTTTGCCAAAGGTATGGCAAGCGGCATTAAAATTCCCATCGTGCCGTAGCTCGTACCAGTCGAAAAGCTAATGAACGAGCCCAGCACGAAAATCGCTACCGGAAGCAAGAATTTCGGCGTGTTTTGGCTTAGCATATCGACTAGATAACGCGACGTGCCGAGCTCTTTGATGACAGAGCTGAGCGACCAGGCAAGCAGCAGGATCACAATCGTAACGATCATCGTCTTCCACCCCTTGATCCACGTAGAGATCGCCTCTCTGACGTTAAAAATTTTGCGGTAAACACTCATAAATATAGACACGACCGTAGCAAGAAGCGCCGCTTGAAAAAGCGCAACCGACGAGTTTGCGTTGCCGAACGTCGCCTGAAGCGTCGCAAAGCTTAGCGGAGCGGCTTTTGCGGCCGCTAGAGCGTCGCCTTGCAGCTTGCTTAGTCCGCTAAAATAAAAGCTCGCAAATGCGCCGCAGATTAGCACTATAAGCGGGATAACGGCGTTTGAGGCTTGCGGCTTGATCCCCTCTTTGGGCTCTAGCGTTTTATCTTCGAGCTCGGCGATGTTAGAATTTTTAGAGTGGATTTCGCCCGTCGCCGCGCGCCTTTCGGCCGAGAGCATCGGTCCGAAATCTCTACGCATGAACGCTACGTAAACCACGAAAGCGAGCATGAAAAGATTGTAGAAGCGATACGGCATGGTTTGTACGAAGATCGAGAAGGCGTTTACGTTTTGCACGCCGATCTGATCATATCCCGCTCTTATCAGAGAGACTTCGAGCCCTACCCAGGTAGAAATTAGCGCGATACCCGCAATCGGTGCGGCGGTGGCATCGATGATGAAAGCGAGCTTTTCGCGGCTGACCTTAAATTTATCGGTGATCGGTCTCATGACGGGGCCTACGATCAGTGCGTTTGCGTAATCGTCGAAAAATACGAAAAGACCCATAATCCACGTTGAAATTTGCGCTGAGATACCGGTTTTAGCGCGCTTGCTAATCCAAAGCGCCACTGCTTTCGTGCCGCCCGTCCTGCTAATCAGCGCGACCACGCCGCCGATACAAAGCACCTGCAAAAGCACGCCCGCGTTGCCTTTGCTAGCCATCGAGCCCACTACGCGCGCGACTAGATCGGTAAAGCTGCCCACAAGCGCGGAGATCGGATTGTCGTTAACGACTGCTAGCATATAGGTGCCGCTAAAAACGCCGATGAAAAGCGACAGAATCACCTCTTTGGTAATAAATGCAAGCGCGATCGCCACGACGGGCGGCACCAGCGTCCAGATGCCGAAAAGCTCGGCATTATGCTGTCTGGTCGCATCATCCACCGCAAACGCGGCAACCGATAAAAACATTAGTAATATAATTTTTTTCATTTTCTCGCCTTAAAATTTAATGCTTCTCGATAAAAAGCCCAGCCCAGCTCTGCTGTGTCGCCATCGCCTCTACGACATTGATATTGACTCGGTGCGGCATCGCTAGGCAGCTTAGTACGATCTGCGCGATATCCTCGGGCAGGATCGCATCGACCCCCTCATACACGGCTGCGGCGCGCGCTAGATCGCCCTTAAAGCGCACCTCGCTAAACTCGCTCTTACAGATTCCCGGCGCGATCTCCGTCACGCGGATACCGGTGCCGCGCAGGTCGTTGCGGATATTGCGGCTAAACTGCTTGATAAACGCCTTGCTCGCGCCGTAAACGTGGCTACCTGGATAGGGCCACGCGCCCGCAGTCGAGCCGAGATTGAAGATATAGCCGCTGCCGCGCGCGATCATCAGCGGCAGCACCGCCTTGGTCGAATACAGCACGCCTTTTATATTCGTATCGACCATCGTCTCCAAATCCTCTACGGACGTCTGCGCGATCCCCTCAAGCCCGAGCGCAAGCCCTGCGTTATTTACGAGCACCTCGACGTCTTTGAAATTTGCAGGCAGCGCGCTTACGGCGTCAAACACCGCAGCTTTATCGCGAATGTCCGCGGCGATAATGTGCGTATTGCCTAGCTCGTCGGCTAGCTTCTGTAGCCGCTCCTTGCGCCGCCCAAGCGCAACGATCTTATAACCCTGCGCGCTAAGAGCCCTGGCAATCGCCTCGCCAAAGCCGCTCGTAGCGCCCGTTATGAATGCCGTGTTTTTCATATGAGCCCCTTTGCGTAAAATTTTAAATTTAGCGCAATGATAACGCAAAACGGATTTAGAATTTATGAATTTTATCTTGCGGCGCGGGCGCGGATGAAATAATACGAAGACATTGGGCGTGCTTCTAGCGCGCACGAGCTCGCGATCGGCAACGGATTCGGCGAGCGCACGGCTAAATTTAAAATTTTACGCCGTTCGTTTGTCGCGGTTTGCTATAATCACTTAAATTTAGGGAAAAGGCAAATGAGCAAATTTATACGATTTATCCTTGTTAGTATCTGTGTTTGCGCCATTTATGCGGGTCTGAAATATGCTTTTATACTCTTTATCACGTGGCTTATGTTTAGTGGGGTATATTTTGATGGACCGGGTACGCTGCTCGGCATACCGCTCACGTTTCTAAGCTCATCGGTTATATTTGATTATTATTGTATTGCACTGGGTTCTCATCTGCTCTTTTTATCGCTGCTTAAAGGGCGCGATGTGAAAACGCGGTGGATTTTGCCTTTATTTTTTATCATAACGCTCGCGTTTTGTAGTTTTTGCGTCTTAATCGGGCACGAAGATTATCAGCGCATAAACGCGCTTTTTGCACTCTTGCTTATCTCTCCTTTTACGCTCATCGCATATGCCATCGTTACGACCGTAATCCTTGCCAAAAATAAAATTTCGGATTATTATCCGGTCTTAATCGCGATAATTTTTGTGCCCATTTATGCCGCCAGCATAGGGATATGGGGATTAGAACGGATATATTTTGGAGTGTTTCTAAACGCGACGATACTGGGGATTTTTTATTTCACGGCGAAAATCGGGCGCGTAAATTTGATCGCACACAGACCCGTACCCTACAAAACGCAAAATTCTAAAGACCGCGTTATTAAAACAATACAAAGCAGCGCGACATTTTTAAACGACGATATTTTAAAGAAGCGCTAAATTTTATCCTTTTTTAAGAATTCTACATAACGCTTTTGTCGCGCACTACAAGCTTATATTCTTCCCGATAAATCTGAGCTTTACCGACAAAACCTTCAAAAACTGCGCCGTTTTGCCTCTTGACACATTGACGTCGCTATTTGATCAAATTTATATCCAGCGTGATCTTATCGTTTTTGATCACGCCGATACCCTTATTTAGCACGTTTTGCGCGATCTGTTTAACTTCTGCTAGCGAGTGCATCGCGAAGGTGCCACACTAAAATTTATTCAGCTCAGCGATGCCCTTTTGAGGATACGCCTACAATATTTTATGCTTACGCTTCACGCCGTCGCGACGGTAAGGTTTAGTTTCAATAGCGACTAGCTCCAATAAAATTTCATCTGTTGCTCATAAAACCTTTTGCGTTTTTCGATCTAAAATTTGAGTTGCAAGAATTCCATTTGTCGTTTACGGATACTCAGAATAAATATTGTGGCTATTTATACGTGCAGAGTAAGATAAAATTTGTAGTTCTCAGGCGTGGCAAAATCACGCACCCCGTTTTACAGATGGCAAAATAAGGCGCGCTGGAGTCGGCTCTAACTTGAGATTTTATTTAAAAAGCAAATCGGATTTTAGCTTGGAATAAACCTGCTCGCCTTTTAACTCACGGACGATTTGTAGTGCGAATTCCATCGCAGTAGCAGGACCTTTCGAAGTCATTATATTTTGATCTTTTACGACATTCGCCGCATTTGTATAGCCTAGGTGAGCGATCTGATTTTCAAAACCTGGATAACAAGTGTAAGAGCTTTTTAGCACACCTGCGGTGGCTAGTGCCCACGGAGCAGCACATATTGCGCCGATCTTGGCATTGTTTGCGTCGAAGTTGCGCAGTATCTGCCCCAGCTTCTCGCTCTTTGCCAAATTTTCGGCTCCGGGCAAGCCGCCTGGCAAAACGATCATATCAAATTCCGAAACTTTTATATCGTCTAAAATTTCATCGGCGATCATCTCTACGCCGTGCGCACCGCAGACGCATTTCTTATCCAGCCCCACGGATGCTGCATCGATCTCCGCGCGGCGCAAAATATCGATCAAACTTACCGCCTCGATCTCTTCAAAACCGTTTGCCAAAACGATCGCTACTTTCATCTACGCTCCTTTATTTTAGGTATGAGCCCTGCTCGCTCGGGGCGGTCGAAATTTCAGTATTCGTGCTCCTACTAGACGAGCTATCGTATAGGAACGAATCGTCGCCTTTTAGATAAGCAATGATGTAGCCTAGCTCCGTAGCGCCCGTCTTAGCGGCGATCGGCTGCATGATATTTTTTGTCTTGCCACCATAACTTAGATCTGTAGTGTATTGCGACATAGCTATCGAGATCTCTTTGGCGTCCATATCTTTGAGTTTACGCGATACTCCATAAGCTCTTTTTTGGCCATTCTCGCCGTGGCAGGAAGCGCACTTCTCGGCAAAGATCGCTCCGCCTTTTTCTTTTAAAGAATTTATATTTCGATTTACCTTGCCGCTATGGGTTTTACTACCTGCGACCGGAGTATTTTTATAGATATTTACGGTTACATTTTCATCTTTAGAATGCTTTTCGATTAGGGATTTTAGCTCTTTGGCAAACTCTCCTTTGGCTTCAAATACGTATGTATCGTCGTTTGTGTTATCCGCAGCATTTAGAGCGAAAGTAAAAAAACATGCTAAAAAAGAAATTTTAAAAATTTTCATAAAAAACCTTGGTTTTAAATTTAAAAAGGGCGAAGCAAAAGCTTCGCCCTAATTTTACCTGTATAAGGTAAATAATTAGAAGCTGTATTTAGCCTCGAATCTAATTCGATCATTTTTCTCATCGGCAGCCCCTGCAGCACCATCAATCTTATAGTGCGAATACCAAGTTTTGAAGCTTAGCTTTTCATTATATTTATAAGAAATTCTACCTACTGCTTCGTATGCATCTTTACCAGCTGACTTACCATCTAGGTAATCGGCACCGATTCTGATACCAGTATCAGGAATAGTATAGCCTGCTACTGCATACCAATAATGATTTTTACCAGTAAAGTTCGTATAATCTAGCAACTGCTCACCCGGGCTGATAAAGGAGCCTTGATCTTCAAAGGATACAAAAGAAGCGCGATCTTTATTATCAGGCTCAAATCTTAAATAACCTGCAGCTAAATCGATACCGAATAGACCCATACTAGCCTCTGCAGCCCAAAAATCTGCATCACCTACATCAGTCTCTGCAACAAACACTGGTGGAACAGGAATGTTATTCCAATGGCCATAAGACGCTTTGTCAAAATCAGAAAATGCATATTGACCTTTTAAACCAATATTGAAATCATCGGAAATATCAAAGTTAAATGCTAACTCTGCAGCGAAAAGATCGGCTACATCCTCTAAAGAGTTATACCATAGTTGGAAAGCTACCGGATCGTATGAACCCATAGCCCCTATGCCATATAGATTATGATCGGTAGTTAATTTTCCTCCTAATGGAGCCATTGCACCTGTTCTATTCCACTTAAGGCTGCCAATATCACTATCATTCTCTAAAGAGTCCATCCAAAAGCCAGTAAGAGTTAGCCCCTCGATATCGGTGCTAGTAATCTTAACACCGTCCCCATACATATCATCCGTAAAGAACGAACCTATACCCTGGCGACCAACTGTAATCGTAGTGCCGCCAATAGCATATCCTAAGTAGGCCTTGGCAATATCAAATTGAGACTCATCATCCTCTTCATTTTTCTCCTGAAGATATACACCGTCTGAAGATGAAAAAGTCTGACCGTTATCTCTATCCATGAACCTAACACCGACTACACCGAAAAAGTTATCGTCGATTTTAGCTTTGAAATCTACTTCGGATTTGAATTCCCAGACACTAGATTTCTCGCGGTGGACATTTTTATCGGATTCATTATTGTGTGTATATCGCATACGAGCGTATCCGTTTAGATCCACATCCTTGATAGCTTCCTCTAACGGAACAGCACTTGCACTCATAGCAAGAGCACCTGCAGCGACTGCTGCCGCTAAACTAAGTTTAACTAGTTTCATTTTGAACTCCTTTAAAAGTTTGTAAGCGCAATAGTAGCACAAAATGACAAATTATATGCTTAAAATAGGCTGAAAAATACTAAAATTTTACCAAATTGTTACCGAGTATTTACCGAAAACCCAAATTTAACGGGCATAAAAAAAGCGAGACCCACACAGGCCTCGCCGATTATTGAAAGGAGTTCTAATTTCGATATGGGGATTATATCAGGCTGCGGTAAACAGACGGCAACACCTCTTTCATGCGGGAGAAATTTGATAAAATTTTACGACGTGAAATTTTATGAATGAAATTTCAAGACACAAAATTTGCAAAGCGTGGGTTTTAAAAATCTACGCGATATCTTATCGGCTAAGAATACAAGCACTGAGAACGAGCAGTGCGCGAAAAACTGCGAGAAAGTAAATTTATAAGAATTCCTCGAATTAAAATTTTAGCGTGGCTGTATTTCTATAATATAGAATTTTGCGGACAAAATGGCACTAGCAAGGAATTTAAGCGCGAAAGAAGTGGATATGAAATGCGAGCCGAGCCATATAAGTAAGATGTGTAGCGCAGAATTTTGTGAAATATAAAATTCCACAACTTATAAAATATAAAATTTATGCAGGCAATCGCATAAAGAATCAGCGGACTTTAAAGCGCAAGCAAATCGCGCCAGCCCGCTAGATTAAAAACAGGAGCTATTGCCTTCGTAAGAGTAGAGAACGAAACAAAAGCGTTCATCGCAAATTAAAAGCAGGCTAGCTTACCTTCAAGGGCGCAGCGGCTAAAAATCGCGTGGGATTAAAAGCTAATATTTTCGCTCTCTGGTACAGCAATAGCGTCGTTTTTATGCATTTGTTTGGTCTCGATTTTGCCGATGTCATAAGCGCGCGGAGCAACGGAACCCGCTTTGCGCGAGATGATTCGCATATCGGTGATAGCGCCTGCTGCGGTACTTATGTAGGCAGTATCTCCCGCAGCCGCATAATATCTGCTTGCGTGAGCGGTGTAGAGCTCGCCGCTGGATAGGTCTTTAAACGTATAGACGTAAGCTGTGGAGCTTTGACGAGTGTAGTTTACGATCTCGGATTTTAGCGAGCGTAAGTTGCCTGCAGGCGTCGGAGCGGTGCTTACGGCGCAGCCTACGATGCCAAGAGCCAAAAGTGCGAAAAATATGAAATTTTTCATTCAGTATCCTTTATTTGTAAAATTTGAACTTTTAGAGTAGTAGGTTTGGGCTTAAAGTTTGCTTTTTTGAGGGGCATCGGAGCAGAATTTAAGCAGATCTCTCTTAGCGTTAGGCGGAGCAAGAGCGCGCTTTTGACGATTTTTCTATATAAATGGAGCAAAATTTAGCGACAATCGCGAGCGAGACTTGGTAGTCGCGTCTAAATCAAACACGGCAGAACTTTAGCTTCTTTTACCTGGCTAGCTTGCATCAGCAACCTTTGCGGCGCTGACCGCGATATTTGCTAAAATCGGACTCG
>NZ_CALKZP010000019.1 GCF_938002845.1 uncultured Campylobacter sp.
TGGCGTGCGCATCGAGGACGTCGTGGTCGTGCGCGAAAACGGGGCTGAAATTTTAAGCGAGCAGATCCGATGAACGTGCGACTTAAGAAAAACGGATTTTACGAGTGCGCGGACGCGCTGTGCGTCGTAAAAAGCGCCGTTTTCCCGATGAGACGTCGCGAGCGCGGAAATTTTAGAAATTTATACCTGCTCGGGCTCGGCGGAAATTTAGGAGATGTCGGGCGACGCTTCGAGCGATTTTATCGCGTTTTGCAAAGCGACGCGCGCTTTTTCGTAGCGCAAAATTCCTTGATCTTAAAAAACAGGCCGTTCGGCTTTTTAGATCAGCCCGATTTTTTAAACGCCGTAATGCTCGTGCAAAGCTCTCTGCCGCCGCTTACATTGCTTAAAATCATGCAGCGCGCAGAGCTACGATTTGGGCGCAAAAGAAGCTTCAAAAACGCGCCGCGCACGCTGGACGTGGATATTTTATATGCAAGCGCAAAGGTGCGTGCCTGCGAACGGCTCGCGCTACCGCATCCGGGTGTTTGCGAGCGCATAAGCGTGATTTTGCCACTTGGAGAGATGAAATTTAAAAGAGGACTGATATGCAAACTAAAATCGTAAATTTTTTAAGCGCCAAGGGCGGAGTCGGCAAGAGCGTGATTGCAGCAAATTTCGCCGAAATTCTAAGCGAGCAGGGCTACCGTACGGCGATCATAGAAGCGCCAAATTTAAACAATCAAGAGATCATCTTAAACGCTTTGCAAAGAAAGAGGATTTCGCTGCCAAGCGCCGTTGCGGTAAAAATTTCGCAAAATTTAACGCTCGTCTCGCCCGCACTTGCTTCACAAAATCCCGCGTCTTCACAAAATTCTACAAATAGCACAAATTCTATGGCGCAAAATTCTATCAAAAACGCAAGCTCTAGCGCAGATAATTACGTCGTGCAAAGCTCGCAAGACGACGAAAGTGGCGGCTCGCACAATTACGCGCAAAAACTCATGAGCTCTGATGGCAAAAACAACTCAGAAAATTCCGCCGCTGCAAATTCAATGGCAAACGCTGCAAAAAATTCTACGAATTGTGCAGCCAAAAAGCCGCATAATTGCGAAGATGGATGGAATTTTACAGAATCAGAAAGCTTAGAGAATTTTAAAAGCGATGATTTCACCAAGCAAAATTCAATCCCTGACGAGAATTCTCAAAATTCCACAAGTGGAGATGAAAAGAAAAATTCCGCCCGCTCATCAAATCCCGAAGAAGCCGGAAATTTCGCAAACGCAAAAGCTCACGAAAGCCCCGCTCGCTTCGCAAGCGAGCTGAAAGAGGCGGGAATCTTCGATTTTATTTTGATCGATGTGGGGCTTGAGTATCTTGGAGATTTTTTGAGCATCGGCGACGAAAATATCGTGCTGTGCGCGAACGAACCCTGCTCGATCAGCAACACCTACGCGCTTTTAAAAACGCTCGGGGCGAGCAAAAAAGAGGCTTTGTTTTTGCTAAATTTTACCGCGAGCGAGGATGATGCCGTGATGATCTACGACAATCTAAAGTCGGTTGCACACCGCAATATAAGCAAGCTGGGCTTTAAACTGCTAGGCTTTGTGCCGTTTTGCAAACAAGTAGCCATCTGCTCACAAAATCGCGCGCTTTTTAACTCACACTATCCGTTTTCGCCCGCTACTATCGCGCTTAGACAGAGCGTCTCGCGATTTCTGAGCAAACAGGGCTTGGAGCCTATCGATATGAGCGCTTATCGAGGCGTCGGCGGATTTTTACGAAAGCTTAGCAACCTAGTATGATTTACGATGAGATTTTAAATCACGCAAATTCTACTATTTTAAACGGAATTTTAAAAATTTAATGCTATTCTTAAAGTTAAAATTTTAAATAATATACACAAAAGATAGATTAATCATGCAGTTGAAAGAAATTTTAAAAGACATCAAAATTGCCCGCGATAATCTCAAAAACGTGGGCAAAAGCGCCACGATCTTCGGCTCGGCGCGCTTTAGCGAGGACAATCGCTACGTAAAAGACGCCCAAAAGCTCTGCGAAGGGCTCGCCGATTTAGGATATTCGATCATCACCGGAGGTGGCGGCGGCATTATGCAAGGCGCCAACCGAGGCGCATTTGCGAGAGCAAGGACGCACAGCGTGGGCTTTAACATCATGCTGCCGTTTGAGCAAAAAAGCAACGGCTTTTTGACGCAGGGCGCGAAATTTTCGGCATTTGCGCCGCGCAAAGGCGCCCTCATCGAAAACAGCGAAATTTTCGTCATCTTTCCGGGCGGATTTGGGACGCTGGATGAGTTTTTTGAAATTCTAGTGCTGGTGCAGACGGGCTTTAAACGCGCACGGATCTATCTTTACGACGAGGAATTTTACGCGCCTTTGATGGAGTTTTTCCGCACTTCGCTGCTAAAATCTGGCGCGATAAACGAAAGCGATCTGCAAAATTTTAAGCTCTGCGACAGCGTGGATGAAATTTTGGCAGATGTGCGACGTAAGGAGAACGAATGAAAATTTTAGTCGCGATGAGCGGCGGCGTGGATAGCTCAATGTGCGCGAAGCTACTGCAAGACGCGGGGCACGAGGTGCAGGGCTGCTATATGAAGCTGCACGCAAAGCCCGGCTATCACGAGGCAAACATCGCCAAAGTCCGCAAAGTGGGCGAGTTTTTGGGTATAAAAATCCACATTTTGGATCTGCAGGATGATTTTAATCGCGATGTTTACGAGCCCTTCGTGCAGGCCTATATAGGCGGTCTTACGCCAAATCCGTGCGCGCTGTGTAATCGCCGCATAAAGCTCGGCAAGCTCTTGGAATTTGCGCGCGAGCAGGGCTTTGAGCGCCTAGCTACGGGGCACTACGTCCGCATCGAGGATGGGCTTTTAAAAGCCGCTGTAGATCTTAGCAAAGATCAGAGCTATTTTTTAGCAAACATCGATCCTGCCGCGCTTAAGTTTATGCTCTTTCCTCTTGGAGGGATGTATAAAAAGGACGTCAAAGAGGCCGCGCGCGCCTATACGGAGCTTTCGCAGATCGCCTCTGCGAGCGAAAGCAGCGAGATCTGCTTTGTAGATACCACCTATATCGACGTTTTGAACCGCCACACGGGTACCAAAATGCCCGGCATCGTGCGCGACCGCGCGGGCAACGCCATCGGTACTCACGAGGGCTATATGCATTACACGATCGGCAAGCGCCGCGGTTTTACGGTGCACGGCGCGCATGAGCCGCACTTCGTACTAAGCATCGACCCGCACAAAAACGAGATCGTCGTGGGCGGTAAGGAGGAGCTGGCGACCTACGAGTTCGACACCGAAAATTTTAACGCCTTTTTAAGCAAGGATGAAATTTTAAATATGCCGGGTCTCGGCGTTAAGATCCGCTACCGCAGCGCCAAACTCCCCGTTAAAATTTCGCCTCGCGAAGACGGCGGCGTGCATGCCGTGCTGTCCGCACCCGCAGCTGGCATCGCTCCGGCGCAACTCGCGGTTTTTTACGACGAGCGCGACCGCGTAGTGGCAAGCGGATTTATAAAATAGCGCTTTATTTTGCTTTACTTAAAGCTCGCGGGTCTGCAAAACGGCGCTTTGATCGCGCCGCTTGATCTGCACTCGCTCTGTTAAATTTCATATCGAAATAAGATATTTGCGCTTTTGAATCCAAGCCGCTAAATTTTATCTTGCGAGCTCGGTGCGCAAGTTTTATGCGCGTAGCTTTGCGATTGAGCCTTTTAAATTTACGCTCTGTCGCCGCGTTGCCCGCACTGCTAGCAAAATTTACAAAAGCTGCGGTGCTAAAATAAAATTTACGGCGATGCCTTATCCAAGCGCGCCGTGACGCGAAAATCGCGACCGATATAAAATATTTCGCGCGTCGTCGCGACGGCGCGAAACGAAATTTGCGCGCTCCCTCTAAAGGAATTTGCGATTAAATTCTAAACCTACGCTAGAGCCCACGACTACATTTAAATTTTAAAAATTTATGCCGAAATAAAATCAAATTTAAAATTTAGCAGCACTTTCCATGCTTGAATTATGCTTAAATCGCGGCTAAAATTCCACCCGCGTCTTTACCTCAAAAAGCAGCTCGCCGTCCACCGCCTCAAGCCCGCCGCTCTTTATCATCTCGCGAATTTTACTCGTGCCGATGCCGCTTTTTTGAAGCAAAATTTCAACCAAGTCTAAATTCCTGATCTCATAAATGCACCGATCTATCAGCTGCGAAGAGCCCAGATCGTCGAAGTAGAAAAATCGCCCGCCGTTTGAATAGACCCAGCCGTATAGTTCGCCGTGCACGCCGCCGACCCTGCGCCATTCGTGCGGCAGATCAAGCGCGAAAAGTCCGCTTTTGCGAGCGACCAGCCTGCGAGTGCTGCGACCGCCGCCCCAAACTTCGGCGCCTTCTAAAAAATATATCCGCTCGCCGCTTTGAAATACGCTGCCGCTAAGCGCGTGAGCCTCGCCCGCAAAGGGATTGTCTGCCGCGCGCTTTTGCTTTCCGTCATTCTCGTCGAAATAATAGATGCCGCCAGAGGAGGCAAAAAATAGATGGTTTGAATGCGCAAGCTGCCTATTTAGCGGAGTATAGGGCGCGGCGGCTGGGTCAAATTTTAAATCGTTCGCAAAAACGTCGCCGCCTTTCGCATCCCACAAAAAATAGCTCAACCGCTGCCTCAAAAGTTCGTAATGCCCGCCGTTATCGCGCGCGTCAAGGCGCAGGTTTTTAAAATACACGTTCGCGCCGTCCGCGGCATAAACGTCGCTCGCTCTGCCGTCGCTTCCCTCTATCTGGCGCAGGCTCGCGGCATCGGCGCCCGGCAAAACCTCTCCCTTATAAAACGCGCGCGAGCCCTGCGCAGCGTAATACACGCCCGCGATTTGGCGCAGATCCGTGGCGTCCACTCGTTTAAATTTATAGACGTAGCTTTGCGGCTTGGGCGCATCCCAAAAAATATGCGCCAAGGTTTCATAAGTGAGCTTAAGCGCCCCTAGCGCGTCGTTGGGTACCGCCTCGCCGTCGCAAAAATAACTAACTTGCCCGTCGCTTACGTATCCGAACGCTACGGCTTTCGTGCGTGTGGGCTCTAGCTCGCTCATCGCGATATTGCCGCAATATACGGCGTTTTTATCCGCGGCGACGTTAGAGCGGTAGCCGTAGCCGAAATCCAAAACCCGAAAGCTCGCCGCGTCCACGCTCGGTATCGCAAAATAGCCCGCGCCCACCACGAGGGCGTAAATTTCATCTCCTTTTTTATAAAAATCGCTGTATTTGATCTGCTCGTCGTCCCGCGGCGAGTAGTCGTCTGCGGAATTTATAACGGCAAACAGAGCTAGCACGCTAAAAGCCGCGAATACAAATGTCGCACCAAGCACGATCTTGCGCCAAAGTGGCATGCCTCGAGGCGCGTCTCGCACCGGCTTACGATCTGTTTCTGCCTCGCGCGCCCTAGCTTTGCGCTTCTTTTGTGCGCGCTTGCCCTTTGGCTCTTGCGTAAAATCTTCATACATCTTTTGCCTCAAATTTAATCTCGCCGCAGATTGCGCGGCACTTGAAATTGTACAAAAGCGCGGCTAAATTTATGAAATTTAACGCTACGGACAAATTCTGATTCAACTCTTTGCGGCGCTAATTTATTTTACGAATACCACAAAATCTCTGGCAAATTTTAATTCAAAGCGCTTCGTAGCCGCACGGAATCGGCGCCGTAACGCTTGCAAACACAAAATCCTCATCGCCCGTATTTTTCATACCGTGGCACTCCCCGCTTTTGGAAATGATTAGATCACCCGCACAGATCGGCACCTCCTCACCCTTGCTCGGATAAAACACGCCGCGTCCGCTTAAGCAAATCCACACGTCATCGCCACCGGGGTGAATATGCGGCGCTACGACCTGGCCGCGTTTGACGATCCAAACCGCGCCGCAAGTGGCCTCCGTAGTAAAAAATGTCGTTTTTACGGCTCGCTCGTCGCTACAAATAGCATCTTTTATATGAAAAATTCTTTGCATTTTCGCTCCTTTAAGTTCACCGCATCCGGTGCGGTTTCGGCGGAATTTTAGCATCCTTTTCGTGCAGCGAAAGTGAAATTTCAAGCGCCAAACTCGCAACGCAACCTTAAATAAAAATTTTAAATTCACATTTTACTGTGCGATTTTTTTGGAGGATTGAAGATCGCATCTAAAAGTAAGAAGGCGCATAAGCGTGGTATTTGCGGATAGAATTTCTGCTTTAATTTAAGACGGAATTTTAAAAATTCCTCTAAATTTAAAACTGCTCTGCTAGATAAATTTATTAAATTTGATATGAGCTTTGCTTGCGCGCTTTTGCTACCCAGATTAAAGCCAAATCGTAGCTTTTATCAAAGACCTCGCATGGCGCAGACTTTACAGCAAGCTCCAAGTCGGTTCATAAATAAATGCTACCTCCGGCTTGTTTTAACAGATACGCATTTTTGCGCCTCGAATTTTTGCACATTTTACGATAATATTTTATGGTGCGTTATACACTGATCGCGGAACAAGCGGTGCCCAAAGAGATAGTGCTAGATTTTGCACTATCTCTTAAATTTCAAAACTATTTTATCTTGCTTGGATCCAGTGCGATCTCGTCGTTTTTGATCACGCCGATCCCCTTATTTAGCACGTTTTGCGCGATCTGTTTAGCTTCAGCTAGCGAGTGCATCGCGAAGGTGCCGCATTGAAATTTATTCAGTTCGGGGATCTCTGCTTGAGAGCCCACGCCCAAAATATCCTTCATACTCGCGCTCCACGCCGCTGCGACGGCACTCTCGCTAGGCGCGCCGATCACGCTCATATAAAAGCCCGTGCGGCACCCCATCGGCGAAATGTCGATGATCTCGACGTCTGCGCTATTTAGGTGCTCGCGCATAAAGCCTGCAAAAAGATGCTCCAGCGTATGGGTGCCGCGCTCGCTCATGATCTCTAAATTCGGACGGCAAAACCGCAGATCAAAGACGCTGATCTTATCGCCGCTTTTGGTGCTCATGCTCTTTGCGAGCCGCACGCCAGGGGCATTCATGCGGGTATGATCGACCTTAAAACTATCTAATAATGGCATATTTTCTCCTTAAATTCAGATCACGGCGATTTTAACATAAATTTTGCACTTTTAGGCGCACAGACGAAATTTTAGTTACAATTACGTTTATTTTAAGGAGAATTAATGCCCTACATAAACGTCAAAATCACCAAAGAGCGCGGCGGCTTAAGTCGCGAACAAAAAGCAAGGCTCGTAAAAGACCTAACCGATGCCCTGGTAGCCGTGCTAGGCAGGGGCGAGAAAACTACGGTCGTGACGATAGACGAAATATCCACTGACGACTACGCGATCGGCGGACGGCTAGTAAGCGAAATCAGGGAGCGGCAGAGCTAAGCTCGCGCGTCAAGCTAACTTTGAAAAGTCAAATTTTAGAATTTTAAAATTTTCACACAAAATTCTATGCGGCAGGCTCCGCTTTTAAGGGAATAAAATTTGCGACAACCTCAGCTTGCAAGATGAAATTTTACGCTAAATTCCATGCTGTAAAATTCCAAAAACCAACCGAGCGGAAATTTTAAAGCGGGTCTAATGGTGAAATTCTTTGAAAAAACCGGCAAGATAGAATTTATGCAAATTTCAAAATCTTACTAGATAAAATTTAAGCCTCGCAAAGTTTAAAATTTCGCAAAATATAAATAGACAATATTCTTAGCGAGCTAGCGCTCCCAAATTAGCTTTTTGCCGAAAGTTAGAGTATTATCGGTCATTTTCATCCAATCGATTCTGATCGTAAAAAAATCGGTCTCCATCGCGCGCGCAAACGGGAAGCGCTTAAGATATAGCGAGGTTTCGCGCTCATCCGCGCTACGGATATGGCCGCAAATCTGCACGCCTTTGATCCTGCCTACAAATTTCGTATCCAGCGCGACTGTAGCCGCAACTCCGCGGTTGGCAAAGACTGCTTTGATATGCTCGGAGTCGCTCGCGCTTGCGATGATGAGCTCCTTATTTTGCGGATCGTAGGCATAAAATGCACTGCAGCAATATGGCAGATTATTGCGCAAAACTCCGAGAGATAGGAGTTTCATCCTGCCTAAAAACTCGTCGAATTTATCCTGAGCGGCACACATTTTAAGCCTCCTTTTTACTAAATTATACAATGATTTTCTTTTATTAGCTATAATCGCGAGCCAAAATTAGGAGAATTTTTATGGAAAATTATAAAAAAGTAAAAGAGATGTTTTTGATGCAGCAAGCCCTAAACGACGAAACAAATGGCGTGGGCTGGGAGGACGGCTATACAAAAAACGGCAAACTTATCAACTGGAAGCGCTGCATTTACATGGAATGCGCAGAGCTCATCGATAGCTTTGCGTGGAAGCATTGGAAAAATATCTCTGCAGCGCCGGACGTGAATAATATCGTCATCGAGATCGTTGATATTTGGCACTTCGTGATGAGCTATATTTTAGAGCAATATTACGGCGGCAAAGACATCGACCACATCGTAAGCGACGTCACGGCAGTAAGCGGATTTGCGGAGTTTAGCTCCTACGCCTACGATGTGCGCGAATACAGCATCTACGAAATCGTAAACGACATCGAGCTCATAATCCACGAAACGAGCGGCTTTGAGCTGCAAATCGGCGAGCTGCTGACCGATTTTTTTCGCGTGGCGATTAAATGTGGCGTGAGCTTAGACATTCTTTTTGCCAAATATATCGGTAAAAACGTGCTAAATAAATTCCGCCAAGACCACGGTTACAAAGAAGGCGGCTACCGCAAAATCTGGGGAGACCTTGAAGATAACGAGGTGCTAATCGAGGCGCTATCAAAAGGCGCAGTAAGCGCAAACGAAATTTACGAGCAATTGCAAAAGATCTACGACGCGACGAAGTGAAGTCGTGGGTTTGCGCGCGAGATTTCCCTTTGAAATTTTGAAATTTCATCTATAAAATTTCGGCAAGCAAATTTTAAAAAAGGGCTTTGATTTGGAATTCTGCAATTTTGAGCCTGAAATTTTATGCAATGCTTTGCTTGCATACAAGTGGCAAAATTCCGCGTAGCAAGCAAATAAATATTCGCAGCAGGCAAAATCTTTACGCACTATAAATGAGCAGATTAAACGCGGGCGGGTAATCAAAGCATAAATTTCATATTATAATGCGAGATGAGCCGGCTAAAGCAAGCGAATGAGCCAAGTGGGCGGATCAATGAGGCGCTTTCGTGCGGTAGCCAAATTGCTCAGCTCAAATTCCGTCGCAAAAGTCGCTAAAATAACGCAAATAGGAGCATACATGGGTAGAATTTTTAATTTGGCAAAGCAGGATTTTTTTACGCGCAAGTTTATTTTGCTCTCGCTATTGCCGCTTGTGTGCTCGCTCATAATCTTAGGTACGCTCGCATTTTTCGGCGGCAAAGAGCTTTTTGACGCGCTTTCGCAGGGCGCGCAAAGCGGCGATTTTAGCTTCTTGGACGAGCAGCGTTTCCCGGTAATTGCAAAAATTCTAAGCTTTACTGCTACGAAGTGGATTATCGGCGCGATTTTTTCGGTGTTTGCCAGCTTTGCAGTACTGATGCTTAGCGTGTTTTGTGCGCTTATCATCGCGGCCTTTTTGACGCCCGCAGTCACTAAAGAGATCAACGCCCGCCACTACCGCCTAATCCGCGCGGATGAAGCGAGCACGGCGCGAGTGCTAAAGCTGATGAGCCTTGAAATTTTAAAATTTTTAGCGATTTTATTTATCTGCTCGGTGCTTTTGTTTGTGCCGGTAATAAATTTATTCATCATCAACGTGCCGTTTTTTTATATCTATTACAAGCTGGTTCTAATCGACGTCGCTTCAAATGCGTTAAGCGCGAAAAGCTTCGAGCGCTCTTATAAAATGGGCGGCGGATATAAATTTGCTCTAAGCGCTTTTATTTTTTATCTGCTGTGTTTGATCCCGCTGGTAGGATTATTTTTCCAGCTATTTTTCATCATCTTTTTGACGCACATAGTGTTGATAGACGAAAGCGCCCGCAATAAAAATCGCTAAAGATTAACTAAAATCAATGAAAAATTTTGAAATTTTCATAAAATAGTGCGAAATTTTTTAAGAAAGGATTTCTATGAAATCAGGCGATATTTACATTTGCAATATATGTTCGCTCAAAAGCAGCGACGATGAAAACGCGGTCTTTATCAAGGCGCATAAAAACGGCGAGACGGTGCATATCTGCACATCCTGCATGCCTAGCGTCATCCACGGCTCAGGCATGGTCGTAAAAAGCAACTCCGAGATCGAAGAAGAGCTTCAAGACGCTACAAACTAGCTGCTAGCACGACTTACCGCGGCGCGTTTTAATTTGTTTATTAATCTGCGCGCCGCAAAATTCCAAAATTCCAAAATTCCAAAATTCCAAAATTCCAAAATTCCAAAATTCCAAAATTCC
>NZ_CALKZP010000020.1 GCF_938002845.1 uncultured Campylobacter sp.
ATGCAAACGCCACGCTCCAGCCGGCGGCACGCTCGCCCCAAAAATACCCCGCCGCGAGGCATGCCAAAAACCCGCCGTAAAAAGCGCCGAGCGATAAATTTTCTACCGCAAAAAGCAGTAAACTGAGATTTGGATTTTCTACAAACAGCTTGCTTAGCTTAAAATTTTTATACCTTTTGAACAAATACCAAAGCAGCGCGCAAGCCAAAATCGCAAATGCTGCCGCAAAAACGGCGATTCTCGGTGCACCTGCCAAAGGCAAAACCGCCAAAATCAATGCCGCTGCCCACCAATCAAGCAAGAAAACCATCGGCACCGCCAGCAAATACCTCGCCGTCCTGTGAAATTTATACCTTTGCTCCGCACTCACTATATCTTGTGTACTCCTTGACATTTTATCAGGGCATATCTGCCAATTCTTTTATCATACTCTCAACACTTTTGTCTATATTGGTTTTCGTAGTGCCACAGTTATCAAATTCTAAATAGCTAATATTTTGTTTAAGATCTGATTTATGGTTCTCATACCAACTTAATTCTTTATTTATTTGCTCCATAAATTTTTCGTTATCAAAAAGATAGATGTAGGTAAAAGCCAATTTATTTCTATTTAGAATTATGCCATCTCCATTATATAGATAATACTCATGCTCGCCTACTAATTGAATTATCGGAGTAGTAAATCCCGCACTATTTTTATCTAAATTTACGCTTATAAATTCCGGCTTCAAAACAATAGGCTTTAAATTGAGTAATTCAAAATAGATATATCTTGATTTATTAAAAGAGATATTTCTATCTCGGTTTATTTCCAATACTTTATCATACGTTATTTTATTGCCGTACCCATAAGCAGCGTAATAATTCAGCATTTTATTATAGATATCTCTGCATTTATTTATATCCTTGAATTTTTTACAATCATTGCTCCTCGCAGTATAAAGAATTATTTTGCCTTTTTCAAAAAAATCCAAAATCGCTCTTTTATACAGCTCCTCTTTGGGCAAAATTCTATCCTCTTTTAGGCAGTATCCTTGATTGTATTTGTTGTAGTCGAAAGTAGAAACTATCACGAAGCCTCGCGAAGTGGAGTAGTCGGGAATTATACGGATAAATGCGGCACAGAGTATTATTATAAGAAGCAGCACTGCGGCTAGGATTTTAAATTTAAGTTTGCGAAATTTCATAATGATCCTTTAAATGCCGCCAGCGAAGCAAACGCATACTTCGCCGTCCTGTGAAATTTAAATTTATACCTTTGCTCCGCATCCATCGGTCTTAAGTCCCATAAATTTTTTAATGAAATTAATATTAGAGAATTTAGCGCCTCTCTATATCTCTACCGCCCAAATAATATTCTTCCAGCGGATAATTTATATTGCCGCAGTTATCAAATTTAAAACCTTTTCCGATACCGACTACGGCATTTTTTCTCTCTTTATAGTATTTCTTCACGATAATAAAATTTCCTCTCTCTCGTATCGCACAGATACTCCGAATGGTTAAATTGCATATAATTGCCGTTAAATATAGCAAATTTATCAAGAAACAAAGTACCTGTGACTTCTTTCTCGCCACCGCCAACCCTAACTATCGGTCTGTCAAATCCAACGCTCGTATCTTTCAAATTTATTTTTAAATATTTCTTCGGATCGGTTTTTTTAGCCTTTAAATCTTTCATCAGTATCTGCTCGGTCGTTTTTCCCTCTTGATAATATTTTTCTAATACCTCAAAACAATTTGATAAGTTTATATTTTCTAGTTCATAGTATGCAACCTCGTATCTACTGGACCAAAGACTACCGAAGGTTTTCAACCTATAAGCATCAATCATCCAATATAGCTTTACATCATAGTCCAAATATGCCCCGGCTACTCTTTTATATAGCTCCTCTTTGGGCAAAATTCTGTTTTCTTTGAGGCAATAGCCCTGCTTGTATTTGTTATAGTCGGAAAGAGAAACGACAGCGAAACCTCGTGAAGTGGAGTAATCGGGAATTATACGGATAAATATGGCGCAGAGTATTATTATAAGAAGTAGCGCTCCAGCTAGCACTTTAAATTTAATAGACCTGTAGAATTTCATATCAGTCCTTTTCTATCCATCCATTCGTTAGAGGCTAATTTTTTCGGACCAGGAGGAGTTTTCTTCCCCCACAAATAATAACTCAATATATCGGCTCCGTAATTACCCTCTAAGTCTAATCTTAGATCAGTTTCTTTTTTGCTCATCTCTTATCCTTTTTCGGTTACATTCGTTAAGATAAAATTTCGACTAACTTTATCCGCCGTGAATCCACATATCCAGTTCCTGTTCCGCCGGAGCTTTGATATCAAAATTTATATTTCCGCAATTATCGTATGAGAATTTACGTCGCAAATGCTTCATATGAATATAAGCCAAGACTTTGTTAAAGTTTTCTAAACTCTCATATCCGCTTTTTATTGCCATTAAATTTTTAATAACATTATATTCAATGTAAAAACTTATATCATCGACATCAACATAATTCACAAAAAATTGATTTTCTTTAATTAAAAATGATTTTTCTAAAAACATTTTTCCGTTATGAAATGGATTTTTCTCTTCCGATAAGATAATAGGCTGTCTAAAGCCTAAAATTTCATCCTTATACACAAAGTATTTGGATAGATCGGAGATATCTATTTGCGTCTTGTCTTTTATCTCATAATCAAAACTCTTTCTATCGGTATTTTCAACTAAAAAATCAAACCAGTTTTCTTCATTAAAATCGCCGATTAGATAGAGCTTGGAGATGCGCGCCGTATAAAAACTATGGCCGAAAATTTTTATATCGTGCTCGTCGATAATGGTATTTCGCAAAATTTCATAGTCGTGATATCTTTTAAAATAATTTATAGCGGCATTTCGAAGTAACTCTTCGTTGCTCAGAATTCTATTCTCTTTTAGACAATATCCCTTTTGATATTTGTAATAGCCAAAAATAGTAACTACGCAGGAGCCTTGCGAAGCGGAGTAATCGGGCACGATGCGGATAAACAGGGCGCAGAAAAGTAGCACTGCGGCTAGGATTTTAAATTTAAGTTTGCGAAATTTCATTACGATCCTTTAGGCGCCGCCAGCAAGGCTAGCACGCCTCGCCGCTGCGTTAAATTTATACCTTTGCTTCGTGTTCATCGCCCTGAGCTTTTAAATTCGAGATAAATTTACGCGATGCTCAAAGTTTTTCTATCCGTACCAACCCCCTGCGCCGCTAAATTTCATATCTCGCGCCGCTAAATTTTAAATTGCCGTAGCATTTAAATTTAAATTCTCGCCGCGCTCAAATTCCTCTCGGCACGGCGCCAAAAATTTCAGATAAGCTCTAAAGCCGCAACCTTAGTTTTATGCCCGCAAGCTTTAATCGCGCCGTAAAAGGTCAGTCTGCCGCGTAAAATTCAGCGGCGCGGCAAAAGGGGAGCTCGTCTCATAAAACGGTGCTGCATAAAATTTAGCCACACAGCAAAAAGCTACTTCGCACCACAAAATTTAACCGCGCGGCGCCAAAGCTTGTTACTTCTTCGGTTTGCTTAGCTCATAGCCGAAGTGGATCTTTTTACTCTCGCCCGGCTTTAGCTCAAAGTCCCAGCTAAGCAGTCCGTCCTTGCCGAGGCTACTCTGCTCGGGCGAGTTTTTCAGCGCCACCTTTACGTCCTCATGCGTCGAAACGGGCGCTCGCTCTTGTAAAACCACGTTCCAAGCGCGCCTGGAGCCGTTTTTGATCTCGTATTCCCAAGCCATGGAATTTTTGCTTTCGCCGCCGAAAAAGGAGTTTTTCGTAAAGTTGTTCGCCTGCTCCTTTTTGACTTCGATCAGGCTGTTTTTGCCCAGATATGCCGTAGCCTCGGAGTTTGCGGCAAAGCCTAGATGCACGAGCCCGATCTGCACGCCGTCGAGCTTTATTAGCGTTTCGCTCTCCTCTATGTTTCTTACGGGGCTAAATTTAGCTCGCACGTAGGCCGCCTCGCTGCCGTAGCCGTCGATGAGCAGATCAAATTTCGCATCCAGGCTCTGTTTATCGAAGCTAAACTCGCCCGTCTCGCCCGCTTTGAGGCTTACGCCGCTGATTTTCCACGCCTTTGAGAGCGAGTTTTCGATATTCGCGCCCGTCCTTGCATACGACGATCTAGCCTCCATCGCAGGCGCGACCCTATCCATAGTCGCCGTCTCTAGCATCACATCCTTTTTATACGCCGCCGCGGGCGCCGGCTTTGCAGGCTCGCCCTCGTACCATGGATAAAACGGCTGCGGCGCGGTCTGCGAGGAGTATTCGTAAGGATACAGCGCGATCGTTAAATTTGCTAGCTCCGCGTTTAGCGGATTTTGCACCGAGAGTTTTTGCGCGACCTCGATTTTGCCGCTTGCAAGATCGGCAGAGAGCTCGTTGTGCGTGTAGGCGCTTACGTCAACGGGGTAGCTGATCTTAACGAAGCTCGGATCGCAGCCAAAGTTTGCGTTTAAGCGACGCTCGTTTTTGATGTGATATTTTGAAATTTTCTCTTTGAGCTTTCCGATTTGCTCGTCCGTCTTTGAAATTTCGCCCGCTACAAGCAGGACTTCGTCGTAAATTTTTTGCGAATCCGCCTTTAAGCTCGCCAAACTTCTATCTTTTAAGCTCGCAAAATCGCTTAAAAAGCGCTGCTGCGCTTTAAGCGCGACCAGGCGGTCGTTCAGCTCGCGCAGGCTTTTTTCGTCCGCTTCTTTTTTGGCGAATTCCGCGTTTTTCACGGGCTCGATCTCTCCCAAAGATAATTCGCGCACCTCGCAAGAGCTCGCGATCTCGATGCTGCGGATATCCAAGTACTCCGGCACGTTCACGCTGAAGTTTGATTTTTGCGCGCCGAAGTTTTGGTACAAGAAGGCGGAGTTCGCGTAGATCTCAAGGCTATTTTCCTGCGCGCTTAAATTTACGGCAAGCGCCGCAGCTGCGCTTAAAAGCACTATTTTTTTCATTTTCGCTCCTTAAAAATTTTACGTAATTGTAACGATAAATTTTGATTTTTATGCTTAAAATTCGGAGCGAATTTTAAAATTCCGGTCCTACCGCCCGCTTTGAAATTTTAAAATTTCGCCGCCGTAAAAACTCCGCCGCAGAGGCTAAAATTTTACCGCTGCTAGCGCTATATAAGCTTTGTTGCTCGCGAAGCCAAACTGATAAATTTTAAAATTTTGCGCAGCAAAATTTCTGACTATCTTTCGCGGAGACTTCGCAAGCGTCTTAACGCTTGCTCGTATTGCTCCGCTCAGGTGCAGGGAGTGCTTGCACTCCCGCTCGCAAGGATGAGCTTAGCTCGTCCGCGAATTTAAACCGATAAAAATGCAGGCGTTAGCCTGCCGTAACTTTAGCGGGGCGTGGGGCAGAGCCCCGCTCGCAGGCTCGGATCTTGTTCGAACCGAGAAGTTAAACCGATAAAAATTCAAAATTTTGCGTAGCAAAATTTCTGTAACTTTAGGTGGGTGCAGGGAGTGCTTGCACTCCCGCTCGCAAGGACGAGCTTAGCTCGTCCGC